>CAZYSK010000052.1:0-42187 GCA_964649415.1 uncultured Anaerolineales bacterium
GCGGACTACCCCGGGCAGCGTGGCGGCGTATTCGGCCACGGCCTTGGGCGGGATGACACCGGCGATGTTGGACCCGCAGTGGCAGACGTACACACCTGTGCGGATTCCCTTGTTGCCGTTACCCCCTGCTCCGTTATCTCCTGCCATACTGTCTCTAGCTCCTTGGTTAGAACGCTCGTTCATACACAGACAGACACGGGTTGCACATGAACATCCATGTACACCCGTGTCTGAGAGAGGATTCACTTCACTCGGATTGCTTCTTCAGTGAGCAGTTTGTGCCGTGCCCGCTGCGCCCGCCGATCAGGCGTGGTGAGTTCTAGCGCTTCCTTCGGGCACCACTTGATGCACTGCGGACCATCCTCCTGGTCTTCGCACAGGTTGCAGATCTCGGCCAACTTGGTCGCCGGGTTGAGCGAGATCGCGCCAAAGTCGCATGCCTCAATACACCACGCGCAACCATCACAGAGGTTGGCGTCAATGTGGATGATGCCGGTGACGGGATCCTGTGTCAGTGCCTTGCGCGGGCAAGCGATGACGCAGGGCGCATCCTCGCACGTGCGACAGGCTACTGCTGTCATCAATACCTTATGCGCGCGCACGGTACGAATGCGGCTCCGATAGGTGTTGAACTCACCGTTTTTCGTGTACGAGCAGACATACTCACAAATCTGGCACCCGACGCACTTCGTCGGATCGCATGCAACGTACTGGTACTTGGAAGTTGAAGTCGGCATCTTTGCCTCCTATACCCCGATTTCCTCGGCTACGTCCTCCATCCCCAGTTCGACCAGCTTATCCTTGGGGATCAGGCCCTCTTTCGTCCAGCCCTTCGCCTCGTAGTAGATGTCCTTCAGGTAGTCCAGTTCTTCGTGGGTCACCACGTATCCGGCGGAAGGGCCTTCTTTCATGGGCTCGTTCTGCCACCGCCAGGGTAGGTGATCGTCTTCGCGGGTCCAGCCCTCGCGGATGTTAAAGGCCTTCTTGATCGTGTGCGCTCGCTCGCCGATCAGATCAACAGCGTCGTAGTCGAAATCCCAGCCGGTCGTGGCATTGATCAGCTTGGCGATAGCCGGCCACGCGCCCGCCCGGTCGGCCTTCCCGGTGAAGCAGCGGCGGATAAACTTGCACATCGGTAGCGTGTCGTAGACGGCCGCGTACTCCTCCGTGCTCTTGGCGAGCTCGCCTCGTGTCTCATCAATGCTGAATCGGTCAACCTGCCCTTTGATATCAGGGTCGTAGGCCGCCGAACGGTTGTGGCATCCGCCGCGTACGCCCGCCGCCAGACCCACAGAAAAGGTCTTGAGCGTGCGCGCGTCGTATCCCGGACATTCGAGGCCCTTGATGTTCATCGCCCATTGGTAGGTCTCGGTGCCTCGTTCCTCGTCAACCGTTGCGCTGGCACGCTTGGTTCCCTCGGCCAACAAGTTGCCCATGTAACCCTCGCGGTGGGCCATCATCTCGGTCAGCGTCACCATCGCTTCACCATTGCCGAACTCGGCCTCGAAGCCTTCGGGGTACTTCTCGCACTTGAAGTCTTCTTGGGTGAAGACGCCTTTCTGGTAGCACTCCATGGCCCAACTGATGGTCACTCCCGTGCTCATAGTGTCAAGCCCTAGCTCGTTACAGTTGGCGATGGCCTGGATGGAGGCTTCCATATCGCTCACGCCGCAGTTCGAAGACAACGCGTAGAGCGACTCGTACTCAACGTGGCCCATTGCCCCCGCGTACGGCCCTTCCTTCACGTGCCCCACCTGCTCACAGGCGATCGGGCACTGAGCGCAGGCAATCGTCTTCGCCTTGTAATGCTCGTGCAGATACTCGCCGCTCACCAGTTCAGCGCCCTCGAAGACACCTTGCTGGTAGTTGCGCGTGGGCAGGAGTCCCAGCTTGTTCATGTTGAGCACGTTGGAGGAGGTCCCCAGGATGCGATACTTCTGCGTGTGTGGGCCCTGGGCTGCCTGCAAGATGTCGAATGATAGCTGTAGCAGTGTCTCGGGATCGGCTACGGCGACGCCACCCGTGCCCCGAATGGAAATCGCCTTGAGCTTCTTGGAGCCCCACACCGCTCCCTGACCGGTGCGGCCAGCTTTCCGCCCATCGTTGCTTACGTTGGCGACGCGTACCAGGTTCTCGCCAGCCGGCCCAATGCAGGCTGTGCGCACCTGATCGTCGCAGAACTCGTCGCGGATTGCCTCTTCGGTCTCCGTAGTTCCCAGGCCTGCGAGGTGCGACGCGTCACGAAACTCGACTTTGTCGTCGTCAATGAACACCTGGACCCATTCGTCGCTCGTTCCATGGACCACGATGCCGTCCCACCCGGACCTCTTCAGCGAGACTGCCATCCAACTGCCTGAGAGGCTGTCGCCGATGAAGCCGGTCAATGGGGATTTGGACGCCATGCCGTACTTCCCTCCCACGGGCACTGGCGTGCCGGCGAACAAGCCGCCGGCCATACAAATCACGTTTCCGGGAGAGAGCGGATCGCAGCCGGGTTCGATGTTCTCCCAGCAAAGCCTGCTGGCCATCGACACGCCGCCGATGTACGTCTTGTACCACTCTTCCGGTTTGGTCTCGACCCATGTCTTGCGTTTGGTCAGGTCGACGTGGAGAAACTTGCCGCTATAACCATACATAGTTAGCCTCCTGCTGACATGGACATTAGTATGATTCGATCACCGTCGTTAGGACTTTGATGCATCTTGCTTTCCGGAATCATCTGCCGGGCATTGAGGTTGAAGATGTTGGGGGGGTGTAGTGTCTCGCCATCGGGTAGAATCACGTCGCCAACCATCTCGGGATAGTGCTCGCTCAACATGCGCACGATGCCCCGGAAGGTTGTGCCTCCCTCCACCTCCAAAAGAATCTCTTTTGTGCCTGCTACCAGGCGGGAGACTCCCAGGAACTCCAGATGAATGTGCAATCGTGCTCCCCCTCAATAGATTACCTCAATCTTATCTATTATACTCCAAATGGCCGATTGTGACCACCTGTTGACCCTCGAAAACCGATGGTTCTCCTTGGTGTCTTCTGGAGTGCGGTAGGTATCGCGTATCCAACCATTGTACGCGCTAGTTCCCCAGGTTTCTACTGAGGAATGTCCACTATACACTGGACACATGGCACATGTTGGACCGATTTTGACCTCCATCGCCCTTATCCGTGGGGCGCGATGCTCATCTAAACAGAGTGTACGCAGCGACTTGAAGCAGCTCCAGGAGCTGATTGGAGAAAATCGCCATGCCAAGCACACCCGTGACGGCCACTCCGGAGGCGACTGCCAGGGTGAGCGAGACCGTCACTGGCTCGCTGGCCTGCGCCGGGGTGGGGGAGAGGTACAGAGCGCGGATGACTTTCCAGTAGCCAGCGAGTGAGATGATGCTGTTGATTACACCGATCGCGGCTAGCCATAGCAGACCTCTCTCGATTGCCGCCGAGAAAAGGAATAGCTTGGCGATGAAGCCGGCTGTCGGTGGAACACCACCGAGCGATAGCAAACAGATCGTCAGCCCCAATGCCGTGCCTGGTGCCCGCTCGTGCAGGCCCGCGTAATCGCGTATCGCGTCAGAGCCGGTCTGGTTGTTGACAATGGACACGGCGGCGAAGATGCCCAGGTTGCTCAATACGTACGCGAGCAGGTAGAGCAACGCCGCTGCGACCCCTTGGGGAGACGCGGCCACCGCGCCGATGAGTGGATAGCCGATCTGCGCAATGCTGGAGTAGGCCAACAGCCGCTTGACGTTCTTCTGTCCCAGGGCTCCCAGATTGCCGATCGTCATCGTAAGCGCCGATATCGCCATCAACAGCGTCCGCCAGTCCAGGGCCAGGTTCCCCGGAACCGTCGGCAGCATGGTCAGCAGAACCCGCAGGATGACTGCGAGGCCGCCGATCGTCGGACCTACTGAAAGGAACGCGGCGACCGGGGTCGGGATACTCTCATACACGTCGGGTGCCCACTGGTGGAACGGTACTGCGCTTGTCTTGAAAGCAAGCCCCGCTGTCACCAGAATCAACGCCGGGAGCACGGCGGGTCTCAGTGTGTTCTCGGCTCGTCCCAGGTTTGCCGCGATGTCCGCCAGGTCCGTGGAGCCGGTCAGTCCATAGAGCCACGACATACCATAGAGCATCACGGCCGACATCGTTGCGCCGTATAGCAGGTACTTGATCGCTGCCTCCGTTGAGCCATTCTCATCGCGAAAGGAGTCGGCAAGCAGGTAGGCCGTGACGTTGAGCAGCTCGAAGGCCAGGAACAGCATGATCAGGTTGGTCGCTCCGGCGAGCAGGGTTATCGCCAGCATGGAGAGAAGCAACAGCGCGTAGAACACACCCTGGTGACGGCAGCGGGACCGAACGATGGATTCGGCGATCAGTATCACGATGCCCGCTGCCACCAGTGCGCACATCTTGATGACGATGGCGAACGTGTCGCATGCGAGCGCGTGCCACACCGCCAGGTTGCATCTCCAGAGCGTGCCGCTGGCGATCAAGGCGCCGATCACGCCTCCTAGTCCGATGAACGATGCCAGGCGCTTACCCCGCTGATGTGGGCGAAGTATGTCCAGCACCAGCGCCAGCACTGCTGCCAGCAGCAGTATCAGTTCCGGCGAGAGCAGCCACAGTGTCTGTTTCAGCATAGGCGTTGGTTCCCCGACGTCGGCCTCTGGCCTATATCTCGTGCATTGTGCCCGTCCGACATATCCGACCCTGGCCTTGCGTCGTCTGCATCCGCGGAGTGCTTTGCATCACGGCAGCGTCTTGATCAGCGCCGTCAGCGCGCTGTTGAACATATCCAGCACTGGGGTGGGGTACAAGCCCAGGAGTATCGTGATGAGCGCCAGCGGCCACGTTGTCAGCTTCTCCCACCACACCATATCCTGCAGCTGGCCCCATCTCGACTCGTCGAGTTGGCCGAGGAAGACGTGCTGCACGATCTTCCACAGAATGTACGCCGCTGAGAAAATCAGGCCCAGCACGCCGACGAAGGCAGCAATAGGGATGAAGCGCATCGTGCCCCGGAATACGAAGAACTCGCCCCAGAACCCGCCCAGACCCGGCAGCCCGAGCAATGCAAAGCCCATTATCATTGTGATTGTGTAGTAGTGGGGGATCTGAGTGGCCAGCCCTCCCAGGGCCTTCAAGTCACCTGTGCGCGTTCGCGCGCGGAGGATGCCAATCAGGAAGCAGAACCCCCCGATGATGATCCCGTGTGTGAACATCTGCATCGCGGCCCCGCCGAGCCCGGCTGCTGCTGCGTTAAGCGCATTCACGTCGTCAAGCATCCCTATGCCAGCGGCGGCGGCGCACACACCTAGAATCACGTAGCCCATGTGCGCCACCGAGGAGTAGGCGATGAGGCGCTTGAGGTTCCATTGGGCCATGCAGACCAGTGCGCCATAGACGATGCTCGTCACAGCTAGCACCGGTATGACCGGTATCTGCACGACGAAATAGCGAAACGGGCCTGGGAATAGCGGAAGCGCGAGACGGATCAGGCCGTAGGCCCCCAGCTTCGGCAGGATGCCGGCCAGCATCACCCCGGCCCCCGTGGGGGCCTCGCCGTAAGCATCTGCTATCCAGGTGTGGAACGGGAATGCTGCCATCTTGACGGCGAAAGCGATGAGGAACGCCCAGAACGCCATACACGCCCAGGTGAAGTCACCGGCAAAGGGGCGACCCATCGCTGCCTCCAGTATGTCGAAAGTCCCGGTCTGGAGATACACGCCGATGATTGCCAGAAGCATAGCTACGCTGCCTGTTAAGGTATACAGGAAGAACTTGATGGCGGCGCGTTCCCCTTGTTCGCCACCCCACACGCCGATCAGGAGGAACATCGGCACCAGTCCCACTTCCCAAAACACGTAAAACAGCACCATGTCGAGAGCCATGAAGACGCCGGACAGGCCGGTCTCCAACAGGAGGAACAAGAGATAGTACTCCTTGACCCGCGTCTTGATGGTGCGCATGGAATAGAACATAGCGAGAGTGGTCAACAGGGCTGCCAATAGAAGCATTGGGGCGCTCAGGCCGTCCACGCCGAGGCTGTACCACGTGTTGAACGCGCCTATCCACGGGTACCGCTCTGCATATCGCATCTCGTCGGCACCTTGTTGGGCCACGCCAACCCAGATAATCGCCGTCAAAATGAGCGTTAGCAGGGCAAACGCGAGCCCTACCCACCGGATAGTCTTCACGTTCTCCCGTGGGATGGCCAGGATGAGCAGCACGCCCACCATCGGGGCAAAGAGGGTGACGCTCAAGATTGGGAAGTTCATCAGATGCGCTCCTTCTCGGGCCGCCAGCATCTTGCTGGCCTCCTCACTCAAGTCTGTGCCTAGATGTGCAGGAACAGGATCACGAAACTGACGACGATCAACGTCAGCACCATCAGGCCTGCCCGCAGTAGGTAGTCTCGAACGTTGCCGGTTTCGGTCGAGTGCACGAAATGCTCGCCGGCCTTGACTGTGCCGCCGATGCCCTCAACCGCGCGGTCTATCACCTTGACGTCAACAGCGGCGCTCAGCTCCGAAAGCGCCCGTGTGCCTAGCCGGACCAGGTCGGTGAGGTGGGCCACGACGTGCAGCTCCACCTCGCCGACGGCCTGGGATACGTCCCTGCCGGCCCGTCCCACCAGACTGACCCATGCGCGCAGAACGTGGTCCTCGCACCAAGCGCTTATGCTAGAGAGGCTGCGCGCGGCGTGTCCGGCCAGACCGGTCGCTCTATCCAACACACGTTCGTCAACCGCCCGGAGCACGTCGGCCAGCAGGATCACCCCCCGCCCGAGAGTCACCCGGTACAGGTGGTCCAGGTAGAAGCGCTCGCGCATGCAGGCATAGAGCCAGCCTAGCCATACCCTTTGCATCCCCGTTTCCAGCCGGTCCTTCTCGCCAGCCTGCAGCGGCTTCCAGCCGTAAACCAGCCAGCCCAGCACCAACCCGCCTAGCAGCGGATGCCGAGCGTAAACCAACCAGCCCAGCACCAGACCGCCCAGCGAGAGCGCCGATCCGATTAGCAGCGGCCGCCGCATGAAGCCCACCGTGACCTCCGCCAGTTGTCGGGCGCCTTCTCCGACCTGGCCGCCCACAACCGTCATTCCGAATGCAGAGCCGATGAAGGGGTGGAACCAATTAGATGCGATGCTTCCAATCACCGGGAACTCCTCCGGGACGCCAAACCAGCCCAGGCCCACAGAGAGGATGGCCAGCACAAGCAGCGGCACCGTCATCGAAGGCGCACTCTCCGGCGCGCGCGCGGCGGCTTCCGAGCGTGGCTGTCCGAGGAAGACCAGGCCAATCTGCCGCATCGTGTAAAAGGCTGTGAGGCCGGTGACCGCAGCCAATACCCAGAAAACCGTACGGTCGCGTTGGTAGGCGTAGGACAGGATGCCGTTCATAGACCAGTAGCCCGCGCTGATCAGCGGAAACGCCGAGAGCGCCATGCCACCGGCCACGAAGGCCCAGAAGGTGCGCGGCATGCGTTGGGCCAGCCCTCCCATATTCAGCATGTCACTTGCGTCGAATCCTTCGGTCTTCGAAACACCCGTTTTCTGTTCCTGCCCTGCGCGAGGAGCGCCTGCGTCGCCTCCTCCCTCTTGCCTCCTACTTCTTGATTCCTGCTTCCCATCTTCTGCCTGTCCCATCTTCATGCCGCGAATCACGGACCCCGACCCGAGCAGCAACAGTGCCTTGAAGAAAGCGTGGGTGATCAAGTGGAATGCGCCGGCCACGTAAGCGCCGATACCCAGCGCGGTGACGATGCAGCCTAGTTGACTGACCGTGGAAAACGCCAACACGCGCCGGATGTCGTTTTGGGCGACGGCGATGATGGATGCCAGGATCGCGGTGCTGGCACCGATCACCACCACGGCGCTCATCCAGACGCCCACGTCAGCCAGCGCGAGAATCGGGAACGTGCGCATCAGTAGATAGGCCCCGGCTGGTCCTGTCGCTATGGTGTGGATCAGGACCAGCGCCGGGGCAGGGGCTGCTACCGATTCGGTCAGCCACGTGTGCAGTGGGAACTGCGCGCTCTTGCCGATGGCGCCACCCAAGAACAACAGCGCGATCACCGTGGCTGTGGAGTACGGGGTACCCAGGAAACGCGTGTCGCTCAGATGCGCCAAGGTTTCGGCGCTGACGACATCCCGGTAGGCCAGTGAGCCGGTCGATGCGTAGAGGAGCGCGAGGCCTAGCAAGAGCAGCAGGTTGCCGACCCCGGTCGTCAGGAACGCGCTGAGCCCGGCTTGCGCCGTGGAATCCTGATCATACGACATGCCTAGCAGGAAGTACGTGCAGGCGTCCGCGAGCCCCCAGAACATGAACAGAGCCAGCAGGTTGTCGAAGACCACTGCTCCTAGCACGCTGGCTGTGAGCAGAGACGCCTGGGCGCAGAAGTGGGTGTGCGAGGGCCTGTCTTTGAAGGACGCAGCCGACTGTCTGCGGTCGGTATCGATGTCCGCGTCGCCCCGGCTGAATATGAGGATCATCAGGCTGATCGGCGCGACCATCAGGAGCATCACCGCGGTGACTGGATCTACGGTGACGCCGAGCGTGAACTGCTCCGTCCCGATGGTGAACCAATGGACGAGCGAGGATTCGAAGGCGCTCTCTCCCCCACCAACGGGGAGCGTGGCGGCCGCCCAGAATACGAGCAGCGACAGTGCGAATGCGATGGCTACTCCGGCGATAGCCAGGCGATGGCTCAACTCGCGTTTCTGGTGTGCAAATGTGGAGATGCCGAGGAAAGCCAGGAACGGGAACAGTGGAATCAGCCAGGTGAGGTTGAGAATAGATGTAGTAGACATAGGTCCCCGGTGCTACTGTAGGGGTGCGGGTTCCGCGCCCGCCTCCTGAGCTAGTCCGTGTCCTCCATAAGAACCGTGTTTCGGGTGCGCCAGAGGGAAATTGTGAGCGCCAGGCACACGGCGGTCTCGATAGCCGCCACGGCGTAGACAGACAGCGCGAACGCCTGTCCTGTTACTGCTGTGGGTTCCCGATAGCGCCAGAAGGCGACCAGATTGACGCCGACTGCGCAGAGCATCAAGTCGATACCCATCAACATAGCGACAGCGTTGCGCCTCGACATGACGCCGTATGCGCCCACGCAGAACAACGCCGCAGCCAGAATGAGATACCACTCCAAAGGCACCATGGTCATCGCCCCCAGCTACATACTGAAGCTCAGTGCTTCCTCAAGACTGCCGCTGCGCCGGAGAGGCCAGCCAGGAGCAGTGCCGTGGTGACCGCCAGGGGAAGCGCGAACCCGTCAGGGTCCACCAGCGCTGTCCCGAGAGCGGCGACGCTGTGTTCGGGCACCGGCGCCGGGGAAGCCTGCCAATCGTGGCTCATCGGACGCCCGACCACGGTCCGCGTTGTCCAGATCAGCACGGCACATAGCGCGACCGCGATGAGCGCGGCTGCCCACCATCGGTGGCTGGCTCCGCGAGAACCAGGGCGCATCGGGTTGCGCGTCAGTACCGCCGCGAGGACGATCAGTGTAGCGACGACTCCAGTCCAGACGAACAGATGTACCGCTGCCAGGAAAGGCGCCTCCAGCAGCATATACAGTCCGGTCACGCCGACGAGGGACAGGATCAGATAGAATGCGGCTTGAAGAACATCCCGACGGGTCACGACCATCACTGCTGCCCCTAGCGTGACGGCACCGGCGGCGAGGAAGAGAATTTGGTGAAGAGTCAGGTGAAAGGTCATTTGTGCATCGACAACGTGCCGACGATGATAATGATGACGACGATTAGGACGAGCACATGCCCGACTGTAGCCTGTTGCCCGGTTCCCTGATCTGGTCTAGGCCTTGAGGAATTGCGCGACGTCAAACACGAAGACCACCGCGCCGCCCACTTCGATCTCCGTTTCCTCCGTGTCCAGGATGTACAGTGCTCCCGATTCCATCACCGGAGGCAGAGAGCCCACATTCTGTGTGCGGGTGTGGCAGTTGCGTTGGATTAACTGGAGCACCGCCTGCAACTGCTCGTCTTCCACGCCAGTGAGTAAAGTTACGTTCTCTTTGCGCAGAAACCCCCCGAAGGTTTTGAACGTCGTGACCCCGTAGCCGCTCGATACCAGGGCGTCCAGCAGACGCACCGAGTCATCCTTGTTCACAATGCTGACGACGAACTTCATGTGCTTCCTCTGCGTCACAACGGTGCTTGGCCGTAGGAATACTTGGCGCGCGTGTTGCTCTGTACGTCCAGCACCTCGCGGGTGATGCTCTCTTGGCGGATGGCATGGTACTCGAGCTGCAACTGTTGTACGCGCTCGTCCAGGTTGGAGATAGCCGCGTCCATTGTCTGCAGGCGTGCACCCTGCTCACTGACCATGGACTCGATCAACGCCAGGTACACCTGCACAGCCAGATGTTCCCAGAGTAGGAAGTCCTGAAGATCCTGCGCCTGTGTGCCCAGTATGATGTCTTCGGGTACGAGCATACAGTCCTCTTTCGAGGTTTCTCGGACGTGACACCATACAGCGTTGAGATCAGGGGGGAGCAAGCGCACTTCGACCCGCCGGTAGCGGCCAAATGATACGAATTGGTTGTAGATCAAGTAGAGCGTGTTGAATGCTTGAGCCTCGTAATAGTGCTGGACCTTGGTCAGGATGTCGCGTGCCGCGACGAACGAGACCGCGTGCGTGAGTGGAAAGCGCTGTGTGTAGAGCAACTCGCAGTCGGCCTTGTCGAAGAACCGCTTCCCGTATTCCCCAAGAGCGATGACCTTGATCTTGTTCCCGCTCTTTCTCTCCCGCTCTATGAAATCGATGGCGTGGGCTACCAGACCGGCGTTGAACGTGCCACATAGGCCTTGATCGGACGTCAGTGCGATCAGCCCTACGCTGCGACGGGCATTGGATGTGGCTGTTCCAGAAACGTGGCGGGCGCCACGCGTCAGCGCTGTGGGGAAGGTTGTGGACAGGGCGAGTTGCCGGTCAACGGCAGTAGCGTATTCCTGCGCTGATCGCAGGCGTACCCTGGCCCGCCGCCAGCGGATTGCGGACATCGCTCGAATCGAGCGCAGCAAATGGCGGATATCCTGCAGGCTTTGAAGCCGCCGTTGAACGTCGGTAGCTACTTGAGCCACATGTACTCCTCGAAGCGCTCGATGGCGTTTTGCAGGTCCTTCTCCAGTTGGTCGTTCCAGTGGCCACTTGAGAACTCGGCCAGCAGGCCGGAGTACTGCTGTTGCAGGAAGTTGAGCAAACGTGTCTCAAACGCGTGCACCTGCTCGACCGGAACGTCGTCCAGGTATCCCCGGCCAGCGGCGTAGATGACGGCCACCTGGTAGGCGACCGGCATAGGCTTGTACTGGGGTTGGGTCAGTACAGCGCGTACCCGCTCGCCGCGTGCCAGTCGTATGCGTGTCTCCTTGTCCAGCTCTGTTCCGAAGCGGGCAAAGATCTGCATTTCGAGAAACTGAGCGATGTCCAGGGCTAGATGGCGGGAAACGGCGCGCATCGCGTTATTCTGCGCTGCGCCGCCCACGCGAGAGACCGACAAGCCGACGTCTATGGCCGGCTGGATGCCCTGGTTGAAGAGCTGTGTGGTCATGTAGATCTGCCCATCCGTGATTGAGATGAGGTTGGTGGGGATGTAGGCCGCGATGTTGTTGGCCTGTGTCTCGACGATGGGCAAGGCGGTCATACTGCCCCCTCCGTATGCTGCCGACAGACGAGCTGACCGTTCGAGCAGGCGCGAATGCAGGTAGAAGACGTCGCCTGGGTAAGCCTCACGTCCTGCTGGGCGCTGCAACAGCAGCGAGAGCTGGCGGTAGGCGATGGCGTGTTTGCTTAGGTCATCGTAAACCACCAACGCGTGGGCACCGGAGTACATAAACGCTTCGGCCATTGCGCAGCCCGCGTAGGGGGCCAGATAGGCCATCGCGGGCGGCTCTTCCGCACTGGCGGCCACGACCGTGGTGTGATCCAGCGCGCCGTGTTCGCGAAACGTCTCTACGATCTGCGCCACGGTGGACATCTTCTGCCCGATACAGACGTAGATGCAGTAGACGCCTTCATCGCGCTGGTTGATGACCGTGTCGACGCCGATGGCCGTCTTGCCGATCTGTCGGTCGCCAACGATCAACTCGCGCTGGCCGCGCCCCAATGGGATGACCGAGTCAATGGATTTGATGCCGGTCTGCAGGGGCTCGCTGACCGGTGTGCGCTGGATGAACGTGGGTGCCGGGCGGTCTATAGGGCGGCGCATTGTGGCCTCTGGTGGTGCCAGACCATCGATGGGCTGGCCCAGGGCGTTGACCACCCGTCCCAGCATCGGCTCTCCCACCGGCACGTCTATTACCCGCCCGGTCTCCTTGACGATATCCCCTGCGTGGATATTCTCGTCCGTCCCCAGGAGTACACAGCCTACGTAGTCCTGATGCAGATCCAGCGCCAGCCCGTAGGTGCCGTCGGGGAACAGGACTAGTTCGTCGACCATTGCTCCGCTCAACCCAGAGACAGTGGCTACCCCGTCGCCCACTTGTCTGACCGTGCCCACGCTCTGTGCCGACAGACGGTAACGATAGCCGTCTACCAGTCCGCGCAAAGCTGAGACGTGATAATCGGTCTGCATATCGTGGGCCATCTCGATCTGGCGCACCTGGTACTTGTGCTCCTCGCCTAACTCAGCGATGAGATCGAGCAGGTCTTCAGTATGTAGTGAAGCGCGTGTGGCGGTCTTAGTCAATTCCTGCCTCGTATCGGCGGCGCAGTTGTTGAAGCTGTGCCTGTAGGCTTCCGTCGATCAACGTGTCCCCGAGGCGCAACATCGCCCCAGCGATCAGGTCAGGATCCACACGACACGACAGATCGATCGGATGGGAGATGGCCGTCTCCAGCATGGCCATGATTCGCTCTTCGTTCGCTGCGTTCAGAGGAATCGTCGTGACGATCTCGGCCGGGACAGTCGCTTCGCCGTTGTTGGGAATCCGCCCTTCTAGCTGCACGGATCTCAGTTGGTCCAGAAATGCGTCCAGATAGGCCTGGTGCAGATGTGGGTTGAGGATGTCGCTAATCATGCGACCGACGAGCGTCGTCACCAGTTCACTGATCTTGTTCCGATGTAGGCGCAGCGCCTCGACGCGCTGTTGTTCGATTTCTTCCTGCGCCCGCGCACGCATGGCCTCGATTTCCTCATACGCTTCCTGCAGCATCTGCTGTCGCGTTTGATCAATGACGATGCGGGCTTCGTTCTTGAGTGCCGCAAACTCGCCGTCGATGTTGCGGCGCTTGGTTTCGTAGTCCTGTCTCAAGGCTTCGGCGTCTTGTAGGGCCTTCTCCGCTTCGTCCATCGCCCTTGTTGCCCGGCTTGCACGCTTGTCGAGCATCTCCTTCAACGGCTTGAAGAGAAAACGCGTCAGGATGAAAACCATGATGAGGAAGTTGGCAATCTGCAGAAGCAGGGTGCTCCAGTTCAGTTCAAGCATGATCACCTCACCTGTGTATCAACCCGTTTCTTGCCACCCATCTCGGTGTGTAGTGAGTGCGGACTCTGGTCGTGCATCTGCGGACGTTGATCCTGCTTCCGCAGACGCTGCCCGCTCCCGGCTGTCTGCCGACCGTCTGCGTCGGTAGCCGTGACATCCCTCCGTAGGTGGGCCGGATGCTGGGTCAGGCAAGCCGCTATTCACCAACGATGTACTTGAGCATCGGATTCGCGAAGATCAGGATCAATATGACTGCCAACACGTAAATGGCCAGCGACTCCAACATCGCCAGGGAGAGCAGGACGATGCTGTTGATGCGGTCGCCTGCCTCCGGCTGTCGGGCGATCGCCTTCAGGCCGCTCATAGCCACGATCATCTGCCCGATGGCCGGTACGACAACGCCGGCAATGATGCCTGGCCCTGAGATCAGCACAGTCATCACGATGAATACCTTATCCCACGGCACGCTTTCCCAGTCCATAGTAGTATGTCTCCTTGTTCAGATTCAGTTCTACCTGTGCGCTTTTACCGCCCCACCGATGTACACGCAGGTCAGAAGCGCGAAGATGTATGCCTGCAACAAGCCCGTGAAAATGCTGAACAGCATCATGGGCACGGGCACGAAGAGTGGCATCACGACAAATAGGATGCTGATGATGATCTCTTCTCCCAGGATATTCCCAAACAGGCGGAAGGTTAGGGAGAAGGTACGCGCGAGTTCGCTGGCTATCTCGATCGGAAGCATTAGAAAGATGGGTTCAACGTAGTGCTTCAGGTAGTTCCACACACCGCGTGTGCGGATCCCGAAGTAGGGCACGCTGAAGAACACAACCAGTGCCATAGCCAGTGGTGTGTTGATGTCCGGCGTGGGAGATTTCAGACCTGGCACCAGACCAATCAGGTTCGCTGAGCCGATGAACATGGCTATCGCACCGATTATGGGCAGGAAGACAGAGACGTCCTCCACGCCCACAGTCTCTTGGATCAGGTTTCCGATCGCCTCGACGACCCACTCCAGCAAATTCTGCACCGGCCCGGGGTTCAGTTTCAGGTTGTGCCCGACGACACAGGCGCCTACGCCGAGGAAGAGCATCATTGCCCAGGTGTTGATGACCGTCGACGTCACTTCCAGCGGTCCGACGTGGAACACGACGTGAGGTGTGAGTTCCTCCGCGACGTCAGGTCCCTCTGCCTCGGGGCTTTTCAAGAGGTTGCTGATGACGGCCAACCCTACGACTACAACGATCAAGACAACCAGCGTGACCGGGCTATGTATTCTCCTCATGCTTCTCGCTCTCTTCGCGTTTTTTCTGATAGCGTTTTCTGATGCGTTGTCGCAGCGGTTCCGCATCGCTGTGCTCGATGTACATAGTGTACAAGTTGTTGAATGCTACCCCTACGCCCATCAGTAGCAACGAGAGTGTCCACGTGAACTCCTCGTCGAACCGATCGTCAAGATAACGCCCCAGCAGCACCCCGCCCACGATGGGTATCACCAGGTTCCATCCCAACGTGGTGGCCTCAACAGCCAAGTGCCAGAAACCCTCGGGCTTGCTGCCCGGACGCCCCGCTTCAGCGGGTTCTGCCGGCCCGCTACCCGAAGACCTCGCTTCGGCAGGGACTTCTGGCTTGCTTCCCCGACGCCCCCCTTCAGCGGGGACTGCTGGATCAGATTGTCTGTCGTCCACGCTTCATCCCATAGCGTTCAGATGATCGGTGGCCCGAGCGGAGCCAGTTCCGCCGACTCGCGCAACGCGTGTTCCAAAGCCATCCTCGCGCGCGTGAATTCGATGTGGGCGTCGCGGGCGATCTGTTCCATCAGGGCCTGCTGTCGCTCCAGAGCCTCTTCAATGTCTTCCAGGGCCTCGCCTTCTTCGGCGGCAGCGGTCAATACCAGCACGTGGTCTGGATCTTTCCCTCGCTTCTGTACCTCGATCGTGCCCTGATACAGGGCCACATAGCGCGTCGTCTCACGTCGGCGGTAGAGCATAATGCCAGCGACGATGTGTGCCAGGAAAGGCGCATGCCCGGCTAAGATGCCCCACCAGCCGTCAGCCAATTGGACGCGAATCGCTTCAACATCCGTGTTCAAGATGACGTCGTCGGGAGTAAGGACTTCCAACTGCATCGTCTTGGCCGTCTGATAACTCTGTCTGTGAGCGTCCATTATGTGTGCTGCACCAGAGTTGTGCGGCGTGCGGCCAGCGTGGATTCGTGCTTGCGCAACACTTGGTCTATGTCGCCGCCCATGTAGAAGGTCTGTTCCGGCACCTCGTCGAGTTCGCCGGCCATGATCATCTTGAAACCCCGTATCGTCTCTTCGAGCGGTACAAAGACCCCCTTCTGCCCGGTGAATTCCTCCGCCACGAAGAAAGGCTGGGTGAGGAAACGCTGTATCTTTCGCGCCCGCTGCACCAGCAGCCGATCTTCCTCTGCCAGTTCCTCGATGCCCAGGATTGCGATGACGTCGCGCAGTTCCTTGTAGCGCGTCAGTATCTCGCGCACGCGTGTCGCCACCCGATAATGCTCCTCGCCGACGATGCGCGGATCGAGGAGCCGGGAGTTTGACTCTAGCGGGTCAACGGCGGGGTAAAAGCCTTGGCTGGCCAGTTGCCGTGAGAGCACCACTGTAGCGTCGAGGTGGGCGAAGGTCGAGGCGGGTGCCGGGTCAGTCAGATCGTCGGCCGGCACGTATATCGCCTGGACCGAGGTGATCGCGCCGTCAGCCGTAGAGACGATGCGCTCCTCTAGCGCGCCTACCTCAGTAGCTAGCGTGGGCTGGTAGCCCACAGCGCTCGTCAGGCGGCCCAACAGAGCTGACACCTCGCCGCCGGCCTGGATATAGCGAAAGACGTTGTCGATGAAGAGCAGCACGTCCTGATGCTCGACGTCGCGGAAGTACTCGGCCATAGTTAGGGCCGTGAGTGCTGCGCGGAAACGAGCGCCGGGTGGCTCGTTCATCTCCCCGAAAACCAACACGGCATCCTTGAGCACACCGGTGCGCTTCATCTGCAGGTACAGCTCGTTTCCCTCGCGGGTGCGCTCCCCAACACCGGCAAACACGGAAACCCCCTGATGCTCGGCCGACGTATGCCGAATCATCTCCATGATCAGCAGCGTCTTGCCCACGCCAGCGCCGCCCAGTAGGCCAACCTTGCCGCCCCGCACGTAGGGGGCCAGCAGATCAATGACTTTCAGTCCGGTGACGAATATCTCTGTTGATGGCCGCTGCTGAACGAAGGCCGGTGCTGGTTGATGTATGCTCTGCACCTGTGCATGCTCGATGGGTGGCCCCTCGTCTATGGGCTCTCCTAGCGCGTTGAACACGCGCCCTAGCGTCTCCTTGCCCACCGGCACGCGTACCTGCGTACCCATGTTCTCGACCGTCATGTAGCGACGCAGTCCCGCCGTTGATTCCATCGCGATGCCACGCACGGTGTGCCGGTCGAGGTGTTCCAGGACCTCGATCGTGACGTTGATCTGGCTGTTCCCGGCCACCAGTGCACTCAATATGGGGGGCAGTTCCCCGCTCGCAAATGAGATGTCGACGACCGGACCGATGATGCGTACGATAGTGCCCGACTTGGGATGCTGCATGCTCATCTTATCGATCTCATCAGTCCAGTGTGAACGTCTTGCGAAGCACCTGGATGGCATCGTCCAGTCGCTGTGCCTCGATGACGCACGTGATCGTCGAGAGGGACGTGCTGATGGCGTGGATGTTGATATTGCAGCTACCCAGCGCCTGGCACATCCTGCTGGCAACGCTGTGCTGCGCCCGGAAATCCAGGCCGAAGAGGCTGATCGAGGCTACCTCTGGATCATTCGTGATGGCTTCTGCGCCAACTTCCTCCTTGATAGCCTCCAATACCGCCAGCGCCCCCTCGAGTTCGTCACGGTCCACGCACAGGACAACGTGGTCTTCTTGTTCCAGGTCAATCAGGTGTACGATGAGCTCGATGTTGATCCCTTGGTCGCCCAATGCAGAGAAGATCCTGCCGCCCACACCAGGGCGTGACGAAATATCCATAATACCGATCAAGGCTAGGTGGTTCCGGTGGATCAGACCACTGGCCTGGATTCTATCGCTAGTCATCGATTGTCCTCCACTCTACCTCTGCCGGGATACCGTCGAGATTCGCCCACAAACTGGGGGAGTCCTGGCTTTCGGTCCTTGGCCGTTGCCTGACCCGTGGCGCGGTGCCACCTGCATGAGGTTATCAAGCGCAGCGGGTGATGAGAGACGACAAGGCCGTCCCCGCTGCTTCCATTCATTCATTTATACGTGGGAGGGATTATACCGCAGGGTGGGAAAGTTGGGTAGTGGGGGCGCGTTCCTCGCCCCCTCAGCGTCCGACGGGGGGTGCGGCTGATGACGAGAACTGGGTAGGGAGCATACTCCATTACCTGCTCTGCCACGCTCCTTAAGCACACGACAACTTCCTGATTGCTCAATCTCTCGCTCTCTCGCTCCAATACAAACAGTGCCGCCGAGGCGCACGTAACCACAAGAGGCTACAGTGCTCGGCGACGCAGGCGATTGTAGCACTCAGGTGAGATATTGTCAAGATGGCGATGCTGCTTGTTGCTTCAGTGCTGGCCTGACACCCGCGCTGCCCTGACTTCCAGTGCCCGGTCCATCTCGTCGTTGAGCATCTTGCGCCCCAGTTCGTCCCCGTAGGCGGTGAGCTGGGGTATTTGGTCGGGATCGTCCATCCCCAGCGGCTCGCGCAGGTCCACCTGGAAGCGACGGAAGTCGAGTTGCTCGAAGAACTCGCTCACCAGGTGTACCTGTTGATCGTCGGCCGACTGGAGGAAGGCACCCAACACCGGGCCGATCCAATCCCATGCCCAGAAACGGGCGGCTTCGCCCGGCATGAGTTGGTGCGGATCTCGGCCCGTGCCCAGGCTGATGAGCGTCGTCTCGGCCGGATCCCATTCCAGGCACACACGTGCCTCGTAGGCAGCCAGATAACACGGGTTAGAGTATGCACCCACGCCGCCGTCCACGTATCGCCCCTCGACAGGGGGGAAGTAGGTAGGCACCGAACAAGAGGCCAGCACTGCCGTGATGACCGGCCACTCGGCGTAATCCTCCTTCCACGGCTTGACGAAGCACGTGTGATTGGTCACCAGGTCAAATGCCGTGATGACCACATCCGTGGGCGGGTCGGCCGACCAGAAGTCTCCCATCTTCATGTCGCCAACGTGCTGCGTGAAGGCGACCTTCAGCGGCTCGTGTGGATAGCGATGCCGGGTGAGTGGCCACAACCGGGCGCGCAAGTTCTTGCGGAATACCGTGTCGCCCAGCTCGCAGTACAGTCGATGCATCTGTGCGCCGCTGAGCCCCGCTCCGATGCCGGCCGAGATAATCGAACCCGTGGACGTGCCCGCTGCCAGCCGGAATATCTCGTGCACAGACTGGCCCAGATGATCTTCCAGGATGGCCAACGCACGGGCGACCATTACTCCCTTGATGCCACCCCCGTCTATGGCGATGGCTACGTGTTCGCGAAATGGTTTCATGGCTAGGACCCTCCTTTCGTAACTTGCACTCGGGGCTTAGCAACCGTAGACTGTACTGTGATTATACTCATCCCTGTGTAACGTGCAATTGTGCGGATGCAGACATCTGCCTCTATAGGGCCGATTGTGCCGAGTGTATCACCTTGAGTTTGGACGACAGTCATGAAACCAGGTTTTTCGCTATCGGATGCCGCCATTCCGATGGCGCTGTATCCGCCGAATCGTTGATCTGGGCACATCTTGCGACGCTCATGAGCAGCATCTCACAAAAGCATGGTCAGAAAAACCTGGTTTCTGTTGCCGCTTCTAAGTCTGTCTACACTCGTATATCACGCGACGTGACAGATCTCGGCATTTGAGTATAATAGGCGAAGTACACCCGGTTGAGTGGTCCTGTGCTTCTGGTGAGCGACGGGGGGAATGATGGGAATGCCCACGAAAGGCCTCGGTTCCGGCTCCCGGTACATGAAGAGGTGCCCCTTCTGTGCCGAGGAGATCCAGGCTGAAGCCATCAAATGTCGCTACTGCGGGGCGTTCTTGGACGGCTGCGAGCGCCCGGAGCATCCGATGCCGGTAGGCTACCCGGCCCTCTGGTGGGGATACGAATACCGCTCTCAGAGCGAGTTGTTCGGCTGGCCATTGCTTCATATCGCCCGGGGGATTGACCCCCAGACCGGTCGGATCCGTGTGGCCCGGGGCATTATCGCGATTGGCAACTTCGCCATCGGCGTGTTGGCGATAGGTGGGGTTGCGTTGGGTGGCTTCAGCATCGGCGGCCTCGGACTGGGACTGTTCACCCTTGGAGGTCTGGCTGTGGGCGGGGTTGCGTTGGGTGGCCTCGCGGTGGGTGGGGTCGCGCTGGGCGGCGTGGCCCTGGCGCTCTACCTGGCTGCTGGAGGAATGGCTGTCTCCGTGGCGTATGCTGTTGGCGGGCTGGCTCTGGCCCCCCACGCGATCGGCTCAATGGGGGCTGATCCCGATTTCGTGCGCCAGTTGGGGGAATGGTGGCCCGGTATCTACGACCTCTTCCCGGATGTGGGCCGGTGAGCAACGTAGCAAGCGACGCGCCCGGTGCATCGTTGGACGCAGGCACAGTTGTGTGGCTGATCGGTTGGGGCATTCGCCTTTAGATATGTGAGTACAGGAGGTAGTGTGATGCGATACGAGATCAACGGTACCTTGCTACAGTCGGTTGACGTCTACCTGAGTCAAGGGGAGTCCATGTACACCGAGTCTGGCGGGATGGCGTGGATGCGTGGCGACATCGAGATGAAGACTGGCACCAAAGGGGGGCTGATGGCCGGCCTGGGCCGGAAACTGGCGGGCGAGTCCCTGTTCATGACCACGTACACGTGTCACGGTGGCGAGGGCATGATCGTGTTCACGCCTGAAGCGCCGGGCAAGGTGCTCGCCTTCCAGCTCCAGGCTGGACAGAGCCTCATCTGCCAGAAGGACGCCTTCATGTGCGCCGAGTCATCGGTGAAACTGGAGATGCACTTCCGCAAGAAGCTGGGCGCCGGCCTGTTCGGCGGTGAGGGCTTCATCTTGCAGAAGATCACCGGACCGGGCACCGTCTTCCTGGAGATACCCGGCGAGGTACGGGACTACACGCTGGCAGCGGGCGATGCCATGCAAGTTGATCCGGGCCACATCGCCGTGTTTGAGCCCACGGTCAGCTACGACATCTCCACCGTGAAGGGAGTGGCGAACGTCCTGTTCTCCGGTGAGGGGCTCTTCCTGGCGAGGCTGACCGGACCGGGCCGGATATGGCTCCAGAGTCTGCCGCTTTCGAACCTGGCGGGTAAGCTGGCCAAGTACTTGCCGACCAAGAGCGGCTAGGCCTCCCATCGGACCATGTCTTCGAAGAAATGGCTCGTCCTGGGGGCTCTGGCGCTGGCCGACCTGCTCGTTTTCGGCACATTGGCGTTTGTGGTGCTCCGCTCCTGGATGAGCCCGCCAGTCGCCTCTGCGCCTACGCCGACACTGGTGCCATCGCCCCAACCGACACCCACTGTGCGGCCCTCACGGACCCCTACGCCAGCCCCCACGCCCCGGCCCTCCCGCACACCCAAGCCCACCGGTTTGCCCACGGAGACGTCTACTCCATGGCCGACTCTGACCGCCACGGTGCCTCCCACGCCTGCCCCCGTCTCTCTGGAGAATCCCACGTTTGACGGTATTCTTGAGAACTCGATTCCAGGCTGGCAGACGGGGGCCTTCGTCAACTGGGCAGGGGGGGAGGATTTCGATGCGGCCAATTCCTATGCCACTCCGCGTTTCCACCAGGCCGATGACCCACGGCAGTGGATCAACGGGCCGACGCTTCAGATAGACACCGTTCCCTGGGTCAAGCTGCGCGCCTGGGTATATCAGACCGTGAACGTATACCCCGGCAGCCGCGTGCAGTTCAGCGTGCGCGCATTCGGATTCGTGGCGGATACGGCCTCCCGCTATAGCCTGAAGGCCGGTTTAGACCCGAATGGCGGTGGTGGCTGCGAAGCCGCGCAGTGGGGTGCCGAGCGGCTCGTGAATCAGGATGACGGGGTGGTGGAACTCGTCTCACCGGAGTTGGTCGTGGGTCCGGCAGGCCGGGCGACCGTGTGTATGTTCGCGGAGACGCAGTTCGCGCAGGTCTATCACGCAGCCTTCTTCGATGACGCGGCATTGACCACACTGCCCTCTGCGAATCCCTGAGAGCGTGCTTCACGTGCGGGGCGCTACTCAGCCATCGGTGATTCAAGACCTGACAGGCTTGGGTATGGGTTGTCAGCGTAGGGGTTGTTCCACACGGTACTTCCGTGCCCCAAAGGCTTCCTGGGCAACCTGTCAGGTCTAGGCTGAGGCGGCTAGCCGAGAAAATCGCGCAGTTTGTGCCTGTACCCTGGGTGACGCAGCTTGCGCAGCGCCTTCGATTCAATCTGCCGCACACGCTCGCGTGTGACGCCGAAGGCCTTCCCGACCTCTTCCAGCGTGTGGCTTTCCCCGTCTCTCAACCCGAAGCGCATCTCCAACACGGCCCGCTCGCGGGTGCTGAGTGAATCCAGGATGGCGTGGAGCTGTTCCTTGAGCAATTGATTGGAGGTAGCATCGGCCGGCCCCAGCATGGTTTCGTCCTCGATGAAGTCGCCCAACATGCCGCTGTCTTCCGACCCGACCGGCATCTCTAGCGACATCGGCTCCTGCGAGATCCGCATGACGCTTCGCGCCTTGGTGGCGGCCCGACGCAAGCGGCGCTCCAACGATGGAGGCAGCGTGTCTTCGGTTGCCTGTGCGTTGAGGATCGCTGTCTTCTCTTCCGGCTCGAGTAGGTCCGACTCCAGTGCCAGTTCCTCCATCGTGGGCTCGCGTCCTAGCTCCTGTACCATCTGCCGTTGCAGACGGAGCAACCTGTTGATGGTGTCCCCCATGTGGACGGGAATGCGGATCGTGCGGGCCTGGTCCGCGATGGCGCGGCTGATTGCCTGCCGGATCCACCACGTGGCGTAGGTTGAGAACTTGAACCCCTTGGTGTGGTCGAATTTCTGGGCCGCGCGCAGCAGACCGATGTTTCCTTCCTGGATCAAGTCGAGGAATGAAATACCGCGGCCCACGTAGTGCTTGGCGACGTTGACGACCAGGCGCAGGTTCGCCCGGGTCAGGAGTTGCTTGGCATCCGTTGCGCGCTCCTCCAGGCGGACCCACAGGGCCGCGATCCTCTGCTCATCCGGGAGCTTTGGCTTGATCTTGCGTGGAGTCGCGAACCTGTTCCGTTCCTGCCAGTCTGACCGGATTACGTCCAGTGTGGACTCTGGCAGGAGGTAAAGGAGGAGCAGGGTATCGAAGAGATCGCTGCTAAGCACCGTCCACATCTCGCTTTCCGACCATGCATGCTCGGATGGCTCCAGGTAGTTGTAGAGGTACGAATGCATATCCGGTATCAGCGTGTGGCGGATTGCCATGGCTTCATCGGCCAGCTGCGCCAGGTTAGGAGGCGATATACCCAGTTGCTTGCAGTTTTTCATCACGATCGACCAGGTGTGACGGAGCGTGTCCAGCAGTGCCGTGAGCGTCTCTTCCTCTGTGAGGGCCTGTCTGCCCTGCTTGCTCAATCGGCCTCGCAGGTTCCTGAGATAGATGGCGGCCTCTTGCTGAGTGGACAGCCATATCTCCTGGTGCGCTTCTAGAAGCGGCACTCGTCCGATCTCACGCAGGTATATACGCACTGGATCGTCAATGGAATCGAGTGCGACTTCACGCATATCGTCCGCCTGTTTCTGTTCCTCGATTTCCGTCAGCTCGACAGCCGATGGCTCTTCGGCTTCTCCAGCGATGGAAGCGGCCTTCTCATCCACGGCCGGGTCGTCATCCTTGGGCCCGGACGTCGTTGGCCCAGACTTAGATCGCGCGGTTGGAACGCGGCCCGGCGACTGACGAGTATCGCTCGTATCCTGTTCTGCCGCGGACACACGACCCCTGTCTGCCTTGCCGTGTGATGTGGACGTGTGTTCTGTTTCCCCGTTCATTGTCGATGCTTCGGTTTCACAGATGAAGGCATCATTGGATCCATGTCCTATCCTCGGCCTGCCCAGCCCCACTGCTGCGCCAACGCCCGCTGTGTGTGTAGCAGCGTCTGGGTGTGGGAGCGCCACGCTGCGGCGTATTGCTCCGCTCGCGTGTCTCCCGCTTCCTGCGCTTCTCTCGTCAACATACTCAATTCCTGCCCCATCTGTCTCAGGTTGCGTTCCCTCAAGCGTAGAATGGTCAACACGATGTCTCGCGTCAATTGCTCGTCGGCGAGTTCCGCTTCGTCAGGAGCAAGCAGCTCCTCCAGCCTGCTCTGCAGGTCCTGTGGCAGTTGCTCCCGCAATGCCTCGGTAGGCATCGTGTCCCCGCTGGTCAGCAGAGCCTCCCACGCCTCGAAGATCGCGCGGTGGCTCGTTTTTTGGAAATCCTGCCCCTCCAAGATGACCAGTTGGCTCTCCTGCAGGGCCTCGTTGACACGCGTCAGGACGCTGGGGCGCTGCAACAGCACGGACAGGCAGTGACCCTCCAGGTCCGCCCCGAGCGCACGGTCCACCTCCGCGGACGCGCTTTCAACTTCCGCGGACGCACGGCCAATGTCCGCGGACGCACGGCCAATGTCCGCGGACGCACGGTCAAAGTCCGCGGACGCACGGTCAAAGTCCGCTGAGTCCTGGCGTGGCGTCCGTGTGAGTGCTGAACGGCGTGGAGATCGGGCACTTTGGCGTGCAGCGCTCCGTAGGCGGGTCTGTACCGCACGCTCGTCCACGTGCAAGGTGCGTGCGATCTTCTGCAAGTAGCCCTCCCGCTCAACCGGGTTCGCCACGGCCCGTAGAACCGGCAGCAGCGTGTCTACCACGTGGGCCTTGGCCTTCGCATCGTCCAGGTCCAGCCCCTCCATCAGGGTCTCGAGGTAGAATTCTACCACGGGGGCCGCCTCCGCAACCAGCCTGGCCCAAAGCTGCGGGTCTTCGCGGATCAGGTCATCCGGGTCCTGGCCGCGCGGCAGCCGTAGGGCGCGGATCTCCGCTCCCAGGCGGGCTTCGTACCCCACCAGCCCGCGTGGGTCAAAGACCGGTTCCCATTGCTGTTCCAGCGCCTCGCGGGCCACTTCGACGCCACGCAGGGTAGCCTGTACGCCAGCGGCGTCCGGGTCAAGCGCCAGAACCAGCCGCTGAGTGTGGCGTTGGAGTTGCCGTAGTTGCGGCTCTGTGAGCGCCGTCCCCATCTGGGCGACCACGTTGGCAAACCCGGCCTGGTGGGCCTGCATTACGTCCATGTAGCCTTCGACGATGATCACCTGGTCCTCTTGGCGGATGGCCCGGCGTGCCATATCGAGCCCGAAGAGCGTCCGTCCCTTGTCGAACAGTGAAGTCTGGGGTGAATTCATGTACTTCGGCACGCCGCCTGGTTCGAGCGTCCTGGCTCCGAAGCCGATCACGCGTCCCTTTGCGTCGCGAATCGGAATCATCAGCCGATCGCGAAAGCGATCATACGTGCTGCCGCGGTCCTCTCTCTCCACCAACAGCCCCGCGTTGATCATCTCCCCAATCGTGTATTCCTTCCCGGTCAGGTAACCCCGGGCGTTGTCCCATCCCGGGAGGCTGTAGCCCAGCTCGAAGCGTTCGACCGTCTCGTGGCTCAATCCCCGCTTGGCGACGTACGCCCGCCCCGCCTCGGCCTCGGGAGCGTGACGCAGGAGGTGGTGGTAGTACTCGGCCGCTGCGGCCAGGACCTGGCGTAGCCGTTCGCTCGCTTCCTCCGCCTGCACCTGGGCCGGTGTTCGGGGTCGCAGTTCGACGCCCGCCCGGCGCGCCAATTCCTCCAGCGCCGTGCGGAAATCCCAACCCTCCTGTTTCATCACGAAGGTGAACACGTCGCCTCCCTCGCTGCAAGCTCCGAAGCAGTGCCAGTGTTGACTGTCCGGGAAGACGACGAAGGAAGGCGTCTTTTCGGAATGAAAGGGACACAGCGCTTTGTAGTTCCGCCCCGATTTCTGGAGTGGAACGTATGCCGATATGACCTCGACGATGTCGAGGCGATCCTTGACCTCGTCAACAACGCTCACCGATGGCCGTTCCCTTTCCTATCGCATCGTTCTGCTGATTCAGCTCTGCTGATTCAGCAAGGTGCCTCCATTAGCAGATCGCGGCCGACTACGCTACTCCTCCCATATATTGTATCCATCCCGCGTATTCGTGCAAACCCGCCCAGAAAGCAAATGTGGCAGGCGGCATACGCCGCCTGCCACACGGGATTCCCAACACGCAGCGCTATTTGCTGCGCCGTAGTACCGCCTGCGCCGCCGCGAGACGGGCGACCGGCACGCGGAAGGGTGAGCAACTCACGTAGTCCAGCCCAACGCGATGGCAGAAGTCAACCGAGTCGGGGTCTCCGCCATGTTCACCGCAGATTCCGATTTCAAGGTCTGAGTCGGCGGCCCGGCCTTCCTGAACGCAAATGTCCACCAGACGGCCCACGCCAGACTGATCCAGCGTCTGGAAGGGGTTGGCCGGCAGGATCTTGTATGGAACTGGCCGGCCTTCCGCGTCCACTTCGCCCGTGTCGATGCCGTCCACGTATGTCAGCAAGAACTTGCCCTCAGCGTCGTCGCGGCTGTATCCGAAGGCCATCTGTGTCAGGTCGTTGGTGCCGAAGGAGAAGAAATCGGCGTACTCGGCGATCTCGCCCGCCGTAAGGGCCGCGCGGGGCACCTCGATCATCGTACCGAACTTGTGCTCCACTTCGATGCCCTCTTCCTTCATCACGTCCTCTGCCACGGCTTCGAGCTTCTCCCGCTCCAGCTTCAACTCGTTGACGTGGCCAACCAGTGGGATCATCACCTCTGCGATCACCTTGATTCCCCGCTTGGCACAGCGGCAGGCGGCCTGGAAATAGGCGCGGGTCTGCATCTCGGTCAGGCCCTTGTACATGATGCCCGCGCGGCAGCCGCGCAGCCCCATCATCGGGTTGACTTCCCAGAGCGAGTTGATGACCTGGAGGATCTTCTCCTGCCGCGCCAGTTCCTCTGGGTCCTCCCCGGTGCATCGCAGGCGGATGACCTTCTCCAACGTCTCGTCTCGGTTGGGGAGGAACTCGTGCATCGGCGGATCAATGAGGCGCATGATGACCGGCTTGCTGTCCATGGCCTCGAAGATGCCCTCGAAGTCCTTCTCCTGCACGGGCAGTATCTTGTCCAGGGCGTCCTCTCGCTCCTCGTCCGTCTCGGCCATGATCATACGCACGACCTGCTCCCGGGCGAATTCCTCGAAGAACATGTGCTCGGTGCGGCACAGGCCGATGCCCTCGGCGCCGAAGTCGACCGCGCGCTGGGCGTCCTGGGGGTAGTCGGCATTGGTCCGCACGCCAAGCTCGCGAATCTCATCCGCCCAACTGAGCAGCTCGACCAACTCGGTTTGCTTCTGGTACTCCACCTCCAGCGTATTGATGCTGCCCCAGAATACCTCTCCGGTGCCGCCATCTAAAGAGATGACGTCTCCCTCCTTGACTGTGCGACCGGTGCCCTTGACCGTGAATTGGGCGCGCTCAACGTCGACTCGGATGTCCTCGCAGCCCGCGACGCACGGCAGGTTGTTGCCCCGAGCGACGACCGCTGCGTGGGAGGTTGCGCCACCGTGCTGGGTCAACACGCCCTTCGAAAGGAGCATCCCCGGTACGTCTTCAGGGGACGTCTCCGGGCGCACCAGGATGATGCCCTTGCCCTCTGCGACCAGTTCCTTGGCCCGGGTGGCATCGAAGACGGCGACACCCGTGCCGGCCCCGGGAGACGCGTTCAGCCCCTCCGCCAGCAAGTCGCCCTGCTCCTCGGCCTGCAGCTTTGCTTTGGGGTCGAAGAAGGGATGCAGGAGTTGGTCCACCTGCTCCGGCTTCACGCGCATGATCGCCTCTTCTTTAGTGATCAAGCCTTCGTGGACCAGGTCCGTCGCGATCTTGGCTGCTGCCGCTGCCGTGCGCTTGCCCGTGCGGGTCTGGAGCATCCATAGCTTGCCCCGCTCGACGGTGAACTCCAGATCCTGCATATCGCGGAAATGGTCCTCAAGCTGCTGCGCCACGTTGGAGAACTGCTGGTAAATCTCGGGCATCACGGATTCGAGCTGGGCGATCTTCAGCGGAGTCCGAATACCAGCGACCACGTCCTCGCCCTGAGCGTTCTCCAGGTACTCACCGTACAGGCGTCTCTCGCCCGTGGCGGGATCGCGGGTGAAGGCCACGCCTGTACCGCTGTTTCCGCCCATGTTGCCGAACACCATGGTGCACACGTTGACGGCGGTGCCCCAGTCGTGGGGGATCTTGTTGAAGTCGCGGTAAGCCACCGCGCGCTCGCCGTTCCAGGAGGCAAAGACCGCTTTGATGGCCAGCCCCAACTGCTTATAGGGGTCGGTGGGGAAGTCTTCACCGAAATGGTCCTTGTACATCTGCTTGTACTCGGCCACCAGCCCTTTCATACCCTCCAGGCTGACCTCGGTGTCTAGCTGGACGTCTTCCCGGTCCTTCAGTCCCTGGAGCCTGTCCTCGAAGTGCTCGCGGCTGTAGCCCATCACGATATCGGAGAACATCGTGATGAAGCGCCGGTAAGCATCGTACGAGAACCATTCGTTGTCGGTCAGCTGAGCGAGACTGCCGCGTGTGTCGTCGTTTAGTCCTAGGTTGAGGACGGTGTCCATCATGCCGGGCATGGACTCTCGTGCGCCGGAGCGGACCGAAACGAGCAGCGGGTTGTCGGGGTCACCGAACTTCTTGCCCGTCTCCTGCTCGATCTGTTGCAGTGCCTCCAGCGTCTGTTCCCACATGCCTTCCGGGAACCCGTCGGTCCTCATGTATTCCACGCAAGCCTCGGTTGTGATGGTGAAACTGGGGGGCACGGGAAGTCCCGCGCCGGTCATCTCCCCCAGACCTGCTCCCTTGCCACCCAAGATAACCTTGCGTTCAGGTAGGTCGGGCTCGTGGCCCAACGTTTGGTTCAGTTCTTCTTTGGCGCTGCGCGCCAGGTAAACCCATTTTCTCGTCACGGTATGCTTTCCTCCTACTGGAATCTAGTGGTATCTATACGGGTATTCCCCAGGCCGTATATCAATGCTCTAGTTGTGCCACTGAGTGTACGGTCAGACCACGAGACAGTGGCTATTTCCTGGTCAATCACCTTGGCAATTATACTCATCTCATAAAGTAAGTCAAACCAATGTCGCAGGTTTTCGGTATGCCTTGCTGGCGCGCATATCCCCAGTCGCTGAGTGTCTTCGTCCAAGAGGCGACCTTGAGACGATCTTGAGAACCCATCATGTAGGGTACGAATGTCAGCCGGAATCGGGGATAGATGACACTGGCAACGGGGCAAGCATGTGCTAAGCTAGGTTTTGTGGCTGGTTCGTCGCACAGGTGAGAGTTGCGCGCTTGAGCACTCCGTGCTATAATGTTTCCCCGTCAGGTCGTGTTGTCTGGGCTGTTAAGGTGGTTCCCGATCATTCTGGCTACGGTTTCTTAAACCTGTGGCTTGGGTGACGGTTTGTTCTACATATCTGGAATTCGCCGATTCTGGAATTCGCTGATTGTGCATCATGCGGAGGAGAACGCCCGATGAAGAAATCGCGCCCCATTGAAATCACCCTGGTCGCCATCCTGCAGTTCATTCCTGCCCTCTTGCTGCCCCCAGAGCTGCTACTCTCGACTAATCCGCTCGTGCTTTTGGTCCCTCTTGCGTTTTTCGCTTTCCTCTGCTGGGCTATGCTGACGCTCAAACGATGGGCCCTGACGTTGTGCATCTTCGTCCAGGGCTTTAACGTCATCGCGCGCTTCCTGATCATGTTTCCGAACGTGACGGGCGGGGAGGAGGGCGTGGATGTGATGTTTCTCATCACCAGCTTGCTCGGAGTCTTGCTTTCCACCTTCATTCTGTACGTCGTAGATAGACCCAGAGTCCACGTGGCCTTCACGGCGTGACCGTGTGCTGTGCTCGCCAGCGGCGATAGGCCGCCGGTTCGGCACTGGCATACTCCGAGTCGAGGCCATTTCGGCATTTCAATGAAAAGGAGGTGGTTGAGCCTGCAAGGGGATAGGCCCCCCAATTGTGTGGCTGGTTGAAGCGTACCTAGAGAAGCGTTTCAGCCCATTCAGGTCATAGAGGAGAAGGAGAAGAGATAAGATGAAAGCGTTGAGAATAGTTAGTCTTTTGGTGGTGTTGTCCTTGCTCTTTGGCGTTATGGCCGGTTGTGGCCCGACACCCACGGAGGCCCCCGCTGAGGAGCCGGCAGAGGAGCCGGCAGAGGAACCGGCAGAGGAGCCGGCCGAGGAACCATCTGGCGAGCCACTCAAGATCGCCATGCTCGCGGCGATGAGCGGTGACGTGAAGACCTTCGGCGAAGGCACGAAGCGCGGCGTGGACATGGCCGTCGCGGAGTGGAATGCCAAAGGCGGTGTGCTGGGTCGTCAGATCGAGGTCATCGTCGGCGACACCAAGTGCGATGCCCAAGAGGCAGCCAACGTCGGCAACAAGGCCATCACCCAGGATAAGGTTCACTACATCGTCGGGGCCGTCTGCTCCAGCGCCTCGATCCCGATCTCGGAGATCGCTAACCCCGCTGGCGTCGTACAGATCAGCCCACCCTCGACCAACCCGCAGGTGACGATCAACGAGGATGGCTCCAACAAGGAGTACATCTTCCGCGCCTGCTTCCTCGACCCCTTCCAGGGTGAGGTAGACGCGTCCTTTGCTATGACGGAACTCGGAGCGCAGAAGTCGGCCGTGCTCTACGATGTGGGCAACGACTACGTCAAGGGCCTGGCCGAGTACTATAAGGCCTCCTTCGAGGCTCTGGGTGGCGAGGTGCCGGTCTTCGAGGCGTACGTCAAAGAGGACACCGACTTCGCGGCCCTGTTGACCAAGGTGGCCGACGCCGACGTCGACGTGCTCTTCCTGCCTGACTACTACAACAAGGTCAACGTCATCGCCAAGCAGGCCAAGGACAAGGGCATCACCGCGACCCTGCTCGGTGCCGATGGTTGGGACTCGCCCGATCTGGACCTGGAGGCCGTGGACGGCGCGTACTTCAGCAACCACTACTCGGTCTACGACCCGCGTCCTCTCGTTCAAGACTTCGTCGCGGCCTTCGAGGTTGAGTATGACATGACCCCCGACTTCACGGGCGTGCTGGCTTACGACGCGACCAACGTCCTGCTGCAGGCCATCGAGGATGCCGGTGTGGACGACCCCGCTGTGGTCCGGGACGTACTGGCGGCCATCGAGTTCGAGGGGGTTGCCGGCCAGATCAAGTTCGATGAGGTCGGAGACCCGATCAAGAAGGCAGCCATCAGCCACGTCACGGGCGGCGCGATCGAGTTCGTCAAATTCGTCGCCCCCGCGGGCGCGCCCTCCGAGGCACCCGCGGAAGGCGGAGCGGTTGAGGTTTCGCCTGCGCCTGGGTTCCCCATCAAGGTTGGCATGCTGTTCCCCATGAGCGGCGACGTGAAGACGTACGGCGAATCCAGTGTCAACGCCGTGGAGCTGGCCTTTGACGAGGCGCGGGCTGCCGGGTGGGAGATCGAGACCACCCTGGGCGACACCAAGTGCGATGCCCAGGAGGCGGCCAACGTCGGTAACAAGGCCGTCACTCAGGACAAGGTAAGCTACGTCCTGGGCGCGGTGTGCTCCAGTTCCTCGATCCCCATCTCGGAGATCACCAACCCCGCCGGCGTGATACAGATCAGCCCCACGTCGACCAACCCGCAGGTGACGATCAACGAGGATGGCTCCAACAAGGAGTACATCTTCCGCGCCTGCTTCCTCGACCCCTTCCAGGGTGAGGTCAACGCGGCGTTCGCCATCCGCGACCTGGGGGCCCAGAAGGCGGCCGTGCTCTACGACGTGGGCAACGACTACGTCAAGGGCCTGGCCGAGTACTACCAGGCCTCCTTCGAGGAGATGGGCGGCGAGGTGGCCGTCTTCGAGGCCTACACCAAGGACGACACCGACTTTGCGGCCCTGCTGACCAAGGTGGCCAATGCAGAAGTCGACGTGCTCTTCCTGCCTGACTACTACAACAAGGTCAACGTCATCGCCAAGCAGGCCAAGGAGAAGGGCATCACGGCCATTATGCAGGGTGGTGATGGCTGGGATTCACCCGATCTGGACGTGGAGGCGGTGGACGGCGGCTATCACAGCAACCACTACTCGCCCGCCGACCCGCGCCCCATCGTGCAGAACTTCGTTGCCAACTACACGGACAAGTACGGCGCGCCGCCGGATGCGCTGGCCGCGCTGGCCTACGACGCGGCACGCGTGCTGCTCCAGGCCATCTCCGAGGCCGGGGCAGATGATCCGGCCGTGGTGAGAGATGCGCTGCAGAACGTCGAGTACGAAGGTGTGGCGGGCAGCATCGTCTTCAACGAGGTTGGTGATCCGCAGAAGACGGCGGCCATCAATCAGGTCATCGACGGTGAGATCAAGTTCGTCAAGTTCGTGGCTCCTTAGGATTGCGTGAGTGTGACGAAGAGGGGGCTGGTGCTCCCTGCCCCCTCTTCGCTTCTTACCTGAGTGTTCGGTGGAGGATGCGGCATGAAAGACAACCTCGTAAAGATACTTCTCAAGGCTCTGAGTTGGGGCATCATCGTACTTATTGCGGGTGCGCTCGTCTCCGTGATCGGTAGTATGGTTGCCAAGGACCCCATCACGTTCGTTCAGCAGGCCCTCAATGGGTTGCAGCTTGGCTTCGTGTACGCTATGATCGCGGTGGGATATACGCTTGTCTACGGCGTGGTGAAGTTGATCAACTTCGCCTACGGGGATGTCTTCATGGTCGGGGCGTTCGTTTCGTTCTACGGCATCACCCAGTATGGCCTTTCCTTCGTTCCCGCCGTGGTGATCGCGACGGTGGCCTGCGTTTTCCTGGCGGTCGTCATTGACCGCGTGGCCTACAAGCCACTGCGCGACGCGCCCCGTATCGCGGCCTTGATCACTGCCCTGGGCATGTCCATTTTCCTGGAATACTTCACTGCCCTCAAGTTCGTCTTCAGCCCCGACTACATCGCTTTCGAGCGGCCTTTTGAGCTCGTGACGTGGAACGTGGGGGGCGTGACGTTCACCAACATCCAGTTGGTCATCGCTGCAGTCTCGATCGTGTATTTTCTGGGCGTGCAGTACATCGTGGGGCGAACCAAGATCGGTAAGGCCATGCGCGCCAGCGCCTTCGATAAGCCCACGGCCCGTTTGATGGGCATCAACGTCAACGCCGTCATCGGCGCCACCTTCGCCCTCACCGGTGCCCTGGCCGGGACGGCTTCTATGTTGTATGCCACCGCCTACCCCCAGATTTTTACTTTTATGGGCATCCAGCCCGGCCTGAAATCCTTCGTGGCGGCGGTCATCGGTGGCATCGGCAGTATCCCAGGGGCATTCGTCGGTTCGCTGATCATGGGCTTCATTGAGGCAATGACCGTGGGTTATATGCCTCTGGGTTCTACGATTAAGGACGGCATGGCTTTCCTGCTGTTGATTGCTATGCTGCTCATCAAGCCCACCGGCATCTTCGGCGACCCGTTCGAAGAGATAAAGTAGCAAGGGGATGGACATGAGAAATCGTTCACTACCTACCTGGCTCAGCGCGGTACTCTTCTTCTTGATCGTCGGCGTCGTGGTGCACTTTGCCTTCAGCCGGGGCTGGCTTACCGACTATTGGCAGCAGGTGATCATGGCCGGGACGGTCCTGGCGATCTCTGCCCTCGGCCTGAATCTGAAGTACGGCTACGCAGGGCTGTTTGCCCTGGGCCACGCGGCCTTCTACGGCATTGGCGCGTATTCCTCGGCCCTGATCACCAAGGACTGGGTTGTGGGATGGAGCGGCAATCCGGCCGGTGGTCTGGCCGGCGTTATGGCCATTGAGATCGGGTTCATCCTGGCGGTGGTTGCCCTGTCCTATCTCAAGCTCGGCCATCTGCGTGCCCGGATGCGGGAGCGCCTCTCCCAATGGCTGACCGCATTCGAGGCCTCCGTCCTGGCGACGGCAGTCATCATCCTGCTCGCGCTGTTGGTCATCGTCGTCGTCGGAGGGATAAGCGGCTGGTTGGTGAGACAGGCCGTGTTGGCCGTCGTGCCCCCGGTCCTGGGCGCTCTCCCCATGGAGATATCGCAGCAGATCATCTTCTTGATCGCGTTGGTGGCCGCTGCGGTGCTGGCCGGGGCCATCGGGTTCCTGGTCGGCCTCCCGCTCCTGAATCTGACCTACGACTACCTGTGTATCGCCACGCTGGGCTTCGGCATCATCACTTACGTGTTCTTCAACAACGCCGATAAGCTGATCCCCACGATGAAGGGTGCGCGGGGCATGGTCGGCATTCCCGCGCTCACCACCTGGCCGTGGGTGCTTGCCGGTGTGGCGGTGGCCTTGGTCGTGATGCGCAACCTGATGTACTCCAGCACCGGGCGCGCGATACTCTCCGTCCGGGATGACGAGATCGCGGCCGGAACGATGGGTGTGGATGCGTATAAGTACAAGACGCTGGCCTACGCCGTGGGCTGTGGCTTCGCCGGGTTGGCCGGCGGGCTGTATGCCCATCTGTACGCGTTCCTCCATCCGTCCGTCTTCACCTGGCTCAAGTCTGTGGACCCCTTCGTGATGGTGGTCTTCGGTGGGGTGGGGAGCATGACCGGCACGGTGATGGGGGCCTACGCCTTTGAGATCCTGCTCGAGGGACTGCGCGTCTTGCCGGCCGAGTTCATAGACTGGCGCTACGTCATCTATCCTCTGATTCTCTTGTTCGTGATGCTGTTCCGGCCCCAGGGCATCATGGGGACGAAGGAACTGGGCTTCCTTAGACCGCCCAGGACGGCCAAGAGGAAGCGTGAGGAACCATCGCTTGCCGAGACGGTGCTAGAAGAATCTGCGGCATCGGCATCGGAGAGCTAGAGGAGGGAAAGCGGACTATGTCGCAGTCACATATTCACAACCCGGGCTCCGGCACGAACTCGACCGTCCTGAAGATAGACAACCTGACCAAGTTTTTCGGCGGGTTGCGCGCGGTGCACGATTTTGACGTCGAGATCAAGAGAGGGGAACTCGTTGGCCTGATCGGACCCAACGGCGCGGGCAAGACCACGATCTTCAACATGGTCACCGGCATCTACCCGGTCAGCGAGGGCACCGTTGTCCTCAACGGCCAGGACATCACGGACATGCCCTCCCATGAGATCACGCAGTTGGGCATCGGCCGCACGTTTCAGAGAATCCGCATCTTCCACAACCTGACGGTTTTGGACAACGTGCGGGTGGCCTATCACTCTCACGTGAGTTATGGCCTGTTTGACGGCATCTTTCGCTCGCGCCGCTTTGGTCGAGGTGAGCAGGAGATGACGGAGAAGGCGCAGGAGTTCCTGTCCGTCTTCGGCATGGAGGACGTTCAAGATACCTTGGCCTGCAATCTGCCCTATGGCGCACAGCGGCGGCTGGAGATCGCCCGCGCGCTCGCCACAGAGCCAGAGTTGCTCCTGCTCGACGAGCCTGCGGCGGGAATGAACCCTCAGGAGAGTATCGAGTTGATGGATCTGATCCACTTCATCCGGGATCACTTCAAGCTGACGATTCTCCTCATCGAGCACCAGATGCGCGTCGTGATGGGCATCTGTGAGTGGATGACCGTCATTGACTTTGGCGAGATCATCGCCCGTGGGACGCCGGACGAGATACAGAACAATCCCAAGGTGATCGAGGCATACCTGGGCAGCCAGGCGACAAGGACGGTGGCGTGATGTTATTGGAAGTTAACGACCTGAACGTCTTCTACGGCGCTATTCACGCGTTGCAGGGCATATCCTTTCACGTGGATGAGGGCGAGATCGTCACCCTCATCGGGGCGAATGGTGCGGGCAAATCAACCACGCTGAACACGATCTCCGGCCTGGTCCGGGCGCGGGCCGGCAGTATTGATTTCAAGGGCCGGCGCATCAACACGACGCCTCCCCACAACGTCGTCGCGATGGGGGTCGTCCAGGTGCCGGAGGGACGCAAGATATTCGCCCCGCTCACCGTGATGGAGAACCTGGACATGGGTGCCTATACGCGCAGGGACCCGGCAGATATCCAGAAGAGCCGGGAGCGGGTCTTCCAGAGCTTCCCCAGGCTCAGGGAGCGGATTAGTCAGTACGGCGGTACGCTGTCTGGCGGTGAGCAGCAGATGTTGGCCATGGGACGCGCGTTGATGGCCGATCCAGAGCTGCTGCTGCTCGACGAGCCTTCGATGGGCCTGGCACCCCTGTTGGTCGAGGAGATCTTCAGCATCATCGAGGAGATCAACGCGCAGGGCACCAGCATCCTGCTCGTGGAGCAGAACGCGCAGATGGCTCTCTCCATCGCCGACCGGGCCTACGTGTTAGAGACCGGGCGCATCGTGCTTGAGGGTGCAGCCCAGGAGGTCGCCGACAACCCCGACGTGAAGGTGGCCTACCTCGGCGGGTGAACCGGGGTAGCCTCTCATTCATCGGATACGCAGGTAGCAAAAGCCTCCCACTGATACGAGTCAGTGGGAGGCTTGAACCATGTGCCACGTAGGTCGGCTATGTAGGTCGGCTTTCCATAGCCGATAGTCTTCTGCCCCCACGTAGGTCGGCTTTCCATAGCCGACGGTCTTCTGCCCATATGCAGTCGGCCTTCCATAGCCGACGATTCCTCTAGAACCCCTCCAACCGGCTCAGATCCGCGATTCCCCCCGCCAACGCCGCGATGTGCTGGAGCTGCGCCAGCCGGTTCTCCCGCAGCGCCTGATCCTCGTCCATCACCATCACGCCGGATTCCCGGGCGAAATACCGGTCGATCACGTCCACCAGCGGCAGAAAAGCCGTCAGAAACTCGTCCACCGTGCTCTGAGGGCTGACCTGGGCGCGCGCGGCCCGGTAGGCCTCGTACAGCTCCTCCTCCGCTGGCTGTGCGAAGCGGGCTGGGTCCAGCCGGAAGCGCTCCTCGAAATCCCGCGTGATGCGCACACAGCGGGCGTAGTTGTCGAGGACGCGGCTCCAATCATCGCGCGTCACCCACTCGGAGAGCGCCTCGACCGCCTGCCAGGCGCGGAAGGGATCGTCGCCCCGCGCCGCCAGAACGGCGTCCACCACGTCGTAGCGGAACCCCTCATCGCGCAGCGCGCCCCGCAGCCGCTCGATGACGAACGCCAATGCCGCGTCCAGGCTGTCCTCGGAGACCTCCACCGGCAGCAGGCGGGCCGCCGCCGCCAGGCCCTCCTTCACCGAGAGGGAGAGCCCGTGGGTTAGCAGGTTCTGCACCAGGCCCAGGGCATCCCGGCGTAGATGGTACGGGTCGGCCGAGCCCGTGGGAGTCAGGCCCACCGCGAAGAGACCCGCCAGGCTGTCGAGCCGGTTGGCCAGCCCGACGGCCAGCCCGGGCAGCGTGCGGGGCGACGCGTCTCCGGCGAAGCGAGGCAGGTAGTGCTCGAAGATCGCCTCCGCCACGGCCGTCTCCTCCCCCGACTTGAGCGCGTACTCCCGCCCCATCAACCCCTGCAAGCTCGTGATCTCGACCACCATCTGCGTGGCCAGGTCGGCCTTGCACAGGTGGGACGCCCGTTGCGCGACGGCCGTTTCCTCGTCGCTCAGGCCCAGCGTGTCGGCCAGTTGGATCACCAATTGCTCCAGCCGGTGGGTCTTGTCCAGCATCGAGCCCAGTTGCTCCTGGAAGGTAAGCGTCCCCAGGCGTGGCAGGAACTCCTTCAAGGGCTTCTCGGTGTCCTCGCGGTAGAAGTAGTCGGCGTCCGCGAAGCGGGCGCGGATGACCTGTTCGTTGCCCCGGCGCACGGTCTCCAGATGGTCGTCGCCCCCGTTTCTCACGGCGACGAAGTGAGGCAGCAACTTGCCGTCTGCATCCACCACGGGGAAGTAGCGCTGGTGTTTCTTCATCACGGCCACGAGCACCTCGGCCGGCAGCCGCAGGTATTTCTCCTCGAAGTGGCCCAGGAAGGGGTAGGGCTGCTCGACCAGGTTCGTGACTTCGTCCAATAGCTCCGGATCGTCCGGGATGTGCCCGCCGGCGCTCTGTGCCAGTTGCGCGACCTGCTTGGCGATGAGGTCCCGTCGCTCCTCGTGATCGGCCACGACGTGATGCTGGGCCAACAGTTCCAGGTACGCCTCGGCCCGCGTGACCTCGAAGTCGGGCGCGCCCTCGGGCCACGGTCCACGGCTCGTGCGGCCGCTGGGGATGCCCGCGTAATCGAAGGGGATCACCGCGTCACCCAGCAGCGCCACGATCCCACGGATTGGCCGCGAGAAGGCAATGCCGGTGTGGTTCCACCGCATGCTCTTGCCGAAGCGCAGGCTGGCGACGATCTCGGGCAGCAGCGTGCGCAGCACCTCGGCCGCCGGTTGGCCCTCCTCGCGCCGGAGCGCCACCACGTACTCGCCGCCCTCTGTCTCCCGGACCTGCAGCTCGTCCACGTTCAGGCCCATCTTGCGCGCAAATCCCACGGCGGCCTTCGTGGGGCGGCCCTCGGCGTCGAAGGCCACGCACGCTGGCGGGCCTTGCACCATCTCCTCGACGGGCCGCTGCCGGGGGGCCAGCCCCTCGACGAGCACGGCCAGCCGCCGGGGTGTGCCCAGCACCCGCAAGGCGTCGTATTCGAGCCGCTCCTCCTCCAGCCGCGCCGGGACTACGTCGCGCAGTCGGGCCAATGTCTCATCCAGGTCGCTCGCAGGCAGCTCCTCCGTGCCGATCTCCAGCAGAAAGGTTTCGGGGTTTGGGGTTTCAGGTTCCAGGTTCGTCACAGCACTTGAGACCTGGGACCTGGGACCTGGAACTTCTTCCTTCAGCCACGGATACTCCATCCGCTCCCGCTGCTCGACGTAGGCCTGCGCGACTTTCACGAAGAGCCCGCGCATGCGGTGGAAGTAAGTCGCCCGCTCCGTCACGCCGATCGCGCCCCGCACGTCCAGCAGGTTGAAGGTGTGCGAGCAACGCATGACGTGGTCGTGGGCCGGGATGACGAGTCCCGCCTCCAGGCAACTGAGTGCCTCGCCCTCGTATACGTCATACATCTGCTCCAAGCGCTTCACGTCGGCCAGGTCGAAGTCGTAGCGGCAATGCTCGATCTCCGGTTGCAGGAGAACGTCTCCGTAGGTGTGCGTGCCATCCCAGTCGATCTCCCAGACCGAGCGCACGTTCTGCAGGTACATCACGATGCGCTCCAGCCCATAGGTCAGCTCGACCGAGACCGGGTCGAGCACAAACCCACCCGCCTGCTGGAAGTACGTGAACTGGGTGATCTCCAGCCCGTCCAGCCACACCTCCCATCCCAGCCCCCACGCCCCCAGCGCCGGATGCTCCCAGTTGTCCTCCACGAAGCGAATGTCGTGTTCTTCCCGGCGGATGCCCAGCGCGAAGAGGCTGTCCAGGTATAGCTCCTGCGGATTGCCGGGATCCGGCTTGAGGATCACCTGGAACTGGGTGTGCATCTGCATGCGGTTCGGATTGTCGCCGAAGCGGCCATCGTCGGGCCGGTAGGAGGGCTCGACGTAGGCCACGTTCCACGGCTCCGGCCCCAGCACGCGCAGCACGGTGGCGGGGTTCATCGTACCCGCCCCGAGTTTCTCGCTGTACGGCTGCCAGATCAGGCAGCCCCGTTCAGCCCAGAACTCCTGTAGTCGAAGGATGACTTGCTGAAATGAAAGTGGTTGATGCATTCTCACTCCTCGAGTAGTACGACAGTGTCAACTAGACTTCCGAGGTCTTCAGTAGTTCACCTAATCCGTCTAGCACCTAGCGGAAGCCGCGATCTCTGCTATGTGGAGCCGTGTCCAACGGATTGGAACAATCCGCGACTTCGGAAGTCTGAGGCCAGCGTGTGACATTGTCAAGGTAGTCACCACCTGAAGTCGGAGGGGGCGGATGCGCGGCGGTAGTCTTCCACGTGCTCCAGTAGACGTCGCTCCTGCAGTCGCCGCAAGGGTGCCGTATCCACATACCTTCTCAAAACGCCAAGTTCGAAATCCACGCGCGTGCCGGGATCCATCTCGTACACGACTCGGCCGTATTGAACCACCTCGTGAGCCAGCACGGGTGTTGCCTCGTTCAAGATCACCACGTCCACGTCGTCGCGATGGAAGAGGCTCACCAACGCCCCGATCAGGTCCAGTTGCACCTGGAACCGCTGCTTACGTTCCATCTGAGCTCTTAACAACACGGCCACATCTACGTCGGAGAGCGGTCCTGCCTTGCCCTCGGCCTGCGAGCCGAAGAGGTAGGCGAGTACCACTCCATGGGCCGCGAAGATCTGACGCATTTGGTCCTCGTATTGCGAGATGTCGAGAGCCGTCACGCGCTGACCCCTTTCTCCCGCTTCAACTGGCGCAGGAACGCGCTCGATCTCACACTCCGCTCCAGATGGTAGGTGATGTAATGTTGCATCACGCGTTCCGCCTCGTCGTGGAGCGCAGTCGCGATCGGTTGCCCGCGCAGCCTGGAATACGGTCCCCGCTGGCACGCCTGCAGGAACCCCAGCCCCTCGGGCGACAGCGGCACGATCCCCTGCTTGGGGCTGCGTTCCGCGAAACACGCGCGGCACAGCGCCCCGCCTCGCTCCGGGTCGAAGCCGTAGGGCGTTCCGGCCTCCGCCGCTTCCTCCAGCGCGAGCGACACCCGCCCGCTGTGCTCGCCCACGCAAGCATACAGCTCCGGGCGAAAGCCCGCCAGGCCCAGCAATTGCTGCTCGTAAAACCGGGCCACCAGGTCCAGGTCGTCGTCCTCGCACAGCCACGTCAGCGTGTGGTCGAGCAGCTCACACAGCGCCCGGCCGCCCTCCCCCTGGGCAAAGAAGCGGTCGAGCAGCTCGACGGCGTAGCGCGCGTACGTCCCGCGCAACAGGTCGCTCCGCAGCACCTGGTGCGCGTCCACCATCTCGGCCTGGCTCACGATGTCCCAGGAGTTCTTCACCCGCGACACGACGAAGTGCGAGCGGGTGAATAGCTCCACGTGGCCCGCCTTCCGGCTGCGCGTCTTGCGGGCCCCCTTGACGATGACCTCGACCTTGCCCGACGGCGCGCACAGCGTCAGCACCCGGTCCGCATCACCCTGGTCGCGGCGGCGTATGACGATGCCCTCAATCCGGTACAGCCTGTCGGTGCTCAAGTCCGTCGCCCTCGCGCGCCATTATACCATCCCGGTGAGGCAGCGCAAACGACGCCCCGCCTGCCGCCCCGTCGTCCAGCAGCCTCAGCCGCGCCACCACCGGCAGGTGGTCCGAGGAGCCATCCCACGCCGCTACCCACGCGGCCTCTGCTCTCCACGCGTCCGAGTGGAAGATGTGATCGATCCGCACCAGCCGGCTTGGATAGGGATGTCCCCACGCCCGCCCGCCCGCCGCCGGGTATGTGTGGCCCAGGCCCCAGCCCGCCTCGACAAAGGCATCCGCCAGGCGCGCCGATAGGGTCCGGTGAACCTCGTGCATCGGGGTCGAGTTAAGGTCCCCCAGGACGATGAGCGGTTCCGGCTGATCAGCGAAGGCATCGAGTATCAGCTCGATCTGCTCCTGCCGCCAGCCGAAGCTGCGCTCCACGCTCTCCCGGTCTATCCCCGTGTAGGGCCAGGCGTGCACGTTCACAACGCGCACCGGTCCCCTTTGGAGAGTCACCACGACGGGGCACACGCGGCACGTCACGTCCTCGTCCACCGACTCAAACTGGAGGGGGTAGCGGCTCCAGACCGCGACCTCGGCGAGGCAAGCGCTGTGCAGGGGCGTGCGATACGGATAGAGCGCGCCGATCTCCTGCCCTAGCTGCTCCGCCAGCCGGGGCGTGAGCTCCTGGAAGGCGACCAGGTCCGGGCCGGCCCCCGTGATGGTGGCCGCTATCGCGTGCCCATCCGTGGAGGTATAGAGCACGTTGTAGGTCATCACGGTTAGGGCCGGCCCGTCGGCCTCGGCGTGCGCGATCGGTGACAGAGGCGTCAGGTAGCCGCCGAACAGCCCAAGGAACAGCAGTGCGACCGCCCCCAGCGCGATCCACGCCCCCTGTCGCCGCGCCACTGCGGCCACCAGCGCCATCAACGGCAGCGGTGCAAACAGATACACCGCGAAGCTGTTCACCAGCGCTATCAGCCAGTACCCGTCGCCGACGAGCGCGTGCGCGACTCCCCACCCAATCACCAGTGCCCCATAAACCATCACCGCGCCCGATGCGATCCTGCGAAGCCAATTTGGTTCAGTGTCAGCCATCCTGCTATCTCCCGTGTTGCGTGTTGCGTCTCGCGTCCTGCCTCTTGCATCCTGCATCCTGCATCGTGCGTCCTACGTCCTACGTCTTACGTCTTGCCTCCTGCCTCCTGCTCCTTGTCCCCGTGTCTCCTTGTCTCCCCCTCCTCCCCCCGCCGTCCGACCACACCATTCTACCCGCTCGCGCACCCGCTGGCTGGACGTCTTCCCTACACCGTCCATACGCCCACCACACAGAAACCCCTTGCGGCGGTCAACCCATCCACCGCAAGGGGCTGCGCTTGCGTCATTCGCGATTCGGAAATCGCGCCTACATATCGGACCGCAGGCATCTTGCCTGCATGCCCCCCCCCCCGAAGCACCAGGGGGACCAACTCGAACAACCGCGAGATTTGGGAATCGCGCCTACATATCGGACCGCAGGCATCTTGCCTGCATGCCCCCCCCCCGAAGCACCAGGGGACCAACTCGAACAACCGCGAGATTTGGGAATCGCGCCTACATATCGGACCG
>CAZYSK010000053.1:0-27377 GCA_964649415.1 uncultured Anaerolineales bacterium
GTTCTCGTGGAGTGCGGCGGTGCCTGATTTAACCCCACAAATCTGTGTAGAGCCAGGTTTTCATTTGAGTTGACACGAGCTACATTTCCCCTGTTCAGCGGTTTTGTTGTATAATCTGAGGTATGGACAATCGCATCATCTCACCCCAGCCTCAAGAAGCGGAAGAAGTCGTGCTTGACCGGGCGCTGCGTCCCCAGCGCCTGGCCGACCTGATTGGCCAGGATCGCGTGCGCGAGAACCTCGGCATTCTGATCGAGGCGGCCAAGCAACGCAACGAGGCACTCGACCACGTGCTGCTGTACGGCCCACCGGGCCTCGGAAAGACCACGCTGTCGCATATCATCGCAAATGAGATGGATATGCCAATCCGGATCACGTCCGGTCCGGCCATTGAGCGAGCCGGCGATCTAGCCGCTATCCTGAGCAACCTGCGCGAGAAAGAAGTGCTGTTCATTGACGAGGTGCACCGCCTGGGGCGGGCGGTGGAGGAGATCCTCTACCCTGCGATGGAGGACTTCGCGCTCGATTTCGTCATCGGCAAGGGACCCAGCGCGCGCTCGATCCGGCTCAAACTGCCCCATTTCACGGTCGTCGGGGCCACCACCCGTCTGGCGCTGTTGACCGCGCCGCTGAGGGCACGATTTGGCGCCACCTTCCGCGTGGACTACTACGATCATGAAGCGCTGGAGGCCATCGTGCGCCGGGCCGCCTGGGTCTTGGAAGTCGAGATGGACGACGCCGGGGCGGCGGAGATCGCCCGGCGCGGGCGGGGTACGCCACGCGTGGCGCTGCGCCTGCTCCGGCGCGTGCGCGACTTCGCCCAGGTGCGCGCCGACGGTCACATCACCGTCGAGGTAGCGCGGGAGGCGCTGGGGTTGCTCGAGGTGGACGAGCGCGGGCTGGACGATCTGGATCGGCGCGTCCTGAGTACCATCGTCGAGAAATTCAACGGCGGACCTGTGGGACTGGATACAGTCGCCGCCGCCGTGAGCGAGGAACCCGACACGATCATGGACGTGGTTGAGCCATACTTGCTGCAACTGGGTTTCCTGGACCGCACGCCACGGGGACGCATGGCGACGGCCCGGGCGTACGAGCACCTGGATGTGCCCTACGAACGACCAGAGCAGCCGATGCTGCTATGAGCAAATCAGAAACACGATGAACAGTCTAGAGACGATGGGCAAACTGCTACTGATCATAGGCGGCGCTATGATCGTACTCGGCGGGCTGTTGTGGTTGGCCTCAAAGGTGTCTTTCCTGGGCCATCTGCCGGGTGACATCCGCATCGAGAAACCGGGCTTCACCTGCATGGTCCCGCTGACCAGTTCCATCCTCATCAGCATTCTGCTGACGATCGTGCTGAACATCATCGTCCGGCTCATCAACCGCTAGAAGAGGCTACCGTGCAGAGGTCGCGATGCAGCACATCCTGGTCGTAGACGACGAGCCCGCCATCGTCACCGTCGTGCGCGACCGGCTGGAGCGGGAGGGATTCGCCGTACAGGCCGTGGGGAGCGGCGAGGAAGCGCTGGATCGCGTACAGACAATCCCACCCGATCTGCTCGTGCTCGACGTCATGCTGCCGGGCATCGACGGCTTCGAGGTACTGCGCCGCCTGCGGGGTGCGGGCAACCGGGTCCCCGTCATCGTACTCACCGCCAGGGACGAGGACGTGGATAAGATCGTAGGGCTGGAGTTGGGGGCCGACGACTACCTGGTCAAGCCGTTCAACCCCCGCGAGTTGAGCGCCCGGATCCGAGCAATACTCCGCCGCCAGGCCGAACTGAAGGCCCTGGAGGCGCGCGTGCTTTCCACCTCGAAGGACGACGCCGCTCCAGAGGGATTGAGTTTCGACCACCCCCGACGCCGGGCCAGGTTTCGAGGCCAACCCCTCGAACTGCGCCCCAGGGAGTACGACCTGCTGCACTTCCTGGCGCAGCATCCCGGCCAGGTATTCACGCGCGATGCCCTGCTGACGCACGTGTGGGGCCAAGACAGCTACATCGAGGAACGCACGGTAGACGTGCACGTCCGCCGCCTGCGCAGCAAGCTGGCCGCCATCGCCCCCGACGACGAGGTCATCCTCACCGAGTGGGGCGTGGGCTACCGCATGGCCGAGGACCTGTAAGTGATGCGGCGGCGAAGCCTGGCCTGGCGGCTGGGCGCAACGTACCTTCTGGCGACGCTTTCTATCCTGGTCGGTCTCAGTGCGGCCGTCTACTACTCCACCGCCTTCTACCTCGACGACCGGCTGGACGCTGAGCTGGCAGGCCAGGCCGACTTCTACGCCGCCTACACCGCCAGCCTGAGCCCCGACGAGACAGCGCTCGCCAGCCTGGCCCCCACGATTGCCGGCCTCTTCGCGCCCCAGGTCGATCTTACCGTGCGCCTATTCGCCGCGAGCGACGGCGCGCTCCTGGCCGCCACCCAGGACATCGGCCCGCTGCCGAGCCGGGCAGCCCTGAGGGAACTGCGCTACCGCAGCCCGACTCTGTTCATCCAACCCAGCCGTGACCTGCCCGGCCGGCGCTACGCAGCGCGTCCCATCGTAGCCAGCGAGCGTCTCATCGGCGTCGTCGAGGTGTCCCGGTCCACGCTCGCCAGCGAGCGCTTCCTGACGACACTGCGCACCATCCTCGTGGGCACAATCCTGGCCGCGGCCGTAGGTTCGCTGCTGATCAGCGTTGTCCTGGCGCGCTGGCTCAGCCGCCCGATCCGCGACATGGAGCGGGCCACCAGGCGCATCGCAGATGGCGACCTGGACGTGCGCCTGAGCGACTACCGGCCGGAAGAGGTGAACCGCCTGGCCCAGAGCATCAATCACATGGCCGAGCGGTTGAAGCACCTGGAGACGGCTCGCGTCCAGTTCATCAGCGAGGTCTCCCACGACCTACGCACGCCCCTGACGGCCATCAAGGGGCTGCTGGTCAACCTGATCGATCGCTCTCCGGCGGATGAGCATCCAACGCTTGAGATCGCCGGGCGCGAGACCGACCGGCTGATCCGCCTGGTCAACCACCTGCTGGACTTCGCGCGCTGGCAGGGTGGCCGGCTGGCGCTCGACCGCCGCCCCGTCCAGGTCGGCGCCATCGTCCGCGATGCCGTCACCCTCGTCGAGGGCCGTGCCCGTCATCGCAACATCGAGATGAAGACCGACGTCCCTCCAGACCTGGCAACGGTCTCCGCCGACCCGGACCGGCTGCAACGCGTCATCCTCAACCTCTTGGACAATGCGGTCAAGTTCACACCGGCCGGGGGCCAGGTGACGTTGACCGCAGCCCAACGAGAGGGAGACGTCGAGTTCGCCGTGCAGGACACGGGGCGGGGGATGAGCCAGGAAGAGCGAGAAAGGGCCTTTCAGCCGTATTACCACGGCGAGGGAGGCGGTGCCGGCCTGGGGCTGGCTATCGCTCAGGCCGTCATCGAGGCCCACGGCGGCCGGATGGGCATTGAGAGCCAACCCGGCCAGGGCAGTCGCGTGTGGTTCACCCTTCCCTGCTAGCGCCCCACCCGTCAGGACTCCCTGCCGCCTGTAACAATGGTTCATCCTCCGATAACAGATTCGTCACCAAGCGGCAATGCGCGACTGGTATACTGGTCACAATCTAATCTAAAGGGTAAGCGTTCAGGCATAAGGAAAAAACAGCACGTGAGGTGACCGGCACTTGAAGAAGTTCGTCCCAATGTGATTTCTCAGCGGTGGAACATCAACCATCGGATGCAGTTTATCCGCCATCACCCAAACTGCGTTCAAGTGCCGGTCACCTGAACGGATACATCTATAAGGAGCGTTAAGTGACGGAACTCACCGGTGCGCACGCAGACTACAAAGACCGACGACCGATCCTGACCGTCATCGGAGCGCTATCGCTGCTGATCGGCGCAGGGTCCGCCTTCCTAGGCCCCCTGGAGATGTACTGCTTCTATCTCTTCTCGGAGGGCGGGCGCTTCCACTACGAGGGGTTTGGATTCGGATCCTTCATGTTCGGCAACATCGCCTGTCAAATAGCCGGCTATTACCTGATCGGCGCGCTGTTCGTCGCCCTGGGATACGGGCATCTGGCCGTGCGGCGTTGGGCCAGGACGCTGGCCCTGGCCGCATTGGGCTTCTGGCTGGTTACCGGCCTGCCGCTATCGGCCGGGCTGCTATTCATCCTGTTCGCAAGCAAAGAACTGTCCCCAGTCGGCGCACTGATAGCAGTCATCCTCGTGGGATCATCCTATCTGGTGCTTCCGGGCGTGCTCATCCGCTTCTATCGCAGCCGAGACGTCCAGCTCACCTTCGAGGCCAGGGATCCAAGCCCGAGTTGGGTTGAGCGCATTCCCCTGCCGGTACTCACCCTGTGTTCGCTGTACCTGCTCTACATCGTCTTTCTGCACGTGCCCATCCTGTTCAACGGTGTGTTTCCCCTCTTCGGCGTCTTGCTGTCCGGCATGCCGGGGATCTTCGTGAGCGACGTCCTGATCATGTGCCTGGCGTGCCTGGTTTGGGGCATGCTGAGGCTGAGAAAGTGGGCATGGTGGGGTTCCCTGGCGTACTTCGGCGCGCTGACTTCCTCCCTGATGGTCACGCTCCCCCGGTTCAGCCTGTTGGATCTGTTCTCGAAGATGCACTTCCCGCCGAGGGAGATGGAATTCCTGCAGGGATTGCCGTTTCACGGCTTCCACGTGGCACTGATGCTGGCAATTCCGCTCGCCGTCACCCTGGGACTGATCATTTTCTCGAAGCGTTACTTCAGAGGTGAACGGCCAGAATCGAGCGTGTAACACTCGTTCAAATCCCGATAATGGCCCTGTCACCAAATGGCAACGTCTTGCTGGTATGCTGGGGCTACCGGGGAAAAGGAGATCTAGCGCGAGCCGTCGAGCGCGGCACAAACATCACGGATCGCGCCAAACGCCTGCAACAGGCGAGAAGAAAGGAGTGTAGTGATGAGGAAGCGATGGCTGATCGGATTGAGCGCACTGGCGACGCTATCCATGTTGGTCAGCGGATGCCAGAATCGGCCCACAGCCGAGGAGATCGTGGCCAAGATGAAGGAGGTCGAGGCCAGCATCGAGAACGCCCACGCCGTCGTGGATTTCAGCATGCAGGCCGAGGGGGAAGACCTGGAGGCGACGGTCGAGATGTGGGAGAAGAGCCCCAACAAGTTCCGGGCCGAGGTGCTGGAGGCCAACAACGACGAACTCGCGGGAGTCGTCAGCGTGACCGATGGGGAACAGGTCTGGATATACAACCCCGGCCTGGACGAGGCGGTCGTAGGCAGAGTGGGTGAGTTTGGCGTAGATGAGCCCCTCAATCCGCGCCAGGTGATCGAGCTCATGCAGGAAGGCATCCAGCAGATTCAGGACACGTGTGACGTGGAGCTGGTGGGCGAGGAGGACGTGGACGGCGTGGCCACGTACAAGCTCGAGTTCACGCCCAAGGAGGGCGAGGAGAGCCCACTGCCCATCCCCATAGACGGCAAGGGCAATTTGTGGGTGGAGCAAGAGCGGTGGATCGTGCTGCAGGCCCACCTGGACGGTGGCAGCCTGATCCAAGGGCGGCTGCACGTCCGCTCGTTCGAGTTCAACATGGGAGTGGACGACGAGCGCTTCCGATTTGAAGTCCCCGCAGAGGCGCACGTCATCAACGTCGAGGATCTGCAGCCCAGGCCGCTCACACTGGACGAGGCGCGAGGCGAGGCGGCGTTCCCCCTGCTGGTCCCCGCCTACCTGCCCGCTGACGCGACGCTGATCGACGTGTTCACCGTGAACGATGCCTACGTGCTCCACTACGACCACTCGCTGGTCTCGTTCACCGTCATGCAGCGCCCATCGGACGACGGAGAAGAATCTGCCCAGGACCTGTTCGACCAGCGCACGCTGCAAGGGGCAGAGAAACTGGACGTCACCGTGCGCGGTCAGGCGGCCACTCTGTTCACCGATGGCCTGGAAAACAGCCTGTTGACCTGGACAGAAGACGGCGTGGAGTTCGCCATCGCCGGCCAGATCAGCCAGGAAGAGGTGCTCAAGGTCGCAGAGTCGCTGGAGTGACGCGCCAGGCACGTCGAGCAAGCACAAGGTGCAGCGCACCGGTCTAGGTGCGTTGCACCTTGCCTTGGAGGAAACCAATGGACATCGTCGTACGCGCCGTCGGCCTAACTCGCCGCTACGAGATGGGCGACACCTTCGTGGACGCGCTCCGGGGCGTGGATCTGACGCTGGCGCGCGGGGAGTTCGTCGCGCTGGTCGGTCCCTCGGGCTCCGGCAAGTCCACCGTCCTTAACCTGATCGGGGGGCTGGACCGGCCCACAAGCGGCGAGGTATGGATAGACGGGACGGAGCTGAGCAAGAGCGACGAGCGAACGCTGACCCGGCATCGGCGTCAGCACGTGGGCTTCGTCTTCCAGAGCTTCAACCTGCTGCCCCGGCTGACGGCGGAGGAGAACGCGGCACTGCCCCTCATGTTCAGCGGAGTGCCCGAGAAGGAGCGGCTGTCGCGCGCGCGGACGCTCCTGACGCGCGTGGGGCTGGGCGCGCGCCTGACCCATCGCCCCACCCAGCTCAGCAGCGGTGAGCAGCAGCGGGTGGCGATCGCCCGTGCACTGGTGGGCCAACCGGCGCTCGTGCTGGCGGACGAGCCGACGGGCAACCTGGACACGGCCACGGGCGTCGAGATCATGGACCTGCTGAAGGAACTGAACCAGGAACACGGTCTGACGCTGCTCGTGGTCACGCACGACCCCGAGATAGCCGCGTTCGCCGATCGCATGGTGAGACTACGTGACGGGCAGGTGGAATCATGACGCTGAAGGATATCGCCAAGACATCTCTGAGTAACCTGAGCCGCCACAAGGTGCGCACCGTGCTGAGCACCGTCGGCGTGACGGTGGGCATTCTGACCCTCGTGACCATGCTCTCCCTGGGGGTCGGCGTGCAACGCGAGATCACGCAGGCATTTCAGGGCGCAGGCCTGGAGACGGTGCGGATCCGCCCGGTCACCGAGGAGAGCACCTCCTTCAGCCTGTACGCCGAGCCCAAGCGGAAGGTGCTCATCACACCGGAACTGGTCGAGGAGATGCGCGCACGGGACGACGTGGTGGCGGCCAACCCTCACATGGACGTGCCATGGAGTGCAAACGTGTCCCTGCAGGTCGGAGACGAGATGGTACAAGCGTCTGTGGACGAGGTCTCATGGATCCCCAATGAGCCGTTCAGCCAAGCGCCCGACCTGGCCGCCGGGCGCGAGCTGATCCCCGGAGCACCGGGAGAGATCTACGTCAGCTCGGACACGCTGGCGGCGCTGGGACACGAGGGCCAGGCCGCGATTGACGCGTTGGTCGGGCAAGAGGTAGCTCTGGTGCTGAAAGCACCGCGGGGGGACACGCAAGCGTTCCCGCTGCGCGTGGTCGGGGTGTTTCATCCCAACTACGGCATCGACGGGCCCTACTTCGACGCGCACATCAACATGCCCGACTCGCTGGCCCTGAAGGCCTGGTGGTACAACGACCCGGACATCCTGGAACACGAAGGGTACGACGCGTTGACTGTGAAAGCTGCTTCCCTCAACGACGCCGTCCAAATCGTCGAGCAGCTCGAGGAACGCGGCTTCCAGGTCACGTCGGTGAAAATGATGCTGGACATGGTCAACAAGTCAATGGTCGTGTTGCAGACCATGCTGGGCTCGGTTGGAGGACTGGCGCTGTTCGTCGCCTCCATCGGCATCGCCAACACGATGGTCATGGCAATCTACGAGCGCACCAAAGAGATCGGCGTCTTGAAGGCCGTCGGGGCGTCGCCTGGCGACATCCGCCTGCTGTTTGTCGCCGAGGCATCCCTCATCGGACTGCTGGGGGGGATCATCGGGACTGTCGGCGGCTGGCTGCTCGGGCTGGGGCTGAACGAGGCAATACTGGCCTATCTGGAATGGAAAGAGATCCCTGTGACAGGCACGTTCTTCGTCGTCACCGGCTGGCTGGTGGCGCTGGCGATGGCCTTCGCCACGGTGATCGGGCTGTTGGCCGGGCTGTACCCGGCGGCACGGGCGGCGCGGCTGGACCCCGTCGAGGCGCTGAGGCACGAATGAGGTTGCGACTAGATCCTATCCTCGCCAGAGCACGTCGCCGCGCAAGGCATGCCTGAGGAACTGGAACATGCACCAGCATTCCCAGGCGAAGGGCGGAAAGCCCAGCAATCCCAGCACGGGCATGCGGAAGTAGTAGACACCGAAGTCTAGCGGCCACGGCACGGTGTAGCGCCAGCCGGCGGTGGCCCAGAAGTTCCAGAACTCCCACAGGAAGCCACAGATCATACCCGCCGCCAGCAGCCGCAGCGCCAGGCGCGGGTCGCCGCGCCCCCAATTTCCCAGCGGCGATTCGACGCCCAAACGCAGGTTGACCGGCTCCAGCAGCAGGATGTATCCGATCCAGACGAAGCCGAAGGTGTAACGAGCGATGGGCACAGGCAGCAGCGGCGGGATGGCCACGAAGGCCAGTCCAAGCACGAACGTAGCCGCCAACAGCGCCGGTGAGAGAGCACGCGGCTTCGATCTCACATGGCGCACGAAACCCAGGCCCTCCAGCACGTCGGAGGTCACGAACACGCCCGGCATGATGGTGGCGAAGGACCACAGGTAGGACCAGTCCCGCGCGAGCGGATGCTCCGGCACCCCCACGTAGTACCAATTCTGCAGCTTGAGGTTATACACCTCGAACAGCAGCCAACAGCCGACGGAGATCCAGACCAGCATCAGCGCCTCACGGAAGCGGTCGTGGATCAGCGAGTGACCGCGCAGACGCAGCGCCAATGCATCGGCGAAGAGGACGTAGCCGGTCCACACGATCGGCGTGAACCACTGGCACACGAGGGGCTGGCGCAGCGCGAGACAGAGCTCGGCCCCGCCGACGATTCCCAGGCCCAACCATCCATACCACTTGAGACGCATCGCTCTCCTCCTAACTGTAGCGCACAACTCGTCCTTGGCGTGGATGATTGTAGCCAGAATCTGCGGTTTACGCAAAGGAGGCGGACACGCGTACGTGACAATCGTCAGCAATCCGAGTACAATATGCCACGGATGGGCCAACAGATCGAACTGCGGAGAGGCGACCGCAGACCCTGAGCGAAACGCGGAAAGCGGGCGAGGCTTTGCATCGACAACACGAGAATCAGACACAGACCTGGATGGCAAACAGCCTGCTGCGCTCTCTCATCGACTTGATGCCGGTGGGTGTGATCATCTGCGACGCGGATGGCACGATCCTGGTGAACAACCCCGCGGCCGAAGGTATGCTGGGCCGCCCTATCGCCGGCGATGTCCGCCATTCCAAGCGAACCTACACGCTCCACCGGCTCGACGGCTCACCCCTTCCGGTGGAGCAGTGGCCTTTGGCGCGGGCAATGGAGGAAGGGAGGGATGTCAGGGACGTCGAGATCCTGATACGCCGGCCGGGCCGCGAAGAGCGGAGAGTCCTGGTCGGAGCTGCCCCTGCAAAGGACGAAGCGGAGAACGTCATCGGCGGCGTGGCAATTCTCCAGGACATCACTGAGCGCCAGCGGGCCAAGGAGTTGCTGCAACGATATACGGACCGGCTGCGGGTGCTGCACGAGATCGACCAAGCTATCCTGGCAGCGCGGTCGATTGAGGAAGTCGGGGAGTCAGCTCTAAGCCAGGTGTCGGAGCTTCTGGGGTGTGTGCGGGCCAGTGTCATGTTGTACGATCCCGAACAACAGGAAATCAGGTTGCTGGCAGTCCATACGAGTGGCGGGACCAGGTTAGGAAAGGGTTGGCGCGGGTCCGTCGACCCGATGTGGGCTGATGTGATGGGGGAGCTGGCACAGGGGCGACCCCACACGGTAGAGGATGTGCAGAGTATGCCCCCGTCGTCCCCGGCCGTGGTCACGTTGCAGGCCGAAGGGGTCAGGGCGTACGTTATCCTACCCCTGATCATAGAGGGCAAGCTGGCAGGTTTCCTCAATTTCGGAATGCGTACAGCCAGTCACCTGACACTCAATCAGATGGAGATAGCACAGGAGCTGGCTGTCCAGTTAGCCATCGGCATTCAGCAGGCCCGCCTGAACGAGCATCTACGGCAGCACGCCGAAGAGTTGGATCGCCTGGTGACGCAGCGCACGCGAGCGCTGCGGGACCGGGAGGCACGCCTGCAGGCCATCTTTGACAATGCCGCCCTGGGTGTTGCCATCACAGACCTGGAAGGCCGGTTGCTGGAGACCAACCAGGCTTTGCAGTCGATGCTGCACTACGGCGGTGAGGAACTGCACGGCATGCACCTGGCCGGGTTCACCCATCCGGAGGACGTCAAGGCCGACGTGGCGGTATATCACGAGTTGGTGGCAGGCGAGAGAGACTCCTACGCTATTGAGAAACGATACATTCGGCAGGATGGACGAGTGGTGCAGGCTCGATCTATCGTCTCCCTCATCCGCGGTCGCGGGCGCGAGCCACGGTTTGGCATCGTCCTGGTGGAGGACATTACCGAGGAAAAGCGGGCACAGGAAGCCTTGATTCAAGCGGAGAAGCTGACCATTACCGGACGCCTAGCCGCCTCGCTGGCCCACGAGATCAACAACCCCATGCAGTCGGTTATCGGCTGCCTGGGGCTGGCGCAGGAGTCTTTGGATGCCGGCGACGACGAGGACGTGCGCGAGTTGCTCCAGATTGCCGCCGAGGAACTAGACCGGGCAGCGGGGACCGTGTCGAACCTGCGCGATTTGAACCGGCCATCGAGGCCCGAAGATCGAAAACCTGGTGACGTAAATTTGCAGCTGGAGCACGTCCTGATGCTCACCAGGAAGCAATGCCAGAAGCGCAAGGTGGAGGTAGCGTGGAGACCTGCGGAGCCTCTGCCCACGATCATGCTGGTGCCCGATCGCATGAACCAGGTGTTTCTGAATCTGGTGCTCAACGCACTCGACGCAATGCCCGATGGCGGGCGCTTGCGCGTCAGCACAGGTTGCACCGATGACCCTGCGCGGGTTCGAGTCACGTTTGCCGATACCGGCCAGGGCATTGCCCCCGATGCCTTGCCTCACATTTTCGATCCTTTCTACACAACCAAGTCGGAGGGACTGGGCCTGGGACTGTACATCACGCGCAACATCGTGGAGGAACACGGGGGACGCATCGAGGTAGAGAGCCGGTTGGAAGCGGGAACTACCTTCACGGTGTGGCTGCCGGTGGCAGAAGATACCGCTGAGTGAAGGAGAAAGCTAGATGGCAGAACTGATACGCGCCTTGGTGATAGACGACGAAGAACGGATTCGGTTCTTCCTGCAGAAGACCTTGGAGCGGATCGGTTACGGCGTGGTGACGGCGTCCAGCGGTGAGGAGGCACTGAACCTGCTGCGCGATACCGCTTTCGACGTGGCTATCGTGGATCTGAACCTGGGCGGTCGCGTGGATGGGCTCAGCGTGCTCGAGGCAATCCGCTGGCGCTGGCCCGGAATGGCTGCCGTTATCCTCACCGCCCACGGCTCGCTGGAGTCGGCTATGGCCGCCATCCGCGAGGGGGTCGATGGCTACCTGCTCAAACCAGCCAAGCCGGAGGAGGTGCGCGAGGCTGTCCAGCAAGCGTTGGACCGGCGAGAGGGTCTGCGGAGGCCGGACAAGGAGAAGCACGTCATCCAGCGAGGAGGCTTCTTCGTTGATCTGGAGCAGCATCTGGCCACGCGAGAGGGCCAAAGGTTGGACCTCACACCGCAGGGGCTCAGATTGCTGGTGCACCTGATGCAGAATGCGCCCACTGTGGTTTCCCCACCAGAATTGGTGCGCGTGGTGCGGGAGTACGATCCAGAGGATCTTCACGAGGCGCGGCAGATCATCAAGTGGCACATTCACCGCCTGCGACAGCAGGTCGAGCCGGATCCGCCTAACCCGCGCCATATCGTGAACGTGCGTGGGGTCGGATACAAGTTTCAGGAGTAACACCCACCCAACTCAAACGTTCGCGCACCAGGCCCTGCTCCAGCCCCAACCAATGACATCGGTTTGGGGCTGTCTCCTGCATGACCAACCGAATTCCAACGTTGCATACCCAATCCATCGCTAAACCCAACCAGGCGCAGCACTCTAGGGATGTCTTCTGTGTTAGTATATGGGTGAGTTTCAAACCGTCACCACAGAGAAGAGCCTCTAGAGGAATAGGGGAGACAAGAATGGATGAGCATCAGTGCATCCTGATTGTCGACGACGATGAGCGTGTGCGTTTCGTCTTAAATCGGGCTTTGCTCGGATTGCAAGAGGGATATCACGTCGAGACGGCCCAGAGCGGCGACGAGGCGTTGCAAAAAGCCACAGCGAGGCCTTACGACATCGTCATCACCGACATCGTGATGCCGGGCCTGGACGGTGTGGATTTGACAGAGGCGATCAAGCACCTGTATCCTGATACGGTGGTGATCTGGATAACGGCCCACGGCCGCTATCGCTTCCAATCAGATGAAAGGCGCTTGGATATCTACCAATGCCTGGAAAAACCAATCCCGGTAGCCAAGATTCGTCAGGTAGTTGTGGGTGCGACAGGTCAAGCCAAAAGCTAGAGGGGTAGGCAGACGAGGAAGTTGTGCACTGCGAGAACCTGATCGGCTCGCGCGGTGTCAGCGATCCATTCGCACCCCGCCGCATGGCGATGGCAGCACGCAGGACACGCAGGAGGTGAATCGTGACTCTTTCGGAGGACTAAGCGGCATGTATCTGGCGGATCAAGGGCGATCTATACTGGCGTTCTCGCAAGCCCCACAGCGGGTATTGGGATCATTCGTTCCGTCCATTGGTGATCGACTTGCCCGAGGAGATGACAAAGGCGGTGGGAAGGACTTGATACGGAGGACCCTAATGGCCTCGATCCAGATTACTGATAGGATCGCCATCGACGAGGGCGAGCTGGAAGAGCGCTTCTTTCACGCTTCTAAGCCGGGCGGGCAGCACGTGAACAAAGCGGCCACGGCGGTGGAGCTTCGCTTCGACGCGGCCCACTCCCCCACGCTGCCCGACGACGTGCGACAGCGGCTGATCGACCTGGCCGGCAACCAGATGACGGATGACGGAGTGCTCATCATCAACGCGCAGGGCTTTCGTTCCCAACGCCAGAACAGGCGCGACGCGCGTAGACGGTTGGCGGAGCTGATCCGTCGGGCGGCCAAGAAGCCCAGGCACCGCCGCAAGACCAGGCCCTCGCGTGCGTCGAAGGAGCGCCGCCTGGAACGCAAGCGCCACCGCAGCGAGAAGAAGCGTTTGCGCAAACCGCCCCGAAAATGGTAGGAGCGAGGAGGCTGGCTGCGCTGTTGTAAGGCCTGATTACAGAGGGAGGTTAGGCTTGAACATCCTGAGCAGAAGAGAACTGCGTGGCTTGGTGCAGGAATGCAGACAGGCGTGTGTGTCGATCTATATGCCGACGCACCGAGGCGGGAAGGAAGTCGAACAGGACAAGATCCGGCTGAAGAACCTCCTCGCTGAAGCCGAGGAACACCTATTGTCGGCAGACCTTCGAGCACGGGAAGTGAGCGATTTGCTTGAGCCGGCCCAGGCGCTTCTGCCAGACACGTACTTCTGGCAGCATCAGAGCGACGGCCTGGCACTGTTCGTCTCCACCGGTACCTTTCGCTACTATCGGCTGCCGTTGAGCTTTGCTCCACTTGCCGTCGTCAGCAATCGCTTCCACCTCAAGCCGTTGCTTTCGCTCTTTGCCGGCGACGGGCGGTTCTACGTCCTTGCGCTGAGCCAAGACGAGGTCAAGCTGTTTCAGGGAACCCGCTACAGCACCAGCGAGGTCAACCTCAAGGACGTGCCCCAGGGATTGGCTGAGGCGCTAAAGTGGGACGAAATGGAAAGACATACTCAGTTCCACACGAGCACGGTAACGCCGCAGGGTAAGAGCAGCCGGCGCGCCATCAGGGGTGGTCGTCCGGCGGTCTTCCACGGCCACGGCGTCGATAGCGCCGCCAAGCACAAGGAGCACATTCTACGTTACTTCCGCCGGGTCAGCCAAGGGATGCATGAGATACTGGCAGAAGAGCAAGCACCGCTCGTGCTGGCAGCAGTTGATTACCTGCATCCTATCTATCGCGAGGCCAGCACCTATCCCCATCTTGTGGGGCAGGGAATCGGGGGCAATCCAGAGGAACTGGAGGCAGAGGAACTGCACGCGAAGGCCTGGGCTATTGTCAAGCTGCTCCTCACGGCAGAAAGGGAGAAGGCTGCTGCACAGTACAGGCAACTCGCAGGGGCAGATAGCGAAAAGGCGTCTGCCAGCCTGGAGGCGATCGTCCCAGCGGCGTACTTCGGTCGGGTGGAGACGCTGTTCGTCGCCGTAGGTACCCAGGCGTGGGGTACCTTCGATCCTCAGATCGGCATGGCCAAGTTGCATCAGGAGTACGAACCCGGCGATGAGGATTTGCTCGACTTTGCGGCGCTCCACACGCTCCTGAATAGTGGACTTGTGTATGCGGTCGAGCCAGACGAGGTGCCTGGTGAGGCAGCGTTGGCTGCCGTGTACCGCTATTGAGCGGGTCGGTCAATAGTCAATTTGCCCGCAGCGCGCCAACGCAATTCCAACGTTGGCAACCTATTCCATCGCCAGTCCCAACCCACCTCGTACGTAGGTGGGTTGTCGTTTTGATATACTTAGGCTGCGGCGTTCTTCGCCCCACGACCGAGGCGTTGAGCAAGACCGGGAAGAGAGCGGGCGCAGCCGACTGCGCCCTGGTAGGAAGAACTTGACAGATATAAGGAGGCATTTCGTGCGCAATGGATTCCTCATCGGGCGCATTCTTGGCATCAACATCCGCGTCGATTGGAGTTAGCTGCTCATCTTCTTGATCACCACCTGGAACCTAGGGACCGTGTTCGGCGACTCTCATCCAGATTGGGGATTCGCACTACAATGGGGAATCGCTGCCCTGGCAGCTTTGTTGTTTTTCGCCTCAGTACTGGTGCACGAGTTAGCCCATTCCGTGATCGCCAAGGCACGGGGCATCCCCGTCCGCAGCATCGTCCTGCACCTGTTCGGTGGGGTATCCAATATCCAACGCGAGCCGGAATCGCCGAGCAGTGAGTTCCTGATAGCCATTGTAGGTCCCGCCAGCAGCCTGGTCATCGGGGCGGTTCTCGTGGGGGCTGCACTGATGTTCGCCGGATCCTCCGGCGCGCTGGCAAGACCGATGGAGACGTTCAACAGCCTGAGCCCAGTGCTGACGCTACTGCTGTGGCTGGGATCGGTGAACGTGACGGTGGGATTGTTCAACCTGATCCCCGGCTTCCCGCTCGACGGTGGGCGTATCGTACGCTCGCTCTTTTGGGCCATCACCGAGAATCTGCGCCGAGCCACACGCTGGGCCTCGTGGATCGGACAGGGTATCGCCTGGTTGATGATCCTGGCCGGCATTGCTATGACCTTTGGCGCGCGCATCCCGTTCTTCGGGACTGGCCTGGGCAACGGGCTATGGCTGGCATTCATTGGCTGGTTCCTCACCAGCGCCTCCACCCAGAGCTATCGGCAGGTTGTCATCCAGGACATCCTGGAAGACGTACCGGTGGCGCGTATCATGCTCACCGATCCGCCGACGTGCTTGGCAGATTGTAGCGTTAGCCGACTGGTACACAACCACATCATGCAGAGCGACGATCAGTCATTCCCCATATTGGACAACGGCACCCGGCGGCTGGCCGGGCTGGTGACGCTGGACGACGTGCGGCAGGTCTCGCGCGATACCCGGGACACGACCCAGGTCGCCGACATCATGACCCCCGTTGACCACCTGGTCGTGGTCGGGCCGGACGATGATGCAGCCGAGGCAATGACCAAGCTGACGGGGCGCGATGTGCGACAGTTGCCCGTCGTACACACTGGCGAACTGGTCGGGCTGCTGCGCCGGCGTGACATCGTCAAGTGGCTGCAACTGCACTCGGAACTGGGTCTCGGCTGAGATTGAGACAGGGTCGGTCAGGAGAGAAACACGATAGTATGAGCAGAGAAGGAGGCTATTGCCATGAAAGTGACACCATCGGTTAAGCGCCGCTGTCCGAAATGCAAGATCGTCCGACGTAAGGGCAGGGTGTATGTCATTTGTGAGAACCCCAAGCATAAGCAGAGACAAGGATGAGATGCTGGACTTGCTCTGCGTTCTCTGGGCAGGCCGGGCACTGTGAGGTTCACATTCTACGATCGCAGCCTAGTGGTCGACATCGGCGCGCCAATTGAGCACGTGGAACGAGCCTTGCAGGCGCGCAGGCCGAGGGGGAGAAAGAATACCACGTCCAACCCTGGCTCAAACCAATGGCCATCTCGGCCATCCAGCGCGGCACGCAGCTGTTCGACGCGACCGACTCTATGCGAACGCCGAAAACGGTAGGCTATCGGCTACGGCATGGGTACGGGCTGGCGGGCTGCGCCACGTTCTGGTGTACCAGGTTCGTTTGCGTTGAGCAGACAATAGATAAGGGGCAGTAGTAGACTGAAAGGAGCTGAATGAACATTGACCAGAGCATTGAGACGAGAGGGAGAGTCGTTCGAGAGCCTGCTAAAACGCTTTCGCAAGCAAGTGGCGCAGGAGCGCATCTTGAGCACAGTGAGAAAGAAGCGCTACTTCGTTCCCAAGAGCGAGCAGCGGCGGCGCGCACGCAAGAAGGCAGTCCACCGGGCGCGTCAACTGGAGCGCCGTCAGAAGCGGATGTACGGCGCGGCGTGACGGGAGACCCACGCCGCAGGCTAAGGAAACGGTTGGCGGCCTTGCTCAAGCGCGACAGCTACCGCCGTGTGCGGCCACGCCGTGGAGAGGTCTACGAGGCGACTATTCTGTCCATCGGCGAACGCGACATGATCGTGGACCTGGAAGCCAAGCGCGACGGCATTGTTCTGCCCAGAGACCTGGAGCTGATAGACGACGAGGAATACGTGGCCGGCCTGAAGATCGGCGATCATATCCCAGTCGTCGTGCTGAAGACGTGGGGCCATCCCGACGGGATAGTGGTTTCGCTCAACAAGGGGTTGCAGCAGCAGGACTGGTTGCGGGCGCGCGATCTGTTGGAGAGCGAGGAGGTTGTCGAGGCTGAGGTGGTAGACGTTAACCGCGGGGGCGTGCTAGTCCAATTTGGCCATCTGCACGGCTTTGTCCCGAATTCGCACCTGACCTCAATTCCCCGCGGCGTACGCGGGAAGCGCCAGCGCGAGGCCAAGCGCGAGTTGGTCGGCCAGACGCCTTCGCTGGTAGTCATTGAGGTGCAGCAACGCCGTCGGCGGCTGGTCCTCTCGGAGCGCGTTGCCGACCGGCACAGGCGAGAGCGGCTGTTGGAGGAATTGACCGAGGGCGACGTCCGAGTTGGCGTCGTGCGCAACCTGGTCGACTTTGGCGCTTTCGTCGACTTGGGAGGCATGGACGGCCTGATCCACATCTCTGAGCTGGATTCGGGGTACGTGGAGCACCCCAGCGAGGTATTAAGCGCAGGCGACGAGGTTGAGGTCTACGTTCTGGACGTGGATCGAGGCCGGGAGCGTATCGCGTTGAGCCGCAAGCGGCTGTTGCCGGACCCGTGGCAGCAAGTGGTCCAAGAGCTGCACGTGGACGACGTCGTCGAGGGGACCGTCACAGGCGTAGAGCCTTACGGGATCTTTGTGGACGTTGGTCAGGGCGTGGATGGTCTGGCGCACGTTTCGGAGGTGAACCGGGGCGAGACGACACTTGCCAGGATCGGTGTGGGTTGCCCAGTTAGTGTGCGCATTCTGGACATTGACCATTGGCAACAGCGCATATCGCTTCGATTAGAGAGCCTGGGCGCGCGCGATTCTTCCACAGAGACGTGCGGGGAGACGTCCAGCGACGAAGCGGCCGAGGCAGTTGCGGCACTTGAGGCAGAGAACGTCCCAGAGGTTGAGAATAGTTAAGAGGAGAAGAGTATGCCTAAGATCAAGACACACAAGTCCACTTCTAAGCGCTTCCGTCGCACCAAGGGTGGCAAAGGCAAGCTGATGCGCATGAAACAGGGCAAGTCTCACCACCGAAGCAAGAAGAGCAAGCGAGCTAAGCGCCAATTCGACCACATGATTCCGGTGGAAGCAGCTAGCGTGAAAAGGCGCGTACGCCGCCTAGCGCCCTACATGGACAAGAAGCAGAGCTGACACGATGATGATGGCAGATTTCACGCTAGAGTTTCGCAACGAAGTCGGCCTTCCGGCCGGCGTGAAGGCTCAGATGAGTTCGGAAGCGGAGCGGCGACTTCGGGCCTTGCTGGAGGGGCACACCGACATAGTCGGCGCAGAGGTGGCTGTAGAGGAGCTGACCGGCGACACGACGCCCCACATGTACGAGGTACGGGTGGTGGTGTACATGCGGCCGGAGAGCGTCTTCGCCGTGGAGAAGGCAGAGACAGCTATAGGGGCACTCAAAGGGTCCCTGAGTGCGGTGGAGCGCCAAGTACGACAGTATCGGGACAGGCTGGGTGAGCCCTGGAAACAACCGTGAGGGAGGTGAAGGCGAGTGACGAGGAAATGCTTGATTGAGCGGGAGAAACACAGGAAGTACAAGGTGCAGGTACGCAATCGCTGCAGGCGATGTGGACGCCCACGCGGCTATATACGCAAGTTCGACCTGTGCCGAATATGCTTCCGTGAGCTGGCTCTGCAGGGATACCTGCCGGGCGTGCGCAAGGCAAGCTGGTGAGCCGAGCTTGTAGATGATGGACATCATCGGGGAGAGAGCTGGCCACCGAGAGATCGTTGGGCGCAGTTGTTCAAACAGGGAGGATAGAGAAGTGTTTAGGAGCATGAAAGAGCTGGTAGGGTATGCAATCGATGCGGTGGACGGGGAGATTGGGAAGGTCCACGATTTCTACTTCGATGACCAGGCCTGGAGCGTCCGGTATCTGGTGATCGATACAGGGGGCTGGCTGTCGAGCCGCAAAGTCCTCGTCGCGCCGCTTGCCCTTGGCATGCCGAAATGGGAATCAAAGGCGCTTCCCGTGAGACTCACGAAGGAGCAAGTAGAGAAAAGCCCGTCCACAGACCTGGACAGACCGGTTTCTCGCCAGATGGAAGAGGAACTGTACACGCATTATGGCTGGAAACCATACTGGGGAGGCGCCAGGGGCCGAGCTGCTGCGCGCGTGATCGAGAAGTCGATGGCAAACGATGCAGAATCATCAGGTGACCTCAACTTGCGGAGTGCAAACGAGCTGATAGGGTATCACATCCAGGCCTCAGATGGTGAGATCGGCCACACGACGGATTTCATCGTCGACGATGAAGCGTGGGTGATTCGCTACCTCATGGTGGACACAGGCGGCTGGCTGCCTGGCAAGAGGGTTCTCGTGTCCCCATCTTGGGCCGAGTCGGTGACTTGGCCGGAGAGGAATATCTACGTCGGGATTCCCAGGGAGATGGTCAAGAACAGCCCCGAGTTCGACCCATCCGCGCCTGTGAATCGGGAATATGAACTCAGGCTGTATGACTATTACGGCCGGCCCAGGTACTGGACAGCGGTCGGGTCGGAGCGATCTCCTCAATGAACGAGGCCTTGCCCTGCCCCTGTCAGTGGGGATGCAAGCCATCAGCTCGAAAAGAACAGCCCCCATACTAGCCATCCTTCTCACGATCGCGCCTCTTCCTCAGCAGCCGCCCGGCCAACGTATCGGCCTCGGCGGCGCTTGGACCAGGCGCTAGATCGGCCCCCTCCCGCCTCGCAGAGGGCCGTTCGGCGGGCCGGGGCGGCACCTCAGGCCCGGCTGGCAGCCGAGACTCATCTACGGACCTGCCCTCCTCAGCAGTCCCTTCTGCCTGATCACCGGGCCTGCGCTCTTCGGCGCGGGCCTTGGCCTCGAAGAGGCGGCCCAGCGGCGAGGGAGCCTCGGCCACGGGAAGCGGCCTGCGGCGCGGCAGGCGAGCCATCAGCCAGGCCCTGGCCCGGGCGAGGTCGCGCCGCCCCAGCACCAGCCGCCGCACGCCCACGTCGAAGGGCAGCAGAAGCGCCGCCAGGCCCAGCAGGTAAGGCCACAGGTCGCGGGTGGTGCCCTCCCCCCTCAGCGTACGAGCGAAGGCATCGGCCGGCTGCGCCAGCACCTGCCCGCCCCCCAGCCCGGCCAGGCGGGCCAGGTACGCCGGGTCGGCCTCCAGCGCCGCGTACTCGGGCGAGTAGTCCATCACCCAGCCGGTGGTCAGTGCCACGGCCTGCGATTCCTCCCCCTGCGGAACGTCTCCGGGAGCGCCGTCTGTGAACCGCATGACGTAGGCGCCCTCCGCGCCGGGCACGAACGCCCCTTCGTATCGGCCTGGTGCAGTCTGCGCAAGCGCCACCTGCACCAACTCCCCGTCCGGGCCCACCACGTTCACCCGCGCCTCCAGCCCATTGACGAAGGCACCGCCCTCATCCACCGCGTCCACCGTCACGCGCGCCTGCTCCCCGTCCAACGCCACCCCCACCTCCACCGGCACGCTGGAACGCACGGGCGTCGTCCAACGCACGGCCTGGCCCCAGAAACGGGAGAACCCATCCCAGGCGACCCACGCCTGGGCCCAGCGGCCGCTCGCGTCGGACGTCCAGGCCACCGCGCGGCCCAGGCCGTACTGCCAGGCCGCCAGCAATGGATCGTCGAAATGGGTCGAGAGGATCACACGCCCGGTCGGCTTGGCCGTGGTGGCCACGTAGCCCGCCAGTTGTGGCACCGCCTCGATGCCGCTCAGGATCGGGCTGACCGCGGTTTGCTGAGGATAGAAGGGCTCCTCGACGACGTAGGAGCGCATCGCCAGTTGGGTCTCCTCGGCGAAGATGACCGGCAGATTGGCCGCCCGGTCGGTGAAGTGGTACCGCCCGTTCCCCAGCGCCGCGATCTGCTCCAGGAAGCGCAGGTCTTCCCCGGCCCCGATGGCAACCGTGCTGAGCGTGATGCCCCGGTCTGCGATCTCCTCCCGCACCAGTTCGGGCACCCCCTGCTGGTGTTCGGCGTCGGAGCCATCGGCCAGGAGCAGGATGTGACGCACCAAGTTCTCAGAACCGGCCAGGTAACCCAACGCCTCTTCCAAGCCCTCGCGCACGTAGATACCACCGCCGCCAGCCTGGAGCCGGATCACCTGCCCGATCACGTCGTCGCGCTGGCTCCCAGGCAGGGGACCGATCACGTCCACCGGCCGGTCGTCGAACGCGATGACGGTGATCTCGTCCAGGTCGGTGATCAGTTCGGCCACGCGGGCTGCGGCCTCCCCGGCCAGGCGTATCTTCTCCACGCCGTCTTCCTCCACCGACATGCTGCCCGACTTGTCAATCACGACGACGATAGACATCGGTGGGAAGCGCTCCAGGTCGTGGATGGTCATCTCGACCGGGAGCGTGTCCTCCAGGGGCGTGTCGTACCAGCCCCCCACCCCGTAGGCGTGCGGCCCGCCGACGGCGACCAGACCCCCACCCAGGTCGCGCACGAAGGACTGGAGCGCGTTCATGGCGCGCGGGCCGATGGCCTGGGCCGGGGTGTCCACCAACACGACGGCCGCGTATTCGGCCAGCGACGCCGGCTCGGAGGGGAGTGAGCCGGGGGAACGTTCCTCTACTATGAGCCCGGCGGCCTCCAGGGCAACGCGCACGTACTGAGCGCCATCCGCTTCTTCCTCGCTCCCAGGGGTGGAGACGAGCAGGACGCGAGGCGGTCCCTCGACCAGCGCGAAGGCCGAGAGGGCGTTGTTCTGCGGATAGACGTCGACAGCAGGGGCCAGGTATACCCGGAAGGGCACAAACCCAGGCTCCCCGGCCGTGAGGGGTATGGCGAAGGTGTTCGGGCCGCGGTGCAGGCGCACCGGCAGTTGGGCTGCGACCGTGTCACCGACCAGCACGGTCATCACAGCCGCCACGCCGTCCGTGGCGTGGGCGGTGACGGAAAGCGTGAACTCCTCGCCCTGGTGCAAGCGGTCGGGAGCGGAGAGATCAGAGAGCCAGGCCTCCACCCCGCCCTGGTCCTCACCCGAGAGGGAGGGGAGCAGCGGGAGCGCGTCCACCTGGATGCCCTGCGCCTGGGCCAGGCGCACCGCCTGCTCCGCGTCGCCCAGCGTGGGACGACCGTCGGACAGGACGACCATGCGGCGGGCCGCACCGGAGGGGAAGAGGGCCATCCCCAGGCGAACCGCTGCCTCCAGGTCCGTCTGGTGAGTGCGCGGGATAGAGGCGATCTCTCGCAGCGCTGCGGGCTCCGCGCCGGGCACGGCGGCAGCACGCATCATCGGGCGCTCGACCAGCGCGTCGGCCCCGAAGACGACCAGCGCGGCCCGGTCCTCGGGCCGCATACCGGCCAACGATTCCTCGATGAAGACCAGCGCCCGCTCCTGCTCCGCCTGGGGGACGCTGTCCGACACGTCCAGCAGGAAGACCACGGCCAGTTCGTCGCCGCCGTGAACAGACTGCACGCCGGCCAGGCTGAGAACAACCAGCACCACGATCAAGCAGCGCAGGAGCAGCGCCGCCCAACTCCGCCCGCGCCCGTAGCGGCCCTTCGGCCGGCCCAGGTAGGCGAAGTAGGGAATGAGCGCTAGTAGTAGCAAGAACAGAGACTGTGTGAAAGCCATTTGATTCCCAGTCAGAAGAGGCTATAATGAAGCCACAGGTTCGCTTTTGACACCACTATCTACATTCCAGCTCCACCGAAATGGCTCGACCGGCGTACACGAGCCCCGAGGCAAAAGCAATGAGCGAGCAAGCATTTGAATGTCACTTCTGCGGCGGCAAGGTGACCGCACAGCAAATCAACGTTATGCGACACTGGAAAGGTCGCTACATCCTCATCGAAGAAGTCCCTGCGTACGTCTGCACCCAGTGCGGTGAACAGTACTACGATGGCGTCGTTGCCGAAGCCATGGACCAGATCATGCAAGCATCTGAGACAACACTCAGCCCCAAACGACAGACTTCGGAAGTCTACAAGCACTGCTTTGCTTGCAGAATTACGCCAAAAAGAGTGGTTTGAAGCCTGAGCATATCGTTCTCGTAGACTTCCGAAGTCTTGACGCTTAGCGACCGAATCTTCCCCATTCCCCCTCCCAATCTCTCTGTCCCCCTGTCACCTTGTCCCCCCGCCCCCCTGCCCCACAAAATACACCCACCACTCAGCGCCAAGCACCCCCAGGGCAGCGACAGCCAACCAGGGCCAGAACTCGCGGCGTCCCTCCTCCTGACGCGTCACAGCTTGCAGCTCCGCCTGGCCTACCCGCACCGCCTCACGGGGCGCGATGTCTGACTCGTCCTCGTCAAACAGGTTGACGGCCACAGGGGTGGATTCCAGAAGCTGCCCGTCTTTGTCGAACTGCTCGACCAGGTAGACGCCGAGCCGGTCGGTGGCCGCGAAGGCGGGTGGCTGTGCACCCAGCGGGAGCGCGTGCCGGGCACCGTCCGGCGTGGTGACGACTATGTCCGCCGCCTCGGGATCAGGCTGAACGGAGATCAGGTCGCCGGCGCGAAGCAGCGCCGGGAGCCCGCTCCCTCCGATGCCACCGCCGTCTGTTGACAACAGCCATTCTACCAGGTTGGCCGTGAGGACCGGGAACGCGATCTGCAGCGGCAGGTCGGAATCGCGAAGGTCGAAGGTCAGGACGGCCAGGCGCCCACCGGGCCGCTCGGCCACGAAAAGCAGCGGGCCACCTTCAGCCTCGACCAGCACCCGCGCCGCGGGGGGCGGCTCCATCGCGCGCGCCTGCAGGACGTGGACGTCACCCAGGTCCACGTACCGCAGCAGCGGGTCGTCGCTGGCGACGCGGACGATGGCCGTGCCTGTGAAGGCTGCGCCCACAGCCAGTGGCAGGGCCTCATCCTCCCCCGGCCCCCTCGCCAGGGAGACGGAGGCCGGCGGGCCGATCAGCCACAGGTTGCCTGCCGCAAGCGTGCCCGTGACCACCCCATCGGTGACGATGAGGTCGTAGCCACCCTCTGTCCCGGCTGGCGCCGGTGGCATGGGCACGTCCGGAGCGGCGCGCGCCAACTCGACGCTCGGCAACGCGCCCAGCGCCCGCTCCAGAAAGAGATTGCCCTCGGAGACGAGGAGCACCCGGCCGCCCGCCGGCGGGGCGTGGACCGCCCACGCCACGTCGTCGAGGGGCAGCACGTCCACGCTCCCCTCATCGCCATCGAAGGCCATGCGCGCCTGCAGGACTTGCAGGTCGTAGGGCAGATCGGAGAGCGTCAGGTCGGCGCTTCCCTGGGCCGGGACACGCAGGCGACGCGCGTCGAAGAGGCGGCCGTTGGCGGAGAACTCGATCAGGGGCTCGGCGTCCGCTTCGCCCTTATTGACTACACGAAGGAACGCTTGCGGACCCGCCGCTCCTTCGCGCGTCGCCAGCGCGGTGATCGCCAGGTTGTTGCCATCGCCGGACGAACGATCAACGTCCGCCGCCACTCCGACGAAACGCACATCGCCGGGCAAGGGCGGCAGCGTCTCCGGCAACGCGCCGTCGGAGATGATGAGCGCGCGGGCACCCTCCACACCGCTCATGCCCGCCGCCGCCAACGCGAAAGCGGCATCCCAATCGGCGGGGCCGTCCGTCGGCGCGGCATCATCCAGCGCGCGGCGCAGGAGCGCCCGGTCGCCCGTCGCCGAGGCCAGCACCTGGGGCTGTGGCCCGACGGCGATGATGGTCGCCGCGTCGCCCGCACCCAGCCCGGCGACGATCTCGCGCGCCGCGAGACGCCCCGCCTCAAAGCGCGTGGGCACGACGTCGCGCGCCTGCATGCTGGCGGAGGCGTCCAGCAGGATGACCACGCTGCCGCTGACGGCGGTCGTGGTGGGCACGAAGGGCCGGGCCAGCGACAGCGTCAGGAGCGCCAGGACGAGCAACTGCAGGAGCATAAGCAGGTTGCGCCGCAGGCGCTGCCAGGGCGCGTTGGCCTCCCGGTCTCGCAGCAGCCGCTGCCACAGCAGCGTGCTGGACACGAGCACGTCGCGCCGCCGCAGCTTGAGCATGTAGAGCAGGATGAGCGGTACGCTCAGGGCGGCGAAGGCTAGGGAGAGGGGAGTTAGGAAAGACATAGGAAATCAGAGAATGACAAATTAGAAAATGACAAATGAACAAATGGGCAAATCAGCAAATGGGCAAATCAGCAAATCACAAAGCCGGCAAATCGGCGCTTGTCTCCTTATCCCCATTCCCCTTCATCCCCCTTTCCCATCGTGTATTTCTCCCATCCGTGGTACTCCCGCCTCCGTGTCCCCTTGTCCCCGTGTCTCCTTGTCTCCTTGTCTTGGGTGGACGCGCGCCAGAGGCGGGTGTGGAAGTCGTGGCGCACGATGGCGTAGAGCACGTAGCCGTCGCCGAAGGGCACGGCGTCCAGCAGCTCTAGCGCGCACTCGGGGCTGTCGTAGTGTTCGCAGGGCGGCAGGCCCTGGCCCGCGTCGACCCACGTCTGGCCCGCGTCGGTGGAGACGGTGAGATCCGCCTCGCCCCGGGCGTAGATGGCGCGGTCGGCGTCGAAGCGGGGTGAGATCAGGTAGCCCGAGGCGTGCGCCGGCTCGCCGGGCGCGGCGAGCGCCCAACTCCGCCCCCCGTCCTCCGAGAGATAGACGTCGCCGTCCACCACGGCCACGGCCAGCCGCTCGGTGACGAAGCGGGCGACGATGGGCTCGCCGCTGAAGCTCACGTCAGCTGGATGGCGCATCCACCCCACGCTCGACTCCGGGGCCCACTCGTAGACGGCGCTCCCGGCCAGGGCGAGCAAGCGACCGCCGGGGGATTCGATAAGCGCTCGCACGCCCGACACACCCTCCACCCTGGTCCATGAATCGCCGCCGTCCTCGGTGCGATAGATGCGCCCGCTGTAGACCAGGTGGCCCACCCCGCTCCCGGCGAAGTACGCCGAGAACAGCGGCTCCAGGCGGCGGAAGGAGACCGGCGGCAGCCCGTCGCCCGCCATAGGGTCCCACGACAGGCCGCCATCGCGGGAGACGAACAAGGCATCGCGGGTCGTGATGACCAGCACAGGCGCATCTGCATCCCCGACGGCGGCGATATCCGAGATAGCCACCGGCCCGAAATCGCCCTCCGGCAGCAGGCCCAGCGGCTCCCAGCGCGCCCCACCGGGTGGCAAGCGGAACAGGTGGGCATCGCCGGCGCTCGCATACAGCGCACCATCGGGGACGACGGCCACCGCCCCCACGGGCGACGCGGGCAAACCGGCGTTGGCATCGGCCCACGTCGCGCCGCCGTCGGTGGAGCGATACAGCCCGCGCATCGTGCCCAGGAGCAGCGTGCCGTCGGACGTCGCCACAGCCAGCGGCGGGGACGAGAGCCCCTCCGGCAGATCCACGCCCCCAACATCGGCTGGGTTCACGACCTCCAGCGCCGGATCGGGCGCCGAATCGGCGGGATAGCCGGGGTTGGACACCAGGCGTCCCAGCGGGTCCAATTCGACGCCGGGATCGAAGGGCTCCCAGCTCAGACCGCCGTCCGTGGAGCGGTAGGCCACGCCGCCCTCGACGGCAGCCCATAAGGTGCGATCGGTGGCGAAGGCAGGCGAGATGGAGAGCCACACGTCAGCGTCGGAGGCACCGCCCACCTGGGCGACGCGGGACACCTCCTCCCACGTGTCGCCGCCGTCGGCAGAGCGGAACACCAGGCTGCGCCCGTCGGCGGCGAACACGGTCCCGTCGGTGGCGAAGGCGGGGGAGACGGCCAGGCTGCGCATCCCCCGGTAGATGCTGAGAGAGAGCGTCCAGGTCTGGCCGCCGTCGCCGGAGCGATAGACGTCCCTATCGGCGACGACGAAGGCGGTGGCGAGCGTGGCAAACGCGACGTCGTCCACCCACGGGCCGGGCAGGCCCGCGATGGGCAGGGGCTCCCAGGGGCCGAGAGGGCTGGCGGTGGTGGGCGGGTAGGTTGGGAGAGGGGTGGATTGGGGGGTTGGTAGGGTGGTAGGTTGGTATGTTGGTAGGCTGGTAGATTGGGGGGTTGACGGGGGAGTGGGTGTGGGGGGCGAGGTCGGGGCCGCGGGTAGGGGCAGGTCCTGTGCCTGCCCGGCCTCGGTGGCGGGTAGGGGCAGGTCTTGTGCCTGCCCAATCCCGGTGGGAGAGGCGAGACGCGGGGATGGGGAAACGGCGGACGGTGTGGCGGGCGCGCATCCGGCGAGCAGCGCGATAGCCAGACCCATCACCGTCGTAAACAGACGGTGATGGGCCAGGCTCTTCCCAGCATCAGCTCTTACAGGCCGATGCGCTTGCAGTAGACCGCCGACCATCACCGTCGTAAACAGACGGTGCTGGGCCAGGCTCTTCCCAGCATCGGCTCTTACAGGCCGATGCGCTTGCAGTAGACCGCCGACCATCACCGTCGTAAACAGACGGTGCTGGGCCAGGCTCTTCCCAGCATCGGCTCTTACAGGCCGATGCGCTTGCAGTAGACCGCCGACCATCACCGTCGTAAACA
>CAZYSK010000053.1:27477-41963 GCA_964649415.1 uncultured Anaerolineales bacterium
CTGGGCCAGGCTCTTCCCAGCATCGGCTCTTACAGGCCGATGCGCTTGCAGTAGATTAGCAAGATAGAACCTGCCGTTCATCATCCGTACTCCGTAGACCGGTCATCGCCGGTCGGTTTGCGGGTGCCCCGCCCCGGGCGTCGGCACCCGGCCGCCCAAGCGGTACGCCCAGGCCTACCACGAGGGGCGGGGCTATTGTATATTCGCCCGACGGCGTTGACAAACCGCCATCGGCCAGGGACAGGCCGCGCCGCTCTTCGGGCAGGCCACCAACGCCAGGCCTGCCCTTGCCTCGGCCCTGCAGCAGCCACCGCGCGGCGGCCACCACAAGGCATTTCCGGCCGAACCCGAAGACCGTGGGACCCCACCACCCGAAACCCGATGTTGTTGTTCGAGTTGTCGGGATTGTTCCTGTTGTGCGCGGACACGCGGGCGTTCCTCTGATTGTTGTTCCACGACCCGCCCCGCAAGGGTCTCGGCCTGCCCCCGCAAAGCCGCGCTACTTCTGCGCGGGATTCGCCTTTTTCATCCAGCCCCCCAGGAGACAGCCAATCTCGGTCACCTGGGCGGCGGCATACTGATACTGCCTGGGCTTGAGCCACTCCAGGTCACGCGCCAGGCGGAGGTACTTGCGCACTTTGACTAACTCGACGTCGGCCGCGTGCAGTTTCGAGAGCAGTTTGCGATCGGGGCCCAGCGCCGCCTCGATGATGATCTCGTAGAAATTCAGCATGCTGTCCTGCAGCCGCTTGGTAAGCACGAAACGCTGGCTACGCGGAAAGGACATCGTGCAGGGAATGAGCCATTGGATAAAATCGTAGGTACGCACGAAGACAGGTGATTCGGTCATTGCAAACCTCCAGGCAGGGCAACGGAGCCGAGTATGGCCCGCCGAAGCCCCCAGGTATCGCCAGTGCAGGCGTGGTTGACCCAACCTTGCACAGCAGCGTCAAGGTCTTCGAACTCCAGTCGCCCCGCGGCGCACTCGGCCACCAGATACCTGAAGCGCCGCTCGAAGTACACGCCCTTCCGCCGCTTGAGGCGCCGGTGATCCGGGTAGACGATGAAGCCGAGGAAGGGAATGCCCTCGGTGACCGGGCGCGGCTGGGCGCTGTTCTCGTGGATCGTGAGCCGCAAGCGTGCCAGAAACTCGATCGCGGCCGCCCGCCACGTCCACAACCGCCTCTTGTCGTCGGCGAAGAACAGCATATCGTCCACGTAGCGCACGTAAGCGGGGCACTTCAGCTCGCGCTTGACGAACTGATCGAAGGTGTCGAGGTAGCAGTTCGCCCAGAACTGCGACGTGAGGTTGCCGATGGGCAAGCCACGGGGCCGGGCGGCGGCCAGGAGGTCGTCGCCGGGGAACCAGGCCATGTCGTACTCCCCAGAGAGCACGCCCACGCCGCTGTCCAGGATGCTGTCTACCAGCCACATCACGTCCGGGTCGGCCAGATAGCGGGCCAGGATGCGGCGCAGCGTCGCATGGTCAATCGAGGGGAAGAACTGGCGCACGTCACACGGCAGGGCATAGCGATAGCGGCGGGCGAAATAGGTGCATCGGTCCAGCGCCCGATGGGTGCCCTTGCCAACCCGGTTGGCGTAGGAGTCGTGGATGAAGCGCGCCTCGAAGATGGGCTCGATGACGTTGCACAGCGCGTGGTGGACGACGCGGTCGCGGAAAGGGGCCGCGGAGATCAGGCGTCGCTTGGGCTCGTGGATGAGGAAGGAGTGATAGGGACCAGGATTGTAGGTCTTGTGCTGCAGTTCCTCCTGCAATCCGGTCAGATTGCGCTCGCGGTCGAACTCGAAGGTGGCGGCCGGCTCCCGCGCGCGCTTGCCCTTGCGGGCGCGACGGTAGGCCAACTCCAGGTTCTCCCAGGCGTGCACCTGGGCGTACAGGTTGCGATACGTCTTCACGAACACCTCCTGCAATCGGGCGCGTTGAGGGGGGCATGCCCCCCTCAAACTCCCCCCGGTTCAGCAGTCAGAATACCGAACTTCAGCATCCAGAACCAGCGGGGGACCCCACCACCCGAAACCCGATGTTGTAGTACGAGTAGTCGGGATCGAACCCGTCGTGCGCGGACACGCGGGCGTTCCCCTGATTGCCGTCCCACGACCCGCCCCGCAAGGCACGATACCGCCGTTCCTCACCAGACCAATTAGCCATCCACTCCCAAACGTTACCCCCCATATCCCAGACGCCGTGCGGCTCACTCCGCCCCGCCGGATACATCCCCACCGGACTCGTGCCACCAATCCCGCTCTCATCCGTGTTGGCGCAACCCTCACGCCATTCCCGACCCCAGGGGTAGCGATCCCCCTCAGCACCACCGGCAGCCGCCTCCCACTCTTTCTCCGTGGGCAGTCGCACAGCCAGGGTTCTGCGTTCCAGGTTCAAGGTTTCAAGTGTGCCGTCACGCCAGACCTGAAAACCGCAACCGGCAACCTGTAGCTTCTCCGCGAGCCAGGCACAATACGCACTCGCCTCGTACCACGATACCCCCACCACAGGGTAGCCCCGCCGGCTCTTGCCGAAACGGGGATGGTCCCAGTATTCGGGCCGATCAGTACCCCTATCCGACCAACGTCGCTCGCCTCTCTCGCGCCAAACCCATCCATCATCGGACCACCAGCCCCTCCCCCGCTCCTCGTACCCGCCAGCGGCGATGAAGCGCTCGAACTGCGCGTTGGTCACCGGGTAGCGCGCCACGTAGATCGGGGCCTGGGAATTAGGGCCTGGAATTTCGACGAAGGCATCCAGGTCGGGCGGCAGCCAGCCCAGGCGGTCGAGCGTCTCGCCGGCGGCGTAGCGGGTCGGGGTGAGTATCACTGACGGAATGCGGGGCTCACCGTTGGGATCGGTGTCCTGCATCACGGTAAGCAGTCTCGTGATGACTTCCCTCCAGGCGTCTTCGGGCACCAGCCCGGGTCCGATGTCAGCCAGACAGCGGCCGGCCAGTACAACGTTGCCACCGTGCTCGTCAGGTTCGTCGGCGATCTGACGCACCAGGTAGGCAGCCGCCTCATCCTGTGAATCGATGATGGCCTTGTAGCCCACCGTGAGCAGGACCACCTCGTGCCACTGCGCATCGTCCAGATGCGGACGCAGTGCCTCCCAGGTGCCAACCACGCTCATCTGCCCCTCCAGCACACAGGCACGGGCAGCCAGGTATTCCTTGAACGTGGGGTGAAAGAAGCCGAACCAGCCCTCGCCTCGCTCCACCAGCAACCCGGTCTGCCGCTGGCCCAACTCCAGGAACAGATCCGCCGCCCCCTGCGCGGCCTCCAGGTCGCCCTTGAACTGGCGGTCCAGCAGCTTCACCAATTGGGCGTGCACGGCGTCTCGTCGGGCGGCCCCCCCGGGTCCGGGGGCGCGCTTCTGCAACCACAGGGCGAGGGGGGCCAAGACTTTGATCTCGCTGGCGATCCGCAGCGGCCTCCCCACCGGCCCGGCCTCGCTGCGCGCCTCGCGCCAGGTCTCCACCATTGTCTGGATGCACAGGTCGTATAGCTCCACACGGTGGTCGGGCAGCCGGGTGCCCTTGTAATGAATCAGGGCGATGATGGTAACAAGCAGCGGGTTGCTGGCCAGGCTCTCAACTCTAGAGTCGGCGTGGATCTCGGTCACCAACCCGGCGGCCTCGTCGTGCCCCTTCTCAAGCGCCATTGCGTCTGGCTGTTCGGGGTCAGCCCAGCGCTGATAGGCCACGCACCACTGCACGGCAAAGCGCTCGATCTCCTCTAGGCCAAAGGGACTAAGCGTGAAGGCCTGGAAATCACAGGCCAGCGGCGCTTCATGGTACCCCACGATGCGGCTGGTGACGACCACCCGGTTTCCTCTGGGCCCGTAGCTGTTGGCCCACGCCTCTACCTGGCGGGCCACGGCCAGCCGGTCGGCGCGACTGCCGACCTCGTCCAGCCCGTCCAGCAGAAGCAGGACCCGGCCCGACCGGAGCGCGTGCGCGACCAATTGCTCCATTCCCGGCCGATCGAAGCTGCGGGTGTTCCAATAGTGCAACACGTAGTCCTCCAGGGAGACCCGCTCCTCCCGCAGCGCCTCGTTGTAGGCCCCCAGTGGGAGGTAGATCGGCAACCATGCCCCAGAGAGCCCCAATCGTTCGCGGGCGGCCTGCTGGCCCTCGGCCAACGCCAGCGCCACGTATCGAAGGAACGTGGTCTTCCCCGCGCCGGGGTCGCCCAGCACGACCAGGCGGGGCTCCTCGTGCAGCACGTCCTCGACGGCCAGCCTCTTGCCTCGCTCAGCCCGTTCGCGCAGGCCGGCCTCATCGATCACGTCCACCTCCTCGCACGGTTCAGCCCGCCCGCCGCCGGAGGGGGCCACGCCCAGCGAGACGTACACCTCGGCCAGGGGCAGTTGCACCTGGGTCTTCGTCTGCACGATGCCGCGGAAATCGAGGCGGTGGTATGTATTGACCAGGAAGGCCATGTATTCACCCCACAGGGCCCGAAGATCGACAGTGGACCTCTCCAGATCGACGAGCATCACCCTTTGCACGGGACGACCATCAGGAAGGTCCACCACAGTCTCCGCCAGGCGGTTCACCCCGGCAGCGATGGAGCGCAAGCGCTTCCGCACGGCGTCCTGGTGCACCAGATCCGCCAGCGCCCGGTAGTCTTCATCGGCCTGCGCCAGCCCCTGGCGGAACGCCCACAGGAAGCGGGCCAAATCGGGCCGGTGGCGCTGCTCCACGTGCAGCGCCTGCCGCAGTTCGTCCGGCACCTGCTCCGGCGCCTCGTCTGTCATCGCCAGCGCCGCCGCCACGGTCGAGCGGCGCAGATCGTCCCGCCCGCCCTCGGCCAGCCGGTGCAGCGCGCCCTTGAGCCGGTAATCCTCGCCCAGGTCCTCCCACTGTCCGGTGGCCCGCGCCGCGGCCTCCACCGCCCCGCGCAGCCTGGCCTCGTCCACCCTCGCCTTGTAGCCGCGCAGCATGCGCTCCTTGAGCGCCTCACCGGCCGGTTCCAGAAGCGGCTCGAAGACGATCTTCTCTCCCACGTCGTAGAGCGCTTTGCCCAACGCAGGCCCTAACGCCGCCAGCAGTGCTGACCAATCAATCATCGGCATCTCCCTCCCACGACCGGGCAGGTACAAGACCTGCCCCTACCTCAGGGCGCGAAGACCGCGCCCCTACAGGACCGGGCAGGTACGAGACCAGCCCCTACCCCTCTCGCTTCCTCTCCATCCGCCATTTGCTCATTTGCATCATTTGTTCATTTGTCATTTGTCATTTGTCATTTGTCATTTGTCATTTGTCTCTTCTACCGCACCAGCCCAACCCGCCGCATCTCATACAGCACCACCCGCTCGAAGGGCGTGTCCGTCTCGACCGGGACGTAGTGCACGTCGCGGGCGCGGCAGTTGGCGCGAATCTCGTCGCGCCAGGCGGCCAGGCGGCGGCGGTAGAGCGCCCGCATCCCCCCATCAATCGTCACCTCCTGGGGATCTCCCGTCTCCACGTCTAGCAGCCGCAGGTCGCCCCCCAGCGGCGGCTCGACCTCGTCGGGGGCCAGCAGGTGCAGGACGGCGATCTCGTGGCCCCGCGCCGCCAGCGCGGCCAGTCCCTCGACGTAGCCCGCCGGGGAGAACAGGTCCGAGATGAGCACGATCAGCCCGGCCCGCCCGCCGGAGACGGCGTAGCGGCGCAGCCCTGCGTTCAGGTCGGTCGTGCCGCTCGCCTCCAGCTTGCCCAACCACTCGAACAGGCGCAACGCGTGCCCCCGCCCGCGCACCGGGCCGAGTTGGAGGGTGGAGGTTGGAATGCCGGCAGGGATGCTGCCGACCGCAGACGGTCGGCGGTCCGTCGGAGGTTGGAGGATGGAGACGGTGAGGCGGTCGCCGGACACCAGCGCGACGTACCCCAGCGCCGCCGCCAGCCGCCGCCCATACACCCACTTGTTCTCCCCCTGTCCCCCCGTCCCCCCGTCTTGGACCTTGGGTTTTGGGCTTTGGGATTTGGGATTTGAGATTTGGGCTTTGGGCTTTGGGCTTTGACCGCCGCCCCATTCCATCGACCCGCTGCCGTCGAGAAGCACGTGCACGGCCAAATCCTCCTCCTCCTCAAACAGCTTGACGTAGGGCCGCTCCAGCCGGGCGTAGACGTTCCAGTCCACGCGACGCAGGTCGTCGCCCCGGGCGTAGTCCCGGTAGTCGGCGAACTCGACCGACGTGCCGCGCTTGGTGGAACGCCGCTCGCCCGCGGCCTGCCCCGCGCGCACGCGGCGCGCGACGAGCGAGAGTTGCTCCAACCTGGGCAACAGCGACAGGTCAAACCACGGCTGGATGCCCGACGTTTGACGTTTGACGTTCGACGCTTGACGCATACGGCCTGCTCCCCACTCCCCTCCCGCTCACGGCTCAGCGACGTGTCCCAACACCTCCCGCACCACGTCGTCAGTGCTCACGCCCTCGGCCTGGCCCTCGAAGTTGAGCAGGATGCGGTGCCGGAGCGCAGCCGGAGCGACCGCTCGCAGGTCCTCGAAGGCCACGTTGTAGCGGCCTGCCAGGAGCGCCACGACCTTGCCGCCCAGGATGAGCGCCTGGGCGCCGCGCGGGCTGGAGCCGTAACGCACGAAGCGCCGTACAACGTCCGGCGCGGCCTCGTTCTCGGGATGGGTGGCGATGGTCAGCCGGGCCGCGTAGTCGGACACGGGCGAGGCGACCGGTACCTGCCGCGCCAGCGACCCCAAGGCCCGCACGCCCGGCCCGTCGGCCACGACGTCGACCGCCGGCTCGGCCTCGCGCGTGGTGCGGTTCAGGATCTCCACCAACTCCTGCGAGTTGGGGTACACGACGTTGACCTTGAACAGGAAACGGTCCAGTTGGGCCTCCGGCAGCGGATACGTGCCCTCCATCTCGATGGGGTTCTGCGTCGCCAGCACCATGAAGGGCGGCTCCAGCGGGTAGGAGCGGTTGGCGACGGTGACGGTGCACTCCTGCATGGCCTCGAGCAGTGCCGACTGCGTCTTCGGCGTAGCCCGGTTGATCTCGTCGGCCAGCAGGAGGTTGGTGAAGACCGGGCCGGGCTGGAAGCGGAACTCCCGCCGCCCGTCCTCGGCCTCCTCCAGAATGTCGGTGCCGACGATGTCGGCCGGCATCAGGTCAGGCGTGAACTGGATGCGGGCGAAGTTGAGATCCAGCACCCGGGCCAGCGTGCGCACGAGCATGGTCTTGCCCAGCCCGGGCACGCCCTCCAGAAGCACGTGCCCGCCGGCGACGAGGCAGACGAGCGTGTGCCGGATCACCTCTCGCTGGCCGACGATGTACTTGCCGACCTCGGCCTCGATGACGGCGGCGGTTTCGCGGAATTGCTCAGGTGTGACTTTGGTCATGATACGTCCTTTGGTACGTATATGTCGGCAGAAAGGACTACCTCGGATATGAGAAATACGCGATAGGATAACGGAGATAGACGGTCTGACCGCTACTTCGCGGCTCGAATCCGCACCGGCCTTACGTCCAGGCACTCTCCGTGGAAGTTGGCCAGGAGGCCGAACGTTTTGTCGAAGTGATGCAGGTAGCGCCGCATTCTCGCGTCGAACGCCTCGCCCATTTCTCTCACGGCAAACGCAGCTACAATGACTTTGTCCTCCACGACCAGGAGACGGCACTTCTGGGAGCCCAGGCACTCATCCTCGTAGAACACCGGTATCTCGCGCACGAACTCAAACGACATGTGCTGTTCGTTCAACTCCACCTGGGTCGCGCGGCGGTAGACCTGATGGAAGAAACCGGGACCAAGCTCGTGGTGTACGCGATGCAGGCACTCATACAGTCGCCCGACGAGCTTCGGACACTCTAGCGCTGCGTCATCCGGCGGCTGTGACCGCCAGGCAAAGTCGGGCCGACGCTGGGCGTAGAAGTACGCGTAGCGCTCGACATCCACCTTGGGTGTGCCAAAGTTGGCCAACAACCCCACGTCAGCGCCAGTCACACGCAGGTAGGAGATCATCTGCGCTCGATGGAGCCCCGTCAGCGCCGGCGCGACCTTCAGTTCCAGGATCACCTTGTGCCCCACAGCGACGTCGCAGTAATACCGCCCGACCTCAACGCCCCGATAGTGGACGTGAAACTGCTCTTCCAACGCATGCGGAATGCCTTGCTTGGTGAGGCCAATACTGACAGCCCTCTGAATCTGCTCCTCGGGCAACCCAGGCCCCAGCGTGTTCCCCACGTGGAACAGCACCCCTCGGATCTTGTACGTCAGGTCAGCGTGCAGAAGTCCGTTCTCGCCCGTGCTTGTGCTCATCACTCTCCCCTACGCCAACGTCGAGTACTTCCCTCACCCGGGGCAATCCTCATCGTGTATTTCCCCCATCCGAGGTAGTCCTTCCCCCACCCACGGCAGTCCTTCCCCAACCCCATCGTTCATTCCCGCCAGTCCCTATCGTGTATTTCCCCCGTCCGAGGTAGTCCTTCCCCCCACCCCGAAATACCTCCGGCAAAACTCCAAGGCACGGCGCAGCGCGGCCAGGCACCTGGCCTCGTCCCCGGCGTCCAGCGCGCTGGGGTCGGTCTCGACGGTGATGACGCCCCGGTAGCCATCTTGGGCCAGCTTACGCAGGAAGTCCGCCAGCGGCAGGTGGCCGTCCGGCGGCGAACGGTGCTCCCGGCCATCGTAGTTGGACAGATGCACATGGGCCACCCGCTCCCGCAGTTGCTCGTAGACTGCCAGCGGATCGAGCCCCCACGTGCCCAGGTGAGTCGTGTCGAGCGTCAGGTGACGGAAAGCAGCCAACTCGTCGGGCGTGTTGAACCAGTAAAGCCTGGTCTTCAGACCCAGGAGACGCCGCAACGGCATGTTCTCGACCCCGATCGTGACGCCGGTCTCGTCCTCCAGTTCCGCCACCAGCCCATTGCGCAGGAAGTGATAGTAGGGCTCGCGACGGGGCAACACCACAGGCAGGAAAAAACGCCGCAACCGGTGGCCGTGCCAATGCCCCACAAAAGCGCGGAGACGAAACGGGAGGTGCGTCACGACCACCGATGCCCCCACCTCCTGCGCCAGCGCCACCGTGCGCCGGAGTCGCCCCAGTTGATCATCCGGCCACTCGTGTACGTTGGTGACAAAGGGGCTGTGCACGGCGACGATGGGCAGGCCGTAGTCGGCGGACAGCCGGCGCAGGTAGGCCGGCTGGCGCGTGTCCCAGCGCTGGTCTGCCAGCACCTCGATCCCGTCGTATCCGGCCTCGGCGGCCAGTTCGAAGACGCGGGCGGTGCCATAGCTATATAGCGAACCGGTAGAGAATGCAATCATAGGCCTCACCCCGCGGATTGTTCCAACCCGGCGAATTGCTGCAATCCGATGGTCTCCAGTTCGTCCAGCAGGCCCCGCAGGACGTCGAACCCGCCCTGCCAGAAGTCCGCCGAACTCATGTCGAAGCCCTCGTGGCCAGGCCCGCCCTCGCCGATGATGTGTTCCGGGCTCTGCGAACCGCCGTAGGACAGGATCTTCAGGAAGCGCGGCACGAACGGCGCCCCCTCGTCCCGGTACTGCCGGTAGAGGGCCAACACCAGCAGTTGCCCGAAGCTGTAGGCGTAGCAGTAGAAGGGCGATGCGTAGATGTGGGGGATGGCGACCCATTCCCAGCGGAACTCGTCCGAGACCTCGACCGCATCGCCGAGCTGCTCGTGCAGGTTGTCCATGTAGAGCGCGCAGAGGTCGTCGGTGGTCGCACCCTCCAGGATGCGCCGGTGGGCTTCCAGCTCGAACAGGACGAAATACGCCTGGCGGGCGACCGTCGCGTACGCGCCATCCAGCAGCTTCACCAGCAAGTCGCGTCGCACTGCGGGATCATCCTCCTCGCGCAGCAGGCGATCGGTCAACAACATCTCGGAGAAGACGGAGGCCGTCTCGGCGAGCGGGAGCGCGGAATGAAAGGTGAACACGGAGTGATCCGCGGCCATCAAAGCATGGACGGCGTGGCCGATCTCGTGCGCCAGCGTGAGCACGTCCTCCGTCTTACCCACGTAGTTCAGCAACACCCAGGGGGTGACAGCAGGCAGGACGCCCGCGCAGAAGGCCCCGCCGCGTTTCCCGGGGCGTATCTCCGAATCCACGTGCCCGTCGGTGAAGACGCGCCGGGCGTGAGCGGCCAGCGTGGGCGAGAAGCTGTCCAAGCTGTGCAGCACCATGTGCACCGCCTCGGGGAAGGGATAGGTTCGCTCGGCATCCCCGACAGGGGCATAGAGATCGTAGCGCCGCAACCGCTCCAGGCCCAGCCAGCGGGCTTTGAGCCGGAAGTAGCGATGGAAAATCGGCATGTTCCTGCGGCACACGTCGAGCAACGTCTCGACCACCGGATCGGGGATGTCGTTGCTCAGGTTGCGCACGGCGATGGCCGAGTCCATGCCGCGCAGGGTCACGTTCTCGCTGTTCCAATCGCGCAGGAGGTGATGGTAGACCTGTCCCAGGACGACGCCCTGGTCGCCGTACACCCGATATAGCTCCTGGTAGGCGGCGGCGCGCACGTCGGGGGATGGGTCGCGGGCGTACATGGCCAATTCGTCCCGCGTCATCTCCTTCACCTCGCCGTCTACCTCCAGCTTGAAGGAGAAGCGGTTGGTGATCATCTCGTACAGCTTCACCAACGCGCTCGACCCGTTGACGTCCTTCACGTTGATGATCTGCTCCTCGGGCTCCGACAACGTGTACGGCTTGAACCGGCGCATGGACTCCAGGTAGTAGGCGTAGTCGCCGCTTGTGGCCATCAGGCGGCGGGCCGGTCCCTCGTCCAGGCCCTTCCACCACAGGGAGAAGAAGAGCATACGGTTCTGTATGTCGGTGCCCAACTGCTCCATCCGCCCCAGGAAGCCCAGCGCCTGCTGATCTTGGGTGTCCTCGGAGAACCACAGATAGGCATAGGTGGTCAGTCGCGCCGCAGCGGCATGGATCGCCTCAGATAGATGCATCAACTCCATAAACGCCGCGTCGCTCATGTCCGGGGCGAGGCGCTCGCGGCCAGCCTCGAACTCCACGACCTGCCGCTCCAGCTCCGCCAGGATACGATCAAAGTCCTTCCCCTCGTGCGCCGGCAACAGCGCCGCCAGGTTCCATCCAGATTGCTCGAAATGAATGTCTGTCACGAGTCCTCCTCATTGTGTTCCTGGGCATTCCGGCTCAGCCCAGCGGTTGCATCCGGCGGGTCATCCCGATGGGCGTACGCTTCCCGGTAAGCCAAGGCTCGGCGCAGCCATTCGCGCTCCGGCTCGAACGTCAACACCGCCAGCGCGTCGTCCCAACTCAGCCACACGGGCTCGAACTGCTCCTCCCCACCGGAGGGTGGACCCGGTTCGTGCGCCAGCGTCATCAGGAAGTAGTGCTCGGTGCGCACGACGCGCCGCCCCCAACGGTCAAACTCGACCTCCTGCGTACCCAGATGCAGTCCCAACACCAGGTCCGTGTAGCCGCTCTCCTCGCGCGTCTCGCGCAGCGCGGCCGATGGCACGTCCTCCCCCGGCTCGACGTGCCCTTTGGGCAGGCGCACCTCGCCCCGGCTGGGGCGGCGCAGGACCAACACCCAGTCATCGTGTACCACGACGCCACCGGCAGCGATATAGCGATCGGCGTCACTATCCGCAAATGCACTCACTTGCATCACACTCCTACTTGTCCACAAAGGCAGGCACGAGGCTGGGCAGGCACAAGACCTGCCCCTACTTCTACGGCTCCAACGAACTGAAGTAATCACGCACGTACTGCTTCAACCCCAAAGGTATGTAGCTTCCCTCCAACGCAGCGCCGGCCTGGGCCGCGTAGTCGGCGTACACGTCCGTGTAGGGCACGTTGGCGCGGCCCTCACCGGGCGGAGGGAGGGGCACACCCTCGCCCGTGATTCCTTCGTCGCCCTCGCGGCCAATCTCCACGCCAGGGCCTGCCTCATCGAGGCGCTCCGGCACGTAGACCTCGTCGTAGGGCGCGCCGGTGCCCACGTCCTCGTGGTGACCGGGCTGGGGCTGCTGGCCATCCCCCGTCGCCTGGCCGACCGGCTGGCCCGCCTGCCCATCCGCGCCACCCTGACCGAGCGGCTGTCCGGTGCGCGGTCAGGTGCCACCTGCCTCCGCGATCTGCTCGCGCCCCTCCTGCAACTCCGCCAGCGTGCCCTCGACCGTCTCCTGCCGCTGCACCCGCTCGCCCGCGTCCGCCATCCCCTGCGCTGCCTCCTGGATCGCCTGGCGGGCCTCGCCGATGTCGCCGCGCTCGATGGCATCCGCCGCCTGGCCGAGTTGCTCCGCCAGCTCAGGGTCGCTCTCGGCCAGCGCCTGGGCCGCCTCGGCCAGCTCGCGGGCCAGTTCGAGCTCCTCGTCGCGGGTCAGTATCTCGCCCCCCTCCGCCGCGTACGATTCCAGCGCCTCGGCCGCCGTCTCGTAGTCACCGTTCGCCAGGGCCTCGGCGATCTGGCGGGTGAGCGCCGAGTCGGCCATACCCTCGGCGGCGCGCTCCAGCCCAGCCGAAACGTCCGCCGCACCGGGGTCCTGCAACGGCGCGAGCGCGCGCTCCGCCTCCGAGAGCGCCGCCACCGCCTCCTCGGGCGTCGCCGTGCCCGTCTCAAGCCCCTCGTGCAGGGCTGCAAGCGCCTCCTCCAGCTCCTGCAGAAGCACGTCACGCTCGGCCTCGCTCAGCCCTTCCGCCTCGGCCACCGCGTCCCGTGCAGCCTCCAACTCCTCGATCTGCTCCTCGACGGCGGCGCGCACGGCGGTCCGCCGCAGCAGCACGTCCTCCTGGGGATTCGGCAGCCAGACCAGGAGCGCCAGGGCAGCAGCCAACACGCCGAGCGAGAGCAGCGCCCAGCGGGGGAGCCGCAGCGGCAGCATCGCGCGCGCTTCAACACTGCCGGCCGCGTCCAGCGCGTCCGCCAACTGCGCCTGGGCCATCGCGGGAGTCGTCCGCAGCCGACCGGTGCCGAGCTCCACCGCCGTGGAGAGGCGCTCGGCCAGTCCGAAGCGGCGGTCGAAAATGCGCGCTGACGCGGTAAGAGAGCGCGGCCGCAGCCAGGCCAGCGCCAGCCCGAGCGCCAGCCCGACCAGCACGAGCGCGCCGGCCAGCGCAGCCAGTGTGCGTGCCACGAGCAGTGGCCACAACCGGGCCGCCAGCGCCAGCAACGTGCCCGCCCCCAGCCCCGCCACCGCGCCCCACAGCCCCCAGATGACGCTCTCGACCAGCCGTAGCCGCAGCTCCCAGCGACGCAGATAGGGAGTCAAGAAACGCAGTTTGTTCCAGCCCATAGGCACATCCCGTAACGCCTGGAGGATTCCTGCAACTCACGAATACTATGCCGGCAGGGATGCAGCGGATGCAGACATCCGGGCGGTCCGTCTCCCTAGCGCTTCTCCTGCCCGCGCACCCGCAGCACGATCGCCAGTAGCAACACCAAGGCCAATCCTATGTGAAACACGGTGAAGACAAGCCAGGAAGATGGCACCGGGATCAACCGGGCGGAATCCAGTTCTTGCCAGTAGTACAAAATGGCGTCCTCTTCCAGCAGAAACATCTCGGTGACCACGGCGGCCGAAATGGGACTCAGGCTGGCCAGGAAGATCGCCAGATACAGCAGACCGGCCTCCACGATCCAGGACACCGAGGTTGATCCGTAGCCATAGATCAGTGGCTCCAACAGCAGGGTCGCGAACAGAAGCACCAACACGGGCAGCCCAATCGCCGTCAACAGCGCAGTCGAATAGGTCAGCACGGTCGAGACGAGCGTCGTGCGCGCGAACGTGGAGAAGAACAGGCCGATCACGGCAAAGGCGAAGGCCGTCACCAGCAAGAGAATCGTCGCCAGCGCCAACTCCTCCACCGTGACACCGCCCAGGACGAAGGCCAGGCTCTGCAGCGGCAGTGCCGCCAGGATGAGCAGAAACATGTACGTCAACGCGGAGGCGAGCTTGCCCGAGACCATCTTGTGGGCGGGCAGCAGCGTCGCCCGCAGCAACTCGTAGGTCTTGCGCTCCCGCTCGCCGCTGATGGCCCCGCTGGTGAAGGCAGGCGTGATGAACGTGACCATGAAGATCTCGATCAGGACGACGGTGCCGAAAACCGTCTTCCCCAGCTCGGCCATCACGGACGCGCCGGCCGGCCCACGACTGTTCGCGATGACAGCGTAGTAGATGATCGAGGTGAAGCAGGTCAACAGCAGCAGGTACACGGTCAGCACGATAAACGCCCGCGCGCCGCGCATGCGCCCCCGCAATTCCTTGATCAAGAGGGGATTGGACTCACGACGCAGCAAGCGCCTTCGCCACGGCACTCCGGCGGACCTGGCGGATGCAGACATCCGGGCCTCACTACGAACCTGATCAGAAGACTGCTCCACTAGCTACCTCCCACGCCACGGCACTCCGGCAGACCTGCGGACGGATGTCTGCATCCGCCGGATGTCTGCATCCGCCCTCACTACGAACCTTCGGGTTCGTAAAAGAACAAGTTCCCGCACTTCACCCTGTTTCTCCAATCAGATGCGGGACATGG
>CAZYSK010000054.1:0-41246 GCA_964649415.1 uncultured Anaerolineales bacterium
ACCACCAAGAACGAAAATGTAGCCGCGATTTCCCAATCGCGCCTCTGTCCGGTTTGTTTTCGAAGCAGACGCATCGTCTCAATATGTAGGGGCGAACCCTCGTGGTCGCCCTCTTGGGCAGGTACAAGACCTGCCCCTACCCCGGGTTTTCTGAGCAGATACGCCGAGACAATCGGTTTGACAAACCCACCCATCGGTACTATAACCACCACTGCATAACACACAGTCGCAGAGGCACAATCCTAGCCGCGATTTCGATGGAAAGAGGACCCTCGTGAGCAATCGCAGACACACCACGTTGAAATGGATCGTAGCCGGCCTCGGCATCGCGGCACTGCTTGCCTGGGTCTTGCATCGCGCCCGCGGCCGCACCGACCGCCAGGCCATCCAACGCCGATTCTGGGATCCGGTCTACGACCGGCTGGCCAACCTGTACGACGCGGTCGACTGGTTCACCGGCGGCACGACCCATCGCCTGCGGCGGCCGGCGCTGCGCCACCTGCCGCCCGCGGGCAGCCGCGTCCTGGAGATCGGTCACGGCAGCGGGAGACTGCACGTGGAGATGGCCCGGTGGCACCGCATGGCCGGGGTGGACCTGGCCCCCGGGATGGCCCGCCTGACCCGCCGCCGCCTGGCCGCGCGCGGGCTCGGCTCGCACCTGGTCACCGCCGACGTGCACGCCCTCCCCTGGCACGATCGCCAGTTCGACGCCGTCATCTCTACCTTCGCCTTCAGCGCCTTCCCCGATGCCGAGGCCACGCTGGACGAGATGGTCCGCGTGACCAAACCCGGTGGCCGGGTGATCATCGTGGACGCCGGAGAGGCGGCGGACGGCAACTCGATGGCCCACCTGCTGGCCAACGCCTGGACCGCGCTGGGCGACTACATGCGCGACGAGGTCCCGTTGATGACGGCCCGGGGACTGAGCGTGTCGCGCGAGGAATACGGCCCCTGGGGCTGCGTCCACGTCGTCGTCGGAACCCGACCAATACGATTAGGAGAAGAGGCATCGGGTTCTCAGCGGATCGCGTAGTTGATTGACTGACACATCTCCTGGGACGCGGGTCTACGCAGATTTCCGTAGATCGCACGGGGACAGAATCAGAGAATCAGCGCCTAGCATCCGCGTCAATCAGCGTCCCGTTTCACCGCCACCGGACCGCCGGCATCCTGCCGGCATGCCCCTCGCAGCGCCGGGTAGGAGTCAAGCACTCCGCGGAGAGGAGAACTATGCGCAAGATGTGCGTCATTCTCGTCCTGGTCATTTCGCTGCTGGCACTGGCCGGCGGCCTGTGCTGTGCCGCGCCCAGCGACGCCGTCGTCCCCGGCGTAGTCCGCGCCGACGCCACGTACCAGCACATCGGCGTGCTGTGGTGGATCGACGGCGACGACGACCTGGACAGCACGATGAGCCTGGAGTTTCGCCAGCAGGGGGAGAGCGCGTGGCAGCCCGGTGCGCCCGCCACGCGGGCCTACCCCGACATCTACGTCGACGACGGGCCGCTGGGCCTGAACTACTGGGCCGCCAGCGCGCTGTTCCTTCAGCCCGGCCAGACCTACGAACTGCGCCTGACCTTGAGCGACCCCGATGGCGGCGACGAGACGCGCACGATCACCGCCACGACACGCGTTGAACAGGAACCAGACCCTGACGGCCGGCAACTGTACGTCGTCCCCGGCAACGGAGGCGGGGACGGCAGTGCGGGCAACCCGTTTCAGGGCCTGCAGGCGGCCAGCGACGCGGCCCAACCCGGGGACACCTTCCACGTCGCCGCCGGCACCTACGATCCGTTCCAGCTTCTGACCGGCGGGACCGAGGGCCATCCCATCGCCTTTCTCGGTCCAGGCGATGGATCAGCCGTGGTGGACGGGGGCGGCACCGGCCGGGGCGTCGTCACGCTGGGCAACTACGATCGCACGCTTGGCCACGTCATCGTCAAAGGGCTGACCATCCAGAACGGCGGCTGGGGCGTGGACGCCCAACACACCCACGACATCGTTCTCCGCCACAACGTCATTCAAGACGTGGACTTCGGCGTCTACAACCGGCGCGGCGACGGCCAGGAATACAACCAGACCGTCTGCGACAACGTCATTGAGGGACGCACGGCCTGGCCCGGGAGCGGGATCCCTGCCGAGCGGGGCGTGGACCTGCGCGGCTTCGGCAACGTCGTCTGCCACAACACCGTGCGCTACTTCGCCGACTGCATCTCGCTCCAGCCCTTCACCGGCCCCTCGTACGGCAACGACGTCTACGGGAACGACGTCGCCTACTGCGTGGACGACGGCATCGAGATCGACTACAACCAGGCCAACGCCCGCGTGTGGCGCAACCGGGTGATGAACGCCCGCATGGGCGTGAGCGTACAGCCCATCCGCGGCGGCCCGGCCTACATCTTCCGCAACGAGCTCTTCAACCTGGAGAGCGTGCCTATCAAGATGCACAACTACACCACCGGCTTCTACGTGGCGCACAACACGGGGGCCAAGCACGGCAACGGCCACGGAGACAACGGCGCTATGTGGCGCAACGCCGTCTTCCGCAACAACCTGTTCCTGGGCACGCAGTACGCCTTCGAGTTCACCACCGTCGCCGATGAGGGCTTTCGGGACTTCGACTACGACGCCTGGGGGACGATGCGCGCCATCGGCGGTTCCGGGGCACCCCACTTCAAGTGGGACAACGTACGCTACGACCGAATAACCGACCTGCCCACCGGCGTGGAGGACCACGGCATCGAGGCAGCCTTCGAGCACCTGGCAGACGCCAGCCTGCCCGACGACTGGGACGTGGCGGCCCAGCCGGGCAGCCGCGACCTGCGCCTGGTGGCCGGCGCGCCCGAGATCGACGCCGGGACCGATCTGCCCAACCTCAACGACGCCTTCACGCTCACCGGCGCACCCGACGTGGGCGCGTTCGAATACGGCGCTCCCCTGCCCGTGTACGGTCCCCGGGCCCAGTTCCCCGACCTGAGCGCCTCGACCAAGCGGGCCAACCGGGCGGCGCCCCGCTTCGGCGAGCGCGTCACCTTCACCCTCCTGCTGCGCAACACGGACGCGCCCCTGACCGGCACCGTCTGCCTGACCGACACCGTGCCCGCCGGCCTGGGCTACGTCAGCGGCAGCCTGACCGCCACACTGGGCACTCCCGACGACGGCGACCCACCCACCCTGCGCTGGTCCGGCGCGATGAACCACACGCCGGCCGTCACCCTGACCTACGCCGTGACCGTCGTGGAGACCGCCCCCCGCCTGATCAGCAACACAGTCACCGTGGACGCCGGGGCGGCGGGGCTCCTGACTCGAACAGCCACCATCGTGGTGAACGGATATGCGGTGTACCTGCCTGTGGCCATGAGGGAGTAGAATCTTCCTCGATGTCTCAACCATGAGTGAGCCTTTCCAGGAAGGATCTTGCCTCGAAGTCCAAACAGGAGTACAATTGCAGAAGACGGCTGGATCCAGCAAAGCCTTTCGCATAGACGCCACTATGTGTCGGCTACGCGACACATGAATCCTCATCATATGGGTGAGGAAGCGATTGCTGCTGCGTCAGTTTCTGGGCAATTCAAGAGCCATCATATGAGTGACGTAGAGAAACGTCAACTGTATTCGGGACGATAGCGAGTCAGCCAGCGACCAGCGGGCCGACCATCCACTCAAGAGATTGACTTGATATGCTGAAAGTAGATCCTCATAAGGTCGTAGTCCCGTTGATTGGCTACCAGTCATCCAGAACCGACACATTGGTTTTCTTGGGTACTGGCTTCTTCATTGTCAGCAGATCAAACCCGCTCTTGGTAACCGTCAATCACATAGTCCAAGGCTGGGAATGGGGGATCGGCATACTAGAGCTTCCAGACTTCACCATTCGTGAAGCTGAACTAGTAGCGCAGCATCCAGAGGTAGATCTTGCCCTGCTGCGTGTTCCTGAATATCGCCCGGATGAGCCTTTCAGGATCAGTCGGAATAGCGACCTCCTGCTGAATCAACTCGTCAATTGCTACGAGTACAGTGGCTCACGATTCTTCGAGAAACCCGGGGAACACGGAATTGCCCTTTCGAGTTCTTGTCGGCTAGGCAACATAACTCGCTTTGATGATCTCACAGACCAATATGGCGAAGCGGGTGAGCAAATGCTGGTGCTATCGTTCCCCGCTTTGCGAGGAGCGAGCGGATCTCCGGTTGTTTCCAATGAAAGCCTTCAGGTCTGGGGAATCGTAACAGCCAACAAGGCCTATCATCTGTTACCCGCTCAGATCGAGACAGTGCTAGACGACAAGAACCAGCTTCTGGAGGAGATCAAGTTCATGCTGCCGCAAGCTCTTGCGATTCACGTCAAGCATCTACGATCAATAATCGGGGATGGGGCGTAGCGCCGACTTCAATTGACTATGGTGGGTAGCAACTCACTAGAGCCGGCGCGGCTTCTAGCCACGGGCAGCATCGGGGCACGATTCTTGGCTCCGGGCTAGAACAAGTGTTATGGAGTGCGCAAGGTGCCATGCGGCTCAGTTCGATAGCTAGACCCACTTGAACGCTGAGCGTCAGGGCAAATCCGAGATGCTTCGTCTGACTCGAATTGAAGAGGGGGCATGTTACGTCAATGACGTGACTACATTGTACGTTGCCTGGTCAATGCTATGCTACTCCTCCAAGCTGTTCTGGGGCTGTGAAGTGATCAAGAGGCTGGATCAGGCGAAGTCCTTGTCTGACCAGTTGTTCGACCAGTGTGAACCTGCGGCGTTCACGGAACTGCTTGAGCTGTTTCAACGGATGGAGAGTCCGGTGCTAGATGCGGTCAGGATCGTTACGTGCTTTGAGAACTACTTCAAAGCCAGGTTGCTGATGGCGGGCTACGTGATTCACCAAATGGATGTGAGTGCTTGTCAGGAACATCATCCACAGTTTGTGACGGGCAGGACGAGGAAGAGATTGCTGCAGAATACGACTCCGATTTCGATAGCCGAGGTCAAGCGAGCCGAGAGACGCGAGGGCTACAATGTCAAGCCTCTTCGAACACTCACCAACCGAACAGTCACAATGAGCATGCTTCTCGGAAAACCTAGGTATCGGGCAATCTACCTAAATGATCGAGCACCAGACGACCAGAAACTGTTGAGTGTGCTACGGAAACTGAATGAAACCCGTAACACCTTGCATTTCCTAAACGTGGAGTACATTGCACTGGGGGGAATGCCTGTCGATGAGTTCGTGTTTCTACGCGATTACGTGTCCGATCACGTAGATGCTCTTGCCGAGAGAACACGGAATGAGAGCGAGTCAGAGCTGAAACTAGGAGAGAAAGAGGTTCATGATTTCCTTCCGGACAGCGAAACGATGGCATTCGATGACTGAGGATCATGTAATGGGTTCTAGCACTCGCTGCAGGCGACAGTGCCATCGGCGACCACCTGCGCTTCGCGCAGGCAGCACCGGCGGTTTCATTTCGGGGAGTTGGCCGTGCGCCATCTCTGTGAGTGGACCATCCTGGCCAGAACCGGGACAGTGCGCGATCGGCGTTTGTTGGCCACCCCATCAGTGAGACCCTGGGTCTGAAGCAGGCCGAAACCTTCGTTATCGCTGGCTAAGTGACTCGTCGCGCCGCTGATCTTGGCATACACAAACGTCAATTGCCCGGTCTCAGAAGCGGTGGCTCATTCTCGGGCAAAGGTCGACAGTTGGACACTGCCCATTTCCTGCAGAAGATAGCACCCGAGGATCTAGAGGGAGGCGATCTGGAGTATGTGGAATGGGCCGGGGAAGCCGAGCTGCTGGACGGTCTGGAAGCTGAACTCGGGGAGTTGGAGCATGCCCACTTCCAACTTACCTGAATATGCCCGTTCCGCCATGGCAACGCAGCCCATCGCCGCCGCTGCCGCAGGCAGAGCACAAGCACACGCGAGCAAGCGTGGAAGTGTCTCCGGCGCCGACGCTGGTTCAGGTTGTAGATGAGATTCTCAAAGATGCAAGAGAAAGGCCAGGGGCGAAACGTTAGGTCGTAGGCTGTACACGCATTGGGGTAAGCTTTCTGGAACAAGGGGATGCACCGCCAAGGCGCAGCAGATGGGGTCGGAGTTCTCACCGCGCCACTATCACAGGAGACTCGCATATGAGCCAAGTCAAGGTAGCCCTGCTTCAAATGACGGCCTTCGGCTATGACCAGGAAGCCAATCTGGCGAAAGGTGAGGAGTTCTGCCGGCAGGCCAGGGAAAAGGACGCCGATATCGCGCTCTTTCCGGAGATGTGGAACATAGGGCACACGTTTCCCGATAGGTCACGCTCAGATGAGCATAAGACGTGGCTAGCCCAGGCGATAGACCAACAGCACGGTTTTGTGACTCATTTCCAGGCCTTGGCCCAGGAACTCGATATGGCGATCGCCTTGACCTATCTGGAGCAGTGGCCGGGCGCTCCCCGGAACTCCGTGTCGCTCATCGATCGGCATGGCAACCTGCTGATGACCTATGCCAAGGTTCACACATGCGACTTTGATGACGAAGCTTCCTTGACACCCGGAGAGGATTTCTACGTGAGTCCGTTGGACACGCGGCAGGGGGAGATAAACGTCGGGGCGATGATCTGCTTTGACCGCGAGTTCCCCGAGAGTGCCAGAATCCTGATGCTGAAAGGGGCGGAGCTGATCCTTACGCCCAACGCCTGCGAGCTAGAGGACAACCGGATTGGGCAGTTTAGAGTACGTGCGTATGAGAACATGGTGGGCGTGGCAATGGCCAACTACGCGGCTCCCCAGGAAAACGGGCATTCCGTGGCCTTTGATTGCATAGCCTTCGATGACGCAGGATCCCGGGATATGTGTATTATCGAGGCTGGGGAGGAGGAAGGAGTATACATAGCCGGATTCGACATGGCGAAGGTTCGGGCATGGCGAGAGCACGAGGCGTGGGGGAACGCATACCGAAAGCCGCGCAGCTATGAAGTCTTGGGATCGCTCGCCGTAGAACCGCCATTTGTCAGGGCCGACTCAAAGCGATGAGCACGCTTCTCAGCGACAATGAACGAGGCGTCCCAAGAACCATTTTGCCTTTGACATACCTGGATATAATAGGCAATTCGGGCCGGGCAATCGAAACCAGATTGCCCGCCATCGCCGCGACGGGACGGCGGCCCATTGCCGCCATCCGCAAGTAAGACGGCCAGCGCCTTGCAGCGCCGGTCGAACAATCAGAATCAGTGCGAGGTGAACAACCGATGAAGATCATACTCATTCTTGCTGCCGTACTGGTGGCCCTGGTCTTGTTGAGCTGGTTAGGGCTGCGCATCAAACCCGCCCCGTTCCCCGCTTTCCCCCAGGAGCCCGGCCCCACCGAGACCGTTCCGCTGCCCGAGGGCTTGCCCGCGCCCGTGGAGCGCTTCTACCGCCAGGTATACGGCGACAGCGTGCCGGTGATCGAATCGGCCGTGTTCAGCGGGCGCGCCACCTTGCGCCCGGTGACGAGCTTCCCGGCCTTTCCATCGCGCTTTCGCTTCACGCACATCGCCGGGCAGGATTACCGGCACTACATCGAGATCACGATGTTTGGCCTTCCGTTGATCAAGGCCAACGAGCACTTCTTGGACGGCAAGGGCCACATGGACCTGGGTCCCATCGGCGTGAGCGAGGGGCCGAAGGTCGATCAGGGGGCCAACTTGGGCCTGTGGGCCGAATCGATCTGGCTGCCCGCCATCTGGGTCACCGACCCGCGCGTGCGGTGGCAACCGGTGGATAACGCGACGGCGATCGTCGTGGTGCCCTTTGGCGACGACGAGGAGCACGTCTTGCTGCGCTTCGACCCGGAAACCGGGATGCTGCATTTCCTGGAAGCGATGCGCTACCGGGAGACCACGGACGAGGCCAAGACCCTGTGGATTTGCGAGGGCCTGGACTGGACCGAGATCGATGGCTACACCCTCCCGGCAGAAGGCCGGATCACCTGGTTTGACCAGGGCACGCCCTGGGCGGTGTTCGAGGCCGAAGAGGTGATCTACAACGTGGATGTGCTCGACTATATCAGGCAAACTGGGCCCTAGCGCGCCGGATGGGCTGGACGTCCTGCTCGGAGGCACGTGGCCGCCCATGCCCACGGTGAAGCTGTTGGCCGCCCAACCGGCCAACTGGCCGACCTGGATTTCACCACCCAAGCGGCAGAACTGGAGGTTCCGGTCTACCTTCTGGTCGGACGCTATGACGCGAACGCGATGACCTCGCTGGTGGAACGCTACCAGGCCACCCTCCCCAGGTAACGCCGCACTAACCCGGGGCCTGTTCAATCCACTGAAGAGCCGTACGCCGGCGCCGGCAGTCAGGACACAAGGCCCACGTATCCGCAGCCTCCGGGAACATCTCTTTGAGGAAGGCCAGCGGTTCGGGAGCGAAGAAGCGACCGCACTCGGGACAGGTATGCAGCTCCACCGTCGTATTCCACGTATGTAGAATGCGCTTGTTGCCTCGGTCCTCGATCTGGATCGCGCCGGTGGGACAGATCTCGGCACAGGCACCACATCCGATGCAAGATTCGGCCTGCACGTCGAACGGCGTGCTCACCCGGCGCTCGGTTCCCCGCCCCACGAAAGAGATGGCCGACGCACCGATGATCTCACGACAGACGCGCACGCACAGGCCACACAACACGCACAGCTCCTCCCCGCGCTCGGGCGGATGCTCCCCGAAGCGGGAGGCAGTTACGCCCTCCCCGGCGGCCAGTTCTCGGATCGCCTCAGACTGGGGGCAACGGCTCAACAAGGACTCCAAGGCCAGCCGGCGGGCCGCGACGGCCTCTGCGTCATCGGTCTCGACGACTAGCCCCTCCTCGACCGGATAGGCGCAGGAAGCCACCAGGGCTCGACGGGGAGCGGTGATGGTCACCATGCACAGACGACACGCGCCATAGGGAGCCAACCCATCGTGATGGCAAAGCGTAGGAAGATCCACCCCGGCAGCACGTACCGCCTGCAACAAAGTGGAACCTTCCGGCACGCTCACCTGCTGTCCATTTACGGTTAGGTTCACCATCGCCTCACCTCACGATCTCGATCGCCCCCACGGGGCAGACGTCGTAGCATATCCGGCAGCGCGTGCACAGCTCCGGGTCGATGATGTGTGGTTCTTTCTTCTCCCCGCTGATCGCGCCCACGGGACACTCGCGTTCGCAGAGGCCACAGCCTGTGCATAACTCAGGCTGGATGACCAGCTCAATCAAGGCACGACAGACGCCGGCCGGACAGCGCTTCTCCACAACGTGAGCATCGTACTCGTCGCGGAAGTAGCGCAGCGTGGAGAGCACAGGATTGGGCGCCGTCTGACCCAAGCCGCACAACGAAGCAGCCTTGACCCACGTGGCAACCTCCTCCAGCAACTCCAGATCCGCCTCCGTCCCTTCGCCCTCGACGATTCGGGTGAGAATCTCGTACATGTGCCGGGTACCCTCCCGGCAGGGCGTGCACTTGCCACACGACTCGGCCATGGTGAACTTGAGAAAGTAGCGAGCCACGTCCACCATGCAGGTGTCCTCATCCATCACCACCATACCACCGGAGCCCATGATGGAACCAGCCTGCGTCAGCGTCTCGTAGTCAATCGGCAGGTGAAACAGACGAGCGGGCAGGCAGCCACCAGATGGCCCACCCGTCTGGACAGCCTTCACCGCTCTGCCGTCCAATCCTCCGCCGCCGATCCCCTCGATCATCTCGCGCAGCGTGAGCCCCATCGGCACTTCCACCAGCCCCGTGTTGGCCACCTTGCCCACCAGGGAGAAAACGACCGTGCCCGCGTTCCCCTCCACACCGATCCCAGCGTACCAGTCTGCACCCCGCGCCAGGATGGGAGCCACGGAGGCCCACGTCTTCACGTTGTTGATGACGGTGGGCTGCCCCCACAGTCCACTGGTCGCCGGATACGGCGGCTTGGGACGGGGTTCGCCCATCCCGCCCTCGATGGAGGCAATCAGAGCGGTCTCCTCCCCACACACGAAAGCGCCTGCCCCGCGCACAACCTGGAGCGTGAAGTCAAAGCCGGAGCCCAGGATATCCTGTCCCAACAGCCCCAGTTCCTCCGCCCGGGCTACAGCGTGAGAGACGCGCTCGACCGCCAGCGGGTACTCGTCCCGCACGTAGATCGTTCCCTCGTTCGCGCCGATGGCGTATCCACCGATGGTCATCCCCTCGACGACGCTGAATGGATCGCTCTCCAACACGGTGCGATCCATGTACGCGCCCGGGTCTCCCTCGTCGCCGTTGCAGATCACGTACTTGGGCTCGCCCGGAGCGTCCCGGCAGATCTGCCACTTGCACCCGGTGGGGAAGCCGCCGCCGCCCCGTCCACGCAACCCCGACTGAACGATCTCGTCCACCACGGTCTGGGGCGGCAAATCCAGCAACACGTGAACCAGCGCCAGATACCCGTCCCGCGCGACGTACTCCTCAATGCTTTCGGGGTCTATCATACCGCTGTTGCGCAGGATGATCTTGCGCTGGCGGGCATAGAAGGGCAACTCCCCGATGAGCGGTACGTCGGGCAAGGCCCCTGACGCCTGACCTGGATCGGGATTCTCTTCCGCTGGGATGATGGCCAGTGCGTTTTCCGCCGGTAGTTCACCGCTTGCCAGAGCGGCGACCAGATCGCGCGCACGCTCGGGCGTCATGCGGGCATAGAGCACGCGCCCACGGCCCGGCAGGCGCACGTCCACGAGCGGCTCCTGCTGGCAGTAGCCCAGGCAGCCGGTGGCCACCAGCGTAAGCTCCAATCCACGCGCACCCGCCTCGTCCCGCACCGCGCGATACACGTCGGCGGCTCCCGTCGCCAGGCCACAGGTCGCCATACCCACGTTGATCCGCACGCCGGATGGATAGAGTGTAGACAATCCCCTGTCCCGGAGCGCATCCAGGTCGGACCGAGTCTGTATCTTCATGACCGTTTCTCCCCGCCCTCTGGCTCTGGCTCGTCGGCCTGTCGGTATTTCTGGAGGATGCGGGGCAGGCGATCGGGCTTGAGCCGCCCATACGTATCTCCATCCACCCGCACGACTGGCGACATGCTGCACGAGCCGACGCAGTAAACGATCTCAAGGGTGAAAAGCCGGTCGTCGGTCGTCTCGCCCGGCTGCACATCCAACACCGTCTCGATCTTCTCCAGGATCTTGTCCCCGCCCCGGATATAGCAGGCCGTTCCTTGGCACACCTGGATCGTATGTCGCCCTCGGGGCTCGAAACTGAAGGAGGCATAGAAGGAGGCGGCACCATAGAGCTGACTCAACGGTACGCCCAAGTCATCAGCCGCACGGCGCAGCGCTTCCTGGGGCAGGTAGCCATGCTCGGCGTTGATGGCATGCAGGCGTGCCAGTAGCGCGCCCCCGGGCGGGGGCGGCAATTGCGGAATGAGTGGCATGATAACCTCCCAACTGGGTCGGCGATGCGTGAACAAGTAGACGGTAGATCGGCAGACCAGTCGCCAGGCAACCGACCTACCAATCTACCACCCTACTACCCTACCAACCTACCAACCTACCAGTCTACCAATCTACCAGTCTACCAACCTAAATCCCCAGCGCGACTCGCTTCTCCTCGATATGATCAAACATAAGCTGCGCGGCTTTGAAGGGATCTGGTTCAACTGCGAAGGTCGCGCCGACGACGTCGCCCGCCCCCTGGGTGAGCAACTCGGTCACGACAGGACTGCCCAAGACCTGCGGCACAGTGCCCAGGACGGTGAAGACACCCGAGGAAACCACGTAGGAGCCGATGCTTACCGCTTTCTCGCTCATCCACTCAGGGGCCGCGCCGGCTGCAGGCAGGTCGCTGATGTCAACCCCCAACGCGTTGGCGATGGCTGCGCAGGCCACCAGAATCCTGCTGATGTCCACGCAAGAGCCCATATGCAGCACCGGCGGTATGCCCAGCGCCTTGCACACCCCCTTGAGCCCCTCGCCTGCACGCTCCGCTGCCTCCGGCAGCATCAGCCCGGCCTTGGCGGTAGCGATGGCGTTGCAGCCCGTCGTCACCACGAGCACGTCCTGCTTGATCAGTTCCTCGACCAGGCGCACGTGGCCGTAGTCGTGCTGGACCTTGACGTTGTTGCATCCCACCACAGCGCCGATACCTTTGATCGCGCCGCCCTTGATGGCGTCCAGCAGCGGATCGAGCGTGCCACCCAATGCCCCCACGATGGCTTCCACGCTGAAGCCGACCACGCATTCCATCGTCTCATCGGGGATAAGCACCATGTCGGCCCTGCGGAAGCGGTAGTTCTCGACCGCGGCGCGCACGATCTCTTTGGCAATCTCGAAGGCTCGCTCTTCGTGGAACTCGATGTGCGTCGCACCGGGGAACTTCGCTTTCGGCGACGTGGAGATGAACTTGGTGTGGAAGCAGCCCGTCAGTGCGCCGAGCGCGGGCATGATGCACTGTACGTCCACGATGATCGCCTCGACCGCTCCGGTGATAACGGCCAGCTCTTGCTGCAGGAAGTTGCCGGCAAGGGGGATACCGTGACGCATGAGTATCTCGTTGCCGGTGCAACACATGCCCACCACGTTGATACCCTTGGCCCCATACTTCTGTGCCAAAGCGACCATCTCAGGATCCTGCGCCGCGGCGACGATCATCTCCGACAGCGTCGGCTCGTGGCCGTGGGCCACGATATTCACTTCGTCCGTCTTCAGGACGCCCAGGTTAGCCACTGAGCGAACCGGCGTCGGCGTGCCAAAGAGGACGTCGGAGAGCTCAGTGGCGATCATCGAGCCACCCCACCCATCCGCGACGGACGCCTTGAGCCCTTGCAGGATCAAGTGGACGGGATCGTTGTCCACACCGATGTGGGTGCGGTGCATGATCTCCACGATCTCACGGTCAATGCCACGTGGGTCAATCCCCAAACCCTGCCACAAGGAAACGCGCTTCTCCGGCGCGCGGCGGGTGAACTGGATCGGGCCTTCCTGCTTGCCGAACTCCGCGTAGGCCGCGTGCGCCAGGTCCAGGGCAATCTCCTCCTTGCCCCTGCCCTCTGTCTCGATCCCGTACTCCGCCGCCAACGCGTGGAGCTTGGCCTCGTCCTTGATCTCGTACCCGCCTCCCTTGCCTTCGGCGGTCAGCAGCAACGTATGGGCAATGTCTCGCCCGTGATCGGAATGGGCGGCCGCGCCTCCTGCGATCATGCGGATCAAATTGCGCGCGACGATGATGTCGGCCGTGGCCCCGCAGACGCCCGCCTTGGGGCCCTCCTCTTCAAAGGGACTGATACGGCAGGGGCCCATGTTACAGTTGCGACAGCAGACTCCCAACTCGCCAAATCCACATTGGGGTAACATGGCCTCATAACGGTCCCAGGCCGTCTCCAAACCCAGTTCTTCGGCCCGGGCCAGCATCTCGTGTGTTGCAGGGTCAATGCTCCTGCTCAGAACCTTGTCGCTGTAAGACTTCTCAGCCATGGGAAATCACCTCCTCTTGCTACGGATTGCTGGCCAGCTTCTGCTGGCTTTCCAGCGCCTCCAAGAACTGCTCGGCAGTGGCCGCCGTGGCCTGCTGCATGACCTCGCGCGGATAGCGCAAACTGAGTGCCTTCGTGGGACACGCCTCCACACAGGCAGGGCCACCGGGCCGATCTACGCACAAATCGCACTTGAAGGCAGCCCGCTTGTCACGGCCGGCGACTGTGGCAGTGGACACGTGGATCGCGCCAAACGGGCAGACCATCATGCATAACCGGCACCCGATGCACAGCCGCTGATCCACCGCCGTGTAGGTCTCCGTGCGATAGGTCGCCCCCGTGGGACAGACTCGCACACAGGGCGCATCCTCGCACTGGCGGCACTGGGTGGACAGTTTGACACTTCCGACCTGCACCACGTGGTTGCGAGGCTGCAACCGCTCACCGGCCAAGACAGCGCCGATGACCGTTCCCGCATCGGTATGAGCCGCGGCACAGGCTAATTCGCAAGTGTGGCAACCCAAGCAACGATCGGGATTCACAAGGATGAACGGACCTTCCACAGGCATGCTTTTCACCTCCTCACTGTATTGGAATCAATAGGGTTTCGACCGACGATCCAAGAGAGTACGGCACAGCCTGAGGGACAGGCTTCTCCGCATGGGGACAACGAGGGGTATTCACGGTCACATCCGCAGCGAGAAGCACAAAGCGGTGACCGGGAACTGAGGCACTTCGACTTGAGCGACGAGGCTTCATCATCTTCCAAAGAATCACGATGGGCGTCAAACCTCGAACGGACTTGACTGTGTACAGCGTTCCTTTGGATCACTCTGCATGACTAGAGCCAAGTCCAGTATAGCACACTCGCCCGGAACACGCAATACGCCGTTCCCCCCCCCACAAGTGGGAAGAGAACGCGACGCAGGGTCCTCTCAACACACGTTCAGCAGGATACTACGATGGACTGAGCGGCAAATCATCCCCAAGTTCTTGACAACGCCCTGCAATTCCACTATACTAGCATTAGACGTCTGCTCTTGACCCTTGGGGCACGCTCCCGCAACCCCCTTGCTGAGGAGAGGCCCCGCCCGCTCGCGAACAAAGGAGGTACCACGATGGAAAGGCCCTGGCTGTCTCACTACGAAGAAGGCGTTCCAGAGGAGGTGGAAACCCCGGACTATCCGGTCACGCAGAACCTCATCGAGAGTGCGAAGCAGTACCCCGACCGCACCGCCCTGATATACGGCAACGTCGTCGCACCCCTCGGCGACGCGCTGATGGACGCGACGATGGATTACCGCACCCTGCTCGACCTCACGTACCGCTTCGCAGGCGCGCTCCAGCGAATGGGGGTCAAGAGGGGCGATCGGGTGGCTATCCACCTCCCCAACTGCCCCCAGTTCGTCATCGCCTACTACGCCACCTTGATGATCGGCGGGATCGTCGTGCCCTGCAACCCCCAGTACGTGGCCCGTGAGCTGCGGCATCAACTCAACGACTCCGGCGCTGAGACCATCATCACGCTCAGCCTGACGTATCCCGTGGTCAAGCAGATCCGAGCCGAGACCCAGCTCAAGAGCGTCATCGTCACCAACGTCAAGGAATACTTCCCCGGCCTGCTCAAGTTCCTCTTCACCGTGGCTATGGAGAAGAAGGAGGGGCATTATCAGGACATCTCCGGCGACGCCGATACCTATTGGTTCCAGGACGTGCTCGCCGGTGGGCCGGCCAAGCCAACCCCCGTGGAGATAGATACGCAAGACACCGCCGTGTTGATGTACACCGGCGGCACCACCGGCGTCTCCAAGGGCGCTCAGTTGACCCACCGGAACGTCCACGCCAACGCCATACAGATTCGGGCCTGGTTCCCCCGCCTGGTCAAGGGCCGCGAGGTGATCCTGACCTCGCTACCCCTGTTTCACAGCTATGGCATGAGCACCTGCCTGAACCTGGGCACCCTGCTGGGAGCCAGCATGATCCTGATCGCCAATCCCCGTGTGCTGATTCACATCCTCAAGTCCATCGACAAGCACCATCCCACCGTCTACCCAGCCGTGCCGGCCATGTACGTCGCCATCAACAACTATCCCGATATCGACAAGTTCGACGTCAGCTCCATCAAGGCCTGCATCAGCGGGGCGGCCCCGCTGCCGGTCGAGGTGCAGCAGAAATTCCAGCAACTCACTGGCGGGCGATTGGTGGAGGGATACGGCCTCAGCGAGGCCACCCCGGTCACCCACGCCAACCCGATCCACGGCGATAACCGTATCGGAACCATCGGCCTGCCCTTCCCCAGCACGCAGGCCAAGATTGTGGACACCGAGACCGGCACCCGCGACTTGCCGCCCAACGAGGTCGGCGAGTTGGCCGTGCGCGGCCCGCAGGTGATGAAGGGCTACTGGCAGATGCCCACCGAGACCGCCAACGTCCTGCGCGAGGGCTGGCTCCACACCGGCGACGTGGCCCGCATGGACAGCGACGGCTACTTCCAGATCGTGGACCGCAAGAAGGACATGATCCTGGGCGCAGGCGGTTTCAACATATACCCGCGCGAGGTCGAAGAAGTGCTGTACCAGCACCCCAAGGTCAAGGAGTGCGCCGCGGTGGGCGTGCCGGTTCCTGGGAAGGGGGAGCGGGTCAAGGCCTTCGTCGTCCTCAAGGAGGGAGAGACTGCCACGGAGGAGGAGATCATCGAGTTCTGCCGCGACAACCTGACGCGCTACAAGGTACCCAAGTTCGTCGAGTTCCGCAGCGAGCTACCGATGACGATGGTCGGCAAGGTGCTGCGGCGCGTGCTGCTCGAAGAGGAGAAGAAAAAGCTGGCCGGACAGCAGCCCTAATCCCGGCCTCCCCAGACACACAAAGAGGCGGAGCCGGCTGGCTCCGCCTCGCGTCTCTTGGTATCTGCCTCACGCCGGAGCCGGCGCAGGCGGCATATCCAACGTGGGCTTGCGCCGCTCGGCGGTTGGCTGCACTACGTGCTGCCCAGCGCCGGACACGGGCGGTGAGCTCTCCGGGGCACCCGGAGGCTCCTCACCCTCAAACAAAGCGACGAACTCATCCGCATTCAGCGTCTCGACTTCCATCAAGCGCTGTGCGACTCGATCCAGGTGCCCGCGATACTGCGTCAAGGTATCAATGGCCCGGTCGTAGGCCTCGCGCACGATGCTACGTACCTCGTCGTCTATCTCCTGCGCCACCGCCTCGCTGTAATCGCGCTGCTCGCCGATCTCCTTGCCCAGGAACACCAGCTCTTCCTTCTGACCAAAGGTCATCGGCCCCAGCTTGTCGCTCATCCCGTAGCGCGTCACCATGGCGCGGGCCTTCTCCGTCACCTGCTCCAGGTCATTCGCCGCGCCCGTCGTCACGTCACCAAAGACCAACTCCTCGGCCGCACGTCCGCCCAGTGCGTAGGCCAGGTCGGCCTTGAACTTGGCCTTGGTCTGCATCCGCCGATCGTTCTCCGGCAAGGCGATGGTATAACCGGCCGCTATCCCGCGCGCTACGATGGAGACCTTGTGCACCGGGTCACATTCCTCCAGCACGTGGGCCACCACGGCGTGCCCACCTTCGTGGTAGGCCGTGATGCGCTTCTCTTCCTCAGACATCAAGCGGCTCTTGCGCTCCGGCCCGGCGATCACGCGCTCAATCGCCTCTTCGAACTCAGCCATCTCGATGACCTTCTTGTTGAGGCGAGCAGCCAGGATAGCCGCTTCGTTGACCAGATTCTCGATGTCGGCCCCTACGAAGCCCGGCGTAGCTTTGGCCAGCGTCCTGGTCTCCACGTTGCCGCTCAGCGGCTTGCCCCGCATGTGGATCTTCAGAATCGCCTCACGGCCCCGAATGTCCGGCCGGTCGAGCACGATCCGGCGGTCAAAACGGCCCGGCCGCAGCAGCGCGGGGTCCAATATGTCGGGGCGGTTCGTGGCCGCCATCACGATCACGTTGGTGTCCGTGTCAAAACCATCCATCTCGACCAGGATCTGGTTCAGCGTCTGCTCCCGCTCGTCGTGCGAGCCCCCCAGACCGGCCCCCCGGTGGCGTCCCACCGCGTCTATCTCGTCAAGAAAGATGATACACGGGCTGTGTCGCTTCGCTTGCTCGTACAGGTCGCGTACCCTGGACGCCCCGACGCCGACAAACATCTCCACGAACTCTGAGCCAGATATGGAGAAGAAGGGGACACCCGCTTCCCCACTGACTGCCTTGGCCAACAACGTCTTGCCGGTTCCGGGCGCTCCCATCAACAGCACGCCCTTGGGGATACGCGCTCCCAATTGAACGAACTTCTCCGGCTCTTTGAGGAACTCAACCACCTCGCACAGTTCCTCCTTCGCCTCGTCCACCCCCGCCACGTCCTCAAACGTGATCGACGGCTGATCGCCGGTGTACATCCGGGCACGGCTCTTGCCAAAGGCAAGCGCCTGGTTGTTCGCGCCCTGGAACTGGCGCAACATCATGTACCCCCCCACCAGCATGGCGATCACCAGCAGGATTGAACCACCGGCACTCAACAACGTCATCCAGTCAGGAGGCTTCACCACCTCGATATCGACGGCCTCCATTTCCCCCGCAGTCACCCCCAGATCACGCAACTGCTCCGTGATTGTAGTCTCAGTCCCCTTATGCGACACGATCTCCTCGCCGTCCTTCAGTTCGGCGAACAGCGCGTCGCCCTCCACGCGGATGCTGACCACGTTCCCGCGCCGCACCTGCGCTGCGAGCCCTGTTAGCGGAGTCCGCGTGACATCCGAAGCTCGCTGCGAATAGAAGCTGTACACCAGAAACACAACGGCCACGAGTATGATCAGGTAAATTAACGAACTGCCCTTTGACCTAGAACCCACCGATTTCCTCCATCTCAATACCGGATGCTCTCCAAAGCGCGGCACTCGCACGTGGGTGACACGCCACACGACGGCCACAAACCTCCAATTGCCCGTTCGTCAGGAAGAGCCCGGCCACAGCACTCCATGTTTAGGAGCAACGTGCTCGTCAAGCACGAAACAAGCCGACAGCCAACACAGTACGGTGGCTCTCGCACCCTATATTATACCACGTTTTGTTAGACCGGCACATGACGTGCATTAGAGATACAGTAGAAAGAAACGACCGCCACACCGGCCCCGGCCTCAACGCTGTACCTCAAACTCAGCGATCAGGATGCTGTCCAACTCAGCTGTCGTGAGGCCGGCATCCACGACCGGCAACCTGGCACCAGGCTGGCCCTGAGGGTACATGCCAACGCGCAACTGATACCGCCCAGCTGGCAAATCGGCCGGAATCACGACCTGGTGGGGCGTCATGACCCCGACGCTCGCCATCCATTCTGTAGTAGGCGAAATAGGCTCAGCATCCTGCTGAGCCACCAGGTTCCCATCGGACCCCATCACGTGCACGAAAACCGTGTAGTGCGTGTCGATGGACCGCACCGCGTGCCAGCGCAACGTCAAGGCGATGACGTCGCCCGGCTGGAAGATCCCCTTGCGTAGGCTCGCCGCCTCCAACACAATGAGATTAGCCAAGTTGACGTCGAGGGGGATAGGTACGTCCACGCCGCCGCTCACGGTCAGCGTGACCGTGTCATCCGCTCGAAGCGTCACCCCACGCCCAGGTTCCTGGGTCACCACCATCCCCTCCGGTTGAGGGCTCCACACTTCCTCAACCACGACGCGCAGGCCATCCGACTCGAGGCCATTCTGCACCATCTCCACCGGGTAGCCCACCACGCCGGGCAGTGTCAGCTCCCGCCTCGGGCGATTGACAACCACAGCAACCTCTGCATCAAGGGGCACGCGCTCGCCCGGGGCCGGGCTCTGCTCCAGCACAACACCGTCATCCGCGCCCGGCTCATCGCGCTCCTCCAGCAGCACAAAACGCAACCCCGCCCGCTCCACCGCGCGCCGCGCCTCGTCCACGGAGCTGCCCAACAGACCAGGGACCGCGATCAACTGTGCGTCCGGCGTCACGGTCACCAGGGGCGTGCGCGTAGGGGTGGCAGGCACCGTCGGAAGCGCGGAATACGCACGGCGAACTGACAGCCACAGAGGAACAAGCCCCAACACGGCGACGAACGCGACCAGCCCCATTCCCCAGGTCAGCATATCGGGAACCGGTCGCGGCGGGGACTCTGACACGGGCTCGACCGGACGATCCGCTTCTGTTGGAGGCAAGACGGGCGCGACAGGAGTGGAAACCGCGGGCTGCCAACCGGTCATCTGCTCACTCTGCCGGCGGTACACGTCCAGGGCATCGGCCAACTCGTCAGCGTACGGATAGCGCGCTGCGGGCTCTTTGGATAACACCCTGTGAATGATGTGCTCCAATTGAGCGGGCACGTAGGGCGTGCGGACAGCCAGAGGCGGGGGCTCCTCGCGCATGTGCATCAGCGCCAATGCGGTGTGCTTCTCCGCCCGAAAGGGCGGAACCCCGGCCAACATCTCGTACATCATGACGCCGATGCTATACACGTCAGACGCCGGAGACGGCGGCTTGCCGGCAGCCTGCTCGGGCGAGAAATAGAGCGGGCTGCCCCACACCGTCTCCGATTCGGTGACCCCCGACTCGGAGAGCGCCCGCGCGATGCCAAAGTCAGTCACCTTCGCACACCCCTCCTGGGTCACCAGCACGTTCTGGGGCTTGATGTCGCAGTGAATAGTACCCGCCCTGTGTGCGTGCCCGACACCGGCGCAGACCTGGATCGCGATATCCAGAGCCTCGTCCACACCCAGACGGCCCTTCTGGCGGATCACAGTCTTCAGGTCATGGCCGGCCACGTATTCCATCACGATATAATGCCGGTCACCATCCTGGCCGACATCATACACCGTGACGATGCTGGAATGATCGAGGTTGGCCGCGGCGCGGGCCTCCCGCTGGAATCGGGCAAGAAACGCCGGATCGCTGGCGAATCCCTCGCGCAGCACCTTCACCGCCACCTGGCGCTGGAGCAGCTCATCCTCCCCCCGATACACCACGGCCATCCCACCAGAACCGACCAGCTCCAGCAAGCGATATCGATTGTTGAGCAACACAGGTTCCATCGCCCCACTCCGACCGTGGACAATCACGTCGATATACGGATCGTATTGTACTTCAAATCAGTGGCATCGGCAAGGAATCGCCCGGGGGCGTTCTTCCGTTGGCGTCTCAACCTTGCGGACAGGCCCTTAGCATGCTATAATCTAGATCGTTTGGAGGAATACACTATGGGAGTTTACCTCAACATCGCGCAGATTATTATCAGTGTTGCATTGGTCATCGTCATCCTCCTGCAGGTCAGAAGCGGCGGCATGGGAGGAGTCTTCGGCGGGACAGATAGTGCCGTCTACAAGACACGACGAGGCGTGGAACGCACGCTGTTCAACATTACCGTCGGCCTGTCCATCACGTTCTTCCTGATCACCATCCTCAACGTGATCATCACAGGCTGACTCCGCGGCACTCGCGCGAGAAGGGTGTTTCGGGCGACACATCGCCCCCGAAACACCCTTGACGTGTCGCAATGGCGTCTGCCTGCGGTGAGCCCGAGCCGATGGAACACAGCCAAACCCGGATCAGCACAGAGCGCTTCACCCGCTCGGTGCGGTTCTGCGCGAGCCTGTGTCAAGCCGTGAGACGTGAACGACTGGCCCCAGCCCCAACAGAACATGCCCAACCTGCCACACAAGCGCAGGTGCGGGGGAGCGTCTGAAGCGTGACCCATCACATCAGGTGGCAAATCGTCCTCATCCTCGCCGGCGTTGTGTTGGTGGGCATCCTGCTGACCTACCTGGCGCTCAACTACACCACCGTGCTGCGCCCTGGCCACGGTGGAACCTACGTGGAAAGCATCGCCGGGTTTCCGCACTACGTCAACCCGCTGCTGAGCGCGTACAACGAGGTCGACCGCGACCTCTGCGCGCTGGTGTTCAGCGGCCTGACACGCATGAACGGGCGCGGAGAGCTGGAGCCTGATCTGGCCCGCGGGTGGGAAGTCTCGCCCGACGGCCTGAGCTACGTGTTTTCGCTCCGCGCCAACGCTCGGTGGCACGACGGCGTCGCACTGACTGCCACCGACGTCGTCTTCACGCTCGGCCTGCTACAGGACCCCGACTTCCCCGGCCCCCCCGACCTGGGAAGCACACTGTGGCAGACGGTGACGGTCGACGAGCTGGATCGCCACACCGTGCGCTTCACGTTGCCCGAGCCTTATGCCGCCTTTCTCGACTATACCACGGTTGGCATCCTGCCGGCGCATCTGCTGGCCGGGATTGGCGCGGCCGAGCTGCCGGCTGCGGAGTTCAATCTCAACCCCGTCGGCAGTGGCCCCTTCCGCCTCGAGGAACTCAAGATTGAGGACGAGGCCATCACGGCCATGGTGCTGGAGCAGTTCCCCAACTACTACCGCGCCCGCCCCTACCTGGATCGCGTCCAGTTCCGCTTCTATCCCAGCTATCAGACGGCCTTCGCCGCCTACGAAGCAGGGGAGGTAGAGGGAATCGCAGGGATAGCGCCAGATGACCTGCCACGCACGCGAGATCGTATCTACTCCGCCCCCATCGCCGAATACGGCCTCGTGTTCCTCAACCTGAGCCGCCCAGACCTGTCGTTCTTCCAGGAGCAGGAGGTGCGCCAGGCTCTGCTGTACGCGCTTGACCGGCAGCAGATCGTCGATGGCGCGCTCAAGGGGCAGGCCGTCGTCGCGCACAGCCCCTTGATCCCGGGCACGTGGGCCTACAAAGATGACATCCGGCGCTACGAACACGACCCCGACACGGCCGACGCGCTGCTAAACGAGGCGGGGTGGGCACGGGTGGAAGCGGATGACGGCCTGCGGCACAAGCAGGGCGAGCGGCTGGGGTTCAAGCTGCTCACCTCAAGCGAACCCCAACGTATGGCGGTGGCCCATAGCCTGGCCGACCAGTGGCAGGCCGTCGGGGTCACGGTCACGGTCGAGACCGCGTCGCCGCTGGAGGTGCGTGAAGCGCTGGAGACGCGTGACTTCGAGGCGATCCTGGTCCATCTGGCCTCGCAGGGAGACCCCGACCCGTATCCCTTCTGGCACGAGACGCAGGCGGACGGCGGACAGAACTACGCCGGCTTCGTCCACCGCCGCATCAGCGAGGTCACCGAACAGGCACGGGTGATCGTGAACCGCGAGAGCCGCAAGCAACTGTACCACGAATTCCAGGACATCTTCGCCGAAGAAGTGCCCGCCTTGCCGCTCTACATCCCCGTCTACACCTACGCCGTAGATGAACGCATCCACGACCTACAAATCGGACCCATGATGCACCCATCCGACCGTTTTCGCACCATATCCGATTGGTGGATCGTGCCGCGCCGCGTCATCGTAAGCGAGTCAGAGCTCGGTCGTCCTTGACAACACGGGCGTTTGTTGTAAAATAGCAGCTACCCTGGCACAGGGTACACACGCCGAAGTGGCGGAACAGGCAGACGCGCTGCGTTCAGGGCGCAGTGGGCTTCATGCCCATGTGGGTTCAACTCCCACCTTCGGCACCATCTCACTCTCTCAACGAGGCGGATTACCCGCCTCGTTTTGCTTCCCCGGCCTCGAGAAAGCCGGCCGAACGCTTGACGCCGCGGAAAAACCAGGGTATGATAACAGTAGCCGTCGGACCGCGGCCCGAACCCGCGCCCAGGAGGTGCCGTATGTCGCTTCCCAAGCCGAATCGCAAGCAACTTGCCTTTGGCGTCATCATCATCGTCGCCCTGGCAATTGTCGCCGGCCTCATGTGGGCATTCGCGCAGCAGTTGGCACTCGCCCGGCAGATACGCGCGGAGCAACTCCAGCTAGAGCAGGCGGTAGCGACCGAGAAGGCGCGCAACGACGAACTGGTCGCGCAGCTCGACTACGTCAGGTCCGACGAGTACGTGGAACACTGGGCCCGGGCCGAACGAAAGATGGCCCACCCGGGAGAGGTAGTCGTCATCGTGGTCGACGAGCCCGATGGGGAAGCGGCCGCGGACGTGCAGCCCACGCCGGCGACTCAACCCAAGGCGCGACCATTCTGGGTTGATCTGTGGGAGCTGGTGTTCGCGCCGTCGAGCCGCTAGATTGCTGAATCGCCAAATCGCGCATCCTTGACAACACCGGGATTCCAGAGTATAATATTAGCCACGTTGCGGGGTAGAGCAGAGGCAGCTCGTCGGGCTCATAACCCGGAGGTCCCAGGTTCGAATCCTGGCCCCGCTACCTGAGCGTTACTCTAGATCGTCAGGCCAGTGCATTTGAGGTGGCCTGGCGATCTTCGGTTTCTGGAACCCTGCAAAGGGATGGGGCATAACTCACACGCGGTTTGCCGCGTAGCGTGCTTCCTTGCACCAAGTGGTGATCTCTGCTTGGTGACCGCAGAGGCTTCCTCACTTGTGAGTTATACTGCTTCCCCTCGGCGAAGCGTCGCGCTACTCTACCATCCCCTCTTTCCAGGGGAGTCAATACCTCAGTTTATCAACCAGCATCACGCCGGTGGAATCAACAATCGCCTTGACAGCTTCTATCGCATCAGTCGGCATCTGGCGCTCCTCCCAGCCTCTTAGCCCTTGGATAGGATAATCAAGACGGCGACCAGCACCCCGACAGCCAGAGCAAGGATGCTGTACCTTCTGGACTCCCTTTCGACCGCAGGGAGCAGATGGGAAGCCCCCACGTAGACCAATGCGCCGGCAGAGATGGCCAGCAGTATACCCAGTGTGGGTTGCTTGATCGTCTTGATGAAGGGATACGACACCAACGTGCCCAACGGGGTAGATAGAGCTGCCGCTAGAAAGGCGTACAAGGCCGACTTTTCTCGGCTGAAGCCTCCCCGCTCCAGGAGCACAAACGTGACGATGCCCTCGGGAAATTCGTGGAGCACCATCCCGATAGCGGCCAGCACGCCCGTGAGGATGCTGACGTTGAAAGTCACCGAATAGATCACCCCGTCGATGAAGGAGTGAATGCCAATCCCCAACATCGGTATGATGCCCACAACATAGTCCGCACACTCATACTCGTGACAGACGTATAGCCTCACGAGGCGATTGGACAGATAGATACCCAGAAACCCCATCAACAGGAACACGGGAGCTGCATCGTTCATCTCAAAGGATCTAGGGATGATGTGCATGAACGAGACAGAGATCAGCACGCCCGCCGCGAAACTCATGAAGTAGGCCGAATGCTCCCTGCCCCATCGCTCGTACTGGCTGATGACGGTTATGCCAATCGTCGTGACCGCACAGGCCAGAAAGCTAGTCAATGTCACTGCTGCAAACCCATTGGCAAACATTGGCATCCTCCCTATCCAAACAACTCTCGCCCTCCGACAGCGTCCTGGAGCGGGTGAATACAATCACGCCGGCTTGAGATCCAACACGGGCGTACCGTCGATCGCATCCAGGCCCCGCACGCGCAGCACATTCCCCTCTATAGCCACCAGGTCCACCACGGTGACGCCGATAGAGTTGGGGCGGCGCGGGCTGCGCAGGGCAAAGACCCCGCGTCGAGGGCGGCTTCTGTCCCCCTGGGGGTGCTGAAGCAGGTCAAAGCCCTGGGAGCGGTGAAAGCAAAAGACGACCATAACCCGCCGGCCCGGCTCCAACCCCCTCAATCCATCCGTCAGGGATAGGTCGATGATGATCCGGGAGTCGATAGCCCGTATCTCGGACGGTGGCGCCGGCTCGTCGAAATCGTTCTCCACACGGCCAATCGCTCGGTAGACAATCGGACGTCTTTCACCCGCAGCCCCTTCCGGTTGTGGGTCATCCATAATTCTGCCCTCACCTTTGACATCAGAAGGAAAGTGAGACATCAGCCGACACCGGCACACGCACCAACTCGCCGTTTTCGCCCTCGCGCACCCGGCACAGATCCTCGATGTTCTCGACGCGGTCGATGAACAGCACACCGTCCAGGTGATCGATTTCGTGGTGCACGATCACCGCGTCAAAGCCCTCAAAGAGCCGATCAAAGGGATGACCCACCTCGTCCAGGCCGGTGACCCGCAAATGGTGCGGGCGCACGGTCTCACCGTAGAGGCCGGGGAAGCTGAGGCAGCCGTCAAAGTCCCTTTTCTCGTCTCCGGCCTCCACAATCCGCGGGTCGATCAAGGCGATGGGCGGGTCGGGCTTGCGCGCGTTTTCCTCATCATCCCGCCCGCCGCCCAATCGAACCACAACCACCCGGCTGTGAACGCCGATCTGGGGAGCGGCCAGGCCGACGCCATTCGCGTGGTCGTTCAGCGTGCCCTTCAAGTCCTGAACCAGCCTCTTGACCCGCCGGGTGACGCGTCTGACCGGCTGGCTCTTCTTGCGCAGAGCCGCCTCGTTATCGAGATATAGAACGATGTCTCTAACAGCCATAGCTTGCCCTCTCCTATCAAGAAACAGCTTCAGAAAAGCCCAGAACCCACTCTAGCGGTTTTCTTTCGTCCGTATAAAAAGCACAGAAGGGCTCTGGACCGCTCACCAATCGGAAACCTTGATCACGGCGTTGGGCTGTTCCAACCTGCCTTGCCTGGCCCGGATGAGAGCGTCCGGCAGCGCCTCGAAGGGGAACAAGCTGGTTCCCATCTCCAACGCCAGCCGGTCGACGATCTCGAAGAATCCTTCTGCATCGGACCGTTTCAGATTGTACAGCGTCCTGATGTCGCGCCCCCACAGGTTCTCACTGTAGTGTTCGATCCGGATGGGAGAGGCGCTCACGGGCGCCATCACCAGCACCCCGCCCCTCCTCAACTGGGCCAGGATCGGCTCAACCAGATTCCCCGCCGGCGGGAAGAGGATCGCTGCATCCAATTTGCAGGGCATCTCCTCTTCGGCGGCATTCGCGGCCCACCGGGCGCCCTCCCTTCTCGCGGCCTCGATATTCTTCCGGGACCGGGTGCTCACATAGACCTCGATACCCAGGTACTGGGCGACCTTGAGCACGTAGTAGGCCGTGGGACCAAAGCCGTAAAGACCCAGCCTGTCCCCCTCCTGCACCCTCGTGAGCTTGAACGCCGCGTATCCCGCGATGCCGGGGCACATCAGCGGGGCGATCTCGACAGGCGACATCCGAACGCCGTCGAGGGGCAGGGCATATGCCGCCGGCGCCGTCACGTACTCGGCATAGCCGCCGTCCACGTCCCACCCCGTGCATTTGATCTGCGGGCAATAGTTCTCCCGCTGCGATAGGCAGTACTTGCACCGCCCGCAGGCGCTGTGCAGCCAATATACCCCGGCCCTATCCCCGACGCGGAAGCGCTCGGCCTTCTCCCCTACCTCGTCCACGACCCCCACGATCTCGTGTCCCAGGATGACGGGCGATTTCCTCAGTGGCAGGTCCCCCTCGACGATGTGGATATCGGTCCGGCATACCCCGCAGACGAGGGCTCTCAGCCGCACCTCGTCACCCTTTGGTTGAGGCGTGGGGACATCCATCAGCTTCAACGGTCGCTCCTCTATGCTCGCTTGTTTCTCAAGTATCCATGCCTTCATCGCTTTTCGCTCCTATATCACCCACGCTCCTGCGCACCTTTCCTGGAGCGCTTTGTCGGGATCTTGCCTGATCGCCTTCACTCGTTCATTTTGGCATTTTGGATGCTGTGCTGACTTCCGCACCTTGCTCCCGCAGCATAATCCCACCCTATCTGGTGCTAGAATCCTAACAACCGCCCTCCCTGGTACACCAGGAACGTGATCGCGCTGGCTGTCGTTAGCGGCACCAGGAGTCCCATCAACGTCCACTTGAGGCTGCGGGTCTCTTCCCACGTGGCCCACACAGTGACCAGGCAGGGCAGGTAGAGCATGAAAAACACGACGAACGTGTACGACGAGAGCGGTGTCCACAACTGAGGCAGATAGTTCAACACCTGCTCCGAGTCCACCAGGTTGGTCTGTAGTCCATAGGTCATGGCCAGAGCGGGGACGACGATCTCCTTGGCCGGCAGGGTAAAGAGGAGGGCAGTGAGCATCTCGCCCGTCAGCCCAAAGGGGCGGCCCAGCGGCGCCAACGTGCGCACCAGCCAGCCGACGGGCGTTTGCTCGAAGGGAGCGCCGGGAGGGAGATTGCCCAGCAGCCAGATGAGGAGCGACGCAGGCCCGGCGAACTCTATCGCCCGCCACATCGTGTGCGCCACCCGGTCCACCAGCGCCCGCCATGCAACCTGCCCCCATTGGGGCTTGCGGTAGGGGGGCATCTCCAACACAAAGCCCCCTGGCTCCCCTCGGAAGATCGTTTTGTTCAGGATCAAGGTGGCCAGGGAAGCGGCCCCCAGGCTGAGCAAGACCAAGGAGAGCATCACGGGCAACGCCCGGTCGCCAAAGAGGGCGATCACCAACGCGATACCCGCGCCGTAGCCTCCGCTGCAGATGATCAGAGGGCTGGTCAGGATGGCTGTCAATTGGACCTTCTTGTTCTCGATGATGCGCGATGCCATGATGCCCGTCACGTTGCAGCCAAACGCCATGCCCCACGTGAGCGTCTGCTTGCCCTGGGAGCCCAAGGCCCGCATGGGGCAGTCCAGATTGAACGCCACCCGGGGCAGGAGGCCCAGGTCCTCAAAAGGAGATCCGAGCCCGGGCTCAGGATCACGCGGCACTCGGATACCCCCGCGTAGTGGGCCAGGCATTTCCGCAGCCGCTGTAGGTCTTTGAGATCGGTGTAGCGATTCAGCTTGGTGAGGGCTTGGCGGGCGGCCTCAACTACCCGCTGAGGTGGCGGGTGGGGCATCTCGTTCATGTGGAGCCGGATGGTCTCCGTCAGCATGTGACCTGCACCATCATCCCTTCTCTGTAGCCTACGGTGACCGTGATGTACCCGGTGAGCGCCTCGTCAAGATCCCGATCGCCCGTGTCGACGCGCAGGCAATTCAGGTCGCTCAGCTTGTACTGGGTGCCTACCACGATGATGTTCTCCCGGCCTGCCGCTCTGATCACCGTCGGGGTGAATTGCTTGCTACCCCGGCCAAAGATGAACCCGTTGCCGCCAATGGGCGTCACGATGATCTTGCGCTTCTCATGGCGCTCAAACAACTGCAAGATGTCCCGCTCGTTCACGTCTTCTCCCACCAGCTCTCCCGCGTGCACGGCATCCACCCCCAAGAGCGTCTTGGAAATGCCCAATGCGTCGGCGATGGCCCGTACGGTCGTGCCGGGGCCTAGCAGATACAGTACCTCCGGCTCCATCTCCTCGACGATATACGCAGCGATGTCCCGCTTGCTTTCCGCGGACGATGGGCTGACATTTGACGCTGTCTTGCCGGGCTGCAGAAACCGCCGCACTTCCGGCACCAGAAGGTAACCGTAGCGCCTGGAAGCCAAGCGATCCTCTCGGAAGGCTGCCTCGTCAATGTCGAGCACCTCCTCCTCGGTCATCTCGGTGCCTTCTACAAAAGCGTCCACCATCTCGGCCGCCGCTCTGGCGCTGAGCGCAAAGGCCGCGCTGAAGACTTTCACACCGGAGGGCACCCCGACCACGGGAACCTCCGCGCCGACAGCGTCATAGATGTCCCTGGCCGTGCCGTCACCGCCGACAAAGATCAGCAGTTCGACGCCCTGCGCCACCATCTGCCGGGCAATCCGCTTGGTATCCTCGGCCGAGGTCGTCTCGTCGCTCTTCCCGATCACCGTGAAAGGCAAGTCCAAATCCGCAACATAATGCGCTCCCATCTTGCCCGGTGCAACGAACAGCGCGATAGCGTCCTTGCACTCGATGTGGCTCAGGACATCCCTCGTTCTTTTGGGCGTGACCGGGTCGGCACCCAACGCCAACGCCTTCTCGTACATCTGCCCATCGGTGCCCTTGAGCCCCACGCTGCCGCCCATCCCGGCCACCGGGTTGACGATCAGGCCGAGTTTCTTCTTTCTCTCCGGCATCCCATTCACCTCTCACCAGTTATCATCACGTCACGTAACCTCTCTTATCTGTTCAGCAGGCTTCAGAAGGCAGAGATTACCCTCTTCCTCAGACTGTTCTATCCCTTCGATCGCCGGGCGCCCCTTCGGGAGGGTCAGCGGCTGTCCTTTTCAAAACGATCATGCTCTTCATCAGATCGATGCTCTCGATCTGGGCCTGGAACAGCCTGCTTTCTCCCAGGAGGTTGGTCAGTTGAAGCCCCCCGTCTGCAGGCTTGATCCAGGCCACGTCCTGCATCACTTGTTCTCTTTGGCCATCATCCTCGATAAAGACCGTAGCCAGGCACATCATCCCCTCCTACAGGACCTGATCCAGTATGCTTCCGACGTCCGTCTCCAGCTTGTCGCGACGAACCGGACGCCCTTCCAGCCCGGCCTCCAAGATCTCTGGCTCGTAGCCGATGGACCCAATGACGGAGATACCTTTCCTCTCCAGTTCTCTCCTCAATCGCGCGGCGACCTCCTCAGACCCGATCTTGTTGAGAACGGTCCACACCCGGCCCACCCCAACCTCGGCAGCCAGGGCGCTTATCTTTTCGGCGAGCTCCAGCGAATCGTAAGAGGGCTCGGTCACAATGAGCACGCTATCGATGCTCGTCTCGACGCCTCTGCCAAAGTGCTCTATACCAGCCTCCATGTCCACGACGACTATTTCATTCTCTTGCAGTGAGAGCCTCTTCAGGAACTCGCGGTTCAGCACCCCCATGGGACAGGCGCAGCCCTCGAGCGACTGGAGGATCTTGCCGACGCAGACCAGCCCGATGCCGTCCCGCTCCACCACATAGTCGCTGGGGAGATCTGCTATGTGAAACGCCTCGCGCCTCAGCAGGCTTTCTCCAGGCGCAGCCTCATCCGAGAACGTTGGGAACACCTGCTTCTTCCCCCCGACGAGCTCCAACAGGGGCCTGGGCCGCCGATCGAAGCCGAGCACGCGATAGAGCCCAGGGTTTGACTCGTCGGAGTCGACGACCAACACATGCGCCCCTCCGTCTCGCAAAGCGCGCGCCAGGAGGGCGATAACGGTGCTTTTCCCGCTACCTCCCTTTCCACAAACTGCGATCTTTCGGATGTCCTGTATCCGCTTCATCAACATCTCCTCTGTGGTTACTATTGCCAACTTGTCTTGCGATTCTTGGTCGCCCGCTCGGCTTTGCCTCTCCGCCATCTTGGATGCTCGGCCCACATCGCAGTCCTCCCCACCTTCCTTGCTGCTCAAGCGGAAGCAGTTCAAGGGTCATGGCGTTCGTAGCGCCGATGGAGATGGAGTAGAATTGCTCTAGCGACTTTTTTCACCTCATCCTCCTGGCCAAGCTCGGGTAGCAAGTGTCCGTTGGAACATCTACTCTTACCGTTCGTGGGCAGTACTCCGCCATGCTCTCCACGGACACGTAATCCCGATAGCAGCGCGGGTCGGCACTGCCGCGAGCGTGAGCACTCGTGTCCCCCTACCTCTTTGAGTAATTCTTCTCACCGGCGCGCACCGCCACTGCGAGCAAATTCTCCTGAGGGACGAAAGGGCATGTGTAGTCCTCGCTATACACACACCAGGGATTATACGCTCTGTTAAAGTCCAGAACCCACTTGCCATCGGTAGAGCGATCCCTCGCAGCGTCGAGGTCGATATACCTGCCCCCGCCGTACGTCTCCTGGCCGGACGTTGCGTCTCTGAACGGAACGAACAGTTGCTCCTCTTCAGCGTCGCTCTTGTAAGCCTGGAGCACACATTCCTCGTCGCCGATCTCGAACCGGAATTCACCCCATCGAACAAAGTCCTGTTCCTCGCCCTTCGTGTACGCCATCCTCATCGTCTTTTTGTCCTCGTGCTCGCAAAGCTCAAGCTCGAACCTCAAGTCAGGGCCGGGCGGATAGTAGTCGAGTCCCTTGAACTCAGCGCGGCCTTGAGGAGGGATCGGCGATTGCCAGTATTGTCCTAAGAACCCGTCTTTCTCCCTACGCTCTCCCTCGATCTGTGCCTTCCACGCGTCAATTCTCATGGCAGTCTATCTCCCTCTTTTGTGTCTAACTTCTTCGCCCCCAACAACCGTACGTAGCCAAAGTAGTAGCGGTGAACTTGAAAATCATCAAAGCCTTGCTGCCACAAGACTGCTCGCCAGTCCCGCCGCACAAAGTCGGTCGCCAGAGGGCATTCGATATGGCGAAAGGCAAACCGCACGGGCCAGAACGATTGCTCCGGCTCAAACTCGTCATAGTCCAGGATGAGAAGCTGCCCGCCAGGCCGGAGCGCCCGGTAGACGTTATCCACGATGCGCAATCGATCCTCCTGGACAAAACCATGCAGGACGAAGGAGATGAAAACCTTGTCGAACTCATCACGGTAAGGCAAGGGCTCCTCGATGCGCTGCTTTTCCATCGTGACGTTGGGGAGATGCTGGCAGCGACGTCGAGCCTGCTCCAACATCTCCGGCCCGATGTCCAGCCCTACGATCCGCCCTTCATCAGAGAGATAGCGGGTCATCAAACAGGCGTTGCGCCCGCTGCCCGATCCCAGGTCCAGGATGGCGTCTTCCGGTTGGATCGCCATATCCCGCACGACCCGACGGATGAAAAACGGGTATGTGCCGCCAGTAATGACGTTCATCAACAAGTCATAGTGGCGAGCCTCAGCGCCCGCGACCTCTACTTTGGAGACGGAACGGTCGAATGAGCCATTAGCTGACATATTTGAGCAATTCCTCTTCTAATGCGGGCCTGGGTAGCGCGCCTATCTTGGTACCTACCAAGCGGCCCCCCTTGAAAATCAGGAGGGTGGGAATAGACATGATCTGGTGCCGCCCTGCAACTTCTCGGCTTTGGTCCACGTCCAGCTTTCCAAAGACAATCTGGCCCTGATAGTCCCGTGCCAACGCCTCAACCACAGGAGCGACCATCCTGCAGGGAGCGCACCACTCGGCCCAACAGTCCACGACCAACATAGGATACTTCTGGATAGCTTGGTCGAAATTGCGGTCCGTCAGAATCACCGGCCCGGCAGGGTCGTCCACCAGCCTTTCGGCCAGCGCCCTCTTGGCTTCCTCTGCCTCGAAAATCTCGGCGTAACGAGACGAGCCATAGCGCAGCACTTCGTTAACAAATTTGGCTTCTGGCTGTACGCCGATAGAGATGGAACTCATATCCCCGTTGATCACCTGTTGAGGAACGGAGCTGACGTTGAATTGCATAGCCAGGTCCATATTCTCCGAAGCCTCCACGCACTCAGATTCCACCCATCCATTGGACTCGATGGCAACCTGATTTGCCAGCAAGACAGCACGGGGACAATGGGGACAGGTCGGCGTGACATACACCTGGATGGAGACATCGTGATCTATGTTCTGGAGTTTGGCCTTGGAATCCTCGTGGAGTCCGCTGTCGCGGCGGGAGATAAGCGAAATGGCCTCGATGAAGCCTCCCGCTTCCTGACCCGCAGGGGCGCCAGTGTATTTCACCTTGTGCCCCTGATCCCACCCGATGAGGACGGTCGGGGTCCGGGTGATGCCCAGGTCGGCTGCCTTCGCATCGGTATTCTGATACACCGTGGGCTTGATTCTGCTATCAAGGCCGTTCAGTTCCTCACACAATTGAACCGTGAAATCACAGGATTCTTTGTTGTCTGGCCCTATGAAAACGGACAGGCCTACTTCATCCTGGAGTTCTCGTTGGAACTTGCCTTTCAGCGCCTCCCGCGAGCTCTCATCAATCAGTGGTATTCTCATTTGCTATAGTCGCTCCTTATCTTTTTGTTCACGCTTCTTCGCCTCGAATAGTCGAAATGCCTCGATCAAGTGTTGCTTACGCTTGATCCTTCCCTGCATAGAGCCGTCCCCGGGGCCAGGAACGCGCCGTGCCACAGCGCGCTGATGAAGTTGCGGCGCTCAATGGTCGTCGGAAGCACACTCACTGTTCTGATGTCCTCCCAATGATGGGTATAGCCTGGGGCCTTTCGCCCCGCTTCCGGCGCTCTACAAGACCGTATATTTCTTCAAAGGACTCGGCCAACTCGTGCATCGAGTCAGAGAGGGCGTCAACCCTCGTCACCACCGGCTGGAACTCGGTGTTATCCCTCATCCTCACGAAATTCGGGCTTCCTCTCCTGCCCAAGACGACTTCACAGTCCTCGAATATCCTCATAGCTGACTTTAGCTTTCTGACGTCGCCATGCTTGCTCTCATTCTCGTCCTCCTCGGGCGAAGTGTTCTTTCTCTTCTCCACAAGAACCGACCTGCCGTCCTCAAAGAGATCGAAAATGTAAAAATCCCTCGCTGTCCCCATGTGATCGGGGATGATGTTTTCGCCGCAGTTCGAGCCAAGAACAACCCTTATTTTCCTCATGTTTCTCCCTCGTCAGTCCGGACTGAAACTCCTCGCGTTTCCACACATTCGGGCAGTCGCCTCACATCATTTGGATTGCCTTTACGGGACAGGCCTGAGCGCAGTCCCTTGCCTTTGAAGACGACTCTCGCGGGATGGATGACGCGGCGCACCTCGCCCCCACACTCCGGGCAGGTCTTTATCGCGTCGTCTGTGATACGCTGGTGGCGTTCGAATCGCACGCCACAGTCCTGACACTCATACTCGTATAATGGCATATCTGACCGTCCTCTGCGTCATCGCGTATTCTGCCGTCGGCTCAAGCCCGATCCCTTCACAACCCCTTTTCCATCCGGCTCAGGCATACGCCCCAGGTTTTTGGGATTGTAAGACGCCTCGATAACCTTGCCCGAATAAGCCGCTCGCGCATCTTCGATCACTTGCCTCTGTAGCTCCTCGACGAGGCGGCCAAAGTCAGTTGCTATATCCCGCGTGTCCTCCAGCTACCGACGTCCCCGCCGGCGACGGGCGCGCCGGCCCCGACCTCGCCCACCATAGTTCCCGCGCCTGGAGATGCTCGTGGGATAGTAGGGAGAAACCTTCGGTTGTCCCCGGCTCCCCCGAAGCGCCGCAACCCGGGGCGCCACATCCCGTTGAATGAAGGCCTGCGCTGCGTCCAACAAAGGCCGTAAGCCGCCAGGTCTGAGTGCCGGCGCGACCGGCCGAGTCGGGCTTGACGTCGGCGCAGGCGCGCTTACAGGTATCGGTTCTTGCATCGCTAGGACAGCGCCGTTCGGGCAGGCGGAAAGGCAAACTTGGCACTCCCGGCATAGGCTCTGCTCGACCTGGGCCACACCATCTACCAAGCGCATGGCACCAGTCGGGCAGGCTTCGACGCACAGACCACAGCCTGTGCAGCGTTCCTCATCGACATAGATCATTGTGACCACCTATCAAAACCTGATATCTATCTTTTCCTTCTTGAATCCTTTGAGCAGCGATAGCACCGCAAGAATCGTGCTCCTCACGCTGTTGGAGATAAAGGGGTTCATCGGCATCGGTTGTCCGCCTACCTTTTCCTGCTCCGGCGTGGGGGGTGCCCCATAAGGGCCATACGCTGCAGCCGGGGGGGCTCCCCAGACCGGCGCGTACCCGTAGCGGGCCCAGCCGGGCAGGCCAGTGGCATAGTACATGTTGCGCCAACCGCGGCCCCCACCCCAGCCTCCACCACGCCCCCAGCCCATGCCAAAGCCCCGGCCGGGCATCGGGTTCGCGTAGCCGGGCACGCCGTAGCCGGCGCAGTAGCCCGCCCCGCGTCCGGTCATCGGTCCCATGCCCCTGGGTCCAGTTCCATCTCCTGCTGGCATCTTGCCTCACCTTCTCATACTGTCAATTCAAAACATCGGCGTGCTCGGCCGCGTGGATGCTCGCTCTGTGATCTTTTCAGCGATAGGCTCGAACACGTCAATCGCGTACTCCTCGATCTCGCCGGCGTCGCAATGGCGGGCCAGTTCGGGGTCCAGCGGCAGTTGTCCCAACATCGGCACGCCCAGTTGGTTCGCCGTGCGCATCGCCTGGCTGGGGCCAAAAACCTCGATCCGCTCCCCGCAGTTGGGACAAACGGCGTAACTCATATTCTCCACCAGACCGACAGTGGACACTTTCATCTGCAGGGCCATCCTAGCCGCAATCATTTTTCTCCCTTGACAATCGCATATTTCGACCCTGTTTCTAGCAACCACTCAACACTCGGTGCGCAGCCGCATCGATACGCAGGCTCCTCAACAACGCATCAATGATACTCGCCTTCACCTTCTTCCATGTGAAGGTGATACGCTCCCACCAAGTGATCAAGCATCTTCCGAGTCTCATCCAACTCCCGTACCCACGTAGCCAGTACCTCATCCCCCATAGCGGTGATACGATAAATACGGCGAGGTGGCCCTTGGGTCTGCTCCTCGTCCCACATCGAAGCGACCCATCCGCGTGCTTCCATATCACGCAGCATCCGGTAGATGACGCTGGGAGCAATCTCTCCCAGGCCGAACTCCTCCAACTGTTCCATCAGGGTATAGCCGTGAGCAGGTTCACGGTGCAGGAGCAGAAGCAGTGCCGACTCCCGCATCCCAGTCGCCCAGCGACCACGTCTCCGCCTTCTCTGGCCTTTTCCTCGCATCTTTCCTCTTTCCTCACAGGGTCAGCCAGACCCATTTCGACTATACTATATCACACTATGTACTGTATGTCAATAGATACTTAGTATATAGATTATCTCTATATAGACGAATAATACATAGATACATGGGGAGTAGGATGGCCAAGACTTGCAGGCAACAAAAAGAGCCCCCATCGTCTGTTGTCCCGTCTTTGCCCGTAGAAGGAGGAGAAGTCAAATGCCTGATCCTTTGCCAACTATCGAAGTCGCGCAACTGACCAGGCGGTTCGGTCCGCCCAACTTGGGCCTGCTGGTCGTTGATCACATCTCATACCAGGTGCACTAGGAAAACGGAGACGATCGTGACCACCTTCGAGCGGCGGGTCGGCGCGCTGGAGCGGCTGCTGCTGACCCCAATCCGGCTGCCGGCCCTCCTGGCAGGCAAGCTCTTAGGTGGCATGGTCTTTGGCCTAGTGACGACCCTGGCCGTCCTGATCGTCGCTCTGGCGGTTTTTGGGGCAAGCGGAGTCAACTGGCCTCTGCTGATCCTGGGCATGATCCTCTCTGCGGCGGCGTTCTCTGCTTTGGGGGTGCTGGTCTCGGTAGCAGTCAAGGAGGTGTTCGAGGCGCAGACGCTGGCCAATGCCTTCCGCTTTCCGATGATGTTCCTGGGCGGCGTGTTTGTGCCGGTGGCGTCGCTGCCGCCGGGATTGCAGATCGTGACCCGCCCCCTGTCGCTGACGTATGCCGTCGACGTGCTTCGCGTAGCATTGACCAGTGGAGGACTATCTCGGGCAATGCTGGACTTGGCGATTCTGGCAGGCTTTACTGCCGTGCTCCTTGGCCTGGCCGTGTGGGTGCTGAGCCGGCGAGTGGCGTAGGGCTTGATCGTGTGGCTACAACCGTTGATCTCGTCTGGTGCCCTTTGCCACTCGCGTTTGACAGATAGAGGCGCCTCTTGGATAATCTCTCGACGCTAGATCACAGTACGCCAGGCTTTTGGGAACCAAAGAGCGTGCGGATGAACAGCATCCGACGGTTACCTCAGGAGCCTGGTTTGGCAGTCCAGAGCATACGTAGCAGGGTTGGAGCTCATACCCCGGAGGTTCCAGGTTCGAATCCTGGCCCCGCTACCTAAGCAGGAATGGAACCAACGACCCAAAGATCACTGATTTGAGCCCCAATCCACTGCTTATGTCCCTGCCTTGTCCCAAGCAACCTACACCAACATCAATGCCTTTGCTCGCGCGACGGCTCGCACCCGGTTGTTCACACCGAGCTTGCGATAAATGTTCGCCAAGTGCGTCTTCACCGTGCATTCGGCAATGGATAATGCAGCAGCAATCTCCCGGTTGGATGAACCGGCGTTCAGCGACTGCAGCACCTCTCGCTCGCGCGCGCTGATAGACGCAGCGGTGGAAAGCGCCGCCAGCTCGTCCTCTGGGATGCGTGTCTGCACCCCGCTGGCGTCCCCTATCGCCCGCAGACTTTCCTTCACAAAGGCCCGAGCCTCAGCAGCGAGGTTCCCCGTGCGCAGTACGAGCACGAGTACAGGCAAGCCGCGAAGGCCGTGATCCAAGAACGGGCGGATGAATGCCTCTGGATATGCCTGCCGGATGGCATCCGTCATCACCCGGCGAGCTTGCCTCACCTTGTGCTGCTGGAACAATGCCACAGCCAGCATCACACGTACAGACACGATCGACCCGCCGCGGAATCCGTGTGGGTATTGAGACATCGAGCGACTGAGGATACCTTCAGCGGTCGCGCCCTGTTCCCGCTCCAGTAGCACCTCTGCCCGGACAAGGTCGGATAACGGATGCGTATCAGGATATGCGGCCTCGTTCAGTAATCGTTCCGCGCCAGCGAGGTTACCTTGTCGCAAGCAGACCAACGCCCGATATACATTCAACTCCTGATCAGACCACAGACCGGCGGGGCGCCTGGCGTTCAACTCCAGCGCGGATTGAATCGTGGCTTGAGCCGCAGTGTGATTGCCTTGCGCCGATTGAATCAACGTACGTCGAACCGCGATAGTAATCGGCCCGTTCGTGCTCGTTGGATTCGGATCGACCTTGGTGGCACGCGATAGGAGTTGATGCGCCTGCGTGAGTTGATCGCGCGCATAGCATACGTGAGCCAGAGCGGCCAGCGCAATACTGGCTATCTCTGGCAACTTGCCACGCTGGTCAAGTGCCTGCTGTAACACCTCATGCGCTATCTCTTCACCACGCCGGAGGCACCCCCGCCACGCCGCAATCTCGGCACATCCCCCACCGGCCATTAGCATAGCAAAAAGGTGTCGCCGGGATCGAGCGGTCTCATACACCTCCCGCGCAAGGGCTTCAGCCCTATCCAAATCCTGCTCGAAAAACTGCGGGTACTCCGTGACGCCGTTCAGCATCTGCCATACGTCGTCGTGCTCATCGGCAGCAAGATCGTGCGACATCACCGACTCACCCGTCGACCAGATGTGACGAATCCGCTGAATCTCGGCCAGCACATCTTGCTCGTCACTCGTCCGCTCCACCGTCGGCTTGCGTGTGATACTCGCTTCTGCTCGCGCCATGAACTGTTCCACGCCGGTCTGCGGCAAGGCCACCCTCGCCACGCGCACGTACACGCTTAGGAGCGTCTTGTGTCGTTGCACCACCGCTTCCGGCAATTGTCGCAGCCAACGCAGCAAGCGCGAGTCCTCGCCAAATTGCTCCAGCTCGCGCAGCGCTATGCTCTCGATCAAAGCTGCGGCCTCTTCCCACGCTTCGATGACCAGCAGATGGTACACGGCATTTGCTGGCGCGTTCTGCGTGCAATACCATTCTGCCGCCCGGCGATGCAAACGCGGGATTTCAGCCTTGCATTGCATCTGCAATTGGCTGTAAAGCATCTCGGCGAACAAATCGTGATACCGATACTCGTTCTGTTCCCCCAGTCGCTCGACAAAGAGGTTGTTATGCCACAATTGGGATAGCAGTTTCTCCCCACTGGTTTGCCCGGTGACGGCGTCACACAGTGGTCCGGTCAGATGCTTCAAAATCGAGGTTTTGAGCAGAAACGCCTGCGTAGATGGTGGCTGCCGAGATAGCACACTCTCCATAAAGTATTCGCGCAGATAGGTGTGCGCGCCGGTAAAAGTCGCTATTGATCGATCCCAGTCATCCTGTTTGGTCAGAGCCTGTGTTGCAAGCATGAGGCCAGCAACCCATCCTTCGGTACGCTTTATCAACGCCTGCATGTCACCATAGGCCAAGGGCCGCTCCAAGGTGTGCCGCACCAGAAGGTCGATTCCCTCCTCTAGCGTAAAGCGCAAATCGTCTGTCTCCAACTCGGTCACTACACCATTTGCCCGCAAACGTCCCAAGGCAAGCGGCGGCTTGACGTGGCTGGAAACAACGATCTGCAAATTCGGCGGCAAATGCTCCAGCAAGGATTGGATAGAAGCGTGAATCTCTGGACTCTGAATATGGTGATAGTCGTCCAGGATCAAGCCTATACGGCTGGCAGAGCCTGGTCTGTTCATCACACCGATGATCTCATTCACAAGACCGGCGACAGCTTCAGAAATGCCAGAAGGCAAAGACCCGCCGAGATTTGCGAACAACTCTTGTCCCAAGTTAGGACTTGTCACTTGCAAAGCCGCTACAACCACCTGCCAAAAACGCAGCAGAGCGTCATCATTTGCATCCAACGATACCCACGCCACAGGCATTCCGCAAGCCTGCTGCCACTCATTCAGCAACGTGCTCTTGCCGAACCCACTGGGCGCACAGATCAAGGTCACCGGCTTATCGATCCGCTGAGTGAGGCGCGGGCGCGTGACGAGCTTTCGCGGCAACCCTGGAGGTGTGACTTTGGCCAGCGACAAAGAAGACGTATGGACCTCCTCGGGAGATCCTGTCGTAGCAGCTATGTCAGCGGAATCAGAGCTTGTCAATAGCTGCGCCAGCGTCGTCTGCCCAGCCAGACGTGCGCTCGCCTGATCGAGGCACTCTTGAGTCACTTCCTCCGATTTACCAAGATACACCTTGCGGAGTTTCCCGCCGCGCCGACGGTAGGCATACCAGTATGGGCTACCTCGCCGCACTTCGCGCCGAGCAGTAAAGTGTCCAGCATCTCCCTTGAAAACAAAGCCCGGATTGTCAGCTCTGGCAAGCCACGCATGCCAATGAGGCGATCCGACTCGAACAGCATCGGCCGCATCTGGACCCGCATCATTGAGCAGCAATGAATCGGTTCTTACTATTGGTTTCGTGGGTTTCCGCATTCGACCTCCTGCTTGAGGGTGCAAAGTTGCCCAACAATCGAGATTATACTACTTGTTGGGCAACTTTGCAACTATCGTTAATCCTCCAAACCGGCACTCTAGCCGTCTTGTCGCTTCAATTCAGCGCCAAAATCCTCCAAACTAACGATAGACGGTAGACGAGTTCCGTGTTATCTTATTAATGAGAAGGGAATGAACAGCACTACACTGAACTGCGATCCACCAAAGTGTGGTGCGAACAGCACATCTTGAACCCTATACCCTGGGTCTGAATGTGCGTGTGTTGACGACGGTGTAGCATCTTGTCCAGCACCTACCCGCGGCACTCACCGATCAGAGCCATCGCGATCAACTCGCTGTCGCTGCGGACTGGCGCTGAGTCGTGACGCTTGAACAAATGCAATCTGTTGCCGAATATCGTCCACGATGATATACACCCACAAGCAGAAATCGTCAAAATCGGTTATCATGTCTTTGTCCTCCCGTGTGATTGGTTGGTCTTGGCAACTCGTCTCATATCACACAGGGGGACATTTTGTTGACTACTCGAAACTAGCATAAGAACGTTTGCGCCTTTCGGGCTGCACGCGTAACGCGCGTAAGTGTTGTTGTTCTGCAAAGCGTATCGACGCTTTTTTGTCGAGGTTGGCGCTGTTAGCGCCGATGGAAAAGGAGGTGTCTATCGGATCAGTCCTGCGATGTTCTTTAGTCAAAAGCTTGTGTGTCAAGATTTTGTGCGCATAATCAAAAGGAAGGAGATGTTTAGAAAATGAAACGCCATATTGGTACCCTGTTTAGCATCTTGATGGTTCTTGGCCTTTCACTATCTGCTTGTGCCCCCCCCAGTCCTGAGATCGTCGAGGTCGAGAAAATCGTCGAGCAGACCGTTGAGGTCGAGAAAATCGTCGAGCAGACCGTTGAGGTTGAGGTTGAGGTCGCGCCGGCCGCTGAGGCAGAAGAAGGTGCGCTGCCCCGCAACGAAACCATGTACTTCAATGGTCAGCAGTGGGGGCCGGTTGTCGGCTGGAATCCATACTCCTCCGGCAACAATAATGCGATGGCTATTGCCCAAAACGACAGTTCCCGCGTCGTCATGTTCGAAACCCCGTATCTATACAACATGCTTGATGGCCAGCAGTATCCGTTGTTGGCTGATGGTGACTATACGTGGAACGATGATCAGACCGAAATCACCTTCAAGCTCAAAGATGCCGCAA
>CAZYSK010000055.1:0-40037 GCA_964649415.1 uncultured Anaerolineales bacterium
GCCTTGTGGGCCGCACGGACAGCCGACCTGGCTACTGTGCAAGAGAACATCGGACGGCTATGTCGGCTCTTGAAAAGCAATGGCCGGCCCATCCAGGAAACGGTCATCATCGGCTCAGGATTTCCAAGAGTGACTTGAAGGTCTCGCCCATCTACCTGCACAAGGACGAAAGGATCGAGGGGATGCTGCTGATCAATATGCTGGCTCTGCTCACCTATAGTCTGCTAGAGCGCCAGGCACGCCAGAACGGATGGCAGATGACAACTCGGCGGATCATCGAAACACTAGATAGTCTAGACATCATCGAGACCTTGTGCTGGGATGGCAGCTCTCTGTACCGCATCGTTCCGCTGGACGAAGAACAGGTTGCGCTCCTGGAGATTCTGGCTCAAGTTCTGACGGACCTCCGTCGCCCCCGCTGGCTGCACTCGTTGCTCCCATCTGGAAACATCCTCTCGCTGGCCTTGCCGCCACCCAACATCTGGTGTGGACGTGCGGCGCCCGAAGGCGCTGCGTAGGCCCGCACCGGCGGGAAGGTTGAGGTACGCCAGCAGAACGAGGAAGATGCCAGGCTTCCCTCCCAAGTCAGTGGAGAACGGCCTGGAGCAGCCTCGCGGTCTACTTGCGCAACTCAGATGCCTCAGCGATGCCCATCAGGTGGGTGAGGTTTGCTCTCTATTCGATTGGAAAAGTGCGGAAAACAGGCTTAGAGAAACGCGAGACACACCAAACAAGTCAGAGCCACTGGCTGTCGTCACGCTCAATATCATCGTCTATCCACAGCAGCGTGAGAACCGCATCATAGTTGGGCATCGACCACGACTGCTCCAAAACAGTCGCGTCACTTCGATAGTTGCCCGGCTCAAACCAGGCCGATGCGCCGATTCTCTTTGGTCGATCTTGCATAGCCCGTCCGGTGAAGAATGCAGCGGCAGGAGTGATTGGATCCAGCTTACTGCGAACGTCAATGAAGAGATGGGTGTCCTCGCCGATCCTCTTGAACTCGCCACTGCTACGAAACCACTTGATATGTCCGCCTTGTGAAAACACGATAGCACAAGCCTCGTCGCAGAACTTGAGATAACGAATCGCTGTCGCAGTCAGAGACACATTGAAAGTCTCCGCCATTTCATCAATGAGGTCGAGAGAGGGTTCCGTGGCTTTGCACAAGGGGGCAAAGAACCGTTCCGGCAGGAGCAACGTCGCCGCGAAATCATTGGCTTCCTGTTCCAGGTTTGGATCGGTTCTCTGCTCCCTCCAGTCATCGATATCCCGGCCGGTACAAAGAAACATTCTGCTGTGCTTGAGATGCATTTCCAGATGCCCCAACTCGTGCCCCACGCTGAATCGCCTTCGACGGAGATTCTCCACAAGAGTGGAGACCGTTATGATGGCTCTTCTGTCAACCGCGACAAGCCTGGCTTCAGCGCCGTCCAAAGACTCATACATAACGACCGCACCACGTTCCAAGGCAATGACATCAAGAAGCTGCAGATCCTCTACACCTACAATCCGAAGCTCGTCGAGCACACGTTCAGCAGCGTATTGTGGAAACACCATTCTACTTCTCGCCCGGCCCGCCCTTCTGGGAAGCAAGATACTCCAGATTTGACAGCAGACCGGCTAAATCCTCATCGGTCATCGACTCAAGGTTTCGATAGGCATAAGCTATTTGCCCTGAGACCTGTCTGGTCAATGCCTTGATCGCTTCGATGAGCCCTGCCCTATCGCCCGGACGAACTGCGCGGGCGACTCGATCCCGCTCACTCTCCAATTCCTGTGAAGTTCTGTTGCGCCAATTCAATGGGGACCTCGCTAGTGCTTGCTCAGTGGCTGCCCTTATTCTTGCCTCCATCTCATCTGGGTCAAAGCCAGCTTCACGTATCACGGCGTCGATCTCGTCTGGCGTCTCTGGTTCGATCTCATCGAACAGATCAGCGAACGCGCGCACCAAGTCCTCACTAGTCTCTACAGGCCTTCGCTTGTCCACTAGTCCTCCCTTGTCAACAGCTGCCAAGCGCGTCGTCGAAGCCGCTTCAGTCGGTTGTTTACGTCTGTAACAGGTACACCCAGTTCAGCGGCAAGATACCGAGGTCTAGGTGCACATCCACCCGCAATGATCTCAAGTATCTCTTCTAGTTCTGGGTCGCCCGATGTTGCTTGGAACAATGCATCTTCTCGTTTCTCTATGTCCTCCTTCTTCAACACTATCTCTTCGGGATTCTGAGAGGATACGACAACCGAAACATCTCCCCCCTGAGAAGAGCGATGTTCGATCCAATCGGTCAGTTCCTCGCCGTCCTCGCTCTCTGGAATCAGCACCTCATGCCTGCTTGCAGCGGAATGGTATAGATGATCAATCTCACTTTTCACTTGATCTCTTAACCACGGTACCAGCGGTCCTTTTTGTGGATCCCAACTACGTTTGCCCTCAATGGTCTTGATGATGGCTTCCTGAACTACATCAGCAATGGTCTGACCGGCTGTCAGTTCCTGAAGCCCACCATGTCGCCAGTGATAGTTCTGTGCCCAATAGATGCCAAAAGCCACTAACTCGCGGTAGATGGGTTCCCACTTCTGTTCTTGGAGTAGTTCGTATGTCTTTAGGTCCACTCGCCATTCCCTGGGAATTCATGCATACTATACTACCGTACTAGCCAGTTTCTTAGCCACTCAATGGCGAAAAACCATCTGTATTCGGTAGTACATACCAAGGCGACAATCCAAGTTGTCAACCCAAATCCTGATTGAGGAGAGTAACACAATGTCCATCACTCTAGCTGGCTACAAGTTCAATGGCCCATTCAAGTCGACTTCGTCGCTTGAGGACAAGAGCGGCGTCTATGCAATACTGACGCCAACTAATGCATCGCGCTACAAAGTCGTTGATGTCGGCGAGTCCGCGACGGTCAAGTCCCGTGTGGAGAACCACGATCGCAAGTCCTGCTGGCAGCGTAACGCCAGCAGCGGCAGACTCTACTACGCGGTCCACTACACGCCTGGCTTGCATCAAGCAGGACGAAAGACCATCGAGCAGAAGGTCCGGCAGCAATACAACCCACCTTGTGGGTCCCAGTAATCTATCAGGTGCCTTCTGTGAGATATCAACCATGCTATTGTGAAAGGAGGTGAGAAGAATGGCCAAGACTCAGAAGGGTAAAAAGATTGTGCCGGTAAAGCCACACAAGCGCAAGCGGCCTGGAGGCAAGCGCAAGTCGGTGCCTGTCGATCGACACCGGCGCTCTACGCCAAACTGAGCAAGAAAACAACGTGCAACCGGTACGCAAGAATCGCCAGTGCAATTGGAGGTGGACACTGCAGCTTCCAGGTTTGCCAAGCGCTTGCAGGAGAACCGTTGGGCCCGGCATTGCCGGACCGGGTCCGACGGCGCACCTCATATGTGGGAAAAGGTCGTGATGGGCTTTGCTCGACAAACGTCTTCGAGGCAGTAATGCTGAACCTGCCAAGTAACAGAAGACACAGATGGCCGCAGGATAGAATGCCATCTGCTGAGACCATTTGCCGCCCAATATCCAGTAGGATAGCCCAATATCGAATACACAGCGCCCGATATTCAGTAAAACCTACAGCGCGATCAGCACTCGCTGTAGCCGCACGAGTAACAGCGGCGACAGCCTTCCTCGTTCACCAGCGCAGCGTGTCCACACTCCGGGCACAGGTCGCCGGTCGGGAAGAGGGAAAGCTGCTCAGCGCCAGCCTCCCCGCGTTCCGGCTCCACCATCCCCAAGTGCTCGGCCAGCACGTGGGCCACGCCATCCGGCAGGCTGCGTACACGGTCGGGACCAAAGCCCAACGGTCGCCCGCCGCCGATGCCCTTCAACTGCTTGACCACCTGCTTGAGCCTGCGCGTGGCTGAGAGCGGCGACGGAATGCGGAGGACCATCGAGATCAAGCGCCCGATGGCCTCTGACACGGCGGCCGTATCGGAGCCAGCCTTGCCCACGTTCAAGAACACCTCGAAGGGCTCGCTGTCGCCGTTCGAGTTGATGGTGATATATGCCGTCCCAAGCGGCGTGCCCAGGCGGTAGGTCTTGCCCTCCAGGTTGTGCGGGCGGGGCCGCACAGTCGTGGGCACCGGCACAGCGTGGGTCCGCTGCCGGGCCTCCCGCGCCGCCTGTGTCTCCAGAACCACCTTCTCCCGCGAGCCGGTCACGTAGACGGTGAGTCCCTTACAGTCGAGCTGCCAGGCCAGTTGAAACGCCTGCGCCACGTCTTCTGGCGTGGCTGTGGCGGGGAAGTTGATCGTCTTGGATATGGAGCTGTCCACAAACGCCTGAAGGGCCGCCTGCATACGCACGTGCTCCTCGGCCCCGATGTCGGCGGCAACGACGAAGACCCTGCGCATGGCGGGAGGAACGTCATCGACGTTCTGGCAGCTTCCGCTCACCATGACCTGTTGCACGACGCGATCCCGGGTTGTGCCGTCCAGGCCCGCCTCCGCCAGCGCCTCGCGGAAGAGCGGGCTCACGTATTGCAGTTCGACGTCCCGCCCGTTGTCGTCCACGCGGCGCACGTAAGCCAGCGCGAAGACTGGTTCGCAACCGTAGGCCTCGCAGCCGGCGACGGTGGAGACGGTTCCGGTCGGCGCCACGGTGGTTTGCGTGGCGTTGCGGATGCCGTTGCGCCGGATTCCCTCGACGATCTCCGCCCAATCCAGGCCCGGTCGCCCCCACTTATCGAGGCGCATATAGGGGGTCAGTGGCTGCGGCGGTTCCCAGCGCAGTTCGTCGGGGTCGTAGACACTGCCCTGGATGGCGGAGAAAGGTCCCCGCTCTTGGGCAAAGGCGATACTGGTACGCATCGCGTGGAAGCGAATGAACTCCATCACCTGGGCCGCCAACTCCTGGGCCTCGTCGCTGCCGTAGCGCACCCGCAGGTGGTACAGCAGGTCACCCAGCCCCATGATGCCCAATCCAATCCGCCGGGTGCGCCGAGCCGCCTCCTCAAGCTGCGGCACAGCCGGCACGTAGGCGTTGGCATCGATCACGTCGTCCAGGAAACGCGTCGCCAGCTCAACGGTCTCCCGCAGCTTGCCCCAATCCACCGAGGCACAGCCGTTGTCCCCGTGACCGACGTGGCGTGCCAGGTTCACCGAGCCCAGGCAACAGTTCTCATAGGCCAACAGGAACTGCTCCCCACACGGATTGGTCGCCTCGTACTGCCCCAGGTGAGGGCAGGGATTGTGGCGATCGGCCGCGTCCAGGAAGAGCAACCCGGGCTCTCCGTTGCGGTGGGCTGCGGAGACGATCTCTCCAAAGACCTCCCGCGCCCGCAGCGTCCGCCAGGTCTCGCCGTCCTGAGGATTGACCAGAGGGATCGTCTCGTCCTGTGCCAGCGCCTCCATGAAGGCGTCGGTCACGCCAACGGAGATATTGAAGTTCGCGATAGCTCCCTCGTTCGTCTTGCAGTGGATGAAGTCAAGGATGTCCGGATGATCCACCCGCAGCACGGCCATGTTGGCGCCGCGGCGTGCCCCACCCTGGCTGACGATGCCAGATGCCACGTCAAAGACGCGCATGAAGCCCACCGGCCCGGTGGCCTGGCCGCCGCTGCTGCGCACCACAGCGCCCTCGGGACGCAGGCCGGAGAAAGAGAATCCCGTCCCACCACCGGTTTGCTGGATGAGGGCCGCGTCGCGCAGCGTTTGGAAGATGCCGTCGCTCTCACGGCCCATGTCGTCGGAGATGGGAAGAACGAAACACGCGGCCAACTGGCCCAGCGGCGTGCCAGCCCCCGTGAACGTCGGGGAGTTGGGCAGAAAGCGCAGGCTGGTCACCAGGTCGTAGAAAATGCTCTCCACGCGTGCCACGTCTCCGCCCCAGTTCTCCTCGGCTGCGGCGATGTATGAGGTCACGCGATGGAACATCTGCTCGACTGTCTCTACTGGCTGACCATCGGCGCCCTTGCGCAAGTAGCGACGCTTCAGGACGGTGAGTGCGTTTTCGGCCAACTTCACATTGGGTCGCGCTGAAGAGAAGGAGGCAGAAACACGCGTACCTTGAGGCGTTTTGGCCATTGTTGCTCCCTCCATGGAATACCGAGCCGAGGCCCCCGCTCGCCCTAATCACGCTCCTCCAACAAGCGGTCTATCTCGGCGCGCACAGCCTCCAAGTCTTCCAATCCCAAGTATACGATCGCATAGCGGATGTAGGATACGGGGTCCAATTCCTTGAGTTCCTCGACGGTCAAATCGCCGATCAAGCGGCTGGGGATCTCCGACTTGCCAACCTCGCGAATCCTGCTCTCGACCCGATCCACCAAGCGCTCCAGGTCGCCGGCCGAGATAGGCCGCCGGGTACAAGCGGTACGCAGGCCCGCAAGCAGCTTCTCGTGGTTGAATTCCTCGCGCCGGCCGTCACGTTTGACCACCAATGGCGTGGTCAGAATAGCCCGCTCCATGGTGCTGAAGCGTTGATCACAATCCTTGCACTCACGCCGACGACGGATACCACGCGAAGTGCGGGTTGTGTCGATCACCCGCGTGCGCTCACCACCGCAATGGGGACACTTCATCAATTGGCCTCCTGCCTGAAATAGAAGCGAAAAGCAACGCCATATATGGGGTTTGAGGAAACAAAAACCCCACATATAGCGGGGACCAGATGCGTTGATTATATCACATGCTCACAGGGGGCGCAAGCGAATTCCAATTGAATATCCCAAAATGTCGCGTGATTCGGTAGGGATATGGTGGAGGGGGTACCCTGTAACCGATTGGCTGCTAGTACCCGATGCCCCCGATGAATCGGGGCGTCCGATGGTGTCCGGCGGATTCATATTCTGGTGCAGCAGGCAAGACCGCACCGCCGCGGGCAACGCCGCGCCGATGCCCAATCAACTAACGCGCGCTGGCATACGCACTGAACAGACACCGCATCAGGACCGGCGGCAACCGATCTCAAGAACTATTGCCCCGCGCCACGCGATTCAGGAGTTCGACGTAGGACAGCCTTCGCGCTGCGTGGGCAGGGCCTCAACCACGGCGGCGTAGAAAGGCCGGAATCTCTAGATCGTCCTTATCGAAGGCCGGAGTCGGGAATTCCACCGATTCGCTGAACACCGCGCGAGCAGCGCGGGGTCGTGGCTCCGTTTGGTCAAAACCGGTTGCGATGACGATGATGCGGATCTCGTCTCCCATCTTCTCGTCAATCACAGCGCCGAAGATGAGGTTGACCTCCGGATGGGCCGTCTGCTTGATGATCGAAGCCGCCTCGTTGACCTCAAACAGGCTCAAGTCCGTCCCGCCCGTCACGTTGAAGAGAATGCCTCGCGCCCCATCAATCGTGATGTCCAGCAGCCGACTGGAGATAGCCTGCTGTGCGGCTTCGACCGCCCGGTTTTCGCCACTGGCGTGCCCCACCGCCATCAGCGCCGCACCGCCCTCAGACATGATCGTCCGCACGTCGGCGAAGTCCAGGTTGATCAGCCCTGGGACGGTGATGAGCTCCGAGATGCCCTGTACGCCCTGCCGCAGTACGTCGTCGGCCAGGGCGAAGGCGTCCTGGAGACTGACCCGCTTGTCGGTGATCTCCAGCAGGCGATCGTTGGGAATCACGATCAGCGTGTCCACGGCATCTTTGAGCCGTTCGATCCCCGTCCTCGCGGTCTCGGACCGGACCGCTCCTTCCCAGCCGAAGGGACGAGTGACGACGCCGATCGTCAACGCATCCATCTCTCGGGCAATCTCGGCGATGACAGGCGCGGCCCCGGTGCCGGTGCCGCCCCCCATACCGGCGGTGATGAACACCATGTCGGAGCCTCCCAGGACGTCGTGCAGTTCGTCGGACGACTCCTCCGCCGCCTTCTGGCCCGTGTCGGGATTGCCGCCGACGCCCAGTCCTCGCGTCAGTTTGTCGCCGATGCGCACGCGCGTGGGCGCATCAGAGAGCATGAGTGCCTGGGCGTCGGTGTTGACGGCGACGAAGTCAACGCCGCTCAATCCCTCAGCGATCATCCGGTTGACGGCATTGCTGCCGCCTCCCCCGACACCGACAACTCGGATCTGTGCAAAGCTTTCTGTCGGAGACGATTGATGCATTTTGATCCTCCTGTCTGCTACGTCCAGTCGAAATCCGTGATCACGTATACACAACGTCCAGTATTGGGTCAGCCAGGCAGAAAGACCCGAAGCCAGTTGAGAAAGCGCCGCCCCGCCCCTGGGCCGGACCTGCGCAACTGGGGTCGCGCGCCTGCGGTCAACCCCCACTCCATGAGCCCCGCACCCACCGCTTGAGCCGGGTTGCTCACCTTGTCCACCAGACCGTGAATTGCCTGAGGCGTGCCGATCCGCACCGGTAGACCAAGAATGTCTCGGCCCAACTGCTCGATGCCGGCCAATTGGGCCGTGCCGCCGCACAGGACGACACCGGATGGCAACAAGCCGTCGTAGCCCGAGCGCTTGATCTCCTGCTGCACCATCGAGAGGATCTCCTCCGCCCGCGCGCCGACGATCTCCGCCAGCTTCCATCGGGGCACGACCTGATGGCTCTGCCCACCGAACGCCTGCACGCTGATCCGCGCCTCAGGCGACACCTGGGCCGCGCACGCGTGGCCATGCTGGATCTTGACTTGCTCCGCGACATCCGGCGGCAGGCGCATGCCGATGGCGATGTCGCCGGTGATGTACTCACCACCCACCCCCAGCGTGACCGTGTGCCACACGGTACCATCAATGAAAACCGCGATGTCGCTGGTGCCGGCGCCGACGTCGGCCAGAACCACCCCCATCTCACGCTCGGTGTCCGTCAGCACAGCGCCGCCGGCGGCTATGCTGGCCAGGACCAACCCATCCACCTCCACTCCAGCGCCTTCCACGCACTTCACCAGGTTCTGGATCAAGGTGCTGGAGCCAATGACGATGTGCGCCTCCACCTCCAGCCGGAAGCCATGCATGCCTATGGGGTCGTGCACGCCGTCCTGCCCATCCACCGTGTACCCTCGTGGAATCACGTGCACGACTTCCTGGTTGTGAGGCACCGCAATGGCCTGGGCAGCATCCAAGGCCCGATCCACGTCCTCAAGTGCGATGCCATGCTCGCGGCGGGAGATACCAACCACCCCACGGCTGTTCAAGGACGACACGTGCGTGCCACTGAGCCCCACATAGGCCCGCTCGATCGTGTAGCCGGACGTACGCTCGGCCTGCTCGACAGAGGCCACAATGGCCGCTGTGGCATCCGCGATGTTGACCACCACACCTTTGCGCACACCCCGCGAGGGCACCATGCCCACACCGATCACGCGAACATCGCCCTCATCGTCCACCTCGCCCACCAAGGTGCACACCTTGCTGCTGCCCACGTCCATGCCCACGATCGTGCGTCCCACGGTCAGCCTCGCATGTCAAATCTCAGTGAACGGCAACGTCTCCTCGGACCCCGGTCAGGCCGCCGGGAGTCCGCGCACCTACAGAGAAGCGTCGGCGTCAGCGCCATCACCAATCGTTCGTCAATGAATAGTAGGGCGCATCGGTGAAGCGCACGTCTACAAATCGAGGCGTCGAGCCTCGCGCCTGCAAAGCGGCCGCCATCGACTCCAACACGCGCAACCGCTCTTCCATACCCGATCCCTGTCCCACGATCACGCGCCAGCCGCGCTCGTCGGTGACCACCAGACCTCGGCCCCGTACGTAATGCAGAACCGACGATATGTCCGCCCCGGCGGCCCACAACTCGGCCAGAGCGACACGCACCTGCTCGTCCAGCTCCCCGTCTTCACCGCGGGGCAGCGGTCCCTTGACCAGCCAACGGTCCGACGGCATATCCTGGACCGGCGCCTCCCCAGGGAAGATCACACCCTCAGCGTCAACCCACCAGAAATGCCCATCGTCATCCCAGAGCAACCGCGGCTGCCGCTCCACAACGGAGATCGTGCACTTCGCCGGCAGGCGGCAGGCGACATGTGCACTCTCCAGAGTCGGCAGCGCGGCCAGCAGACGAGTCTCGCAGTCGGCAGAACGCATCCACAGGACGTGAAGTCCCGGCAAGCCGCTGGCCCGAAACACGTCCTCGGGCGACACGCGCACCGCGCCCACCACATCCGCACGGTAGATGTAGAATCGGTCATCGAGTGTCAACCACAGAGCGACGGCCACCACCACGATCAGCACAAGCAGCAACAAACCACGCAGGCGCCGCGCGAACGGACGCGTAGCGGCCGGGGTGCGCCCCACCCGTGCCCGGCCCAGAACCCAGACTCCGGCCGTCTCGTACTTCCTTTTCTCCCGTGCTCGTCTCTTGGATCGCGTCATCCGCTATCAATCGCAGGCTGGTATGAAGTCTCCGACCGATTTCTGTCCCCGTAGCGTTCGAGGGCCAACTCGATCAGCCGATCGATCAATTCCGAATAGGAGATGCCGCTGGCCTCCCACAACTTGGGGTACATGCTGATCGCCGTGAACCCCGGTATGGTGTTCAGTTCGTTGAGATACAGCTCTCCCGTTTCACGGGAGAGCAGGAAATCAACCCGTGCCATCCCGGCACAGTCAATCGCCCTGTAGGCTCTCACCGCCAGATCGCGGACTCTGTCCGCCGTGTCTGCCGGGATGGGGGCAGGAATGAGCAGGTCCGATGCGTCATCGCCTTCGTCCATGTACTTGGCCTCGTAGCTGTAGAACTCGCGACTGGGGATGATCTCACCGGGCACAGATGCAATGGGATCGTCGTTGCCCAACACGCTGACCTCGATCTCGCGGGCAGCCGGCACAGCTACCTCAACCAGCAGCTTGCGATCGTAGCGGGCCGCATCGGCCAATCCCGACGCCAACTCCACCCGGTTCCGGCACTTGCTCACGCCCACGCTGGAACCCAGATTGGCCGGCTTGGTGAAGACAGGGTAGCCCAAGCGCCTCTCGACGCGGTCCATCAGCTCATCGGGGCGTGCCTCCCACTCCTTGCGCCAAGACATCACGCAATCCACCATGGGCATCCCGTGGGCCTGCATCACGTCCTTGAACACAGCCTTGTCCATCCCCAGGGCGGAGGCGGTCACCCCGGCACCGACGTAGGGAACACCCGCCAGCTCCAACAGGCCCTGGACAGTGCCGTCCTCGCCGTAGGTGCCATGCAGGATGGGAAACACGACGTCCAGTTCCGCCATACGGGTCGCCTCGACCGCCCGTTCTGTGTCCTCAAGGCGCATCAAACCACGCCGGGAAGGGTCACCCAGCAACGCGGCGGGCTGGCTCATACCTTCATCGCCGCTCTCCAGCGCCTTCACCGCATCACCGGAAGCGATCCAGCGGCCTTCCTTGGTGATGCCGATGGACACGACCTCGTACTTCTCCTTGTCCATCGCGGCCATCACGGACTTGGCAGAGGCAATCGAGACCTCGTGCTCACCTGAACGTCCGCCGAAGATCACACCTACGCGAGTTTTCCGAGCCATTAGCCCGACCTCTCTGTCTACCAACCCACTAATTCGATCTCCAACGACAGTTCCACCCCGAACTGTCGTCTCACCTCGGTTCGGGCATGCTCAATAAGAGCCAATACATCCGCCGCGCTCGCGTCACCGGTGTTCATGAAGAAATTGCCATGAAGCTCCGATATCTGCGCTCCACCGATGCGGTAGCCACGCAACCCGGCCTGCTCGATGAGGTAGCCCGCATGGCTGCCCGGCGGGTTCTTGAACGTCGAGCCCATCGTCGCGCCAGAGGGGTGGCGCGTCTGGCGCCACTCCAGAATCTCACCGGCTCGGGCTGCCAGCCCTTCCAGATCACCCGGTTCCAGGGCGAAGGTCGCTCTCAGCACCACGGACCGCTGTCCCTCCTCGACCCGCTTCTTGATCCGGCTTGAGCGATACGCGAACTCGAACCACTCAGCCGGTCTCTCCACGACCGCACCATCCGTATTGAGCACCGTCGCGCTGCGCAGTATGCCGGCGATATCGCCATCGAAAGCACCGGCGTTGCCCACGACAGCCCCACCCACGGTGCCCGGCAACCCGGCTGCCCATTCCAGGCCCGCCAGCCCACGTTCGGTCGCCCCACGAGCCAACACGGCCAACAGCGCGCCCGCATCGGCCCAGACGGCCCCCTCAGCCGGGCCGAACTGGATACGCGCCGCCCGGTTGACGAGCACCAGCCCACGCACCCCCGCATCAGACACCAAGACGTTGCAGCCCGCACCCAGCAATTGCCACGGCACGCCGTGGGAGCGCGCCAGCTCCACCGCCTCGACCACCTGGTCCGCGCTCTCGCACACGAGCAGCAAGTCGGCCAAGCCACCGACGCGCATGGCGGTGTAGCGCGCCATGGGTTCATCGCGGCGAACGCGCGGCCCCAATGCCAGGGCCAGGGCCTCCAGACCCGGGTTAGTCCTCACTCTCCTCCTTGGCCTTCACCTGATCCATCTTCTGCGCGACGACCTCACACGCTGCGTCGTGCCTGGCCCGCTTCCGCCTCCATACGCCCTTTAGTCGCCCTGTGATGCCTCTATCCTTCTTGCTGTCCCGTGCTTCCTCGGCCGTTGTGTCGCTCATTCTCGACTCCCTGCCTTGTCTGCTCCAGTGTCAATCGTCCGTTATCCAATACGTCCAACAACCACTCGCCAACTTTGTAGCCATCGCCGGCCCCCAGCGTCAAGACCACGTCGCCGGGCCGAACCTCAGTACCCAGCCACACAAGTGCCTCATCCAGCGAGTGCCCATGACGAACGTCACGATGCCGCATCGCCGCCACCACGTCGGCACTGCTGATGCCCAGTGTATCGGTCTCGCGAGCAGGGTAGATGGGCAACACGATGACGTGGTCGGCCACGCTGAACGCCTGAGCGAAGTCCGCGAGCAGCGTCTTGGTGCGGCTGTACGTATGGGGCTGCCACACCACCCAGAGGGGCCAGTCCGGAAAGCGTTGGCGTGCCGCCAGGAGCGTGGCCCGGATCTCCGTGGGATGATGAGCATAGTCATCGACCACGAGCACGCCATCCGCCTTACCCTTGACCTCAAAGCGCCGCCCTACCCCGCGGAACTCGCTCAGCGCACGGCGCGCCCTCCCAAAGGGCACGTCTAGAAAGGCTGCCACTGCCAGGGCGGCCATCGCGTTGGAGGCATTGTGATCGCCAGGCAACCGCAGACGCACAAGCCCCAGCACCTGTCCATCGTACGCGGCCAGGAAATCTATGCCACCGGCGAAATTGGGCCGGATCCCCTCAGCACGCCACTCCGCACCCTTGCTCAGTCCGAAGAACGACACTGCCCCGCCTGCAGCCCGCCGCTGCTCGCCTAACTCCCGCGCCACCGGATCGTCCCAGCAGGCCACGAGCAACCCGTCATCAGGTACCAACGACACAAACTGGGCAAACGTGTCGCGGCAGTCGGCAAACGTGGGATAGCAATCCGGATGATCGTGCTCCACGTTGGTCACCACAGCCACCTGGGGCGTCAGGCTGAGAAACGTGTGGTCGTACTCGTCAGCCTCAATGGCGAAGAGCGGCCCCTCGCCCGCACGGGCGTTCGTCGCCAGACCAGCAATCACACCCCCTACAATGAAGGTTGGATCGCGGCCAGACTGTAGAAGAATCGACGCAATCATGGCCGTCGTACTCGTCTTGCCGTGTGTGCCGGCCACGGCCACCCCCATATACCCGGCCATCAACTGCCCGAGGAACTCCGGCCGCTTCAACACGGGGATGCCGCCGGCACGCGCGGCCTGTACCTCGACGTTGGATGGTGGCACGGCAGAGGACACGACGACCAACTCAGCACCGGCCACGTTTTCCTCACTGTGTCCGACGAAGATGCGAGCACCATCTCGCGCCAACGCGTCAGCGACCGGCGACAGCTCCAGGTCAGAGCCGGACACCTCCGCCCCCTGTCCCATCAGCACGCGAGCGATGGCCGAAAGGCCAGCTCCCCCTATGCCGACGAAGTGCACGCGCTTGCCGCGGAATCTCATCGTCCCCTCATCACAGATACCCATCCCCACCCGATGAGTCAAATGAACACGACGATCACAAACACGAAGGCCGCCGCCACCGCGATGTACAACGCGGCGCTGGACATAGCGATCAGTTGCGGCGGCAAATAGGCCACCACATCGGAGGACACGGAATCCGGCTCGGGCGGCACGATCCCTCCAATCCCTGTCGCCCCAGGTTGGTCTGGGGGCACACCGTAGTTAGCAGCGGCGAGAAAGGAAAGCACCGTGCCGACGACCAGGAAGCCATTGAGCAAGCCCAGGAAGAAGCCCAGAAGCAGGTCCTGCAGTCGCTCCCGAGCCACCTTAGCGCCCAACTGCGAGGCGATCGTCGGACTGGCATACCCAAACACGGTGATGACAATGAACAGAACGGAACGCGTGTAGAACCGGCTCTTGAGAGGCATCGTGTTGAACAACTGCGTAATCGGCGGCACGAACGTGATGAGGACGTGCTCCACGAACAAGGCCAGGACCACGCTGAAGGCCACGATGACCTCTTTGGCCCAGCCACGCAGGCTGCCGATGAGGCCAAAGAAAATGACCAGACCACCAAAGACGGTGTATATTGGAATCATCAACAGCCTCCCTTCATGATGCCGCCCGCGCGAGGGTCAACAACTCACCCGCCAGCCGCGCCGATGCATCGGGGCGGGCAAGCGCTCGCATGCGCTCCGACATGCGCGCCAGAGCCGCCCGATCACACAGGAGTTGGCGCACTGTGGGCAGCAGCGCATCGGGCAGATGCTCATCTTCCAGCCGCAGAGCCGCTCCCTGCCCGGCCAGCCACTCCGCGTTCACCCGCTGGTAGCGCCAGGCATGCGGGTACGGCACAAGCACCGCGGGCAGCCCGAAGAACGGTAGCTCCCCCAGCGTCGACGCGCCCGCCCGGCACAGCGCCATATCGGCGGCTGCCAGGGCAGGCCCCATGTTCTCGTGCAGATAGGGGAAAGCGTGGTAGCGCGCTTTCAGCGACGCCGGCAGCGCCTCACGCCGCTCCTCCACCCACGGCCAGTCCAGTTCACCGCTCACGTGTACGACCTGTGCCATGTCCAAGACTTGCTCCAATACTCCAGACAACGCCCGGTTGATGCTGCGCGCCCCTCGGCTTCCCCCCAGCACCAGCAGCACGGGCACACCGGGCGTCAAACCCAACGAGGCCCGCGCCTCTGCTCGATCGAGGCCACGGAACTCGGCGCGCACCGGATACCCAGTCACGACCACCTTGCGGGCCGGGAAGTAGGCGCGTGAATCCTCCACGGTCACCCCGACCCGCGCCGCCAGGCGAGCGATGAAGCGGACCGCCAGGCCCGGCTCAATATCGGGCAGGTACACCAGGATAGGGACCCGCAACGTCCAGGCTGCCAGGGCCACCGGTATGCTGGCATATCCCCCGGTGGCGAACAGCGTCATCGGGCGTTCCTGGAGCCCAAGCCTGCGCGCCTCCCACCACCCGCGTAACAGCTTGATCAGGTTCGGCACTGCATACCGGGGAGCCAGTCCGTGCAGGCCCCCGGCTGACACACCGACGAAACGCAGACCTGCTCGTGCAACCAGTCTCTCCTCCGCACCCCCCGTTCCACCTACGTAAAGGATCTCAACCGGTTCATCACGAGTCACACCAGAAAGCGTGCCCCGAGCGGTGCCAGTCGATCCTTCAGCGACCAGCTCTTGCGCGACGGCCAGACCGGGATACACGTGTCCCCCGGTTCCCCCACCTGCGATCCAAACTTGCACCCTGGTGGTTTCCTTTCCTCACCTGTCTTCCACGTTTCGTGCGCGTCCCCACGGGGCCGGCGCGCGAGATACTCAGCAATATGCCAACCCCAGCCAGCGAGACCACCATCGCGGACCCTCCCGCACTGATGAAGGGCAGCGCCACGCCGGTGAAGGGGATCAAGCCCGTCACCACCGCCATGTTGACCAATGCGTGGAAGGTCAGCCAACACGTGATGCCACACGCCAGCAAGGCAGCGAAGCCGTCCGGGGCACGCAACGCGATCTTGAAACCGCGATAGGCCAGGAGACAGAACATACCGATCACGATCAGGCAGCCGACGAAGCCCAATTCCTCACCCATTACGGCGAAGATGCTATCCGTGTGTGGCGCTGGCAGGTACCCCAGCTTCTGCTGGCCCTGGCCTAATCCCACGCCAAACAGCCCTCCACTTCCCAGAGCGATGAGGGCCTGCTGTATGTGGTGACCGACAAGCGTAGGATCATGCCAGACGGCCAGATACTCGTCAATGCGCTGCCTGGCGTGCGGCAGTTGGTTGATCACCAGGAGGAACGTAATACTGCTCACGACACCCCCAACCGCCAACTGGAAGACGTCGGCACCGGCGAAGAAGAACATCGCCAGGGCAGTCAACACGATCAACAGCGCCGAACTCACATCCGGCTGTATCACGACCAGGCCAGCCACTACGCCGATCAGCACGGCAAACGGGATCAGCCCGTAGGTCACATCGCGGATCTGCTCATCCTTGGAGGCCAACCAGGCCGCGACGTATATCACGATGGCCAGTTTGGCCAGCTCGCCGGGCTGCACCGAGCCGCTGAAGAACGAACGCCGGGCACCGAAGCGATCATCCCCCACGAAGAGCACCAGGATCAGCAAGAGCAGCGCCCCTCCCATAATAGGCACCGCGAACTGGCGCCACCGGTCGTATGGGATGACGGCCACCACGACCAGCACGAGCACGCCCAGGCCAACCCAGAGGAACTGGCGGGAAGCGATGTGAAAGCAGTTCCCGTATGCCTGGTACGACCAATCGAAGGTCGCGCTGTAGACCATCATGAGTCCGATGATGACCAATCCGGCCACCACCAGCGCCAGCACATAGTCGGGGCCGGTGTGTCCCCGTCCGGCTCGCTCCGACGCGCCCGTCTGTTGCCGTGCTTTCGCCCTCGAGGCCATGTCCCTCGCCCTTTCCCCGCCACTCGCAATCGCTGGGCTGCGACCCGAAGCCTAAGGCTGTCTACAACTCCAACACCAACTGCTTGAAGCGCTCTCCCCGCTCCGCGAAGTCACGGAAGGCATCGAAGCTGGTGCCTCCGGGGGATAGCAGGACCACATCGCCAGGCTGGACCAGCCGAGCGGCCACATCCACGGCCTCCTCCAGGGTCCCAACCTCGGTGATTCCCGCCAGGTTACCCGCCTCATCCCCCTGCGGGCCACTCCATCGTTCACCCACCACCCGCGCGATCATCGGACCCGCCTCTCCAAACGTCACCAGTTGTCGTACCCGTTCAACCGTCTCGTCAGCGAACTCGTCCCAGGGCAGCTTCTTATCGCGTCCGCCAGCGAGCAGCACAATCGGTTCCTCAAAGGCGCGCAGCGCAGCCAACGAGCGCTCCGGTGCAGTGGCGATGGAATCATCAAACCAGCGCACACCGTTCAGCTCACGCACCAGTTCGAGCCGGTGCTCAACGCCGGTGAAGGTCGTGGCGACCTGGCGCATAGCATCAACGGGCACGCCGGCCAGCGCGGCCAGCGCACACGCAGCCAACACGTTCAGCAGATTGTGCGCCCCCCGCAACTGCACGTCCGATGCGTGGCAGATCACCGCATCTCCTGCCTCGCCAGCAGGCTCAGGGAGAAACGGACTCCGCACCTCGCCTTGCCGTAGCACCATGCCGCCATTCGTCTTGAACGCGCCCACCTCCACCTCAGCACGCCCGCTGAACCAGAGCAGATGCGCCGCCGTCTCCAACGCCAGCGCCCGGGAATTGGCATCGTCGTAGCCCAGGAGCGCATAGTCATCCGGCTTCTGGTGAGCCACGATATTGCGCTTGGCAGCGATGTATGCCTCCATAGTCTTGTGCCGGTCCAGGTGGTTGGGCGTGATGTTGAGCACCGCGGCAATGCGAGGGCTCACCGTCATTACCTCCAACTGAAAACTAGAGAGTTCCATCACCACCCAATCCCCAGGCGCGATTCGGTCCAGGTCGGCGATGAGCGGGTTGCCGATGTTGCCACCTACCCACGTGCGCAGCCCTGCCGCGCGGCACATCTCACCCACCAAGGCGGTCGTACTCGTCTTGCCGGCCGAGCCGGTGATGCCGATAACCGGAGCCGGGCATAGCTCCAAGAACAGCTGTGCGTCGTTGCTCAACGGTATAGAGCGCCGCTGCGCCTCCACGACAATGGGGATGTCCACCGGCACGCCCCCGCTCAAGCACAGCAGATCAGCCTCCTTCAGCAAGCTGGTTGGATGCCCCCCCGGCACGAAGCGGATGGGCAAACCCGCCAGCTCCTCCATGCGGTCAGCCAGCGCAGCTTCGTCCCGCAGATCGGAGACTGTGACCTCAGCGCCGACCTGCGCCAGGAAACGCGCCAACGCCGTCCCCTGCCGCGCCAGGCCGAGGATCACAACTCGTTTGCCTGTCAGTGTTTTCATCTCGATGTTCGAACCGTCAGCATGTTGCCGGCATCCCCCGCCCGATCCACTACCTCACTTGCGCCGTGCAAGCTGGCCTCCATCCTCGGCCACTCCTAACCAGAAGTGATCCGGCAAGACCGAGCGACCCGCGCGAATCTCCACGTCACCGGCCTTCTTGACCGACTTCTTTCCATTTCCATTGAAGGCACTGGGATGAACGAAGCACAGTGTCGGTGGCAATCCATACTTGCGCTCATAGTGCATCGCTGCCCGCAGTACCTTTTCCTCCAGTTTTCTGTGTGGATCATCGTCAAACCACAATAGTCCGGTTTTCACCGTATGCCTCCTAATTCGTATTTTTCCGACGTAGACTACAACAGCGCCAGAGCCACGCCGGCCATCGTCGCCAGCAGCCCAACGAGCCAGAAGCGCTGGACGACCTGCGTCTCCGACCAGCCAAGTAACTCGAAGTGATGGTGCAAGGGAGCCATCTTGAACAGCCTGCGGCCTTGACCGAAGCGGCGCTTGGTATACTTGAAGTAGAGCACTTGCAGGATCACCGAAGCCGTCTCCGCCACCGGCACCAGCGCCACTATCGGCAGCAACAACCACTGACCGGTCATCAGCGCCACTGTACCCAGAGCCGCACCCAGGGCCAGGCTCCCCGTGTCTCCCATGAACATCTGCGCCGGGTGCGCGTTGTACCACAGGAAGGCAAAGCAGGCCCCTACTACTGTGAAGCAGAAGTGCACCAGATACTCTTGCCCCTGCAAGAGGGCAATCACGCCATAGCCGACAAAGCAACTGGCGACAATGATGCCTGCCAGGCCATCCAGGCCATCGGTCAGGTTGACTGCGTTGGCAAAACCCACGATGACGAAGGTCGCGATGGGCACCCACGCCCAGCCGAGATCAACTGCCTTGCGCACGCCCGGCACACCCACCTTCCCGGCGTACTGCATCGAGAGTACCTGCATCACGATGGCCACGCCGAGCGTCAGTACTACCTCCCAGATTATCTTCTGCCTTGCCGTGTACCCCTCGCCGCGCCGCATCCCGCGCACACCGGCGATATCGTCCAAAGCGCCGATGGACGCGTAGATCAGCATCACACCCAGCGGAACCAGGATCGAGCGCCCGATCACTGTGCGTCCCATCAAGTTGTAGATGTTCAGTGCCAGAGTAATCAACACCACCGGCACGACGACCATCAGCCCGCCCATCGTGGGTGTCCCGAACTTGGTCTGATGCCCTCGAGGGCCATCAATACGGATGCGCTTGCCGATGCCGTAGTGCCGTAGGATGCGGATGAGAAGCGGCCCCCACCCCACTGCCAGCAAGAACGATATACTCGCCAGGATCAGGGCGAAGTCCACTACCGTCTCCCCAATGCGCCGACAATCTCTTCCATATGCATCCCCCGCGACCCCTTGACCAGGATCACGTCTGTGCCCGTGACCATACCCTCCAGAAGCGCGACCGCCTCAGCGTTGCCCTCGACGATGTACACGTGATCGGACGGCATGCCCCAACGCAGCGCCGATTCGCCGATGATACGCCCCCGTGGGCCAACTGCCACAAGGATATCGGCCACCTCGAGCGCCCGCATTCCTACCTTCTCGTGTCCCTCGTGCTCGTATTCGCCCAACTCCAGCATGTCGCCGAGGACGGCGACCTTGCGCCCATCCAGCTCGTCCAGCAGGTTCAGCGCAGCGATCACCGAGGCTGGGCTGGCGTTGTACGTATCGTCGAGGATGGTCGCGCCATCGGGTCCGGGCACTGCCACCAGGCGCAGTTGGAGCGACGGACCGCGCAATCCCTCGATGATCTCCTGCCAGGTCAACCCCTCAACCAACCCCACAGCCGCCGCCCGCAACGCAGTGTGAACGGAGTGACGTCCCAGAAGCGGGATCCTCACGTACAATACCTCGCCCCCGTGGTGAAGCTGGAACCGAATGCCTTCCAGACCCAGCCCTTCGATATGGTCGGCCCACAGATCGGCCTCGGGTGAGAGCCCGTAGTAGAACACACGGGCCTGGGTCACCTGGGCCATCCCCCGCACGTTCTCGTCATCGTAGTTCAGAATAGCCACCCCGTCCGGGGCCGGCGGCAATGCCTCGACCAATTCCGCCTTGGCGCTCACAATGCGTTCGAACGTTCCCGCCCGCTCCAGGTGCACCGGCCTGATAATGGTCACCACGCCGACGTGAGGCTGCGCAATACGAGCCAGATCGGCGATCTCGCCCACGTCGTACATCCCCATCTCGAGCACGGCACACTGGTGCTCCTCCGTCAGATGCATCAGCGTCAGCGGCAAGCCAATCTCGTTGTTGTAGCTGGCCTCGCTCTTGAGCGTAACGTAGCGGCGGGCCAGTACCGCGGCTACGAGTTCCTTGGTCGTCGTCTTCCCGACACTCCCCGTGATGCCGATAACGCGGAGGTCGTGCCTCTTGCGCCATGAAGTCGCTACCTTCTGTATCGCCTGAAGGCTATCCTCCACCCTCAAGACCAAAGGCAGCGCCCAGGTGGAGGGGAACTCCAGGGCCGGATCAGTAAGGTCCAGGGTGAAGCCGGGTTGGCCCACATCGCGCTCGGCAATCGCCGCCACCGCGCCCCGCGAGAAGGCGTCGGCCACGTACGCATGGCCGTCTGCATGCTCACCCTTCAAGGCGACGAACAACGCGCCCGGCTCGACCTGCCGGGAATCCACGACGGTCATAGAAATCGGCTGATCCAGGCCTTCCGGTCGCCGTCCCGCCAACGCCTCAATCACATCTGCCAACATCAACGTTCTCACACTCATCTTGCCGCCTCCGCCACCATCGTACCATGAGGCGGAACGCCCAGGATCACGAACAACTGGGCAGCCAGCCGCTGAAACGTCTCCGCTGCCGTCTCGGAACTCCAAGACGACGACTGGGGCCGATCCAGCTTGACCAAGATGACCAACTCTGGATCAGGGACCGGTCCAAACCCCACGAAGGAAGTTATCGTCCCCTCCTTGTCATAGCCTCCCGGCACGGGAATCTGCGCTGTGCCTGTCTTTCCTGCCACGCGATAGCCTGGCACCCTCGCCTGGGGCACCCCTTCCTCCACCACCCGTACCATCATCTCTGTCAACGTGTGCGCCGTCTGCCCAGAGATCGCTTGATCCTCGACCACCGGGCGGAATGTAGAAACCGTGCCATCCGGGGCGATACGCTGGGCCACGACGTGAGGCCGCAACCGGGTCCCCCCATTTGCCACTGTCGCGACGGCAGCGATCATCTGGAGAGGTGTCACGGCCAACCCCTGCCCGAAAGAGTTCGTGCCCAGGCTAGAGTCGTGCCACTCCTCATAGTCCTGCGGCAGCCACAACTGGCCCGATATCTCGCCCGCCAGATCAACGCCGGTGGGCCGCCCGACTCCAAACGCCTGCACATAGCGGTAGAACACCTCGGCCCCCATCCGCTCGCCCAACCAGGCCGCTCCCACGTTGAGCGACTTAATCAGGATGTCGGCCATATTCTGCTCGCCATACGCATGGCGGGAGGCGTTCGCGACCACCACTCCCCCTACTTCAATCCACCCCTGATCATAATAGGTTGTCTCCGGCGTCGCCAACCCGGAATCCAGCGCGGCAGCCACCGTCAGGACCTTGAGCACCGACCCGGGCTCGTACTGTTTGCTCACGGCCGGATCCTCGAATGGCGGTTCTCCCTGGCTGAAGAAGCTATAGTAGCGCCCCGGATCATAATCAGGCAAGCTGGCGATTGCCAGAATCTCGAACGTACGCGGGTCCATCACAATAATCGTGCCCGCCTCCGCCTGGAACTGAACTAACGAACGCGCCAGCTCTTCCTCAACCACCCTCTGCACGTCGCGATCCAGCGCCAGCACCAACTCGACCCCGGGTTGAGGCAGAACGACCGGGGCAACCGTCCACGGAACCTGCTCACTGGCCGGATCCACCGGCCCCTCGCGCTCTACCTGCTCCGGCCGCAACGACACGTCGTAGAACCCTTCTACACCGTAGAACCCAGTGCCCTCGCCGTTGCAGAAGCCCAGCACGTGTGATGCCAGCGCTCCTTCAGGATACTCGCGCGCCCACAGAGACCGCACGGCAATGCCTGGGATCTCCAACGCAGCCACCTGCTCCCCCACCTGCTTCGACACCGGAGAGACAATCTGCACCCAGGGCTCATCGCTTTCCAGGAACTGATTGAGCTGGTCCGCGGGCATCTGAAGCAATGCGCTGAGCGCCGCAGCCGCAGCCTCTGCATCCAACACGTAGGCCGTGTCCGCCTCAATGGCGTACATGACCGCGTTTCCGGCCAACAGATGACCGCCCCGGTCGCGGATCGTGCCTCTGGCAGGCTCGTCCACCACGATAGGCCGCACGCGCTGATCCAGGCCCCAATCCTCATAGAACCGGTGATCCACGATCTGCACCTGAACCAACTGCGCAACAATCACCAGCACGAGGCCAATCAGTAGTGCACTCACCAGTCGTAGGCGACGCCGTGGCGCTTCTGCCATCAGACCGTTCTCCTATGCAACACAGTCTCCGCCTGACCCGGACCCAACAAGCTCATCCCCGCATTTCCCCAGGCTCGCACCGTCGGAAACGACGGCTTGCCCTGCACTTACGGCACCCCGATCGAAACCCACAAGAACTCCTCGCGCTCGGCCGGCAAGAAACCCAGCGCGCTAGCGCGCTCTTCCAGACGGGTGACGGTGCCTTCGATGGCGATGTCCACCTCCAGTTGTTCGTTTTCCCTCTGCAGTCCAAACAGCTCCGCCCGCAACTGCTCGATGTTACGGCCTCGAGCCGCTGTACGGCTGATCAGCATAAGGTATAGGGTTGCCACCAGCGCCAGCACGACGATCGGGGCAAACAGATAGAAGGCTGTACGCGAGCTTAGCTCAAACCAGCCACGTTTAGCACCGTGTGTCACCCACTGTATGAAATCGGACATGGCGTGCTCCTACCTACTGCTCTCCGCTGCCAATCCGCTCCGCCACCCTCAGTCGCGCCGAGCGAGATCTCGGGTTAGCAGCAACCTCGTCTGCCCCCGGCCGGATAGGCTTGCGTACGATCAAGCGCAACGTGGCACGATGGTTGCAGATGCAGACCGGCACGTCCGGTGGACAGATACAGTCACGGCTCTCACGGCGCATGAAGCGCTTCACCAGCCGATCCTCTAGCGAGTGAAAGCTGATCACCGCTAGCCGCCCACCGGGTGACAGTACCTCCACCGCCTGCGGCAGTGCCGCCTCCAGCGTGGCCAATTCATCGTTGACAGCAATGCGGAGCGCCTGGAACGTGCGCGTCGCCGGGTGAATACGTCCGCGCCGCCCCACCGCCCGCTCGACAACGTCGGCCAGATCCGCTGTCGTCTGCAGCGGGCGGGCGGCGACGATTGCCTTCGCGATACGGCGCGCATACCGCTCCTCACCGTAACGGTATATGAACGCTGCCAGTTCCTCGGGAGGGAGATGGTTAACCAGTGTAGCCGCAGTGGGGGCGTCGGCCGTTGGGTCGAAGCGCATGTCGAGCGGCCCATCCGTCTTGAACGCGAAACCACGGGTGGGGTCGGCTAGCTGGAGAGAGGAGAGTCCCAGATCAAGAAGGACGCCATCTACAGGCGCAAGGCAGCGGGCACGAGCGGCCTCCGCCAGACGGCCGAAGGAACAGTGTATAAGCTCAACCCGCCCAACGTAGGAGGCCAACCGGGCGCGGGCAGATTCCACGGCTGCAGGATCTCTATCCAGGCCCAGAAGCCACCCATCGGGAGACGACGCAGCCAGTATCCCGGCCGCGTGCCCACCCCCTCCCACTGTCGCATCTATATATCGGCCACCCGGTCTGACCCGCAGGCCATCGAGCACCGCTTGGAAAAGAACAGGGATGTGTCCGCCCACGCCCCTCTTCTTTCGCTGTGCATCAGGTTCACCAGCGCAATCGCTGGCGTGGGGCTCCCCACCCTCTAGATGCCCAGGGCCGCCCATTCTTCGATATTCGCACCGTTTCCTTCCACGCGTTCGCGTTCTTCGCCCCAGGCATCCGGATTCCACATCTCAATATAGGTGTTGAGCCCAGTAACGACAACCTCACCATCGATGTTGGCATACTCTCTCAGACGCGGAGGAATCAGCACACGTCCCTGTTTGTCAGGGATAGCATCACAGGCATTGGCAAAAACCAGACGGCGGAAGGCACGCGCTCGCCGGTCCGTCATCGGCAACGTACTCACCTGCTCCGCCAGATGATGCCATTCGTCAAGAGGATAGATTGCCAGGCACCGATCAATTCCTCGGGTGACGATAAGGCCGGCGGCGAGTTCATCGCGAAACCGAGCAGGGATGATCAAGCGCCCCTTTTCGTCTATGGTGTGCACAAACTCGCCGAGAAACATACGCTACATTCCCCCCCATGAGGACAAAAGCGGAGCGTTTCGTGAGCCAGAACCCCACACTGCTCCACTTTCCCCCACAAACATCCACATTATACACTACATTTGCCGTTTTGACTAGTACCCTGGGGGAATTTTAAGGTTCGCGTCAATCTCCCCAAAGACGTAACGAGGCCGCCCGAAAACAGGCAGCCTCGCACGCTCAGGAGGCGAGAGTCATCATTTTGTGCTCACCGATCAAAGTGTCCGTAACGCGCCCACTCAATGCACAGGCAAGTCATCGATCGCGTCCGCCAGCAACTCCTGAAACAGCCCACTCAGATCGAACACGAGCCCGTCACCACTCAGCTCCAGGATGTCCTGGAGCGTGTCCAGGAGCAACGACTGCGCCGATTCCAGATCGCCGACGATGACACGCCGATATCTCTCACCTTGCTTCGTGTCCGGCGCAACGAGCAACACCAGGGACTCGACGCCGGTAGCGACGGCGACCTGCTCGCCCGTCTCTTCATCGACGACGACGATGGACAGGCGGCGTTGGGTCTTCTCCTGACGTATCACGCAGACTCCTTCAATAAGACTCTTTCTCAGATGGACCCACCGGCAGCAAACCCCAGGCCTAGCGTATCCAGGGCCCCGGGCGTAGGCCGACCGGTATCCGGGTCCCAGCCGTACTCGGCATAGGCACCCGCCAGGAGTGCGTCTAGATCGGGCACTGCCCCTTCCGTTCCCCCGTCCTCCAGCGGCCTCAGCAACAGATCAGGCAGCCGGTCGCTGTCCCGGGTGACGCCACGACGCAGGTTGAGCATGCGCTTGAGCATGACGATGCGCTTGCCGACTATCAGCAGGTCATCGGCCGCCAGGCCCCACCCGGTCGCACCGTTCAACGCCTGCAGAAGCCGCTCGACACCGGGATTCTGGAACTGACACAGCGTGAGCGCGTTGTACAGATTCCGCCAAGCCTGCTGGCGCGCGGCGATGCGTCCTTTCTCATCTGTGTCCTCGAAGCGGTCGCCCGGGAGGACGCCCAGTTCCAAGGGGGGGCCCTGTCCCGTGTCCACCCCATACATGTCGCCCTCCATATGGCAGGCCCCACGGGGAGAAAGGGCGTAGGCGAGGGCTTGACCAGCAAACGCGCGCGGATCGTGCATAGGCACCGCCAGCCGATTGACAGTCACGGCCAACTCGGGCACACCAAAGCGCTCGGCCAGAGCGGCACTCCCCTCAGCCAGCACGTCCCCGAAGCCATCCCGGCGGGCGATCATCTCAATCAGGCGGTGACTCGTCTGGACGTCGCCGTAGCGAATCGTCACGCCGCCCGTGTCGGCCGGGCCAAGGACTCCACGCTCGAACATCTCGCAGGCCAACGCGATGACACAGCCGGTGCTGATGGTGTCCAGGCCATAGACGTTGCACAGGTGACCGGCATATATGACCGCCTCCAGGTCATCCACCATCGCCAGCGAGCCAAACGCGGCCAGCGTCTCATACTCGGGGCCATCCACCTTGTCCACGCCGTAGGAAGGCGCACGGGTCTCGCGTCCGCAGGCAATGGGACATCGATAGCATGCGACGTTCCGGTTCTGATACTGCTCCGCCATCAACACACCAGAGAGGTTGCTCGCGCCCTCCCACTCCCCCTGCTGGTAGTAGCGGATAGGCATGTCGCCGTACATCAGCGCCATGTCCACGTAGCCCGCGGTGCCCGCAAGCCGGATCGACATCGCTGCTATGTCCTCGTCCAGGGCAGCGATGACGTCCCGAACTACGTCTTTGAACGCCTCGGGATCCGCCAGGGTGATCTTCGCCTTGCCACGCACGCCGATGGCCTTGAGGTTCTTGGAACCCATCACAGCGCCCATACCGGTCCGCCCGGCAGCACGCCCATGGTCATTCATGACGGCGGCCATCAAGGCCCGGTTCTCGCCCGCCGGCCCAATACACGCGACGCGGGCCTTCGGCTCACCCAATGCCCCGCGCACCTGCTCCTGGGCTGCATACGAGTCGCTGCCCCACAGATCCGCGGCAGCGTGGAGTTCGGCCTGCCCATCGACGACGGACAACCACACCGGCTTGTCGGCTTGGCCGGTGATGATGATCCCATCGTAGCCGGCAAAGCGGAGTTCAGGGCCAAAGAAGCCGCCTGTGTTGGACTCGCCCCAGATGTGGGTGAGGGGAGAGAGCGCGCAGACGCTGCACCGACCGGCCGAGGGCATCGGCGTTCCAACGAGTGGACCGGTCATGAAGACCAGGGGATTGTCGGCGCCCAGCGGATCCGTATCGCCATCTATCATGTCGTAGACGTAGCGCGCGGCCAGCCCACTGCCGCCAACGAAGGCACGGGCATGCGCCTCACTGAGCGGCACATCCCGGAGTTCGCCTGCGTCAAGATCCACTCGCAGAATCTTCCCCATGTATCCGTGCATTGTTCACTCCTCATCGTGCGATGAGTCAGAGACCTGTCCCACGCAACCCTAGAAATCTACAGGCCGGCCGTCGTACGCATAGTGGAAAAGCCGATTCAGTTCCTCGAAGGAGGGGGCGCGAGCGACCGCCATCATGGACGTGTCATTGAAAGCATCGTCCACCAGCTTGTCCACCTGTGCCTCGTAGGCTTCGTGTTCGATGCCGATTTCCTTGACGCTGCTTGGATTGCCGATCTCACCGCAGAGTTCACGAACGGCCCTAGCCAACGCCCGCGCGGCTTCCTCGCCCTCCGCGTCAGAGCAGCCGAGCAAAGCGGCGAGATCTGCGAAGCGTTCCGGCGCTTCACGGGCCACGAACTCGATCGTGTAGGGCAGGAAGACAGCAACAGCGCGCCCGTGTGGCACGTGGAATGCCCCACCCAGGGCATGTCCCATGGAATGGGCCATGGAGGTCAAGGAATTGCTGAACCCCAGGCCGGCACAAACGGCCGCGTTGTGCATCCGTTCGCGCGCCTCCATGTCAGAGCCGTCCGCCACAGCCCGAGGCAGGTACTGGAAGACCAGGCGAGCGGCGTTGAAGCACATGCCATCCGCCAAATCTGTGTGCCACGCGCAGGTGTAGCCCTCGACGGCGTGCACCAACGCGTCCAGTCCCGTGTCGGCAGTCAGTTGGGGAGGCATTCCCGCTGCCATCGCCGGATCCACGATGGCCAGATCGGGGACGCACTCCCGGTTGGCCAGCCCCATCTTGCGCTGTTCCTCTTCGTCCGTCAGCACGATACCGAACGTGGCCTCAGAACCGGTACCACTGGTTGTGGGGATCGCTGCCAGGCGCGCCTTCTTCCGCAGGCCCAGACTGACGATGGGATTGATCTCAGCAGGATGAAGGTCGGGGCATTCGTACAGCACCCAGATCGCCTTAGCCGCGTCTATTGATGAACCGCCGCCCAGACCGATCACCCAATCCGGCTGAACCTCCTGGGCCATCGCCAGCCCTCGGCGCACGGTCTGCACCCCCGGGTCGGGTTCCACCTCGTCAAAGACGTGTACCGCGATACCAGCCTTATCGAGATGGGCCCGGACGCTGTCCAACAAGCCCAGTTGAACGATCGTGGTATCGGTAACAACCAGCGCGCGCCGGCCCTCCAGCTCGTCGAGGGCATCCAGCGCATCCTCACCGAAGACGATCTCTGGAGACACGAAGTACCACATAGTTCCCCCTTAACAATGAGCGCTCAGCCCTGCGCGATGTGAAACCCGGCGCAGAGGCAGCACCTCGGCTCAACCGCCGAAGTCGGTAGGCACGAGGGTACAGCAGGTCACGATTTCCTTGGCTGCCTTTGGGTAGCGCATGATTTTCATCATATTGCCCTGGACCTTGAGCTTCCGTGTCATCATGCCCTGAATCGGATCTAGCGTGCCCTCGATCACCTTGCGCCAGGCACTGAACGGAGCGCTCAAGACAAATTCCACCTCTTGATCATCCAGGCTCACTAGCTGTCGTGCATCAGGGCTCTTGCCATGATACAGCCCGAGGTACAGGTAGGCCACGTCGCGGCCATCCTCGGGTTCGACGATGAAGACGAAGTCGCCCTCCCAGTCTTTCGCCGATTTCTCATAGGCCTCACTCAAGTTGAGTTGTCGACTCAGTTCCTTGATCCACTCATCGGACGGGAATTCGAATGCCATGGTTTCATCTCCTTAATGTATAGAGGCTTTCATATCCACCATCAATGACTATCAACGACAGACCGGCCGGATCTGTCGCACCCCAGCCATTAGCAGAAGCCAGACCAAGTTGTGGGCGATCAGGCTACAAGGCACAGTCAGTGAAGGAGATTGCCGGGATTGCAGGCCGGCACAAGCACCAGCCACATCGCAGGGAGTGAGACAAGCGATGAGGCCAGGTGCACACAAACGCGTGAGAATCAGAACAGCGCATTCTAAGATCGGCAAGGCTCACACCAGGTCCACCCCAAGCATACCAGCGGCTGGGATGGACAAGCGTTGTATTGTGGATGAGTGGCTCACCGCCTGCCTTTGTGGCCGCGCCCCTTGTCCTCTTGAGGTTGACCCAGGCTCGTAATCTGCCTGAGCACAGTCAGAACCCCTAGCGTAACGCCAAGGGCTTGACGGGGCTGGATGCTGGGTAGCCGCTCCCTGCCCTCGTCGTCCACATCAGCCGCTACTGAACGCAGGTACAGATAGGCTGCGCTGACGCCGATCAGTGACCCCACGACACCGCCAATAATCATGACTCGCGTTCGCACGTTCATTGATTGCCTCCCAGTTCCGCAATTGCACCAAGCCACCGTTGTACAGTAGCCAGGAAGGAGTGCACCTTGTAGATCGGCCTGACAGCGGCCCGCATCGCCAGTGCGACGTAGGATCTGCCCAGCTCTAGATACGCTTGAGCCAGCCTGAGCCAACTGGGCAGGTTTTCGTGCCGCTGGAGTTGCCACAACCCGTAAACCGCCGCGCCCGCGAGTGCCAGAGGCACCAGTGCCACCGCGAACGCCCCACAGGCGAGGAGGATGATTGAAAGATCACGCAAGGTTGCCATGCTGCTTACCCTCCACCGATTCACTCAAGATGTCCACACCAGTATACCCTCTCCCACATCATCCGTCAACCGGCACGCGGGCTATCTGCTTCAACACGCTCACCAGTTCTTCGCGCCAGCCAGGTTCATGCGGTAGCCAAATCTCGCGGCGGCCAACGGATGCCCGCTCGCCCAGAACATGCTGGAGCCTCTCGCGGTCCACGTAGTCCCCCACGCCCGAGCGCAACACGAGGCGGCCATCCACAGCGGAAATGGTCCCCACGCCAGCATCGCGGGCCAAGGCCTTCAATCGCAACTGATACATCAGATTACGCGCCGGGTCCGGCAGTGGCCCAAAGCGATCGGCCAACTCGCGCTCCATCTCGTCAATCTGCGCCATCGAGGTCAATCCCGCCAAACGACGGTATACCTGCAGGCGCAATCCCACGTCAGGGACGTATTCCTCGGGCAGCCGCACCGCAATGGGCAGGTCGATCCGAACGCTTCCCAGTGGTTCCGGAGGCACAGGCAAACCCTCGCGCTGTGCCTTCAACCCCTTCACCGCCCGCGTCAGAAGCCGGGTGTACAGGTCGAAGCCCACAGCAGCGATCTGGCCCGACTGGCGGGTGCCCAGAACGTCACCAGCACCACGGATCTCCAGATCCCGCAGGGCAATCGCATAGCCGGCACCCAGTTCTGACTCCTCCTGGATGGTCTCTAGCCGCTGGCGGGCCTCGGACGTCAAACGTCTCAACCGGTCGTGGAAGAAATACGCGTAGGCCCGCTGGGCACCCCGACCCACACGCCCTCGCAACTGGTAGAGCTGTGCCAGTCCGAAACGGCCAGCTCGCTCGACAATGAGCGTGTTTGCGTTGGGGATGTCAAGGCCGCTCTCAATGATGCTCGTGCAGACCAGCACGTCGATCTCGCCCACGACGAAGCGTAGCATCACCTGCTCCAGTTCGGACTCGCGCATCTGGCCGTGGCCCACTGCGAACGTCGCCTCCGGCACGAGGCGCTCCAGCCGCCTCCGCGCTGCCCCAATCGTCTGCACGCGGTTGTGGACGTAGAAGACCTGCCCGCCTCTTTCCAGTTCACGCAGAATGCCCCGCCGCGCCAATTGATCGTCGAATTCGCCCGTGAAAGTGGTGATCGGCAGTCGCTCTTCGGGTGGGGTCTCAATCGTGCTGATGTCACGGACACCGACGAGCGCCATGTAAAGCGTGCGTGGGATTGGAGTGGCCGTCATCGTCAGCACGTCCACCTCAGTCCGCATCTTCTTGAGCTGCTCCTTATGGGTGACCCCAAAACGCTGCTCCTCATCGATGACGAGGAGGCCCAGGTCGGCGAACTCAATGTCCTGTTGCAGCAGGCGATGGGTGCCGACGACAATGTCCACCTGGCCGGTGAGCAACCTCTCCAGGATTTTTCTCTGTTCAGCGCGAGAGCGGAAGCGGGAGAGCATCTCCACTTCAACCGGGAAGGGGGCCAAGCGCTGGCGGAAGGTAGCGTAGTGCTGCTGGGCCAGGACAGTGGTCGGCACCAGGATGGCCACCTGCTTGCCATCCATCACCGCCTTGAAGGCGGCCCGCACTGCCACCTCGGTCTTGCCATAGCCGACATCGCCGCAGATAAGCCGGTCCATCGGCTTGGGCTTCTCCATATCGCCTTTGACATCGGCGATAGCACGCAGTTGATCTGACGTCTCGAAGTAGGGGAAGGCAGCCTCCAGCTCAGCCTGCCAGGGACCGTCAGGGCCAAAGGCGTGACCAACCGCAAGCTCGCGAGCCGCGTATAGGTCCAGGAGTTCGCGCGCGACTTCCTGAGCGGCCTGTTTCGCCCGGTCCTTGACTGTCTGCCACTGAGCAGTGCCCAGCCTGTTGAGCGACGGCGGGCGATCATCGGCCCCGACGTAGCGGCTCAGGCGGTCAGCCTGGTGGATCGGGACATAGAGACGGTCGCTGCCATCGTACTGCACCAGAAGGTACTCGCGCGTGACGCCCTCCATAGCCCGCTCGACCAGGCCACGGAAAACACCAATGCCATATTCGACGTGAACGACGAAATCTCCGGGGGTCAGATCGGAGTAATAGGCCTCAGGCGCGACTTTGCGGTGACGAGCCGGACGCCTGGGCTCGGGACGACGCCAACCGAATAGCTCAGAGTCGGTGAGCAGGTGAACGGACGAGAACGCGTGCTGTCGTGGGGGCGCGGTTCCGGCGTCCTCCGTTGTCGCAGGGGCGCGGGAACCGCGCCCTCCGTAATCAAGCACCCAACCCTCAGAAAGGGATCCCTGAACAAAGGCAAGGGGAGCCTGTAGGGGTTGGGGCAATTCATCAACCGGTAGGGAATAATCGTGCTCCGCGCCCCACAGCTCGGCCAGACGGCGGGCCTGCTGGCTGACCACGATCACCTGCCCGCCCCTGGTCTGTGCGGTTTGGATGTGCTGAAGCACGGGCTTGAGTTGACCGCCGAAGCGCGGCCCAGGGCTGAAGCGGTCAGCCAGCCGAAAAGCGACGCCTTGCCCCCCATGGCCCAGCGTCAGCACAGGCCGGTCGGCCAGTCGTTGCGTCCAGTCGTCCCAGGTGACGTAGGGGAGTGGATAGTCGGACGGCAGCATCTCGGTCTCCTCAGCGGCAGCCCGCAGATCAACAGCGTCCTCCTCCAGGCCCGCCCAGGCATCTGCCAGCTCCTGTGGATTGTCCACGATCAAGAGCGCGTCGGGTGGGAGATAGTCCAGCAACGTGGATGACTCGGTGTAGAAATACGGCAGGTAGAACTCAACGCCAGGGAAGGGGACAGCGGCCGTCAGACCCTGGAAATGAGCTTCTAGCTCGCCATACAGATCGGCCGGCATATCCCCTATATCCGCCGAGGCATCGCTCAACTGCGCAGCAACGCGGCCCGCCACACGCGGGCCGTGGCGGGGGAGCGCCTCTCGGGACGGGGCGATGGTCACGCTCTGCACCCGTTCCTGTGAACGCTGGGTAGCAGGATCGAAACGACGAAGCGACTCGATCTGGCTGCCGAAGAGCTCAATGCGCACAGGCAAGGCATCGGACGGCGGGAAGATGTCTAGGATGCCACCGCGATGGCTGAACTGGCCTGCCACCTCGACGACGCTGACGGGCTCGTAGCCAAGTCCCGCCCAGCGCTCCAAGGCTCGCTCCAGGTCGAGCGTTTGCCCCACGAGGAGGTCACGAGCAGAGACGCGGTACTGCTGCGGTGGCAACGTGCGCTGCATCAAGGCGCGGGCAGAGGCAATGATGATCGGTGGAGGGCCGGCAGACGGAGAACGCGCGGACAGGCCATAGAGAGTGGAAAGAACCCGCAGACGCCCCGCTATTGTCTCACCAGTCCAGGGAGCGCGCTCGTAGAAAAGGGTCAGGGGCTCGGGGAAATACGATATGCGCTCCGGGTGACCAGACCAATCGCACAACGACTGATTCAGCGCTCTTGCACGCTCTACCGAGCCAGCAACAACCAGAATCGGGCGTTCTAGATCACGGGCAAGCGCGGCAACGATGGGGGGACGGACAGACCGTGGCAGGCACAGTGGGGGGACTATCTCGTCGCGCTCCAGATGCGCGCGCAAAGCCTGGTAGGACTCTAGCCGCTCGAATGTCGCCAGTATCCCGGAAACGTTCACGTCTCATGCCCTGCATTGTGTCGGCTCATCGCCAGCTCTATCCCATCACGCAACCAGGTCTCGACCGCCGACACAGCGCGCTCCAGCGTCTCACCGAGGAGCAACTCCTCATCCGATGAGAAATCCTGCAGCACATAGGCGGCCGGGTCCATACGCCCTGGAGGCCGACCGATGCCAATACGCAGGCGAGAGAAATCCTGGACACCCAGGTGCTCGATGATGGAACGGACCCCCTTGTGACCACCACTCCCTCCTACCGGACGCAGGCGCACCGTGCCCAGCGGCAAGTCGAGATCGTCGTAGACCACCAGCAACCGTTCCGGCGGCACCTGGTAGAAGCGGGCCAGCGCCGCGACCGCGCGACCGCTTTCGTTCATGAACGTCTGCGGCCGGGCAAGGACAACCCGGCGCCTCTGGATAGCACCCTGAGCGACATGGGCATGCTTCTGGCGCTTGTCGAAGGTCAGGTCATTGGCCGCGGCCAACTGTGCAAGGCAGCGGAAACCAACGTTGTGCCGATTCGCGGCGTATTGTGGGCCTGGGTTGCCCAACCCGGCGATCAGATAGAACTCCATAGTTGTGAGGTATGCACTGCCGCGCGCACGTATCGGCAGCGCTTCACCTGCCAGACGACCTGGCACGCTGGCGGAAGAACCAACGGACACCGGCCTTCACCAGCATGTAAAGGGCCCATAGGGCTAACAACAGCACGGCAAGGAGCCCCCCCGTGCAGAAGGCAGCTCGCAGCTCACCGACATCCAGGAACGCCAAGGCCCCCGCTTCCTCCGTGGCGGCAGGCGTGAGGGTATCCTCAGTGAGGTCAACCCGAGGCGTCGGCGAGGGACGCGGAGTCGGTGTAGCAGGCTGTTGGACAGAGATCGGAGTGGGCGTCGGGCCAACGACAGCCGTGGGCAGCGGCTCCGGCGTAGGAGGTTCAGGTGTCGGCGTCTCCACAGGCTGCGCGTTGTTCACCGTCAGCTGCGTGACAAAAAAGACATACGGACTGGCGGCATCGCCGGCCCCCCAGACCGCCAGAGCCAACGTGTACTGACCATCGGGTATGACAGTAGTGTCCCACGTAGCCAACACGTTGTTCTCCACCGGCGTCCCCTCGACAATAGCGAAGTCCACCCACTGGGAACCACCGGTCGGCTCAGGGCCAGCAGCGTAGCGCAACTGGTAGGAGTTGATGCTCGGATGGGTGGCTATGCCTGTGACCTCGACCAGCCCGCTGACGATCATACCGTTCGTCGGATAGGTGACGACAGACCGCGCCTGAGGCTGTGGCGCTGCCCAGCCTGGCGGGCCTGCAGCAAGCAAGATCAACGCCAGCACAATCCCCACGAGCAGTGTACGCTTGTGCATAGATCTCCCTTACAATAAGTCTAGGACGCCCCGCTCATTCGGTGACCTCTTGACCGGCGGAGATCACCCGCAGAATCATAAGGTCCTGAAGTTGGAACGGTGGCTTCACGCTAGGCTACGCGGCTCCTACCAGCCAGGCCAGCACCAGAGCGCGCGTTTGCCAGACGGAGAGTGTAGCATGAAAGAGCCAGAATGACAAGGACCTTCGACGGAAAAGCGGGGCAGGTCTTGTACCTGCCCGGTTTGGAGAACAGAGGTTGACCAGCCACTGCTCCTCTGATATACTCTATAGTACATTCGTACTATCATTGAACGGCGCAACTGGGGGAACGCAGCGGTGTTATCACTAGCACAAGACACTGCCGCTCTCCCGACACACAGGATTGCGGCAATGCAAGCAGAGAGCGACTCAGACCTCATCGCCCGCGCAAGAGAGGAGCCCGAAGCGTTCGGCCTCTTGTACGAGCGCTACGTTGACAAGATATACAACTACATATACTACCGCACCGGGAACCACCACGATGCGGAAGATCTGACAGCGCGAACGTTCTATCGAGCGCTGAACCATATTTCGCGTTACGTAGATCGGGGAGCGCCCTTCTCAGCGTGGTTGTACCGCATCGCGCATAACCTGGTGGCGAACTGGCATCGGGATCGGTGCCGGCGGCAGATCATCCCGCTGGAAGACCTGATAGTGGGAAGGCTGAAACGGGAGGAACCTGCCTCGCTCGCCGAAGAGAAGGAAGAACAAGACCTGTTGCTGCAGACGGTACGCAGGTTGCCGCCAGAGCGGCAACAACTCATCGTCCTCAAGTTTGTTGAGCAGATGAGCAACGCCGAGATCGGGAAAGTGATGGGGCGTACAGAGGGAGCTATCAAATCGCTCTATCACCGGACGCTGGTCGCGTTGCGCAAAGAACTGGTCAAGTGATGGAAAATGATCGGGGGCAACTCCCACGGGAGCAACTCCCGCAAGTACCTGGAGGAAAGGCTATGAAGAAAGAACGTATGGCCGAAGCGCTGGCATTCCACGCCGAAGGGTTGATAGGGCAGCGGGATGACGCAGAGGCGGTCACATTGGCAGATGACGAGCACACTCGGCTGGCCCCATTGTTCGAGCTTGCTGGCCGTCTCAAGCAAAGTATGCAACCGGTGAAACCATCGGCCACCTTTGTGCGGACTCTGGGCGAGGAACTGGTCGAGCGTGCCAGGCGTCGTATAGCACTGACGAAGCGAGTGCGACGGGGGCTACTGATAAGCGCAGCAGCACTCGGCTCGGTCCTATCGGTCGCGTCGGTGGTGGGGGCCATCGCCCTGGTAATCACACGGAATCGCGCGCGGGCACAAGCCCGAGCGATGCACGCCTCCACAGGCTAGGGCTAGAAACCAGATTGTGTAGCGTTCTGTTGGCAAGGTGTCGTCGGTTGCAAGGGCCTCCACCTGGCCCGAGCGGTCTCTCAAGTAGAGAATCAGGAACCAGGTTCTTGGCGTCCTGTTGACACAGGACCGCCGGGGGTGAGGGTTTCCCCTTGTCCCGAGCGACCTCTCCGGGAGAGAATCAGAAACCAGGTTTTTCGCGTACTGTTGACACAGCGCCGTCGGCTGCAGGGGCTATCCCCTAGCCCAAGCGATCTCTCCAGCAGAAAAACCTGGTTTCTCGCCCACTACCCCGGGTGCCCCATGCGCTCCAGATACTGTTCCAGGAGTCGGATTCGCTCCTCGAGTTCCCGCATGATCAAAAGGATCTGGCCGATAGCTTGCTCGGTCGTCAGTTTGTCTCGCTTCCAGGCCAAGATCACGCCGTTCAGTCCATAGGTTCCCATAGTCTTGCCCCTCCCTTTCGCGTCACACGTTAACGTGTTAAACAATCGCAATGGAAGGGGAGCCAACGCTCCCCCAACTACGTCTCCATTATACACGCAAACGTGTGATATGTCAAGGCCTACGTGCAGGTTTTAAGATTCGGGTTTCCCCTGTTCCACTCAGTCCTCCTTCCCAGAACTCCCAGAGGACTCAAACTCATAGGTGCCTGCCCCTGACAAGACCTGGTACTCGAATCCCTTCCCCTCGGCGACGAGCGTTAGCAGCCTATTCATGCCACCGCGAGGCCGATACATCCCGGTCTCCCACTCGCTGATGGTCTGCTGACGCGTACCCAGTTCCTCCGCCATCTCCTGCTGAGTCAGCCCCAAGTATCTCCGCAGCGCGCGAATGGATTCAGCATCCCACTGGTACTTGACCCTGCGCTTGCCCATTGCCGCCACCTCCAGGCCGATTCTACACGGCACCGCCGACTGCGTCAAGTTACCCGCCGCCACGTGTCAGGATAAGCGGCAGGTGGAGCTGCGACCACGGCCACAGGCCCAGCGTCTCGTACGCCTGAGTATACACCTCCCCACCCCGAGGCCAGGTGAGCGACATGCCGCGCAAGTGCCCGGCGCTGGAGGCCCGCAGTTGATAGGCTTCCCCAGCGTAGATCGTCGTCGTGAACTCCGAGGCAGCCCCCACGGTGGGACTAATCACGTCGCGGCCGGATGAATCCACGAGACGCACCGTCACCTCAGTGAGAGTGATCTCCCCTGTCGACGTGATTGAGTTCGTCCCGGTGATGGGTCGGTTCCAGACATCATCGCGATTGACGTCAGCGAAGAAGGCCCCGACGCTAAGATGAAGCGTACTGGACAGGTCGAGCGTGGTGGAGACCTGAGACGCGTCGGGCCAGGCCTCCTGGTTGCCGACACAGTCCGTGGCCCGCGTGCGGAAGTAGTAGGTATGCCCGTGCTGCCCTATGAACTGGCCGGACGTGGCGGCGGTCAGGGGCAGCCATTCGTCCCACTCCCCCTGGCCATCACGCACCTGGACGTCGTAGAAACACACCCCTGCCTGGTCGTCCCCTCCCTCACAGGTGACCGTGAAGGTGGGCAAGTAGGTGACGCCGGGAAGTGGGTGGACAGTGGACGTAGGCGGCTCGTTGGGCGTCTCGGTCTCGATCACGATCAGTGGATCACCGCCGATGATGTAGTCATTGGGATTGGACACCAGATTGGCCGTGGCTCCCGGCAGAGTGAACGTGTAGACCTCCCCGGTTGCGGTGACCGTCTCCGTGACTCCCCACCGATCCACAAGCGTGGCGGTACTGATCGCCGCCGGCAGTGTGTAGACGCTGGTGGCGGGCGCTCCGTTCCACAACACACTCACCCTGCCCTGCGGCGTGCCCCAGAGCGTGACGTTCGAGTTGGAATCACTGATCACCCGGGTGGTGAAGGTGGGGGACACCAAGTAGGTGGCGGCGACCTGGTAGGCGACGTAGGCGGGTCGAAGGGTATGATCGTTGCGGATCAGGCCGAAGTACTCACCCATATCGGAATCGTGGACCCGGAAGAAGAAGTACCGTCCCACATCGGAGGCCCAGGCGTTGGCATAGGACTGAAGCACGTAAGCAGCCGCTTCGTCCATATTGGCGGCGTAGTCGTACTTGTCCTTGTAGGCGACCTGAGGATCGCCCCACACCGGCACGCCGGTCTCCGTGAGCCAGATAGGGTGATCGCCCACGTTGTAGACGCCCATCCAACTGCGGATGGTACTCACCTCGTCGTAGATGCTGGAGGAACGGCTATAGAGGTGCACGGACATGACATCGAAGAAGTGATTGTTCTGCTGTGCAGTTGGGTCAGCGTCAAGCGTGCTCAGTACCCATCGGTAGTAGCTCGTATTCATCCAATAATGTAGGCCGCCGAACAGGACCGTGCAATCTGGACAAGCCGCCTTGGTGGCCTGGTAGCCCACCTTGAGGAGTTGAGCGTAGTCCGTGGACATCCCGGTCCAGAAATACGGCCACTCGGGCTCGTTCCACATCTCCCAATGCTTCACGCGATCCCCGTAGCGCGAGACTAGCGTGTACACATAGTTGCCCCAGTGGTTGTTGACATCGTCCCACGGGAGATAGAGTCCTTGCGGCGGCAAAGAAGAAGCTCCCGCGGCCAGCGGCGCGAAATCAGCATGGGGGCCAGGCGCATACCAGCCTAGCGGACGCCGGTCGAAGCCGCCTTCAGAAAGCCCTCTCACCCCACCCGTGGCAGCCCAGTCCGGGGTCCACAGAAGGATACCCACCATTTCCATGCCCGCTGCATCCAGGTCATCCACCAGCGTGTCGTAGGCATCGAAATCCCACGCGTTGTTGCTGGGCTCAATGTTCGGCCAGATGAAGTCAAAGCGATCCCAGCGGGAGCCCGCATCCCGGGCCATCTGGATGAAAGGGCGATGCGGTCCTTCCGGTGGATCGTAGTAGAAGGAATAGCAAGCCCCCGCCCGCCCATCCGTCTCCTCGACGGGCGGCAGTGGCGTGACGACGGCCGATGCCGCGACAGCGGCCTGGGTCGCGGCCAAGGACGTCACCAGACCCAACACCGAGGTCAGGGCCAGCAGGAAAACCAGGGCACATCTCGCTCTGCGTTCCATCGCCTCACCTCCCGATCCCGAGTATAACCGGGATGAGCACAGGTGTCAACAGATCGCAAACGGTGAGACCAGGTTTTCCGGAAAAAACCTGGTTTCTCACCCGCGCTTCCGCGTCCCGAAACTTGACCTGCGCCCATTTCCGACTATAATATCGAAAGCCGATAACGGGAACCGATATCATGATTGCCGATCTAGTCTCGGGCTTCGTCAAGCTCCATATTCTTCACCACGCCGGTCAACAGCCGGTCTACGGGGCATGGCTGATGGAGGAACTGGCCCGCCACGGCTACACCATCAGCCCCGGCACGCTCTATCCCACGCTGCACGGCCTGGAACGGGCAGGGTATCTCCGCAGCGAGAAGCGCGTGGTGGCAGGCCGCCAGCGCCGCTACTACGCCATCACACCGGCGGGAGAAGAGGCGTTGGCCGAGGCACGCGCCCGCCTGGCCGAACTGGTGCGCGAGGTGCTGGCAGAAACGTGAGTTCGCGCCGCCCAACCACATAGCATCCAATCGAGGTATAGCAATGCCAAACAACTCAGATCACGAGTCGAAGGCCAACCTGCGCACGTTGCCGCGCAACGTGTGGGCCGTCAGCCTGACCAGCTTCTTCATGGACATCTCCAGCGAGATGGTGATCAACATCCTCCCCCTGTTTCTCTCAAACGTGTTGGGGGTGAAGACGAACATCATCGGCCTGATCGAAGGAATAGCCGAAGCCACTGCCAGCCTGCTCAAGGTCTTCTCCGGCTGGCTCTCGGACAAGCTGCGCGCTCGCAAGTGGTTGGCTGTGGCGGGATACGGGCTCTCGACAATCGCCAAGCCATTCTTCTACATCGCCAACTCGTGGGGCGCGGTAGCCGGCGTCCGCTGGGCCGACCG
>CAZYSK010000056.1:0-38297 GCA_964649415.1 uncultured Anaerolineales bacterium
ACCTTGCAGACCCACAGATTTGCCCCCCGGAGCTTTCGACCCGCTGCGAAAGCCCCACTGTGGTCTGTCTTGAAGTCTGAACAGAAGCGAGTATAATGAATGAAGAGGAGAGCTTATGAACGGAATACTCGAACTCCGGGAGCGACCTGGTCCGGCGGAATACATGATCGCAGGCTGGCATCAATGGGCAGATGCGGGGTCTGTTTCTTCCGGCCTTCCCCGGTACCTTATTCAGCAAACACAGGCGCGCAAGATCGGGGAGATCAAGCCGGGTGGGTTCTACTTGTTTCAAGTGCCCGGGACGCACGATCTCCTGCGACCGGTGGTTAAGCTGAACGAAGGATATCGAGAGGCGTTCCAGCAGAGGCGCAACGAGTTCTTCTATGCGGGGGACGACGAGAGGGGCTTCGTGCTTTTTCTGGGGGAAGAGCCTCATCTCAACGAGGCCCGGTATGCCAAGGCCTTCCTCGATGCCGTGGAGCAACTAGGCATCAAACGGGTAGCCGCGGTCGCCGGGGTGTACGGCCCGGTGCCGTATGACAAGGACAGAGATGTCTCGTGCGTATACAGCCTGCCGGAGATGAAGAGGGAACTCTCCCAGTACGCGATCAGGTTTTCTGACTATGAGGGTGGGGCAACCATCAGCACCTATCTCGCGGATCAGGCCGAATCACGGGCGATAGAGTTCTTCACCTTCTATGCGTTTGTACCGTCCTATGACTTCTCGAATCTCTCGCCGCAGGCCCAGATCACCGTTCAGGCGGTGGCGATTGGGGAGGATTTCAAGGCTTGGTACGATCTGATGAGAAGGCTCACTCACATGTTCAATCTGGAACTCGATCTGTCCGATCTGGAGAGGCGCGGCACTGAACTCGGCCAGGCGTGGGACACCAAGATTGCCCACGTCGACGGGACGATGCCCGAGCTTGGCGTGAGGGACTACATGAACAAGGTGGATGAGGACTTCGAAGAAGTGCGATTTGAGCCCCTCAGTGCGGTCTGGGAAGAGGCGCTGCGGGATCTCTTCAACGACGACGATCTGTAGCGCCAACTGCGCTCCTGCCGTTCATCTGTTGCTCAACACGTGAGCGAGAACTTGCATCCCCTGCTCAACCAGCTCTGGTTGGGCCTGAGCTCCCATGTGGCCGATACGAAATACCTGGCCTGCCAGCGGTCCCAATGATCCGCCCACTCCCATGCTGTGTGCGCGCAACTGCCGATCCAAGCGCTCCCACCCCATGGCTTCGGGAACCATGAGCGCAGTCACTGTGGGGGAACAGCCTGCCTCGCGTGCCGGGTGGAGGTCCAGCCCTATCGCCCGGGCGCGTTCACGACAAAGCTGTGCCACCTGGGTGTGGCGCGCGTAGACGCGCTCAAGTCCTTCTTCCAGAATCAGGCGGCAAGCCTCGTGGAGTGCGGCCAGGCTGGCCCACGCGGGGGTGTAGGGAAACCAGCGTTTCTGCAGGGCCTCGCGATAGGGAAGCAGGGCATCGTAGCCCGGGTAGTTCACCTGGGCGATGATCTCCCACGCTCGTTCGCTGACTGCCACTGCGGCGAGGTCGGGGAAGGCGGATAGGGCCTTCTGGGTTCCAATCAGACACAGGTCAATGTGCCAGTCGTCGGCAAGGACGGGTGTACCGCCGGCGCTGGCGACAGCGTCCACGTAGTACAGGGGCACGCCGTACGTGTGCACCAATTCGCCGATCGAGCCGGCCGGGTTCAGTGTGCCCGAGGGGGTTTCACAGTGGACGGCGGTGACCATCTTGGGCTGGAACTCCTGGATCGCCTTCTCGACCTGTGCCGGATCGGCGATTTCATCGTAGCCGAACTCGACCCACCGGACCTCAGCCCCGATGGCAGCGGCCATCTCGCCGATGCCGTGGCCGAAAACGCCTGTGCTCACAGCCAGGACACGCTCGCCCGGCTGAATGCAGCTCTTGAGCGCCCCCCACAGCGCGATCATTCCCTCACCCGTCATGATGGCGATCTGGTTCCCTGTGCTCAGGATCGTGCGCAGCTGCGCCTGCACGTCGGCGTAGAGTTGGCAATACTCGGGTTCCAGATCGGACGAGGCGTAGTCGGTCAGGTAGGCGCGGCGCACCGACTCGGGCACCCGGGTCGGGCCAGGGACCAATGGAATCGTGTAAGTTAGCATGCGTCTTCTCCTCCTTACCTAGCTCAGGGTCTGACTCAGGGATGCGGCATCTGCCTGGTGGGGTAGCTAGTAGAACAGATAGTCCCAATCTCGTCCTGTCAGCTCGTTCCAGGGAAAGTCGGGGCGCACGATGCCACTGTCGAACTGAGCCACCGGCCGCCCGATGGCCTTCAAGATCGCCGCGCTGCCTTGCTGTTGACCCAACAGAAGCGCGCCGGCCAGTCTGCCATCTACCGTGCGGAGCTTCCGATAGCCGTCGTCCTGCTTCCAGACGAACACCTCTCCGGTTTCGCCGTGCGGTTCGCCGACGTAGGCGTAGAGCACGGTATAGATAATGGATGCATTGAAGTAGGGGCGCACCGGTAGCGTCGCATCATCCTCACGAAGGTGCTGCTCTGATGGTGCGCCATCAGAATGGCGCCTTTGTAGAGATGATAGTGCGTCGTCGCGACCGGCCATGTTGCGCCCGGCGATTTTGCCCTGCGTGGTGCAGTCTAGCCAGATGCGCGTCGTCCGCCATTGCTCGGTCCGGCTCAACTCGCTGCCCGCGCTGCGACCGGCGCGTGTCTCGGTACAGTCGCCGGCGGCATACACATCGGTGAGATTCGTGCGACAGTGAGTGTCAATGCCTATGCCCTTGCCTGTCGCCAGTCCTGAGACCTCTGGGAAGACGGGAGTGACGCCCACTGCTTGCACGAGCACATCGAAGGCCCAGGATCGCCCGCTCTTGAGATATGCCGTCTGGTTCTCCACGCGTTCAACTGTATCGTTGATGAACAGGTCAATCCCATCCGCCTGCATCCGCCGTTGAAGCCAGGCTGCCGATTGAGGGTCGAGCAGCGGTTTCCCGAGCGGGGCTGACCTCTGGACGATGGCGATGTGACGGATTTTCATCGTGTGCAGTGCGCCAACAAGCTCCAACCCCAGGATGCCGCCCCCAACGACCAGCGCTCGGCCACATTGGCCCATCTGCTGCCTGATGGTGTGCGCATCCGCAAGGCTGCGGTAGACCAGAGTGTGTTCTGGATCGAGCCCTGCGATCGGATGGACGTTTGCGCGCGCGCCGGTGGCGATGAGCAGCCGTCGATACGCTACTGACCCGCCGTCGCTGAGATAGGCGCGCCGTGTCTCTGGGTCCACCCGCGCCACGTGCCCCGTCCTCTGTTCGATGCGCATGTGGTCATAGAACGCGGCCGTCCGGCCTGCTAGCATCTCGTCGCTCGTCTTGCCGGAGATCCACTCTGAGAGCGAGGCGCGATAATAGTATGGTGTGCCCTCGTCGCTGACGACAAGGATGCTGCCGTCCGGGTCCGCGTGCCGGATCTCCTGGGCGGCAGTGATGCCTGCCACTCCGTTGCCGACGATCAGGTACTCGACGCCAGCCATTCTAGCTTCCTTCCTGCCGCGTCGCCTGCTCGGCCGCCACCATCAATTCCCAGAGCGGCACATCGGCCTGTTCGAAGCTCTCTGCGAAGGACTCCCAGCAGGTGACGCATTCCACTGCCATTCCCCCGGCACCTCTCTCTCTCACCAGCGCCAGTTTGTCCTGATGCAGAGCGTGGTTCAACGCGTGGTTGGCGTGTATGTTGTAGTAGCCGCAGCAGACGCACTCCTGCGGTGTCTCGGCGATCTCGATCAGGTCTGCTATGGCCGTCAAGAGTTCACGAGCGGGTTGGGGCTTTCCCACCTTCTTGCTCACGTGGCACGAGTCGTGATAGGCTATGGGATACTCGAATCTCCGCCAGGTGAGCCGGTCGGCGTGCTGCAGCAGCCACTCCGGCGTGGTGAGCGGCGTCCACATCGCGCCGGTCTTCTTCTTGAGCCGCAGCAGCGCCGTGTAGCATTCTGCACAGCCGGTGACGATCACCTCGGGTTGGGCCTGCTCGATCAAGGTGCCCAGGTGGAGGAGCATCTGCTGCCCGTAGCCCATCCGGCCGCTGAGATACTGCGGCCAGCCACAGCAGGAACGCACGCCCCCTAGCACCTCGTAGTCGAGGCCCAACCGGTCGGCCAGCTTGAGCGTGGCGGCAGGCGCGCCGGATGGCGAGAGAATGTAACACCCGAAGTAGAACAGCAGCGGCTTCTGCTCCAGATACGCCTTGTCCACGTACTTGCCCAACGGGCCGGCGGTGATGCGCGTGAACACATCCACGAGTGAGATCAGCCAGGAGCGATCGTGTCGCCCTTTGATGGCGTAGTATCGCTGCCACGATTTGGGGATGGTTGGCAGCATGGCCTTGAGCATCAGCATCATGTGATCGCGGTGCACGCCAGCCGGGCAGGCCAGCGTGCAATCGCCGCATTGGATGCATTCGGTGACGAAAGTCTGCACCCGCTCCGTCCACACGCCTGAGACCATCACCGAGTCCAGTTCGTTCTGGTTGACGTGCAGCCGGTTGACCGGACAGGCTTCCATGCAGGCGTTGGCCCCGATGCAGTTGCCCAAACCAAACTCGGCGAGCCGTCTCAGGCTGTCCTCGAATGCCTGACCTTCCCACGTCCACTTCATTGCGCCGATTCCTTTCGCCGGTTGCGGCGATTGCGGATGGCGATGGCCACCAATGGCACCAACGCTGTGGCGACCTTGAGCCCGATGGCGATGCCCAATTCCAGAGGAGTCGGGTCCGCTACGGCTGCCCCCAGGTACACGAGCGAGAACGTGCCAGGGATGATGCCCAGCATCGTACCCAGTATGAACGGCGGTACCGGGATCTTGGTCAATCCGGCGACGTAGTTCTGCATCTCCCATGGCAGGAGCGGGATGGCCCGCATCAGCAGGACAAACCAGAAACCCTGGCTGCCGCTCGTCTGTTGGTAGATCTCATCCAGCCTCCTACCCTTGAGCTTGGACTCGACCCACTCGCGGCCCAGGCGTCGGGCCAGCATGAACGGCACAAGGGCAGAGATGGTCGCGACGATGATGGTGTAGACGGTGCCGCGCACCGGTCCAAAGAGCGCGCCGCCTATCGCGCTCAGCACTGGGGCGAGAAAGGGTACTGGGGAACTGACGATGTAGAGTATACCGAAAACGACCGGTGCCCAGATGCCGAACTCAGCGATGAACTCCGCGACAGTGGGACAGGCGGATGCATCGCACTGGGTGAAGTAGCTCCACACGGTCGCGCCAATCGCGCTCAGGATGAGGAAGACCAGCAGGAGATTGAGCCATTTCCGTTGCTCCATGTTGTGTTCCCTCCTTCAGCCCCCAATCTGGTCGGGGCTCAGAGAGGCGCTGGTTGCCAGCGCCGGTAGTCATCGGCTGTGTCTAGATCGCTCCGTTCAGGGAGACGCGTCAGCGCGAGGCCCTGTGCCCGTGCCGCTTGTTCTGTCTGTGCCAGTACCCGCCCGCTGCTCCACTTGATTCCGTGGAACAGGTTCGCACCGGGGGCGCGCATGCCGATCAGGTAGTAGCCGCCGTCGCTTGCTGGCCCGACGACAGACGGCGAGTCCACCAGCGCTTCGAAGGCGGCGCGCACGAGCTGTGCGTCCAACCCGGGGATGTCGCTGCCTGTCAGGACGACGTTCTCCGCTCCGGCCTCGAACGCGTGCTTGAACGATGCCGCCATACGCTGGCCTAGATCGCCTGTCACCTGAGGGCGCACCGTGAGCTCTGGGAACGCCTTGGCGAAGAACGGTGCGTCGGCGGGCGAGGCCACGGAGAGTTCGATGCGCGTCTCCTTGAAGCCAGCGCGGAGCAGGTTTAGCAGATAGGCGTAGAGCAGCCGTGCGTAGACACCGGCGGCTTCCTCCGCGCCGATCGTCGCCCCCAGCCGCGTTTTTGCGTAACCCGCGAGGGGGCGCTTGGCGTACACGATCAAGTATCGCTTCATGGCGCGAGTTCTCGGCTAGATCGGTAGGTCTGTGCGATGTCCTCAGCCGTCGCGTTCAGGTACAGGTAGCGAAACATAGACCAGGCGTTGGCCAGGGACTGGCGCAGGGCGCCTCGCTCCAGGAACCGGCGGCTCGACGTGATCACCCGCAGGGGGATGCGTACCAGTTTCCCAACCCGGTGCAGTGCCCGCGACATCTCCACGTCCTCCATCAGGAGGATTTCCTGATAGCCGCCTACGGCCTCAAACGTGGCCCGGGACATGAAGTGCGTTTGGTCTCCAAACATGATGCGCCAATTCGTCGGGAGTACTACGCGGTTGCGGACGTACAGGATCAGGCTTCCCTCCTCGGGCAGGATCAACGTCTGAAAGGTGCCGCCGCTCACGCCGGGTCGTCGTAGCGCGTCGATTGCCGCGTCGCGCCAGCCCTCAGGCAACAGTGTGTCCGCATGACAGAAGACCAGAATCTCGCCGTGGCTGGCTGCTGCCCCACGGTTCATCTGTACGCCCCGTCCCCGCGGCGACCGGACCAACCTCACATCGGGAGGAAGCAGGTCAGGCGTGCCGTCGGTGCTACCGCCATCTGCGACGATGATCTCCACCGCGTCCGGCGGGTGCTCGCGCCGGGCGGCAGCGGTGCACCGCTGGATGCTATCTGCCTCGTTCAGCGCCGGGATGATGACAGAGACCTGCATAGGTTAGCCCTCGCGCTCCTGGCTGAGAGAGCGTGCCACGTCCTGATCCACCATCCACGTCAGCTGTCCGGGGCTCGGCCGCACCAGCGCAGCAGGCAACGATTCGCCAGCGCGGACGCGGGCCAGCGCTGGTGCCTTGGTGTCTCCACTGACGAGGAACACGACGTGGCGAGCGGCGTTGATCGCCGGCAGCGTCAGTGTGACGCGCCAGGCGTGCAAGCGCTCGACGTAAGCGGCGACTACCATTTGCTCCTGCTCCTCAACTGCCGGGCTGCCGGGGAACAGAGATGCTGTGTGGCCGTCTGCCCCCATGCCCAACAGGATCAGGTCGAGCCGTCCGCCAGTCCCCAGGGCTGCCTCCAGTTCCTCCCGGTAGGCCAATGTGGCCTGTTCTGGAGGAAGCTCCCCACGGATGCGGTGCACGTTGCCGGGTGGGAGCTTGGCCTTGTCCAGCAGCGCCTCGTGGGCCATCTTGTAGTTACTGTCGGGGTGGTCGGGCGGCACGCAGCGCTCGTCGCCCCAGAATACGTGGACTTTCGGCCAATGCACCCGTGCGACGTACGTGCGGGTCGCCAGCAGGGCGTAGGTGGCGCGAGGGGTGGAACCCCCAGCCAGCGCGACGAAAAAGCATCCTCGCTCGTCGATTGCCTGCGCAGCCAAGACGGTGAACTGCTTGGCTGCCGCTTGCGCCAGACTGGCAGCGTCCGGGTAGACCTCCGATTCTCTCATCCGTCGCCCCCGACAGCGCTGCAACCATGATACCACTTCCGTCCAGTTGCACCCAGAAGGTCATCTGCCTCAGCCGGCCCCCAACTGCCGGGCTCGTAGGTGGCCAGAGCCGGTGCCTCTGGCCGGGCCCAAGCGGCCAGAACGCGATCGATCAGTCCCCACGCCAACTCGATCTCGTCCGCCCGGGCGAAGAGGGAGGCGTCTCCCTGAATCGCGTCCAATAACAGGCGCTCGTACGCGTCCGGCAAGGCGCTGGCGCCGAAATCCTCGGCATAGTGGAATTCCATGTCCACCGATCGCGTGCGCATGCCTGCACCGGGCGTCTTAGCCTCGAAGCGCAGGCGGATGCCCTCGTCCGGCTGAATACAGAGGGACAACACGTTGGGGGTGATATCCTCCCCGGGCAACTGCGGGAACATGAGATGAGGCACGCATCTGAACTGGATGGCGATCTGCGTGCTCTTGGCCGCCAGGTGCTTGCCGGAACGAAGATAGAACGGCACGTCCCGCCAGCGCCAATTGTCCAGTGATAGTTCAAGCGCGGCATAGGTCGGCGTCTGCGAGTCAGGCGCTACGCCTGGCGTTTCGCGGTAGCCCTGGTAATGGGCAAGCACGCCCCGAATCGCCGGGCGGATCGTTCGCAGCACCTTGACCTTTTCATCCCGTAGGGCGTCGGCCTCGAAGACTGCCGGCGGCTCCATCGCCGTCAATGTCAGCAGTTGTAGCAGGTGGTTCTGAAACATATCCCGCAGCACGCCGGCCTTTTCGTAGTAGCCGGCGCGGTGTCCCACCCCGACGCTTTCTGACACGGTGATCTGCACGTGGTCCACGTAGTTGCGGTTCCACAGCGGCTCGAAGATCGCGTTGGCAAAACGGAAAGTCAGGATGTTCTGGACGGTTTCCTTGCCCAGGTAGTGGTCGATGCGGTAAATCTGGTCCTCGCCGAAGGCGACGTGGACCTGTTCGTTGAGTTGACGGGCGCTCTCCAGGTCGTGTCCGAAGGGCTTCTCGACGATGATGCGGCGCCAGCCCTTGGCGTGCCCCTCTCCTCCGCTGCGGTTCAGCCCGGCCAGGCCCAACTGCTCGACGATCATCGGGTACAGGGTGGGGGGCGTGGCCATGTAGAACAGGGCGTTGCCGCTCGTGCCCGGCTCCGCGTCGAACTGGGCCAGACGCTCTTTCAGGTGGCGGTATGTCTCTGGATCGTCATAGCCTCCCCTGAGGTAGGCGTGTCGCCCTGCAAAACGCTCCCAAAGCTCGCACATCCCCGGGTGCGGCTTGAGCCGTGCGTAGGCCAGCACGCCCTCATAGAGGCGCTCGCGGAAGGCCTGGTCAGAGAGAGGAGAGCGCGCGACGCCCAATACCCGGGTGGTCGGAGACAGCACTTGTGTGCACGCCAGGCTGTGGAGCGCGGGCACCAGCTTCCGCTGTGTCAGATCCCCGGAAGCGCCGAAGACGACGATCGTGGCGGGCTCGGCCTCTGAGACTCGGTGGTCCATCCGCTGTTCTCCTTCGCCCCTGTCTGGCGCGTGATAGGCAGCAGTTGCGGTGTATCCGTCTTCGCCCGATTGACGGCTCCCTCACTACCGGTCAGCGCTGAAAGGTGTGCTATCCTATTGGGTTACACAGGGAATGCTCGACTGATTGCCCTTGGCCGATTCTGATTCTACACGCTACCTATCAACTTGACAAGAGCCGAGAAATCAGGTCGGACCAACGGGGAACCGGCCCACGGGGCAGTGGGCCGGTTCCCTACGGAGGACAGGATTGCATGGCGGCCTAGCCGGGCCAGGCCCACACGCCGCGGTTGTTCAGGCTCCAGTACGCGTCCCGCAGGATGCGGTGATTGGCGTGCTCTTCCTCGGCGAGCCGCCTGAACATATCTTGGCCCGTCGCGTCAGTGGTCTGCTCGGCGAGCGCCTTGTATCTCTCTTCGGCTTTGTGCTTGATCTCCATGGCCAGCGTGATGATGCCCATCGCGCTCATCTTATCGGCCTCCTGGATTCTGCTCACCTCATCAGGCACGGGCAGTGACAGCTCTCTGCCCTCGTAGATGATGCAGGCACCGTTTTCACATAGGGAGGCTTCCAGGTCCGCCAGTTTGGTGTGGTGATAGCGCTCAAACTCGGCCAGTTGCTCGAAAAGCCGCTTGCCCAGCGGATTGTGCGTCTTCGCCGCGGCTTCGTCATAGAACGCCACAGCCTTCCCTTCGGCCTCCATAGCCATACGTATCGCATCCAAGAAGTTCAGTTCCTGATAGTCCATTTTGCCAAGGTCCTCTGTCTATGATGCCTACAGGGCGGGTTACACCCTGTCACGGGGCCAGGCAGCTAACCCCTCCTGGCCTGTAATGGGCGACCATTGCTTTGTACCGTTCGGCACTGGCTGCGATGCTGGCCTCATTGCTTCTGTCTCTTCTATCGCTATACGCAGCGAGGGTGATGTACGGGGAAGCGCTTGTCGCTACACTGATCTCTTCCTTTACGGCGTAGTAGTCTGCCATGGCGCTGTATCGGGCTGCATCGGCTGCGACGATGGCCTTCTCCCTCGCACAGTGATATGTTACCAAAGCGCTGTAACGGGCCGCGTCGGCGGCCATAGCCTCGTTCCGTGCGCCGTAGTAAGCGGCCATGGCATCGTAGCGGGCGGTAGCGGCGGCGCATGGCGCGCACGGTTCGTCCTCGATAGGACCAGCGGCTGACAAACCGCCCGCCGGCAGAATAGGGGCCAGCAAGATGCTCAATGCCAGCCCAATGACCAATACGACTCCGCCTGGTCCAAACTGCCCCTTGACCAGATGGCTCTGGTGGAGCTTGACTGAGTTGCTGAATAGGCCTCGGATGTTCACCACTTGCTCTCCTTTCCATGAATCGTGGACTGATAGGTTCAGTCCTGCTTGTTTGGGTTCTCCCTCGTTCTGGCACAAGTGTACCATGGGGAGCGTTTCTGAATCGTTTCATGGAGCGTTTCCCGGAAGTGAAAGGGCCTCCGAGTTCTCTTGAAACTCGGAGGCCCAGGGCGTGGCTGAAGCCATCGGCAGAGAGGTTATCTGCCCGCTGTGTTTGCCTCCTGTATAGATTTCGCGCGTTGACGAAATCGAGCGGCTGTCTCGTCGGCATGTACCCGCTGCGCCACCTCGGCCGCACGCTGGTAATACGAGACGGCCCGTTCCATCTCCTCGGCGTGTTCGTAGTGCGCTGCCACCTGGGCGGCCACCCGGTCCAGGTCGCCAGCGCGCACTGCTTCGAGTGCCTCGGCCACGCGGCGGTGGAGCAAGCGGCGCCGGGCTTCACTCAGGCGGGCATAGGCTACCTCGCGCAGCTTGGCGTGGCTGAAGTCGTAGGTTTCTGTGCCTTGTTCGCGCACGATTCCCCGCTGCCACAGTTCGTCGAGGCCGCGAATCAGCGCGTCCTCGTTACTGCTGCTCGCTCGTGCGAGCGTGCGGAAGGTGAACTCACGACCGATAGTGGCGGCCAATTCCAGGATCTCGCGGGCCTGGGCAGAGAGCCGCTCCAGTCGAGCGGCGATCGCGGTCCGGACTCTCGGCGGCAGCGGCCGGGGTAGACAGGATGGCACCCATTCTACGGTTTCTGTCTCGTCGTCTCCCAGGGGCAGCCCTGACCGCACCATCTCCTCCACGAACATCGGGTTGCCCTCAGTCTCCCGATACAGGCAATCCGTTAGCTCTGGGTTGAGCTCTTGGCCAGAGATGCTCGCGGTCAGTATCGCTGTCTCTGCCCGGCTCAGTGGCGCTAACTCGATCTCCGTCGCCTGTGCGTCGCGGGACAGTGCGTGCACCAGCGATGTCAGCGGATGATCCTCCCCGACGTCCTCCGGCCGGTATGTGCCGACGATGAGCAGCCGTGCCTGTGGGTCGAAGCGCAGCAGGTAGTGCAGCCATTCGAGCGTCCCGCGGTCGCACCACTGCAGTCCGTCGATCAGGAGCAACAACGGCTGGCCGCTGCCGAGGACGGCACGAGCCAGGGCCTCGAAGAAACGCCGGCGCTGCCACGCTTCGGTCAGCGGGCCGGGTGGGGTGAGGTCGGGTTCCGTGGCGAGGATCTCGGGCACGACGCGGGCGACTTCGCTGCGCCATACCGGCTCGATTGAGTGGAGGGGGCTTGCGCGCAGCCAGGCGGCGATAGGGGCGTAGGCCAGTTCTCCCTCAGCCGCGTAGCATCGCGCCGTGGCTGTCGCAATGCCTTGCTTGTCGGCCCACCGGATCAGTTCCTCCGCCAGGCGTGTCTTGCCGATGCCTGCCTCGCCTGACACGAGGGCGAACCGGGGACCTCCGGCGGACGCGGCCTGCCAGGTGTCTCGCAACCGGGTCCACGCTCCATGCCGCCCCACCAGCGTTGTGGCGGCGGCCGCCTGCCTAGGTCTGTGCACAGGCGGCACAGACAGCTTGTCCGCCTTCAGCAATCGCTCATAGATCTCGCGCGTGTCGCGGCTTGGCTCTACCCCCAGTTCGCGCTGTAGGACTGTGGCACATCTGTGGTAGGCGCGCAGGGCTTCGGCACGCTCGTTGATCAAGGCGTGCAATTGCATCAGGCGGCGGTAGGTCGTCTCACGCAGCGGATCGTGGCGCAGCAGCCGCCGGACGTAGCTGATCGCCGCGCGGTAGTCGCGCTGATCTTCCAGCAGCCCGATGAGCCGCGCAAGGGCTTCAGCAAACGCCTGGCGCAGGCGCTCGCGCTCAGGAACGATCCAGTCGTCGTAGCAACTGGGCAGCAGGTCGCCCCGGTATAAGGCGGCTGCTTCTTCCAGTGCCTCGTGTGTTGTGCCTGGATCCCTGGCTTGCTCCGCGCGGATCAGAGCGCCGTCGAAGTCGGCCACGTCGAGCGCAAACGGCGCATCGGTGAGCCACTGTAGCGTGTGCCGGTCGACGTGCAGGAAGCGATCAGCCTCGGGCAGGGCATGGCGCAGATGATGCAAGAGATTGCGCAGGTTGGTGAGCGCCTGGGTCTCGGTGGAGTCGGGCCATAGGACGAAGGCGATGTGATGGCGAGGTTGTGGTGCATTCCGATGCAGCAGGAGATAGGCCAGCAGCGACTGGGGCCGCGGGGTGTCTACATCCGTCACCGGTTCTCCGTTGCAGGTGAGATAGAAGTCTCCCAACAGGCGAACCTGGAGGAATGCTGCTTTTCTCTCAGGATCGCGGCCAGGATGGCCACATCCGGAATGCCCGCTTGCCTCAGGCACGTGCTTGTCTCCCAGTCGCGCCCGGTGTACGGGGCACACTTGCACGCAGCGCGGCCACGTTCTGCGCCACCGGTGTCTTGTCGTTGAATATGCTCGATCCGGATACCAGAACCGTGGCCCCGGCGTCCACCACGAGGGGTGCAGTCGTCCTGTTGATCCCGCCGTCTACGCCGATGGGGATGTCCAGCCCGCGCCGGTCGAGGACATGCCGCAGGCGGTGGATCTTGTCCAACTGGCGGTGGAGGAACGGTTGCCCGCCCCAGCCGGGGTCCACCGTCATGACCTGGACCAGGTCGACGATATCGAGTAGTTCCTCTATGGCGCTCAGCGACGTGCCGGGACCGATGGCCAATCCGACATCGACGCCCAGTTCGCGGATGGACCGCAGCGCGCGATGGGGGTGCGTGCACGCTTCCCAGTGCACGCTTATCCGGTCCGCGCCTGCCTCTGCGAAGGCTGCCAGGTGCCGCTCTGGATCGGCGATCATCAAATCCGCGTCCAGGATTCCGCTCACGTGGGGACGCAGCGCCCGCACGATGCCTGGGCCAAAGGTGATGTTCGGCACGAAATGGCCGTCCATCACGTCTACCTGGACACCGTCCACGCCGGCGGCTTCGGCCTCACGGGCCTGCTCGCCCAAGCGCGCGAAATCGGCAGCCAGGATAGAGGCCTCAATGACGATATCACGGAAGCCAAGGGGCTCAGTCAAGTCCATTGCGTTCCTCCTACTCTCGCGTGAGGTGCCGGATTTCCTCCGCAGTGGCCACGATCACGTCCGTCGCCAGGCCCAGGAAAAGCCCGTGCGCGACGATGCCGGCGCGTCCGTTCAGCCAGGCGGCCAGTCGAGCCGGGTCGTCGATGGGGCCGAAGTCGCAGTCCAGGATCAAGTTGCCCTGGTCGGTCGCGAAGGGGCTGCCCTCGTCGATGCGCAGGGTGGGCTGGACACCCAAAGACTGCGCTAGATGAGTCCCTTCAAGCCCGCTACCGCGTCGTCACCCAGATGGAATCGAATCACCCGTCGCCCGGCGTCCAGCAGCGCCTGATAGTCACCCTGCGCCTGGGCCATCTTGAGCACGCCGAAGGTGATGGATGACTCTGGAGCCCCCGCCTCGTCGGGGATGGGCGCGTCGCGCAGCGCATCGGCTGTGAACTGGATGAAGAGCCCGTTCCCGGCATCGCCTTTGTGCAGTTGACCGGTGGAGTGCAGGAAACGTGGTCCGTAGCCGACGGTCGTCGCCAGCCCCAGTCGATTGCGCAGCCCCAGCCGCAGTTCGGCCAGCGCCGCGTTGGTCTCAGGCGTGGGGTGGACGTAGGCTTGTAGAGCGACGTAGTCGCCCGGCTGGGCTTGATCCAGGAATTGGTCCAATGCCTCCTTGGCGAGCGGGGCCGATTCGCCGGCGGGGAGGGTGCCCGTTTCTGTGTATTCCGCCACCATCTGACGGGCAAGCATCTTGGCTGCCTCGACGTTCGGTTGATCGAAGGGGTTGATGTCCAGACGGTGCCCGGCCACCGCCGTGGCGAACTCCCAAATGAAGAACTGCCAACCCAGGTCGTAGCGGTCCGCTAGCTTGAGGCGCACCACGGGGTGTCCGGCTTCCTCCAGCACGGACACGGCCGTGTCATCGGTCTGCTCGCTCTCCAATCGTATGTGGACGAAGAGGCGGTCATCGCCATAGACCTCGGGAGGTCCCAGCGGTTCCCTGACCACTGGCACGATGCCCTTGCCCTCCTTACCGGTGCTCTCGGCGATGAGCTGCTCCACCCAATCGCCGAAGCCTGAGACGGCGGGCGAGACGAGTAACGTCAGCTTGTCTCGCCCCGCTTTCGCCAGTTCCCCCAGGATGGCCCCGAGTCGGGCGCTCGGGTTTTCGCGCATCGTGACGCACGGCTCGCTGCCGCAGGTTGCAGCCATCGCCCGGCTGAGCAAGAGGGGCACGTCCACGCCGATCAGCGCTGCTGGAACCAGGCCGAAATAGGAGAGAGCCGAGTAACGCCCTCCGATGTTGGGTTCGTTGAGGAAGGTGGCGCGGAAGCCATGGCGCTTGGCCAGGCTGGCTAGGTGAGTGTTGGGGTCGGTGATGGCCACGAAGTGCTCCCCGGCCCGGTCCGCACCGACTGCGTCGGCCACCCGATTGTAGAAGAACCTGAAGAAGGAGAGTGTCTCCGCCGTCGTCCCGGACTTGGTCGCGACGGTGAAGAGCGTGCGGGCTGGATTGAGTTGCTCAGCAAAGGCCAACACGGCTCCGGGGTCGGTGCTGTCCAGCACGGCCAGATCCAGGTATCCTTCTTTGACGCCGAAGGTCTTGCGGAAGACCTCCGGGGCCAGGCTGGAGCCGCCCATCCCCATATGCAATGCATAGGTGTAGCCCGCGGCGCGGACGGACTGGGCCAGTTGCCTCAATTGAGGGACGCTCTCGATCATGACCCCGGCGATGTGGAGCCAGCCCAGCCGGTTGAAGATCTCCGTGGGCTTCGGCTTCCACAGGGTGTGGTCGTGGGTCCATATGCGGGCCGTCACTCGATCTGCTTCCATTTCGGCCACTGCCTCATCCACGAGTTCCTGGTAGGAGCCGAGGGAGGCCGTCTGGCGTTGCCAGTTGGCTAGCAGTTGCTCTCGTTTCTCGGCGATAGTCGTCATCAGGGACTCAAAGGACTTGGCGAACTTGGCTACGCCTTCGTCCTGCAGCTTGTGCGTGACGCCCTCCAGATCCACGCCCAACTCGGCCAGGCGATCCAGTTGAGCGCGGGCCTGGGCCAGGCCAACCTCCAGCGCGGGCGCGACGGTCCCGTGATCGCGGAATGCGTTGAGCGTGGCAGGTGGCACGGTGTTGACTGTGTCCGGCCCGATCAGGCTATCTACGTACAGGGTGTCCGAGTACGATGGGTTCTTGGTGCTCGTACTGGCCCACAGGACGCGCTGCACCCGGGCCCCCTGTGCGGCCAACTGGTCCCAGCGTGGACCGCTGAACAGCTTGCGGAAGCGCGCGTAGGCCACTTTCGAGCTGGCGATAGCGATCTTCCCCTGTAGCTCGGAACCGCCTCTCTCCTTCAATGCCCGATCTACTGCGACGTCCACCCGGCTGACGAAGAAGGAGGCCACTGAGGCGACTCGGGACACATCTCGACCGCCGGCTACTAGCTTCTCCAGCCCGGCCACGTACGCCTCGGCCACGACCTCGTATTGGGCCAGCGAGAAGATCAACGTGGCGTTGACGTTGATCCCTGCGCCGATCAGAGCCTCGATAGCCGGGATACCGGCCGACGTGGCCGGCACCTTGATCATCACGTTGGGGCGGTCCAGGGCAGCGAAGAGGCGGTGCGCTTCGACGATCGTGCCCTGCGTGTCGTTGGCCAGCGATGGGTTGACCTCCAGGCTGACGTAGCCATCGACGCCGCGGGTCTGATCGTATACCGGACGTAGCACGTCGGCGGTGAGCTGGATGTCCTCCAGCGTCAGGGCCTCGTAGACTTGCTGCGTTGTCTTGCCTTGCTCCACCAGATCCTGCAGTGCTTCGTCGTAGTCGGTGCTGCCGGCGATAGCTTTTTCGAAGATCGTCGGGTTGGACGTGACGCCCCGCAGCCCTTCATCGACCAGGGCTTGCAGGTCGCCCGAGCTGATGAACGAGCGACGGATATAGTCCAACCAGATTGCCTGGCCTAGCTTAGCCATGTCTTGCAGTTTCGTCATGGGTGTCTCTCTCCCGTGTCTCTCGTAGAAAGGCGATTCTAGAAACTGAGGTGTCTGCGCCCGATGTGGTCGAAGAACTCGCTACGCGTGGTCGAGTTCTCCTTGAATGTCCCCAACATCGCGCTGGTGACCATGCGCGCGTTGGCTTTCTTGACGCCGCGCATAGCGGAGCACATGTGTAGGCCCTCGGCCACCACGGCCACGCCCAGCGGATGGAGCGTTTCATCTAGGAACTCGGCGACCTGCTGCGTCAGGCGCTCCTGCAGTTGCAGACGGCGGGCGAACATCTCTACGATGCGCGGAATCTTGCTCAACCCGATGACCCTACCGTCTGGGATGTACGCCACGTGAGCCTGACCCAGGAAGGGCAGCATATGGTGCTCACATAAGCTGTAGAAATCGATGTCGCGTACGATCACCATTTCATCGTAGTGGACGTCAAAGACGGCACCGTTGATCAAGTGAGCGGGATCCACGTGATAACCGGCGGTCAGTTCCTGATACATGCGCGCCACGCGCTCGGGCGTGCGCACCAGCCCTTCGCGCTCCGGATCCTCACCGATTGTCTCCAGGATGTCGCGCACGGCGCACTCGATTTCGCCTGTGCAGGCCTGAGCCGGTACGTCGAATATCTCGTTCCGAAAGGCGTCGTATTCTGCGGGATGAACCTCCATTTTCTTGTTCATCTTTCTCTCCTTGGTGGATGATCAATCTGGTCACCTGGTTCGGATGACAGAACAACGTCGGCACGGCGCACCAGGGCACCGGCTGGCAGATTGTCGGCTTCACTGCTATATACGGGAAGCGAAGCGGCGATCCCCTGCAACGTCTGGCCGGTTTCAGGATGCGTCTGTCCCGGCGCTAGATCGGCCAGGGGTACCGCAATGTGTGGATACTTGAGGATTTCTGGATCGGGGATGTGTCGCCCTTCCAATTCGATAACCTCATCGCCGAACAGGGAGATGTCCAGGTCGATGGTGCGCGGCGCGTTCTTGTCCTCGGTGCGCACTCGCCCCAAATCCTGCTCGATGACTCGCAGGATACGCGTCTTCAGTTCGGCGGCTGTGAGGTCGGTCTCGACCAGAGCAGCCGCGTTCAAGAAGTTGGATTGGTCGGTCTTGCCGACCGGCGTGGTCTCGTAGACGGGTGAGACTGCGACCAGCGTACAGTGTGACGCCAAACGCCGCACGGCTTCGCGCAGGTTCCGTTCACTATCTATGTTGGAACCGAGGGAGATGAAGGCGCGATGCAGCCGCTTCGCTTCCCTCGTATGGCTATTGGGCCGCTTCGCTTCCCTCGTATGGTTGTTGGTCCGCTCCTCCAGGTCGGCTCGCGTGCGGCGGATCTCCACCCCTACGGATCGGGCGAACCGCAGCGCGCCCGGCTTCTCCACCCGCACGCTGACAAACTCCACGCGGGTGTCGTCCAGGCAAATGGCGGCAATCTCGGCAGCCAGTTTCTCCACCAGGTAGAACTGCGAGCCCTCGACTAGACTGATGACCCGCTTGGTGATGGTGCGGTAGTTGACGGCGTCCTCAATGGCATCGGACGCGCCGGCTGGCCGCATATCGGCGTGGAGGACGATGTTGATCAGCACGTCTTGACGAGCCCGTCGTTCCTCCTCGTTGATGCCAATGATGGTCCTCAGCAGAAGATCTTTGATCTGGATCTCATCCGTCATTTCCCTCTCCCTATGTGAGGGTGCCAAGGCGACATCGCCCCTGCCTTGAGCTACAGATGCTGGCCGCCGGTCACAAAGATCAGGTCCCCTGTCACGAAATCGGAGCGCACCAGGAAGATCAGGGCCTGGGCGATCTCTTCTGGCGAGCCAGCCCGCTGCGCGGGAATCTCGCGCGCCTGGCGCTTCAGATACGTCTGGTCCTCGCCCGGTGGGGGCAGAATAAGGCCCGGCGCGATCGCGTTGACCTGGATGTTGGGTGCCAACGCCTGGGCCAGACTCTTTGTCATGGCGATCAGGGCTGCTTTGGTCAGCGTATAGGCGACGTGGTCGGTGCCGGGGCTCGCGCCGCGCCAATCGGCGATGTTGACGATGTGCCCGGCCCGTTCGCGGCCCACGTGGCTGGCGAATGCCTGGCTCAGGAAGAAGGGCGACTTGAGATTGATGGCGAAGTGCCTGTCCCAGTTCTCCTCGGTGGTGTCGTTCCAGTTGCCCGGCTCGAAGATCGCTGCGCTGTTGACCAAGATATCTACCTGGCCGAAATGGGTCGCCGCGCTATTGAGTATGGCTCCCACCTGCCCTGGCCGGCTGAGGTCGGCGTGGATCGCCAGGGCGTCGCCGCCCATAGCCCGGATCTGTCCCACGGTCTCCTGGGCCGGGCCGGCGGACGAGCCGTAGTGGATGGCCAGCCGCGCGCCCTGTTCGGCCAGGGCCAGGGCCAGGGCTTTGCCCAAGCGTACCGCGCCTCCGGTGACGATGGCAACCTTTCCCTCGATCTTCATGCGCAGTTATCCTTCCTGCAACTTCTTCATCATCTGAAGGATGCTCAGCCTGAACCCTTCTACTGCGATGAGATCGACTTCGCGCATCTGTTCGGCGGTCACCGCCGGTACTGGGTGGGCTCCCACGGTGCGGAACGGCACGTTCCCTCCTTGCCTGCGAACCTCCAGACGCGCGATCCTGGTGGTTGCTCGTTCTACAACTCAAGCCCATAGCAAGCCGCGCCCAGCAGCGCGACCTTGGGGTTGAGAATCACGTGCACCGGCACTTGCGTCAGCAGGTCACGGAATCGCCCCTTGCGCCGAAAGGCCTCCAGGAACCGTGGCTGCTCCAGCGCTGGCAGGATGCGTGGTGGGATGCCACCGCCCAGATAGACGCCGCCGGTTGCCAGCACTTTGAGGGCCAGGTCCCCGGCCTCCGCCCCCAGGATTGAGACGAAGACGTTTAGCGCGGAGACACACAACTCGCACCGCCGGCCCCTGTCCAGGGCGGCCTTGGCGATGACCGGCGTGGGATCCGCGGCCTCCTCCAGTCTCTCGGCCAGCCAGGCGGGTTCTTCTGCGTGACCACTCTCTTTGAGGAAGGCGTAGATGTTGGGCAGTCCCAGGCCAGAACAGACGCGCTCGCAACTGACGTGATCGAAGCGGCTCTGAAGGTAGCGCAGCAATGCGGTCTGCAGCGGATCGCCAGGCGCAAAACCGGCGTGGCCTCCCTCGGACGCGTGGGCTCGATAGCGCGAACTGTCCCACGTGAGGAACGCCTCTCCCAGCCCCGTCCCTGGCGCGACGATGGCGATAGTCCCGTTGGGGGCCGGTTTCCCTGCGCTCAGCGTGCGCACATCGCAGGGTTCCACATGGGGCACTGCGTTGGCGATAGCTTCCAGGTCGTTAAGCAGCCGGACAGTGGGTATGCTCAGTGTGGCCTCGAGGTGTGTTTCTTCAATCGACCAAGGCAGGTTGGTGATCTTGGCTCGACCGTTCACCACCGGGCCCGCCACCCCGAAACTGGCCCGCTGTATACGCAGATCGGTGGCTAGTTCAGCCTGCGCCAGGAAATCGCGCACGAGTGATTCCAGGCTGGGGTAACGAGCGCTTGGGAGCGTCGCTTCCGCCAGCGGGGCACGCGGTCCTGCGTCGGGAGAGAACATCGCCAGGTTGGTTTTGGTTCCACCGATGTCGCCGGCAAGTAACATGGTCACCTCTTTGTGCCAGCGGATGAGACCAATCCGCTGATGCTGCTTGTGTTCCTTCCTGGATTCTGAATGGATGGCCTTCTACGTGTTGCTCTCCCGGATACCGGGCAGCGTGAAGATGAAGGTGCTCCCCTGGCCCAACTCGCTCTCCACCCGGACTTGTCCGCCGAATTTCTCCACGATGCGCCGGACGATAGACAGTCCCAGCCCGTGGCCCTCTGCCCGCACCTGGTCTAGCCGGGTGAATGGGACAAACAGGCGGGCCTGGGCGTCCCGCGGGATCCCGGGGCCGTTGTCCCGGATCCAGAACGCCACCATGCCGTCCGGCTGTACCTGGGCGTCCAGTTCCACGCGGGGTGGTTGCCCGCCGTACTTGATCGCGTTGCTCAGGCAGTTGGTCCATACCTCCTCGACCCACGGCGCGTAGCCCATCGCAACCGGCCAGGTGTCCGGCAGAATGATGTCTGCCTGATATTCCTCGATCATTGCAGCCAGTCGCTGCTGTGCCTGGGTCACAATGCTCGCCGTGTCCAGCGCCTGCACCTCCACGTCCATTTGGCGTATCCCGGCCAGAAGCAGCAGGTCGTCGATGATGCTGCTCATCTTGCGCCCGGTCTGCGATATCCGGTGCAGGTATCGGCGCAGTTCTTCGCTGGATATGTCGCCTTCATCCTCTTTCAATACCTCAACCAGGCCGACGATGCGCGCCAAGGGATTCTTGAGATCGTGGGCCGCGGTGTGGCCGAAGGCGGCCAGTTCCTCGTTTCGTGCTTCCAGTTGGACTGTACGCTGGCGGAGCGCCTCGATAAGCCGGGCGTTGTCAATGGCGACGGCGACCGACGCCGCCAGCGTCTCGGCCATCACCTGATCATCTCTGTCGAAGTCCCCGTGTAGCTTGTTCACCACTTCCAGCACGCCGCTAACTGAGTCCCGAACCTTCAGCGGCACCGCGAGCAGCGAGGAGGTGTGGAACCCGATCTGTTCGTCAATATCACGGAAGAAGCGCTGATCGTCCCGCGGCCTGTTGACGATGTTGGATTCTCCGCTTTGCGCCACCCAGCCGGCAATACCCTGGCCGGGGGGCAGACGCGTATTGATGGGAGAGCGAGCCTGGCCCTGGCTGAAGGCGTAGCGGCAGACCATCCACCCTTCCCGTTCCTCGTCCCACGTCCAGATTGAAGCGCCACCCGCACCGATGATCTCCGTGGCTGCCCTGAGTGAGTGCTCGGCCACCCGCTGCTGGTCGAGTGTCGCCGTGAGTTCCTGGCTCACTTGGTTAATCAGGGCCAGTTCGCGGTTGCGCCGCAACAACCTTTCCTCTGCTTGCTTGCGCTGGGTGATGTCGCGGATGATGCCCAGGTCGTAGCGTCTCTCTCCCAGGTAGACGACGCTGAGGGTGTTCGACACCCAGAACGCGCTGCCATCTTTCCGGCGGTCCTGGTACTCAAGCCTGCACTCGCCCTGGCGAGCGATTCCATCTCTTCTCTCCTGCGACAGGCGATTCAGCTCCTCAGTATCCCCGGCGAACAGGGACTTGGAGGATTGTCCAAGGACCTCGTCCTTCCTGTATCCGTAGAGTGTGCTGAAGGCATCGTTGACGTACCGGATACGCGATTCAGCGTCGGAGTCCGTCAGAATCACGGCGTCCTTCATCTGCTGCGCGATCTGCCCAAGCAACTGGATCTGCTGTTCTGCGCGCTCTCGGTCGGCGATCTCTTGCTCCAACTGTGTGGTTCGTTCCTCGACCTGTCTCTCGATGTCCTCGCAAGTCTTCTTCAGCGCGTCTTCCGCGCGCTTGCGATCGGTGATGTCCCGCGTGATGCACAGCAACTGGACGACGTCCCCGTGGCGATCTCGCCACGGCACCATGGTGGTCAGACCCCACTGCGGTGCGCCCGCTCCATCTACGCCGTATTCCTCCAGGTTGACCACCGCTTCACCGGATTGGATGACTTGCCGTTCTCTTGCGCGATACTGGGCTGCGAGATCCTCAGCGTAGAAGTCGGAGTCGGTTTTTCCTACAAGCTCGTCGGAGCTCTCCAGACCCAGGTTGTGCGCCACCGCCGCGTTGGCAAGCACGAACCGGCTTTCCGTGTCTTTGACGTAGATCAAGTCTGGCAGGGCATCTATCAGGGTCCGGAGCACACTATACCCGGAGCGCGCGGCTGGTTCCAATCTGTCCAATTTGCCTTCCCCCGACGTCTCGCGTGCCCGCTTGTGCTCTGCCTCCGTGGTTGCCGGATTGGACACTGGCACGGACGCTTGATCAATGTGCGCGGACGCTTGGTCACTGTCCGCGGACGCAGCCGACCGCAGACGGTCGGTACCAACGTCCGCGGACGCACGATCAATGTCCGCCGCGTCCGTGGCAACCCGCTGCTGAGTTCTCGCTGCCTCGTCAAAGCGTTGCTGGGTTGGCTTGCCTTCACCCTTCATTTCGCATCTTGCTGAGAGGGTCTCGTCCCGGTCAGCGGTCACGGTGGGGGCTATGCGTGAACGGGCGGTCTCATCCGCCGGATGTGCTTATCCGCAGTTGCGTCGCTCGCTGTCTGCGTTCAGGAGCCTATTGTACTTGAATCGTCGGTTTGTGCCACCTCGGTCTCAATCCACGTGCTGTTGTCGTGCCACGTACTCGCGCACGGCCGTCACCAGTGTGGCGTGGCTCCAGGTGAGCGGACTGACCGATAGCGGCGCATGGGTATGCGGATTCATCTGCTCGGCCATGACGCCGCTGGGCAGAGCGTGTGTGGCGGCCCAGTTCAGTATGTCCAGCGCCGGTTCGAGGTCTTCTGCGCTCTTCGCCGTAGCGATGTACCACTGGGCTAGCCACAACGTACAGATGAACCATGGGTTGCCGGGCACTTGGGCCGTGTCCTGGTCTACCCGATGGTAGCTGTCATTTTCGTAGCGGGCGATACCTCCCACGTCCGTCTTGACCCACAGCCGGTCGCGCACGGCTTCCATGGTCGCCACCACACGAGGATCGTTGGGAGGGAGCATGCCGAAGTACCACAGTCCGAACAGCGAGGCGTCCACCGTCGCGTCCGCCTCCCACCCGTTGTCGTCCCGCCGGTTGACCATGCGCGCGAAGCGGCCGAGGTCTGGTTGCCACAGATGCTTCTCTGCGCCGGCCTGGACCTCGTCGGCGGCGATGCGGTAGGTCTTTGCCAGTTCGTCCTCGCCGAAGGCCTCGGCGAAGTTTGCAGCGGCTTGCAGACCTGCCCAGGTGGCGCTGACCGTCCAGGCCAGCACGCCCCGGCGCTCTTCCCACAGGTCCCACGAGGGGAGTGGGAGCCCGGTTTCCTCGTCGCGGTAGTCGGCCATCCAGTTGGCGGCGCGGATGATCAGGCCGCGAAAGTGGGGCTTGATGAACTCCACGTCGCGAAAGCGCTCGAAGTGGGTCCACAGCGCCCACACCACCAGCGCCGTCTCGTCCTCTTGCACGGGTAGCTGTTTCCGCCCCTCGTAGTACCAGCCGTGCCACGAGCTGGCCAGGGAAGCATCGGGGTTGAACTTGTGCAGGAGATACCCTTCGTCCGTGATCACGCGGTGGCAGAAGTCGAAGAAACGCCGCGTGACCTGCGAGTAGCCTGCGTCGACGAGCGCCGCGGCCACTAGCGCGCCATCGCGGGGCCACATGTAGGAGTAGGTGTCCCTGCCGTAGTGGGCGATGTCGAAATCGTTGGCGGCGATGATCGCGCCTGCGTTGTCAATCTGCGTGCGCAGGATGAGCAGGCTGCGCCGGTACAGGTGGCAAATCGCGTGGGGGAGGTCGCCGAAGTCCTCGTCCTCCTTCTTCACCCAAAGTCGCCAGTAGTTGCGCGTGCGGTCGAGGAACTTCCGTGGTCCTTTCTGGCGAATCGTCCGGTTGATGCGTGTGACCTCGCGGAAGTCCTGGCCAACGGCGATCCAGTACCAGCCGGTGGCCTCGCCACGGCCAGGGACGCTGAGGTGCAGGGCGATGCTGGAGTCCACACTCCCCTGGGCAACCGCGTTGCCCGACAGTTGGCCGTCCTCTGCATCGCGCCACGTACCCTCCAGACCGTGAGCTTCCTTGACACCGACCGCCCATTGATCTACGCCGACGTCCCAGCCCTCCTCGGTCTCTTTAGCTGCGTTGGCCAGGAACCAGCGATGGCCCTTGTAGTGGAAGACGGCTCGCCTCTCCGGTTCGTAGTAGGCGGAGTCGCCCACCTCGTGGCCGCTGATGTGGAGGTCGTGGGTGAAGAACAGGCGCACCTCCCGCGGGTTCTCCGCGAAGCTGTAGACGGTGATTTGGCGCAGGAAGGCGTTCTCGTGGAAGTCAACTGCGTCGCGGCAGACGAGCCTTATGTTTAGCACAGGGTTATACAGCGTCACTTGTGTGACCAGCGTGTCGTGCTCGTAGCCCAGCGTGCGCATCCAACCGTCGCCGCTTACCCAACTGAAGCTTCCATCTGCCCAGATGCCGAAGCGACATGGGTGGCCTTCGGTGTGGTTTTCCTGTCCTACGTGGGGCCAATACAGATCACGCAACTGGTACGCCTGGTCGAAATTGACCAACAGAGAACCGTTGCCCACAGGGATGTCGCGCGGCATGGGGATTCCTCCTATCGTGTGTCATTGGGCTGCGGCCCGATTATACACCAGATAGGCCTAGTGGGCACGTCTGCCGCATATCACTCGCCTTTTCTGCCGATGTGCTGCCGCGTTGCGCGCACCAGCCACCGCCGGTGGCGTATCAGGTGAATGATCACTGCGATCGAGAGCGCCAGTCCAACCCATTTGTGGATGCCTACCCAGAGCGCGCGCGAGGGGAAGTATCCCCGAGGGAGGACCACCCACAGGAGAAAAGACGATACGGCCAGGATGAGGGCTATCAGCCCCATCAGCAGGTCCAGCCAGTAGTTCCAATCCGCTTTTCGCATCGTTATCGCCTCTACCGTCTGTTACAGGCATATCCAGAACCAGAGCGCGTACTCTGGGGATCGGGTGACCCGCACGTCGGACGGGATGTGGATGTGGCTCCCGGAGAAGCCGGCGAAGTCCCTCGGCCCCGTCTCGTAGACGAACCCACACCCTCCGGACGCCTGGGCTGCGTCGATCCGCTCCACCCAGTAGCTGTCCACTGGATCGGCGCTGCCGATGCGCTCGTACCAGGTCAGGCCAACGTTGGACAGCTTCCCCTGCTCCGCCAGGCCGAGGACTGCATCGAGGGCCGTCACGACGCCGGGCTGCAGCACGTCGCTGCGGGTGTCGTGGGCGATGACTTCCACGTCGTGGAACACGTGGCTCACGCCGGGGGCCTGAATCTCGAACGCCGGTATCACAACCGTCTCGCCGTGATCCGCCAGCCGGGCTATTTCCTCCCTGAAGGTGCGGTGGATGTCCGCCAGACGTTGCTCGTGCTCGATCCCCAACCGGAACTGGGTGTCGTCCTTGTAGGGGTACATGTCCATGCGGAAGGCGTTTTGCTCGTACCATCCGCGCGAGTAGTGGGCCTGATACCACCATCCGCTCTGCCCATCGATCGCGTCGATGACGTGGGTGTCCATGCCCTCGTCGTAGTGGCTCTCCAGCCTGATCTCGCCCTGCTCGCCCAGGTGCGCCAGGACGTCGAACAGGGAGAAGTGTCCCGGCTGGAAGACGTCCGGGCGGAGCGTTTGGACCGCTCGTGCATCGAAGGAGAACGTGCCCAGACCCGCGATGTCCACGCTGCCGGTCCCCGCCGGCACGTCTCCCACGTGGGCCTCCGGCATTGTGCGAGGCTCTTCCTCTGTCGGCACCTGACGGGGCGTCGCAACGGGTGTGACAGGCAACTCTGCACGTTCTTCGGGCGCGGCCGGCGCGCACGCCGAGAGCAGCGCCCCCACGCCAACCATCGCCAGGCCACTACCTATCGCCCCTCTCAGGAAGCGTCGCCGTGAGATGGGGCTGCGCGTTGTGCTCACGCACTCCGCGCACTTGGGTTCCGTGCAGTCTCTGCACTTCAGTTTAGTTGACATATTCACCTCGCCTGAGATTCGTGATATTGGGTATTCACCTACTCAGACGACGTGAGTCCAGGGAGTCTTACCCGTCACGGCGAGAAATGGGGTGGGGGGGGACGTGCTTCGCTGCTGCCGCAGCGATGCGGGGGCAGCCGGGATCACCGGTCGCTTCAGTTGAGGCTTCGCAGCACGGTCAGCAGGGCCTCGTATTCCTCGCGGCAGTCGGCGCAACGCTCCAGATGGTCCTGGACCAGGGGCATAGCCTCGCCGGCGTCCTTCCCGGCCAGCGTCAGCTCGACGAAACGGTCCAACTGCTCCAGGCATTCGTCACACCCGATCTCATCGGGGCGGGCGCTAAGCACGTTGCGCACCATACGTGTGATCGATTCGGGTTTCAGCTCGGGTTTCGGCTTCATCATCATACCCTGTTGGTTCAGACGCGCCGGGCCGTTCTGCTCTTACCCCGGCCACGGCTCGAAGGCGGCGAGGACGTCCTCGCCGGATAGCCCCTGGGCGATCATGCGTCTCTTGAGCCGTTGGCGGGCGTCATGCAGCAGCTTGTAGAGGGCGTTGCGGTTGGTGCCCATGCGGCGTGCGACTTCTTCCAGGGGCATGTGGCCCATCATCACCGCCGTCACGGCCCGGCGCTGGCGCTCCGTCAATTCCTCGGCGATGAGGCGCGCCAGCGTCTGCAGCACCATTCGCTGGGCCACCTCCTGCTCCGGCGAGGACGTGGCGCTAGCCGGCACGGCTGGCGAGAGGTCGATCCCCTCGTACGCGCCAAGAACGTCCTGCAGGGACACGTCCTGCCATCGTCGGCGGCGCAACTCGGTGAGGGCCACGTGGACGGCGATCTTGTGAGCCCAGGTGGTGAAACGGCTCTCGCCACGGAACGAATCCAGCCCGGCGAGGATGTTCACCAGCGCATCCTGGGCGAAGTCCTGCAAGTCGGCCTCCGTCGCTCCGTAGCGGTTGGCCACCGCGTACTGAAGACCTCGCACCAGGAGTGCGCGCAGGTCGGCCAGGGCCTGATCGCGCTCTGGGCCTTGCAGCGCCTGCAGCCATGCCTCATTCGTGCGTTCGCTCATGGGCCGTGCTTCGCGCCTCCCGCGTCGCGTTTCCGGTCCTGCATATACCCCTGGGCTTGGGCGCGCTCGTCCGCGTTGGCGGGACGGTGGATCGCGCGGATTGCTGCAATCCGATAGTCGAACACGTGCTGGAAGCCAAACTGGCGATAGAGGGGATAGCCGAATCTGGAGGCCGTGAGCACGATCGAGGTGTGCCCGTCCGCCGCTGCATCCGATAGGACGCGGGCCAGGATCGCCTTTCCCAGCCCACGGCGTCCCCACTGCGGCAGTGTGGCCATCACGTACACGCCGGGAACCCCCGCCCCCAGGATGAGCGCGCCGATGGCTGCCGGGGGGCCACCGGGAAGGCGCGCCAGATAGAGCCGCGCGGGACTGCCGCGCAGCCAGTCCTCCGCCATAGCCTCGAAGTAATCCAACGCTGTGCCCTCCGGGAACCGGAAGGCGATCCGGCGAATGGCGCTGGCCGCTGCCAGGTCTGTCCGGCTGGCCGCCTGCCACACCTGGGCACGCGGGTTGAGTGGCGGGCATCGGGCTGGCAGGGGGGCGACCAGGGCCGGCAACGATGAGCGGTCGAACGCCAGGCCATGCCGCTCCAACCGCTTGCCCATATCGGGAGGGTGCGGGCGCGGGCCGAGCCACCAGTACCAGGGCACGCCCCGGTCGGCGAAGAACGCCTTGACTGCCTCGATTTCGCTGCTGATGAACGCGTCACTCGTCCCCGGTGGGTAATTGGCGCCCAGTGCCAGGTTCAGGAGCGTGACCATGTAACCGCTGGAGCCAGCCGTCACGCCCAGGCCGTCGAAACGGGCGGCGTGCCGTGCACGCGTAGACAGCCACGCCTGGACGGCCATCGTGTGCTCGTCGGCCAGCCGGACGAGTGCGTCGCTGGGCATGCCCAGACGGTCCGCGAGCGTCGCGGCTGTGCCCGGTTCACAGTCGGGGCGCGACTTCTGCGCCCCGGAAGGCACGTCGATCTGTGGTGGGGACGCGGTTTGCGCGCCCGGCCTCTCGTCTCTCCCCATGGATGGGTTCCCGCCCCAGCATCTTGGCTGAGCTCAGTATATTGCAGTTCCGCGTGGAAGTCAAAGCCTCGTGCTGTGGCGGCGAAGACGGATGAGACTTGCCTACTTCGTCACTTCCCTGTATAGTCGCGCATGTTTCCGCAGGGCTTTCCAGGAGGTGGAGTGTGCGCGTCATCGCGGGCAAGGCCAAAGGGCATCGCTTGAAGTCAGTGCCGGGGAAAGGGACGCGGCCGATCACAGATCGGGCCAAGTCTGCGCTGTTCAGTATCGTCGGCAACGACGTCATCGGCTGCCGTTTCCTGGACCTTTTCGCCGGTACGGGCCAGGTCGGGATCGAGGCATTGAGCCGGGGCGCAACCGAGGCCGTGTTCGTGGAGCGGGCGGGACGCGCGGTGCGCGTCATTCACGCGAATCTGGCGCACACGCGCCTGGAGGCCGGTGCGCGTGTGCTGCGGGCTGACGTATTCGATTTCCTCGCTGGGGGAGCGCCTCACGTGGAGCCTGCGGAGGCCTTTGAGTACGTCTATGTCGCGCCGCCGCAGTACCTCGGCTTGTGGGCGAAGGCCCTTGAGGCGCTGGACGCCAGCCAGGCCTGGCTGGCCGACGATGGCTGGGTCATCGCGCAGATTCACCCACGGGAATACGAGCCGTTGGCCCTGGCACACCTGGTGCTTTTCGATCAGCGCACTTACGGAAGCGTGATGCTCTGCTTCTACGCCAGGGCGCCGCAGCAGGCGGGAACCGGACTGGCGTGACGGGCCCTACTGAGCGGGAGAGATACTAAAGGTCTCGACGGATTGGCACAATCGGCACCTGTGGGGTCGAGCAGGCGGGATGCCGGACCGGGCCGACGGGTTCCGCCCTGGCGGTGCTGTGTATCTCCCACAGCCGCCCGAGCCTGGCCTCCAGCCGGGCTCTCAGGAGCTCAGGCTTGTCGGTAGTCACGTCGTCCTCGTTCTCGAAGATGACGTATGGCACGCGGAACGAGCGTACGGTGAGAAACCTGGGGTCGGCGGCACTGAACGTGGCCCAGTCGTCGTCGCGGTATTCCCGTATCAGCTTCTCGTCGGACAGGCTGTGCTCCAGGATGCTGTCCGGCTTCTCCGGATTGAAGCGGCGGCGGTTCTTGCGCCGTGATTCCTCGAATGGCACGCGCACGTACACCACAGCGGCGCGGCGGAGTATGTCATCTGACAGATGCGGGAATGCCTCCGTATAACCGCCGTGCGAGCTGCCTCGGGAGAACTCGATGATCGTCGTGGTGTGATCGTGGTAGGTCGGATTGTCCCGCAGTCGCTTGCCGTACTCCAGGCCGAGCCGTTCGATCAACAGGTGCCACAGATACGGATGCTTGAAGTACCCATCCGCGTCTGTGTGAAGCCTCGGCTGTCCCATCTGTTGGCTCAGGATATCGTCCTCCTCGAACCACGTCCAAAGCATGGGGAAGTCATCTATGGCGTCTATGTCGGCGACCCGGCACGCGCGCCGGATGTCGGAGGGAGCATGCATGAGGAAGTCGATGATCTCGCTTTTACCCGACGCTGGCCGGCCGGTCAGGATCAGAATGTCGAACGCATCTTTTCCCATCCCCAGCCTCCAACTTCCAGTATCACACGACCACGACGCGTGTGCCTGTACCGGGTGTGGCGTTCACCCTGAACTGCTCGTAGGGGGCGACCGGTTCTACCCAGCGAAAGACCCACCGCGCTGCCTTGTTGGTCACGTTCACGCAGCCGTGGCTATGTGGCCTGACGAAATCGTTGTGCCAATAGGTGCCGTGGATGGCGACGGCTGACCAGGTGAAGTACACGGGGAAGGCGATGCCCGGCAGATCGTAGTAGCTGTCGTCCTCTCCACCGACCATACGCTGCGCATGGCGCTTGTACAGCACGCGGTGCTCTCCACGCGGCGTCGCCGTGCCGCTCACGCCCGAGGATATGTTGGTGGCGAAGACCGCCGTCTCTCCTTCGATGCAGGTCAGTCTCTGGGCAGCGATTTCGATCTGGATCCACTTGTCGGGACGACCGGGCGATATGGGCGCCAGCGCCTCAGGTGGGATCCGGCGCACGGACCAGGCCGGCACGTACGGGCCAGGGGCATACGTGACGCCCTCCTTGAGCTGGTACCACCAGTTGCCACTGGGATCTGCGGTAGCGCCAACCACGCGATACACGGTGCCGTAGTACAGCTTGTACCCCACGTACGCGCTGTCGGGCCGCCATCGCGCCTCGGCGATGGGCACGCAGACCTCGGCCCAGAAGCCCGGCTCGGCAACCTCGTTGATGACCTCGGAGCTGGGGTTGTTCTCGACCAGTTGTACGTATCCACTGTGGATGAACCCCTCGTCTGTCTGGTACCAGATTGGGTTGTTCGGCCAAGGTGCCTCGCCGATGGTCGCGCCGTACAGTGGTATGACTTCGTCACGGTACTTCCACGCTACCCATTCCGCTCCCGCGGCCGGCTCGCTGCGCACCGCATGGCGCCACCAGGTCGCGATACGGCCCAGTGGGCTAATCGGTAGTGCCTTGGGTTGCGACTGATCGCTAGGCTGTAAAGGCAGGTGAACTGGCTGGAGAACCTGGGGAACGCGCGGCAGTGCTGCCCAGGTCAGGGCTGCACCGGCGGACTTCATGAACTCGCGGCGATTCATCTTCCTCCTCGTTTGCATGCAGATATGCTCCTATGGGACCGCGGCCATCCTGGCCGCATTCAACGCTGGTGGCCGGGTGATGCTCTCTTGGAGGCCAGGACCCGTGGCGTCTTGGGCATCATACAACGAACTGCCCAGCCGTGAGTCTGATATACAATACCACGTATGGTCCAGTGCGAGTGTTTCGGCGGTGTTACAGCTAGGTTACGAAGCACTGGCTCAGGGGCACCGTACGGCCAAGCGCACGGTGCCGTCGGGGGTTCCCCCCGCGAGCCAGTGTTCCCCGGTCGCCAGTTCCCACATCCCCAGCCTGACCGTGTACGCCCCCGCCGGTACCGGTTCAAAACGGCGCACGTCGCGCACGGCTTCGCCGGGTTCCCACAGCCAGAAGGGCAGCATCCCCATCAGAGGATAGCCGTCGGCCTGCGCGATCAGCGCGTCATCTGAATCGAGCAGGTGAGCGAACACAGTCACGTCCGTTTTCACCGGGGCCTCGACCTGCCAATACGTGCTCAGGTGCACCTGTCCCCGCTCGTCACAGGTGCAGGTGGCGTCCAACAGCGTCACGAGATCCCCGAAGCGGGCCTTTGGCGCGTTGGGGGACGCTTGTTCACCGGAGGGGAGGTGATCGGAGGGCACCTGCCCGCCGGCCTCGGCCAGGTAGATGCGATTGGGTTCGTACTGGGCGAGGTAGACGGCGCGGGCTCGGCGGATAGCGGATGCCAGCTCCTCCCAGCCGGCAGACGGGCCAAAGAGCCGGACCGTGTATCCAAGTGGCTCCTCCGCGGCGACTATGCCGAAAGCCACGGCCTCGGCAGCGTCGGGTATGCCGGTGTGGACGTCGACGAGACCCTCGGCGCTCACGCGCATGGGCAGCGGCGTGACGCCTTCGAAGCCCAGGGGATAGACGCGCTCTTGGGGCGTGATGCGCATCGGCAGGTTGACCAGGAGCACGGGCTGTTCACGCCTGGCGGCCTGCGCTGCATCCCAGATGCTCTCCCCGGCCATGGCGTATAGGCCCACTCCGTCGCGCACAAACGCGACCGCCGGGGCGAGCAGCGCGACCAGAAGTATCCCGGCCGCCGGCCCACGCCGGGGAGCGCGCACACGCGCGATCCAGGTGCTCGCGGCTGCTGTCCAGATGAGTGCGCTCCCGGCTGCGGTCATGTACAGGAAGCGAGGGGCGAGCGCGAACCAGTCAGCCTCCATTGAGACGACCGGGGGCATGGCGAAAAGCCCGAGCCAGATCACGCCGAGCCAGAACATGCCGCGCCCGGATTGCGCCAGATGGAACAACCCGCGGACGCAGCCGACCCCAGGGGGTCGGAGCCAAGGTCCGTGCCACCTGAGCCCGCTCCCCACGAGCAGGGCCAGCGTTGGTGCTGCGATCAGCCAGAGGCTGAGTTGGGCGTTGAGCCCAGACCACGCGGTCAGGCGTTGCGCGAGCGGGGCCGTGGGATAAACCAGGCCTTGCACCACGTAGCTGGCGTTCCGCACCAGGTCGGCGGGGTTAAGCCCGAAGCCGGTGACTCCGGCGCCCCGCATGGTGCGCCAGATGGCGAGTGTGAGCAGAACGAGGCCGCCGAACGCCAGCGGCCACCACGAGCGACGCGGCCAGCGGCGTTGGAGCCGGCCCAGGCCCTCGACCAGTATGACCATCGGCCCGACGAGCAGACCCGCCTCGTACGTGAACGGGGCCAGCGCGGCAAACGCGAGTGCGAGGCCGATCCAGCCCGCATTTCTGTCCCGGCGGCCCCGGTCGTAGGCCAGCAGCGCGCCGGCGGCCAGCGCGCTGACCACTGGGTTGTACACTGCGCCGGGCCACGCGACCGCCTGGCGTGAGAACGGGAACGCGGCAAACAGCGCGCTGGCCAGGCAAGCGACGATATACGCCTGGGTTGTGTCGCCCCCTTCCTCCGCGCCCTCGTTCGAAGTGAGCCCGCCAGCGTGCCGTTCCTCGTTCGTAGTGAGGCACGTAGGTCCGCCGGAGTGCCGTTCCTGATTCGTAGCAAGGCCCGTAGGTCCGCCGGAGTGCCGTTCCTGGTTCGTAGCGAGGCCCGTAGGTCCGCCGGAGTGCCGTTCCTCGTTCGTAGTGAGGCCCGTAGGTCCGCTGGAGTGCCGTTCCTGGTTCGTAGCAAGGCCCGGAGGTCCCCCGGAGTGCCGTTCCTGATTCGTAGCGATGCCCAGAGGTCCCCCGGAGTCCCGTTCTTGGTTCGTAGCAAGGCCCGTAGGTCCCCCGGAGTGCCGTTCCTGATTCGTAGCGATGCCCAGAGGTCCCCCGGAGTCCCGTTCTTGGTTCGTAGCAAGGCCCGTAGGTCCCCCGGAGTCCCGTGACACTGCCAACCCCGGCCGCATCCAGGCCACGGCCAACTGGCCCACCAACCACGAGGCGGCGAAGTGAGCGATCACGTTGAGAGCGTGGAGGCCCGGCGGGCGTAGGCCACCGGTGATTGCGCCCCACAGACGCCACAGCGTGTACCACAGAGGCCGATAATAGCCGTAGGGGCTGGGGCTGGACCACAGTTCTCTCCAGGAGATCGCCTTCAGCCAGGGAATCTGAACCAGATCGTCCGAGAACAGCGGAAGCGCCAGCGTGTCCCCGTAGAGCAAGCCGGTGAGCGCCAGCGCGACCAGCGCGGAAGCGAGCGCCGGATGGGAGACCAGGAGACCAGGGGTTTCGCTATCGGATCGTTGATTCGGGCACATCTTGTGACGCCGGTGAGGTATTTTCCTGCAGTATAGGGCCAAAAGACCTGGTTTCTGCTACAGTGCTCATCTCATCGCAATTATACCGGGAAGGGTGGGCAATGCAAGGTCCTCCGTGCCCTTGTCGGGCAGTCGGTGGGCACGCGTCGGGCAATTGGGGTTGAGCCTGATTTGGGATGTGCTATAATAGTCGTGGTTTCAGACCCTAAAGGCTTTCCGACGGATTGGAACAATCCGACGGATTGGTACAATCCGCCGGATTGGAACAATCCGCACCTTTAGGGTCTCAGTGATCTGTCGTTAGGTCTGTCGTTAGGAGTGTGTGCGTGAAGCGAATTGTGTGGATCGTACTTGGTGTGGTCGTGGTCATCACGCTGGCCTGGGTGCGCAGCCCGGTGAGTGCTCAGACGGTGCCGCTTCGCTCCCCCTTGCATACGGGCGAGGACGGACCCGGCCTGACGATGCGGGGCACCGTAGGCTTCGACGGCTACTGCCGCAGCGGATGCTGGTGCCCGGTGTACGTCGTGCTCTCGAACGAGCAGTCCGACCTTCAAGGCGAATTGCGTGCCGTTGTGCCCAACACGGGGGACAGCAGCCATCCCCACGTCTACGCCAGGCCGGTCGTTCTTCCAGCGCACTCTCGCAAGGCCTACTCCCTATACCTTCCCGTCGGCGGCTCGCGCCTGTCCTCCAAGCTGGAGGTGCAACTGGTCGTCGATGGAGACGTGGTGTCTTCCTGGCGCAGCGACGTGAGTTGGCTGGATGAGGGCGACCGGATTTACGGCATCGCCAGTGGCAACCCCTCAAGCATGAACCTCTTGGGCGACGTCGCGCCGACCGGGGGGAAGGCTGCGGTCGCTCACCTTGGGCTGGAGACATTGCCCCTCAACCCGCTGGGGTGGGAGGGGCTTGATACCTTGGTGCTGAACGACGTAGACACCGCCGCGCTTAGCGGGGACCAGCGGCGGGCGCTTGAGACGTGGGTGTTCCACGGGGGGCATCTGATCGTGGGTGGCGGTACCGGTGCGGCCCGCACGGCCGCCGGCGTGGCCGACCTGCTGCCGGTCACGGTGGGCGGTGTGCGCTCGGTGGATACGCTGCACGCGTTGAGCGAACGATTGGGACTTCCGATCGTCGATGGCCCCTACGCCGTGGCCGAGGCGACTCTGCGGGTCGGTGAGGTGCTGATCGAACAGCGGGGCGAGCAGGGAGACGGCGTAGTCACCACGCCCTTACCCTTGCTGGCTCGCCGTGCCTACGGGGCGGGCCTGGTGGACTTCCTGGCTTTCGACGCCGGCCTGCACCCGTTCGCCCGTTGGAACGACAACGTCCTGATGTGGGAATCCATCGTCGAGGCAGGGCACGGGACGAATGAGCGGCTGGTGGTACGGGATGGGGGCAGTGCCAGTGATGCCATACAGGCCATATCTGGCCTGGAGCTTCCCCCCGCGCTGCATCTCCTGGCATTCATGTTAGTCTACACGCTGCTCGTTGGCCCGACCAACTACCTCATCTTGCGCAAGCTCGATCGGCGCGAGTTGGCCTGGCTGACGATTCCGTTGGTCGTGCTGGGATTCACTGCCTGGGCCTACGTCACCGGCTTCCGTGTGCGAGGGAGCAAGGTGATCGTGCATCGACTGGCGGTCGTGTACGTGCCATCGAGCCCACTCTCTCCCGGGGAGGGAGGCGGAGCCCCTTCTCTCTTGGAGGGATCGGGCGGCAGCGCTCTGCCCACTGCATCTGGAATGGCGGTTGGCCGCATGAGCCAGATCGTAGGGCTCTTCTCGCCCCGGCGAACGGACTACGACGTGCGCGCGGCCGGCGCGGGCGTGCGCGAGGTCTCCAGTGAGTACTACCCCGCGCCATCGGAGCGGCGATTGCGCGTCGTTGAGGACACGCAGGGTTCAACGGTGGAGGGCCTGCGTGTGGACATCGGGGATATTCAACCTTTCCTGGCTGAGGGATATGTGGACGTGCCCGCTGTCGAGGCCGACCTGCGCCTGGCGTCCCCCGCAGCGGGCCTGCGGCTGCAGGGAACGCTGCGAACCGGCGGGATGGCGTTGCGCGAGGCCATCCTTCTCGTCGGTGATCGCGAGGAACGGTTGGGCGACCTGGAGCCAGGACAGGTCATCTCAGTCAGCACCGTGCTCGGACCCAGTTTGCCACCCATGGAAGGCCTGCCGGAGCGGATCCTGGGGCCAGGCAGCTACTATGACGACCAGGCCCTTTATCAGCGCTATCAGTTTCTTTATGCGTTCTTCCCTCGTGGGGAGCCGAGTGCGATTGAGTCGGGTGTGTATCTGGTGGGCTGGGCGGAGGGAGACATACCGCTCCCTGTCGACGTGGTTGGCCAGCCCTTCTCCACTGTCGAGACGGCTCTCTACGTATATGCCTTGCCGGTGGCCGGACTGGAGACGGGCGCGACGATCACCATTCCGCCCAGCCTCATCGTGCGCCAGATCGAAGAGACGGACGGCCCCTTGGACGCCTGGCAGGAGAACGTTCACCTGGAACCCGGGACGGCGGTCGTGTTCCGTTTCACCGTCTGGCCAGGGTTGGCGGTGCGCCAGGTGGAGGAACTGGTCTTGGACATGCAGGGACACAGCTATGGCTACGGGCCCGGTTTGCCCATCGTCTGGCTGTGGAACCGGCAGGCCCGTTCTTGGCAGAAGTTGGATGTGGCTTGGGGACAGCATTCAGTGCCGAATCCCGGGGCCTACGTTTCCCCGTCGGGCGAAGTGCGTCTGCGGTTGGAGGCAAGCGAGGAATCGTCTGCTGACGTTGAGAGCCTGACGATCACGATTCGGGGGCGGCAGTGAGAAACCAGGTTTTTCATGCGATGTTGTGGACGCAGCGTCCGTATCGACAAAAACCTGGTTTCTTGATCACTGCAATTGACGAGGGGTAGCGAATCATGGCGACGATCATCGAGATGCAAGGATTGACCAAGTGCTATGGGAAGCTGACAGCAGTGGCTGGCCTCGACCTCGCGGTCGAGGCGGGCGCGGTGTTTGGCTTCGTCGGCCCCAACGGCGCGGGCAAGACCACGACCATGCGTATCCTGGCGACACTGCTCCGCCCGACGGCAGGGGAGGCCTGGGTCGCAGGGCACTCGGTGGTCAAAGAACGGCGCGACGTGAGGCGGGCTATCGGCTACATGCCGGATTTCTTCGGCGTCTACGGAGACATGAAGGTCTGGGAGTATCTGGATTTCTTCGCTGCTTGCTACGGGATAGACGCCGAGACGCGTTGTCGCCTGGTCGACGATCTGCTGGAGTTGGTGGACCTGTCCCACCGGCGGGAGGACTACGTGGATGCGCTCTCGCGTGGGATGAAGCAGCGGTTGTGCCTGGGCCGGGCGCTGGCCCACGACCCGCAAGTGCTGATCCTGGACGAGCCCGCCTCGGGTCTGGACCCCCGGGCGCGGATTGAGATCCGCGAGCTTCTGCGCGAGTTGCAGTCCATGGGCAAGACCATCTTCGTCTCCTCTCATATCCTGTCCGAGATTGAGGAGGTGTGCACGCACATCGGCATCGTCGAGGCGGGGCAGTTGGTGGCGACCGGCACGCTGGAGGAGATGCGACGGCGGATCCAGACCCAGCGCCTGGTCCGGGTGGGACTGGTCGGGCGGATCGCGGAGGCGCAGGCGTGGCTGGCGGGACGCACGGACGTGGTGGCGGTCGAACCGGTGGTGGGCAACGGCGAGGGCGATCTCCAGATCAACTTCGCCGGGGACGACGAGGCGCTTGCCCGGCTGTTGGCCGATCTGGCGGGGGCGGGCTTCCAGGTGCTCATGTTCCACGAGGATACCGGCGACCTGGAGGACGTGTTCATGCGGTTGACGAAGGGAATCGTCTCATAGGTGGTGGCAGTGGGCGCCGGGATGCGAGCCTGTTGGCGGTCGTTTCTCAGGGATTGCGCGGATTGCTTCAATCCGTGCAATCCGCGTCATCCCATCGTCCGTCTGGAGCTGCAGCGGATCCGGCGCAAACGTTGGTGGCCCGGAAGGCGCTTGTTCCTGTTTTACCCGGTGCTGTTGGGAGCTGCGCTGGGTTGTGGCCTGGTGGCGGCTTTGGGCGAGCTGGCAGGAGGGCTTCCAGGCGATTGGGACCTCCTGGATCCCGTGGGGTCTCAGGTGGCGGCTCTCGTGGCCGGTGTGCCGTCTGTGTGCCTCGTGAACGTGCTGGCCTGGCTACTGGCCTTCATCCTGCCGTGGATGGCCCCGGCGCTCACCGCCCCGGCGATTGCTCGCGAGCGAGAGCTGGGCACGCTTGATCTGTTGCGCGTGACGCTGTTGAGTGAGCGCTCCATCGTGCTGGGGAAGCTGGGGGCCTGCCTTCTGCGGCTGTGGCCAGGCCTGCTGACGCTCGCCCTGTTGGCTCCATTTCAGCTTGTCTGGGTGGCCGGAGCTGGCTTGACAACCGTGTCCGATCCAATGGCTCTTCTGGAAGCTCATGAACTCAATCTAGAATGGTCGTGGATGGGGCTGCTGGCGGCGAGTTCGTTGATCGGATTGGTCAGACCCTGGGGCGACCTTGCGTTCCACGCGGCGATTGGCCTGTTTGCCTCGGCGGTGGCCCGTTCCTCGGGCGTGGCCGTCGCGGCCGCGTACGCTGTGGCCATCGCGGCGCGCATGTTCCTGTGGCTGGGACGGACGCTGTTCTCTACCATGGGGACGCTGCTGTGGTTCGATACGAGTCTGTCCAACTCAGTCACGGGCTTGCCCGGGCTTGGACTGGGGATTCCCGTGTTGCTGAGCGCTGGGACGTTGCTTGTGGACGTCATTGGGGCGGCCGTGCTGATCTGGGCTGCCACCTGGTGGTTGAAGCGGACGTAGTGTTGGTAGGGCAGTTGTCTGCTAAGGGTTTGTAAATCTATAACTTCCCGCATTTGAGATGGTTCATTTCACAAAG
>CAZYSK010000057.1:0-37965 GCA_964649415.1 uncultured Anaerolineales bacterium
GTTGCTAAGGTTCGTTTCCCACCCTGAATTCGGGTTTGACTTTTACCGCACTCTAGTCTGTGAATCGAATCTTGGACTCAACGGAAGCTACTCACGTGGTAGTTTGTTTGTCTGTCGTATGCACATCACCTCCTGTTCATCTTAGTGGGGCGGGTGCCCCACACGACTGCCGAACGATCAACTGCGGCTGCAGCATCACGTGCGGTTCTGCCAGTGCTTTCTCCTGCAACAAGCGTATCAGCATCTCGCAGATGCGCCGTCCGATCTCATAGATGGGTTGCCGCGCCGTGGTCAGCGGGGGATGGGCATGTTCTGACAACGGAACATCGTCGAAGCCAGCTACCGACACGTCGTGCCCGACGGTCAGGCCCAGCCCTTGGGCCGCGCTGATCGTCCCCAAGGCCATCAAGTCGTTGCAGGCGACGATACCCGTGGGCCTCCTGTCTCGGGTCAGGAGATCGCGTCCTGCTTCGTAGCCGCTGTGGTCTGTCAATCCCCCGATGACCATGAGAGTCTCGTCAAAGGGGATGTCATTGGCTGCCAGGGCGCTTCTGTATCCCTTCAGCCGGTGAGAGGCGAACATCAGGTTGAGTGGGGCGCTGACGTATCCGATCCGCCGGTGGCCTAGTTCAATCAGGTGCTGCGTGACCTGGCGCATGCCGGCCTCGCCGTCCACGTCCAGGTGAGGGAAGTCCACGTCCAGGTCCGAGCGGCCGAAGGCGACGAAGGGAAACCGCTGGTCCAGGAGATAGGAGATGCGCGCGTCGTGCTTGCGGGTACGCACGACCAGCATACCATCCACGCGCCGCCCCTGGACAAAGCGCTCGTATGTTTGCCTCTCCTCAGGCGTGTCTGGGGGGCGGGTAGACACGAGCAGGTCGACGTCGTGCTCAGCGGCAGCGTTGCCGATGCCGGCCAGCAGTTCGCTGAAGAAGGGATCTGAGAAGCGAGGGCCATGGGTGGGGATGATGAAGCCGAAGGTGTCAGTGCGCTGTTTCTGCAGCATACGGGCGATGAGGTTGGGCCGATAGCCCGTCTCCTGGGCGGCCTGCAGGACCCGTTGGCGGGTGGCAGGGGCGACGTCATCGTAGCCCGCCAGGGCTCGCGAGACGGTGGCGACGGAGACACCAAGCCGGTTGGCAATGTCTTGTTGGGTTACGGGCATACGACGAACTCCTTGGGGTGCGGTGCGACGAGAGGAGGCGTTTTCTAAAACGTTTTAGCTGTCAAGAGGTTTGCTAGGTTAATTCCTCTTGACATGTTGTCAATCTTCTGTTATAATATGAGCGCTCACAGTGAGCGCTCACATCGCGGACGTTCACTTCGGCCCTGAGCAAGCGATCCTCAGTTCTGTTTTCGTCCCCTCACACGAGGACTTGGTGGGCGGATGCAGGCAGCCGCCTCTGGAGGGCTTGGTGAAGCGAAAGAAAACCACCATTGAGGACGTGGCCGCCCTGGCGGGTGTTTCCCGCCAGACTGTGTCACGGGTCGTGAACGACAGAGACCTGGTCGCCGACGAGACGCGTGCTCGTGTGTTGGCAGCTATTGAGGAGCTGGACTACCGGCCAAACGCCAGCGCCCGCAGTCTCGCTTCTCGGCGTACGTACGTCCTCGGCATCGTCACCGCGGATTTCAGCGACTACACCCACGCTTGCATCATCGAGGGTGCGGAGGCTGAGGCGCAGAGCCAGGGCTATCTATTCTTCGTCAGCAGTGCCGAGCACGGGCCTGACGGTGAGCCGCTCCATTCCCCACTTCTGAGCCAACGGCAGTCAGAGGGCTTGCTGATCGTGTACCACGGGTCTGATCACGACACCTATGCTATCTTCGAGGACATTCCACACGACCTGCCGGTTGTGACCATCGGCTACGCAGAGAATCGCGAAGGCGTCGCGACCGTGAGTATCACGAACGCCCGGGGCGCACGCCAGGCGACCAGCCACCTCCTGAGTCTGGGCCACCGGCGCATCGCCCACATCACGGGGCCACCAAAGATGCACGAGAGCATAAGTCGCTGGCTTGCCTACACACAGACGCTGCGAGAAGCCGAAATCGTACCAGACGACAGGCTGATAGCAGAGGGGGATTGGTCCAGCGCCAGTGGCTATCGTGCGACCATAGAACTGATTGAGCGTGGGGTGGACTTCACGGCCATATTCGTGCAGAACGATCGCATGGCGATGGGGGTATTGCAGGCTCTGCGCGAACGTGGGCTGCGCGTCCCTGAGGACATGGCCGTCGTCGGCTTTGACGACATACCCTCGGCTCGGTATTTCTCTCCGCCGCTGACGACCATCCACCATCCCTTTCGTGAATTGGGCAGGACAGGGACTCGGTTGTTGATCGAACTGGTTAACGGCCGGCCTGCTCCAACCGAGAGGGTACGTCTGGGGACCAGCCTGGTCGTTCGGCACTCGTGTGGCGCTCGCGATGGAAATGCAGGGGCGCGGGGACCGCGCTCCTAGGTGGGGCCTGCCCAGGGGCGTGGGGCATTATTGACTTTCGTTATGTGGGGGACTACGACACCATGATAGAGACAGCGAACGCAGACCTGAACACGATTCTAGAGATCAAGGACCTGAAGACTTACTTCTTCCTTGACAATGGCACGGTCAGGGCCGTGGACGGCGTAGATCTGACGCTGGACCGCAATAAGACGTTGGGCCTGGTCGGTGAGAGCGGTTGTGGCAAGAGCGTTACCGCGATGTCTATCATGCGGCTGATCCAGTCTCCCCCGGGCAAGATCGTCGAGGGCGAGATCCTGTTCCACAAGAACGGCGGCGTCGACATCGCCCGGCTCGACCCTCGAGGGTCGGAGATGCGGCACATCCGTGGGGGCGAGATTGCGATGGTCTTTCAGGAGCCGATGACGTCGCTGAATCCCCTCTACACCGTGGGAAAGCAGATTGCGGAGTCGGTGGAGCTGCATCAGGAGGTAGGCCACAAAGAGGCTATGGACCGCGCGCTGGAGATGCTTTACAAGGTCCAGATGAGCGAGCCGAAGCAGCGCCTCCACGAGTACCCCCATCAACTGAGCGGCGGCATGCGACAGCGGGTCATGATCGCGCTGGCATTGTCGTGCAACCCCTCGGTCTTGATCGCAGATGAGCCGACCACGGCCCTCGACGTGACGGTCCAGGCCCAGATCCTGGATCTGATGCGCGAACTGCAGGACGATTTCGGCTCCTCAATCATTATGATCACCCACAACCTGGGCGTGGTCTCCCAGATGGTCGACCGTGTGGCAGTGATGTACCTGGGGAAGATCGTTGAGTATTCCGACGTGCGCACGGTGTTTCACAGCCCGCTTCATCCCTACGCAGTTGGACTGCTGAACTCCGTGCCCGTTTTCGGTAGAAAAGAGAAGAAGGTGCTGGTGCCCATCGAGGGGATGGTGCCCACCCCTACTGAGGATATCCGAGGCTGTGCGTTTGCGCCCAGATGTCCCCGAGCGATGAAGGTCTGTGTTGAAGAGGAGCCCGTCCTCCGAGAGGTCGAGCCAGGCCATCACGTCTCGTGCTGGCTGTACTAGCGGGCGCAGTGGTGGTAGTCTGGTAGGTTGGTAGACTGGTACATTGGTAAGTTGGTCGTGCGTCCGAGTTTCTAGGGTGCCCATCCCTGGTTCGAAGGGCGTGAGCAGAAAGGCTCTGGCAATGCTACTGGGCGAGCCGGCGGCCTGGATGTGGAAAGGAGGTGGTGAGTAGGGCGTGTGACGTGATCGAGGTGTGTGTTTCAGGGAAGAAACCTCAATGCAAGTCGAGTAGTACGATACAGGAGGAGATCAAATGCTTTCCAAGCGAATGACACTTGCACTGTTGTGTGCGCTGGCAGCCCTCTCGCTGCTGGCGACCCAGTGCCAGCCGGAGACGATCGTCGAGACCGTCGTGGTCAAGGAGACCGTCGAGGTTGAGGTCGAGAAGGAAGTCGAGGTCGAGAAGGAAGTCCAGGTCGAGGTCGAGAAGCTCGTAGAGGTTGTGGGCGCGATCCCGTATCCCGAGGGCGTGCCAATGGCAGGTTCTACGGGTGAGGCCAAGCGCTTCCCGGTGGAAGAGGTGTTCGTCTACGAGGCGCTCGACGAGTACAACCAGCCCGACTGGATGGACGCGCTCGTGGCCAACGGCACACTGCCTCCCGTCGAGGAGCGATTGCCCAATGAGCCGCAGGTCATGCTGGCGTCCGGCATGTCGGCCGGGATCGGGCAGTACGGCGGCGTGTGGCGCGACTTCTCCGCCTGCCCCACCGAGGGCTGGAACCTGGGCGCTGGCCAGACGCAGGGCTGGTTCGGCATCAACATCATCTACGAGGAAGGACTGTTGCTCACCGGCCCGTTGTTCAGGTCCGAGATAGTTGAGCCCTGGCCCAACCTGGCCAAGAGCTTCGAGTGGTCGGACGACGGCATGGAGCTGACGATGCACCTGATCGAGGGGGCGAAGTGGTCGGACGGCGCGCCCTTCAGCGCCGACGACGTCATGTTCACCTGGGAGCACTTGATCCTGGACCCGGGTGTCAGCTCCTCGTCGACCACGCGCACGACCTGGCAGCTTGACGGCCAGGACATCAACCTGGAGAAGGTGGACGACTACACCATCAAGTGGACCTTCCCGGTGGCCTTCCCGCTCCAGCTGCTGTTCACGATGGACGAGTACGACTTTGCGGTGTGGCCGCAGCACGTGTGGGGGCCCTTGCACCCGGCCTTCAATGCGGACACCGACTATGAGGCCTTTGAGAAAGCGTGGCCGCCGGACATGCTGCCGCCGGTCACCATGGGGCCCTGGGTGGCGGTCGAGTACAAGACCGACGAGCTGATGGTCCTGCGCCGCAATCCCTACTACTGGAAGGTGGACGGAGAGGGGAACCAGCTTCCTTACCTGGACGAGGTTTTGTTCGAGAAGGGGTCCACTGGCGTGGGCCGCACGCTGAGCACGATGGCCGGGACCGGGGACCACAGCAACCTGGAGAACCCCAGCACCTTTATCGAGACGCTGAAGCGGCAGGCGGAGCCTGATGCTCACTTCTACGTCGAGTGGGGTCCCGAACTGCTCTCCTTCTCGTTGCACATCAACCAGTCTGCCACGTTGGGCGTGGAGGACGAGCGAGATGTCGAGCTGCGCAAGCTGTTCCGCAACGCCACATTCCGTCGCGCCGTAAGCCAGGCCATTGACCGGGATGGCGTCGCCCAGGCGATCGTGCGCGGCCCCTTCCTGCGGGCCTGGCCTGGTGGCCTCTTCCCGGGTGCTGCCGAGTACGACAGGGCATCCGTGGTCTACTATCCTTACAGCCCCGATACGTCGCGCAAGCTGCTGGCCGAGCTGGGCTTTGAGGATACGGACGGCAATGGCATCGTGAACTGGACCGAGGGCCCGCTTGAGGGCGATGATCTGGTGGTCGCCTTGATGGCCAACGAGGATCAGCATGCGTCGGTGAACGTCGCGGAAGCGCTGGTGCCCCTGATGGCCGACGTGGGCATCCAGGTCAACTTCCGCCCGGTCAAGCCCACCGCCGCAACCGACAACGTTGAGGCAGGCACGTGGGAGTTCCACGTCGACCGGGGCGGTCAGCAGTACGCCGTGCCCTTCACCCGCGCGGATGAGATAGCAGCAATCACGAAGGAGAATCCAAGCTGGCACCGCGAAGGAGAGGAACCCCGCGACCTGCAGCCCTTCGAAGAGGAGCTGGTGCGCATCGTCGAGGAGTTCAGGCTAGAGACGGATGCCGAGAAGCGCGACGAGTTGATGTTCGAGTACAACCGCATCTTCACCGAGAACGTCTACGATTGCGGCGTCGTGGTCGGCAGCTACGGGCTGGCCCTGGCCAAGCGCTTCAAGAACATCCCCGTTGGCTCGCCTACGTTCCTGTATCAGTGGACCTGGGCCAACGTCAGCCCCGAGCAGGTGTGGGTCGATCCTGTGGAGCAACTCGATCAGATTCGACCGAACGAGGTGCCGCTCTACAGCGAGTAGCGCGGGACGGCACTCCAGCGGACTTACGGACGGATGTCTGCATCCGCCCTTACTACGAACATGGCAATGTCCGTATGATCGGAGGAGGAAGAGAGTCCTCTCTTCCTCCTCCCGTAATCAAGTCGTATCTGGATCTCCGGGGCCCGTGCAGCCCTCGATGGTTCAAGGCCCTGGAGGTCCCATGGACGCGCAGATGGACGCAGCCGACGTCGACCGCGGACGCTCGCCCCTACAGAGGCGCCATTCCGATGGCGCACGGTCGGGCAGACGGTCGGAGTAAGCGTCCCGTAGTATCCTTATAGACGGCGAGGGTTTGGCCTATGGTCAACTATATCTTGCGCAGACTTCTGATGGCGGTCGTAGTGCTCATCGGGATCAGCCTGGTCGCATTCATCGTCATCCAGCTTCCGCCCGGGGATTTTGCCAGCATGTACAAGCAGCGCCTCATCAACCAGGCCGGCATGTCGGCGACCGAGGCCGAGGCGGCGGCGGCGGCGTATAGGGAGAGATACGGCCTGGATGAGCCTATGGTCATCCAGTATTTCAACTGGATCAAGGGTATTGTGACGGAGGGCAGCTTTGGCTACTCTATGGCGTATGCTCGTGACGTGGGGGGATTGATTGCCGAGCGCCTGCCGCGTACCATCTTGCTGGCCCTCCTGGCCCACGCGACCTCGTCCCTGGTGGGCATCGCTGTGGGCATTTTCATCGCCCCACGCCAGTATAGCCTGAGCGACAACCTGGCAGCACTCTTCGCTTTCGTCTTTACCTCCGTGCCCCGGTTCTGGATCGCCCTGGTGATTATATACCTGCTGGTGTTCACGTTTGGGCAGCAGCATGTCAGCTCCTTCTACTCCCCCCAGTATGCGCTGGCCCCCTGGTCGTGGGGCAAGCTGTTTGACTTCATCAAGCACATCTGGCCGGTGGTCTTCATCGCGGGGCTGGGTGGCGTGGCCCGGAACATGCGCGTCATGCGGGGCAATCTTCTGGACGTATTGAACGCTCAGTACGTGACGACGGCCCGCTCCAAGGGGTTGACCGAACGGAAGGTGATGAGCAAACACGCGGTTCCCAACGCGCTGCACCCGATCATCATGTATCAAGGCATGGTATTGCCCTACATGGTGCAGGGGGAGCTCGAGGCGGCGATCGTCATGAGCATACCCACCGTGAGCCCAATGTTCTACGATTCCCTGATCAACCAGGACATCTATATCACCGGCAGTATACTGCTGATGTATGGGGTGATGCTGGTCGCGGGCAACCTCCTGGCGGACGTCTTTCTGGCGGTTCTCGACCCGCGCATACGATATGCGTAGGATGCAGGAGGCAGGAAGCAAGATGCAGGACGCAGGAGGCAGGGAATGGGGAGTTGAGGAATGAGTCAGATAGATAAGAGCACCCAAGTCGTACCTTCCGCCGTGTTTGGAGGAAGGGAAGAAGAGCAGCACGAGAGTTACTTCCAGCTCGTCTGGCAGCGATTCCGAAAGAGCAAGCCCGCCATCATCGGCGGACTGATGGTTCTCATACTGGTCGTGCTGGCGGTTTTCGGAGACTTCTTCTCTCCGACAGACCCGGCAGCACTCGATATGCCGGCCAGCTTCACGCCGCCTCAGCGGATCCACTTCATAGATGCGGACGGGCAGTTCCATCTGCGCCCCTTTACGTACAACCAGGTGATTGAGCTAGACCCTGTGACGTACGCGCCGCTGTGGAGTGAAGATATGAGCCAGCGTTACGCGCTCAGGTTCTTCGTCAAGGGTTGGGAATGGAAGGTGCTCGGTCTGATTCCCTGCCGCTGGCATCTCTTCGGCGTCGAGGAGGGGGGCACAGTCTACATCATGGGGACGGAGAAATTCGGGCGCGACCTGTGGGGCAGGTCCTGTCGTGCGGGACGCATCTCCCTGTCCATGAGTCTGTTCGGTACGATCATCAGCGTCGCCGCCGGTTCGGTGCTGGGTGTCGTATCCGGGTTTTACGGGGGCACGATTGACGCACTGCTGCAACGGTTTGTCGAGTTCGTCCGGTCGTTCCCCCAGTTGCCGCTGTGGATGGCGCTCTCGGCCGTCATCCCGCCTACTTGGGACTCGTTCTCTGTTTTCATCATCATGTCGGTCATCTTCGCGCTTCTGCAGTGGACGGTGCTGGCCCGGGAGGTGCGCGGCAAGGTCATGGCGTTCCGTGGGACGGACTTCATCCTGGCGGCTAAGGAGATGGGGGCCTCCGACGGGCGCATCATCTTCCGCCATCTCTACCCCAACTCCCTGAGCCACATCATCGTCGTCTTGACCTTGACTATTCCGGAGATCATCCTGGCCGAGGCTTTTCTCAGCTTCTTGGGAATAGGTATCCAGGAACCTCTGACGAGTTGGGGGCTCCTGATGCACGACGCCCAGAACCTGCAGACGCTGGGCACCCACCCGTGGATCATGACGCCGGTGATCTTCATTATCATAGCGGTGCTGGGCTTCAATTTCCTGGGCGATGGGCTGCGGGATGCGGCTGATCCGTACTCTATCGTACGCTAGGATGAGCGAATGGCGAAATGCGCAACCGCCAAGCGTCAAGCGTCAAACGTGACTGGAACGCGGGCATCCCTGCCCGCCAGCCTCAAACGTCGAGCGTCATGGGAGGCATTGCCGTGAAAAGAATCTGGGTGTTACTCGCAGTCCTGGTCGTCGTGGGGTGCGCGTCTCCTGCCACATCACCTCAGGATGAGGCGGAGTCCATAGCCGTTGCTACGCAGGAACCGACCAGCCTCCCGCCGACCATGGAGCCTACGTTGCCATCGGATAGTGCGACGCCGACGCCGGTGCCTGCAAGCCCGACGCCGGAACCGCCGACGCCGATGCCCGAGCCGGTGCTCCCGCCTGGCGTGGTGGCCGGACAGGTGCGCGACGCCGAGGGGCCGGTGAACGGGGCCGTGGTACGGGTGCAGCTCAGTGAGAACAAGACTACTTCAAGCGCCGATGGCTTGTTTACGCTGCGCGGCCTGACGAGTGCGGGTCCGGTCACGCTAACCGCCTGGTCTGATGGCTACTACGTCGGATGGGCCAATGGCATTCCCGGTCTCGTGCCCGTCACGATAACGCTGAAGCCCTACCCCGCTACGGACAACCTCGATTACGAGTGGTTCACCTGGCAGGGCCTGGTCGGGTCAGATAGCTGCAGCCCATGCCACCCGGCCTACGAGGAGTGGAAGGCCGACGCCCACTCCCAGTCCGCCGTCAATCCCCGCTTCCTGACGATGTACGAGGGCACCGACGTGGATGGCAACCGAAGTCCGCTCACCAACTACACGGGCGGTGTCGCTCGAGGGGCAGAGATGGATCAGCCCTACTACGGCCCTGGCTACAAGCTGGATTTCCCTGATAGAACGGGGAACTGCGCCGCGTGCCACACGCCGGTGGCCTCGAATATCGATCCGGCTGACTCCTGCACGTGGTCGGGTTGCCACACGGAACTGACGGGCGCGCGCTCGCAATACGTTCCAGACCCGATTGCTTTGCCATCGGACCAGGCCGGGGTCAGCCCGACTGACCTCACCGGAGAGGGTGCGGACGGGGTCAGTTGTGACTTCTGCCACAAGGTCCGCGAGGTGATCATGAACCCGGAGACAGGGCTGCCCTATCCCGACAGCCCGGGCATCTCCTCTGTGCGACTGAGCCGTCCGGAGGAGGGCAGCGAGATCTTCTTCGGCACCTTTGACGACGTGACCCGACGGGTGAGTTACCTGCCACTGGAAGAGGAGAGCGCTTTCTGCGCTCCCTGCCACTACGGCGTTTTCGGAGGCGTCGTAGGGGATGGCGAAGTCGCCGGCGGCGTCGTGGTCTACAACTCCTACGGTGAGTGGCTGGAGAGTCCCTATAGCGATCCGGACACGGGCCAGACTTGCCAGGACTGCCATATGCCGACGGTGGACTACGACTACTTCGTCTTCCCTGAGAAGGGCGGACTGCATCGCGATCCCGAGAAGATCCACAATCACTATATGGCCGGAGCGAGCGACGAGGAGCTGTTACAGAACTCCGTCACGATGACCACCACCGCGCAAGCAGAGCAGGGCGCGATACGCGTGGAGGTGCGCGTCGCCAATGACAAGACGGGGCACCACGTGCCCACCGGGGTACCGCTGCGCCACATGATGCTGGTGGTGAAGGCCACCGACGCAGACGGCAACCCACTGCCTTTGCGTGAAGGGCCAGTATTGCCCGACTGGACCGGCAACTACGCGGGGCAACCTGGCCGGTACTATGCCAAGATCCTCGAGGACGAGTGGACAGGCGAGTCGCCCACCGGGGCTTACTGGCGGGACATACGGTTGGTGGAGGATACGCGCCTCGCGGCTTTCGCGACAGACGTCAGCCAATACCGTTTCGATGCGCCTCTAGAGAACGGGGCCATCGTCGAAGCGCGTCTCATCTTCCGAAGGGCTTTCCAGCAACTGGCGGAATGGAAAGGATGGGACGACCCGGACATCGTGATGGAGGAAGCGGTCATACGAACGGGCGAATAGCGGCGGACATTGATCGTGCGTCCGATGGCGAATAGCGATAATGCAATGAGGGCATGAATGAAATGAAAGCTGATGACAACATAATCCTGGAGGTCAAGGATCTCAAGCAGCACTTTCCGATTCGGGCTGGCTTCTTCCAACAAGTGGTCGGCCACGTGAAGGCCGTGGATGGCGTCAGCTTCTTCATCCACGAGAACGAGGTGCTGGGTCTGGTGGGGGAAAGTGGCTGCGGCAAGACCACGACGGGACGCACGATCCTTCGCCTTTACGATCCCACTGCTGGGGAAATCTGGTACCGCAGGGGGAGCGGCGAGCCGCTAGAGATATCCCATATTGGTCAGAGAGAGATGAAGCCGCTGCGCCGGGAGATGCGCATGGTCTTCCAAGACCCGTATAGCAGCCTTAACCCCAGGCTGACCGTCAAGGACATCATCGGCGAGCCGCTGGTGATCCACAAGATCGCCACAGGAAGAGAGATGGAAGATCGGATCTCGGAATTGATGACAGCGGTGGGCCTTGATCCAGCGTACATGCGCCGCTACCCGCACGAGTTCTCCGGCGGACAGCGGCAGAGGATCGGCCTGGCCCGCACGCTCTCGCTCAGCCCGCGCCTCATCATCGCGGACGAGCCGGTGTCGGCGCTAGACGTATCCGTCCAGGCACAGGTGCTCAACCTCCTCCAAGAGCTGCAGGAAAGGCTGGGACTCACGTTGTTGTTCATCGCTCACGATCTGTCGGTCGTGGAGCACGTGTCAGACCGCATTGCCGTGATGTACGTAGGCAAGCTCGTCGAGATGGCGGAGACGGACGAGTTGCTCAGGCACCCGCTGCATCCATATACAGAAGCCTTGATCTCTGCCGTTCCGCCGGCAGACCCGGACATCCGCCTCAATCGAATCATCATGCCGGGAGAGGTCGCCAGCCCGGCCAATCCACCTCCGGGCTGTGTATTCCATCCTCGATGCCGCTATGCCAGGGACATCTGCAGCCAAGAGGAGCCCCAACTGGTCTCGGCCGGGCCCGGCCACTTTGCCAGTTGTCACTTCGCGGGTGAGTTGAATCTACAGGGGATAGGAGGCTGAACCATGACCGCTCTGGCACCAAGAACGCAGCCCAAGAGAACACTCGCCTTCCTGGCCTACCTGCTGAGCATCCCGGGCTGGCTCTATGTGCTGCGCTTTCGTCGCGAGGATGAATTCGCCACGTATCACGCCAGGCAGTCGTTGGGCCTCACGGTGGTTGCCATCGGCGCACCCGCGGTCTGGGCGATTGTCGGATGGGTCATATCCTGGGTTCCTCTTGTCGGTCCCGTGGTTGCGGCGGCCGCTTTCGCCCTGGTCGTCCTGACCTACATCGCCCTGTTCGCAGCCTGGATCGTGGGCATGGTGCAGGCATTTCGGGGCAGGGCGAAGCCGGTCCCCGTGTTCGGAGGGTGGGCCGAACGCCTTCCCCTGGGGTGAGCTCGTGTGACACAGTGTCGGTTTTCCTTTTCCACGCACGAGACGGCTGCGTGGCCCCGCGTGAGAGACGGCGAGACGAGGAGATAGCACAAGCATCCGCTGTTCATACACCTACGTCGGCAACTCAGGGGTGCCCTACCAGCGCCTGTGGCCCACGTCTCGATGATACATTAGGCGATCAGTCGCTCGCAAGGACAGATGCCAAAATGGAGACAGTGGGCTTATGATTGTCAGCGGCATACTGGCGGTATTGGGCGCGAGGGCCGGACCCCTATACTACGTAACGAGGAGATGATGTAATGCCTAAGATTACACTGATCGGCGCAGGAAGCGTCGTGTTCACGCGTAACTTGTGCAATGACATCCTGTTGACCCCAGCGTTGCAGGATAGCACGATTGCCCTGATGGACATCGCTCCAGACCGCCTGTCGCAGGCGCGCGATCTGGTCCAGGCAATCGTGGACCGCCGGGGCGTGAGGGCTCGGGTGGAGGCGACCACCGACCGGCGGGAGGCTGTGAAGGATGCGGACTACGTGATCACCACCTTCCAGCAGGGTGGTTTGGATGCGTACACCCTGGATATCGAGATTCCACAGCGCTACGGCGTGGAGCAGTGCGTGGGCGATACACTGGGGCCTGGGGGCGTGTTCCGGGCGCTGCGTACGATCCCTGTGCTGGTTGGCCTGTGCAACGACATGGACGACCTAGCGCCGGATGCGCTGTTGCTGAACTACGTCAACCCCATGGCGGCGAACTGTTGGGCGGTGGACGTGGCCAGCGGGCGCCCGTTCGTGGGCTTGTGCCACAGCGTGCAGGGGACGAGCGAGATGCTGGCCGAGTGGATCGGGGTGCCGTACGAGGAGGTGGTCTTCCACTGCGCCGGCATCAACCACCAGGCCTGGTTCCTGGAGTTCCGTACGGAAAAAGAGGACCTATACCCGCTGATCTGGGACGCTATCCGCAAGCCTGAGATCTACGCTCAAGAGCCGGTGCGCATCGAACTGATGAAGTACTTCGGCTACTTCGTCACCGAATCCAGCGGCCACGCCAGCGAGTACCTGCCCTATTTCCGCAAGACTCCCCAGATGGTCGAAGAGGACCTGGTGCCGCGATTCACGGATGACGTGAACCACTGGTTCGACTTCGGGCGCACGGGCGGCTACCTGCGCCACTGCATCAGCCGCTTCAAAGAGGCCCAGGAGGAGTATCAGGAGTTGCTGGAAGGGGTCAGGGGCCTGCCGGCCGAGCGCACACACGAGTATAGTACGTATATCATCGAGGCTATGGAGACAAACCGGCCCGCGCGTATCAACGGCAACGTGCCCAACTGGGGCCTGATTGACAATCTGCCCCAGGGCTGTTGCGTGGAGGTGCCGTGCCTGGTGGACGGCAACGGTGTGCAGCCGACGTCCGTGGGCACGTTGCCCACACAACTGGCTGCTCTCAACCGCACCAATGTCAACGTGCAGGAGTTGATCGTGGAGGCTGCCCTGACCGGGGACACGGGGGCGGTGTACCACGCGGCGATGCTGGATCCGTTGACCGCGGCTGTCTGCACCCTGCCTCAGATACGTGCCATGGTGGATGAGATGCTGGAGGCGCAGGCTCAATGGCTGCCGCAGTTCCAGATCTGAGAGGTTGGGCCAGGTTTTGCCATTATGTGTTGTGGAGACAAGTGAATGAGTGAGAAGGTCCGTGTTGGCGTCATCGGCTGTGGGGCCGGACGGTTCCACGCCAGCCGATATGCTTCCTTGGAGGACGTCGAGCTGGTGGCTCTGGCCGGACTCGAGCAGGATCGGTGCCGCATGGTCGCCGAGCAGTACAATATCCCGCATACTTACGGTGACTACACCGAGCTCATCGCCAGACCCGACATTGATGGGGTGAGTATCTGTGTGCCCAACAATCTTCACGCCCCGATGACAATCGCTGCGCTGGAGGCGGGGAAGCACGTACTGGTGGAGAAGCCCCTGGCCACGAGCGTGGCGGAGGGGCAGGCTATGCGCGAAGCTGCGGCACGCGCGGGCCGCGTCTTGATGGTTGTCTTCAACTACCGCTTCCGAAACGATAGCCAAATACTCAAGCGCTACATCGAGGCGGGCAATCTAGGCGAGGTCTACTTCGCCCATGCGGGATGGCTGCGCGATCAGGGTATCCCTGTGGGTGCTTCCGGTTGGTTCACCGACAAGTCTCGCTCTGGTGGGGGCTGTCTGATTGACCTGGGCGTACATATGCTCGATCTGACGCTGTGGCTGATGGGCAACCCGCGCGTGCTGTCCGTCAGTGCCTCGACCTACGCGGCGTTGGGACCGCGTGGGCGGGGGCTGTTCCCCGGCCAACGTTTCCGTGGCGAGATGGCCAATTTCGATGTCGAGGACTTGGTGACAGCCTTCCTGCGCCTGGAGACAGGGACCACGCTTGTCTTGGAGGTGAGTTGGGCGGGGTACACGCAGCGGGGCGACCGCTTCTTCGTTCACCTGTGGGGCGACGAGGGTGGCGCAGAGATGAACGTCCTCAACTACGTGCACGAGGACACCGTGCGCTTCTACACGGACGTCGAGGGGACGCGCACTGAGATCTGCCCCCAAGTGACGGGGGACGACGAGATGTCGGTCAACAGCGAGTTCGTGCGGGCCATCCGCCAGGGGAAGGCTGTCTCCCCGACGGTGGGGGAAGGACTGCACGTCCTGCGCATCATCGAAGCCATCTATCGATCTGCAGCCGAGGGACGCGAGGTCACGATCGAAGCCGACAGTGTATAGCGAATAGCGGGCGTAGGGGTGCGGGAGCCGCGCCCAGCGCCCACGGACGTTTGACGGACCGCTCGGATGTCTGCATCCGCTGCATCCCTGCCGGCATAATGTCCAATATCCGCGTGAACAACAAAGGAGCTAGACAACATGCCTAAGATCACTTTTATCGGAGCCGGAAGCACGGTCTTTGCCAAGAACCTGCTCGGGGACCTGCTCAGCTTCCCCGAACTCGCTGATTGCACCATCACCCTGTATGACATTGACGAGGAGCGGCTGCAGACCACCGGGCTCGTGGCGGACAGGACTGCTGAGACTTTAGACGTTCATCCCACAATCGAGGCCACGACCGACCGCCGGGCCGCCCTGGATGGGGCGGACTACGTCATCTGCATGTTCCAGATCGCCGGCTACAAGCCAGGCACGGTGATTGACTTCGAGATTCCCAAGAAGTACGGCCTGCGCCAGACGATCGCGGACACGCTGGGCATCGGCGGCATCATGCGTGGCCTGCGCACCATCCCCGTCCTGTTGGACGTGTGCCGCGACATGGAAGAGCTATGCCCGGATGTCACCTTCCTGAACTACGTCAACCCGATGGCCATCAACTGCTGGGCCGTCAATCGGGCCAGCAAGATCAGGACGGTCGGGCTGTGCCACAGTGTGCATCTCACGGCCATGGAGTTGGCGCGGGACATCGGCGTGCCTTTCGAGGATATCAACTACCTGTGCGCGGGCATCAACCACATGGCGTTCTACCTGCGCTTCGAGCGCAAGACGAAGGGCGGGGTCGAGGACCTCTATCCGCGCATCCGCCAGGTGATCGAAGAGGGCCGCGTGCCGGAGTGGAACCGGGTGCGCTACGAGATGTGCAAGCGTTTGGGGTACTTCGTCACCGAGTCGAGCGAGCACTTCGCCGAGTACGTGCCCTGGTTCATCAAGCAAGAGCGCCCTGACCTGATCGAGCGCTTCAACGTGCCGTTGGACGAGTACATCGAGCGCTGCGAGGTCCAGATCAAGTCGTGGCGGTTCATGCAGCAGAAGCTGGAGAACCCGGACGCTGTCTCCGAGGAATCCCTGCAGGAGGTGCTCAAAGACTCGAAGGTCATGCCGATCATGCTTGAGTATCTTGGGCACACGTTCGAGGAATTCGACCAGGTCACGCTCAGTGGCGAGTATGCGTCGTTGATCGTTCACAGCATGGAGACAGGCGTGCCACAGATCATCTACGGCAACGTGCCCAACCGTGGCCTGATCGATAACCTCCCGCCGGATTGTGTCGTCGAGGTGCCGTGTGTGGTGGACAAGAACGGCGTGCAGCCCACGCGTATCGGCGCGCTGCCGCCGCACCTGGCCGCGCTGATGCAGACCAACGTCAACACCCAGGCCCTGACCGTGGAAGCGGCGCTAACTCAGAAGCGGGAGCACATCTACCACGCTGCCATGCTCGATCCGCACACCGGCGCCGAGTTGGACCTGGACCAGATCTGGAGCCTGGTGGACGAACTGCTCGAAGCGCACGGCGAGTGGCTGCCTGAATATCATTGATGCGAATGCGGACGTTGATCGTGCGTCCAGCGAATGTAGGGGCGCGGTCTTCGCGCCCGGTGAGCAGAAAAGGAGCCAGAAAACATGCCTAAGATCACTTTTATCGGAGCCGGAAGCACGATGTTCGCCAAGCGCCTGCTGGCCGACATTCTCAGCTTTCCCGAACTGGCCGACTGCACCATCAGCTTGCACGATATCGACGCGGAGAGGCTTGGGACCTCAGAGGCCGTGGCCCACAAAGTGGCCCAATTCCTGGGCGCTCACCCCACGATCGAAGCCACGACCGACCGCCGGGCCGCCCTGGATGGGGCGGACTACGCCATCTGCATGATCCAGGTAGGGGGCTACAAGCCGGGCACGGTGATTGACTTCGAGATTCCCAAGAAGTATGGCCTGCACCAGACGATCGCGGACACGCTGGGCATCGGCGGCATCATGCGTGGCCTGCGCACCATCCCTGTCCTGTTGGACATGTGCCGCGACATGGAAGAGCTATGCCCGGACGTCACGTTTCTGAACTATGTCAATCCTATGGCTATTCTCAGTTGGGCCATCAGCAGGGCTAGCACAGTCAACACCGTGGGATTGTGCCACAGCGTGCAGGACACGGCCCAACAACTGGCCCACGCCATTGACGTGCCCATAGGAGAGATCAACTTCGTCTGTGCGGGCATCAACCATATGGCGTTCTACCTGCGCTTCGAGCGCAAGACGAAGGGCGGGGTCGAGGACCTCTATCCGCGCATCCGCCGGGTGATCGAGGAGGGCCGGGTGCCGGAGTGGAACCGGGTGCGCTACGAGATGTTCAAGCGACTGGGGTACTTCGTCACCGAGTCGAGCGAGCACTTCGCCGAGTACGTGCCGTGGTTCATCAAGCAAGAGCGCCCCGACCTGATCGAGCGCTTCAGCGTGCCGTTGGACGAGTATACGCGGCGCTGCGAGGCCCAGATTGCCACGTGGGAGGTCCTGCAAGACAAGGTGGAGAGTCCTGACATCTCGCTGGACGATCCCTCGATTGAGGCAGCGATGGACCAGGTGCTGGCAAAGGCCGATATCTCACCGGATTTCGTCCACTTCGTAAAAGAGATATCACGAGTGGAGCGAAGCGGCGAGTACGCCCCGCTGATCATTCACAGCATGGAGACGGGCACGCCCCGGGTGGTTTACGTCAACGTGCCCAACCGTGGCCTGATTGACAACCTGCCGCCGGAGTGCATCGTCGAGGTACCGTGTGTGGTGGACAAGAATGGCGTGCAGCCCACGCGCGTCGGCGCGCTGCCGCCGCACCTGGCGGCGTTGATGCAGACCAACGTCAACGCCCAGGCTATGACTGTCGAGGCCGCGCTGACCCAAGAGAGGAAGTACATATACTACGCCGCCATGCTTGATCCTCACACCGGTGCTGAGTTGGACCTGGATCAGATCTGGGGCCTGGTGGACGAACTGCTCGAAGCGCACGGCGAGTGGCTGCCTGACTATCATTGATGCGAATGCGGACATTGATCGTGCGTCCAGCGAACGGTGCATGCAGGGGCGCGGGGGCCGCGCCCGGCGGATAGCAAGAAGCGACCGTAGTTCCTACAAAGGCGCCATTCCGATGGCGCACCGTATGGACGTGGTCCCCGCGCCTGGCGAATAGAGAAGAAGCCGCCTCGCTTCCCTTCAAAATGGAAGGAGCCGCTTCGCTTCTCTTTGCTACGGAAGGAGATTGATCGTGTTGTTCGACATGCCACTGGAGGAGCTGAAGACCTACCTGCCGCCCCGGCAGGAACCCTCTGATTTCGACGTCTTCTGGGAGCGGACACTGGTGGAGGCGCGAAGCTTTCCACTGGACCCCGTGTTCACGCCGGTGGACTATGGCCTGCGCACGGTCGAGGCATTCGACGTCACCTTCAATGGGTACGGCGGCCAGCCTGTCAAGGGGTGGCTGCTATTCCCCCGGCACCGTCAAGGGCCGCTGCCATGCGTGGTGGAGTACATCGGCTATGGCGGCGGGCGTGGTTTCCCCTTCGACTGGCTGGTGTGGAGCAGTGTCGGTTACGCCCACCTGGTCATGGACACCCGGGGGCAGGGGAGCGTCTGGCGGCAGGGCGACACGCCTGACCCTGAACCAGACGGATCGAGCCCTCATCACCCCGGGTTCATGACCCGGGGGGTTCTGGATCCCCAGACCTACTACTACCGCCGGGTCTTCACCGATGCGGTGCGTGCTGTGGAAGCAGCCAAGACGCATCCGGCAGTGGACGCCGCGCGCATCGCTGCCACGGGTGGGAGCCAGGGTGGAGGCATCACCGTGGCTATCGGCGGGCTGTCGCCCGATGTGGCGGTGATCATGCCGGACGTGCCGTTTCTGTGCCACTATCGCCGGGCCACGGAGATCACCGATGCTGCACCCTACAGCGAGATTGTCAAATACTGCAAGGCACATCGGGACAAGATAGACGCGGTCTTCACCACACTATCGTATTTCGATGGGGTGAACTTTGCCGCGCGCTCCAAAGCCCGGGCGTTTTTCTCCGTGGCTTTGATGGATGAGATTTGCCCTCCCTCCACCGTCTTTGCCGCTTACAACCATTTCCCTGGTCCCAAGGATATCAGAGTCTATCAGTACAACAATCACGAGGGAGGGGACAACTATCAGACGGTCGAACAGGTGAAGTTCTTGACGGCACTGTGGGGGTGAAGGGGCGATAGACTTGTGCGTCGGCGGGACGGCGCGGACGCAGCCGTCCGTTCGGCAGACCTACGGACCGATGTCGCCGACCGCATACGGTCGACGTTTGACGCTTCACTTACCGTTTCACAGGAGCAATTATGTCTCTTCAGCGCAGGGTCATCCGGGAGTTCGAACGTCGCTTCGGTGCGGCGCCTACGTTACTCGTGCGAGCGCCTGGGCGCGTCAACTTGATCGGCGAGCACACCGACTACAACGATGGCTTCGTGTTGCCTATGGCGATCGATCGTGCGATATGGATCGCGCTGCGACCGCGCGGCGACCGACGCACCGTGAGCTATTCACTGGACTTCGACCGGATGGTTGAGTTCTCGTTGGAGGACGTTGCGGGTGCGGCCAGGGGTGGCCGCGGTCCGCTTGATCGTGTGTCCGCGGACGTTGATCGTGTGTCCGTGGACGCAGACGTCCGGGCGAATGTCCGGTCCGAACAGACCGGATGGGCGGAATACATCAAGGGAGTCGCCTGGGCATTACAGGAGGCAGGCTGCGAGCTTGTAGGATGGGAGGGCGTCGTCGCTGGCGACGTGCCGGTCGGCGCCGGCCTCTCGTCGTCTGCCGCGCTAGAGATGGCTGCTGCTCGGGCTTTTGCCGCGACATCGGGCCTGCCGTGGGATCCGATCGAAATGGCAAAGCTTGGACTGCGGGCAGAGAACGAGTGGATCGGCCTGAACTGCGGCATCATGGATCACATGACCTCGGCAGCGGGCAAGGCGGGGCATGCGATGCTGATTGATTGCCGTTCGCTGGAGATACAACTTGTGCCCCTGCCGCCGGGCACGGCCGTGGTGGTGTTGGATACGACGACGCGTCGCGACCTGGTGGATTCGGCCTACAACGAGCGCCGTGACCAGTGCGAAGTTGCGGCCCGCTTCTTTGGCGTACCGGCCCTGCGCGACGTGAGTGTCGCCCAATTCGAGGCCCGGGCCGGTGGGCTGGATGAGCTCATCCGTCGCCGTGCCCGTCACATCGTGACAGAGAACGCGCGCACCCTGGAGGCTGCCGAGGCCATGCGTCGGGAGGATGCCAACACGCTGGGCCAACTGATGAATGCCAGTCACATGAGCCTGAGGGACGACTACGAGGTGTCGAGCGATGAACTGAACGTCATGGTAGCCTGCGCCAATCGGGAGGAAGTCTGCTACGGCGCGCGTATGACAGGCGCGGGTTTCGGCGGCTGCGCGATAGCCTTCGTACGTGCCGACGCCGCCCAGGCTATCGCCGATACCGTGGCCGGGTGTTACAGAGAAGCTACCGGTATCGCGCCAAACGTCTATATCTGTGCGGCGACGAACGGCGCGGAAGTTGTAGAGTTGTAGAGTGAGAAACCAGGTCTTTCGGAGGAAAGAAACCTGGTTTCCAGGAAAGGAGTACGCATCATGAAGGAGTATCTGTGGTGGCAAACCGGCGTCGTCTATCAGATCTACCCCCGCAGCTTCAAAGATACCACCGGCAACGGTGTCGGTGACCTGGCCGGCGTCATTGAACAGCTAGACTATCTCACCGAGACGCTGGACGTTGACGCCATCTGGCTATCGCCGTTCTATCCCTCGCCTATGGCCGATTTCGGCTACGATGTGTCCGACTACACCGACATTCATCCGCTTTTCGGTGACCTGGCCATATTCGATGAGTTGGTTGCCCAGGCCCATCGGCGCGACCTGCACATCATCGTGGACCTGGTGCCCAACCACTCCTCGGATCAGCATCCCTGGTTCCTGGAGTCCCGATCCTCGCGCGACAATCCCAAGCGCGATTGGTACGTTTGGGCTGATGCCAAGCCATCATCCCTACAAAGGCGCCATTCTGATGGCGCGCCGGACGGGGCGCCGCCCAACAACTGGCTGAGTGTCTTCGGCGGCCCGGCCTGGGAGTGGGACGAGGCCACCGGCCAATACTACCTCCACTCATTTCTCAAGGAGCAGCCCGATCTCAACTGGCGTAACCCGGCTGTCAAGGCGGCCATGTTCGACGTCGTGCGCTTCTGGCTCGAGCGGGGGGTGGATGGATTCCGCATCGATGTGGCGCACTACATCATGAAAGACCCCGATATGCGCGACAACCCGCCGAATCCAAACGCGCAGGGATCCCTGCTCAGGCGCCCTCGCGAGTACGACACGCTGCTTCACCTACACGACAAGGGACACCCCGATGTGCACGGAGTGTTCCGCGAGTTCCGCCAACTGCTCGACGGATACAGTGCCGAGCGACCTCGCTTCTCGGTCGGGGAGATCCACATCTTCGACTGGCAGAAGTGGGCCAGCTACTACGGCGAGGAACTGGACGAATTGCACATGCCTTTTAACTTCTCACTGATGAACGTCGCGTGGCAGGCGCGGGACATTCGCCAGGTGGTGGACGAGCTCGAGGCCGCGATACCTCCGGGCGCTTGGCCCAACTACGTGCTGGGCAACCACGACCACACGCGCATCGTCGCCCGCTACGGGCGGGCGCAGGCACGGGTCGCTGCTATGCTGCTGCTCACCCTGCGCGGGACGCCCACGCTGTACTACGGCGACGAGGTAGGTATGAACGACGTACCCATCCCACCCGAACTGGAGCAGGATCCGTTCGGGCTGCGCGAGCCGGGGTTTGGCCGGGATTCGAACCGCACGCCAATGCAATGGAGCCCAGCACCCAACGCCGGCTTCTCGGCACCCAACGTACGTGAGTTGTGGCTGCCTTTGGCCTCCGACTACGAGGAATTCAACGTCGAGCGCCAATTGGCCGAGCCGCGCTCGATCCTGGATCTCTATCGGCGTCTGCTGAGGTACCGCAAGTCGAGTCCAGCGCTCCAGTGGGGAGGGTACCAGCCTGTGGATGGAGCGCCGGATGCTTGCTATGTCTTCCTGCGCCACGCTCAGGGGCGGGGGCGCATCCTGGTGGTTCTCAATTTCAGCGCCGAAGAACAGCGAGTTGTGTTGCCGGCGTTGGGTGAGGGCACGATCGCCGTTTCCACCCACCTGGATCGTGAAGGCGCGGTCAGTTTGGACGAACTTGTCCTGCGCGAAGACGAGGGCGTGATCATTGAGTTATCCGACTGATCACGTTCACTAGAAGGGGGGAGCGACGTATGACCCAGGTCGCTGTCATTGGAAGCATCATCGCGGACATGTACGTGCGAACGGCACGGGTGCCCGCGGTGGGTGAGAATCTCCTGGCGGAGAGTCTCACCGTAGGTCCCGGTGGCAAGGGAGCCAATGCTGCTGTGGCCGTAGCGCGTGCCGGTGCTGAGGCCGTGCTCGTTGGCTGCATCGGCGACGACGACTTCGGACGCATGGAGCTGAACCGTCTGCGCGAGGAGGGCGTCAATGTCGACGCCATCACAGTAGACCCAGAGGTGGGCACCGGTACCGCGCTCGTCATGATTGACGCGGATGGCGAAAACACCATCCTGGTGATCATCGGGGCCAACGACCGTTTGAGCGCCGAGGCTGTGCATCAGGCGCTGGAGGTCCACCGGGGCACGCTGGATGGCATCCTGGTCAACTTCGAGATCCCGGAGGACGCCGTGGCGGCTGTGGTGCGGGCAGGCAGAGAACGCGGCGTGCCGGTCGTCGTGGACGCCGGGCCTCCCCGCTCGTATGCCCGCGAAACCTGGGCCGAGTGCACGGTCATCACGCCCAATGCGTTAGAGACGGCGACGTTGGTGGGACATCCCGTCCACGGTGACGCGGCGGCTGAACAGGCGGCCCGAGAGCTCCTGGCGGCGGGCCCGGAGGCTGTGGTGCTGAAACGAGGCGGGGATGGGGCGCTGCTCTTGACAGCGGAGCAGGAGTTGCACGTGCCCGCCTTCCCCGTGGAGACCGTTGACACGACCGGGGCCGGCGACGCGTTTTCCGCGGCGCTGACCATAGCCATCGCGGAAGGGCTCCCGTTGGAGCAGGCCGTGCGGCGAGCTAGCGCCGCCGGGGCGCTTGCGTGCACCCAGTTCGGCACGATGGCGGCGATGCCCACGCGTGCGGAAGTGGACGCGTTTCTGGCCGAGCGCATGGCGGAAGAAACCAGGTTTTTCTGAAAAACCTGGTTTCTGTGGCGCCCATCAGATGGGGCACCGACGCCCCTACAAAGGCGCCCATCAGATGGGGCACCGACGCCCCTACAAAGGCGCCATTCCGATGGGGCACCGACGTCCCTACAAAGGCGCCATTCCGATGGGGCACCGACAGGCGATGCCCTCGCCCTGGTTTTCGGGCCAACAGCGGTTGGCCGAGATACAGGCGGACTTTTCCTGTACCCCTTCGCGCAAGCGGTTCGGCAGGTCGGGCTCGCAAATCAGAGGCCGGCAGAGGGAGATGAAGTCGGCATCGCCGGAGGCGAGCACGTCCTCCATCACCTGCCGGGAGCGCAAGCCGCCGACCAGCATGATGGGCAGGCTGGTCGCCAGCCGCGCCTGCTGGGCCAGAGGCCGGAAGTAGGCCTCGTCTGCCGCGGAGCGAATCGCGGCTCGGGAGTTCAAGTTGTGCGTGCCCCCGATGCCACCGCTGATCTCCACGGCGTCCAGGCCCATCTCCTCCAGCGCTGCCACGACCTGTGCCCCTTCGTCGGACGTCAGCCCTCCCTCGACGGCGTCCACCATACCAAACTTGACGAACACCGGGTAGTCGGGTCCCACCTGTGCCCGCACGGCCTGACAGACGGCTCGCAGGAAGTGCATTCGCCCGTCCAGGTCGCCGCCCCATTCATCGGTGCGCCGGTTGACGAAGGGCGAGAGAAACTGGCTGACCAGGTAGCCATGGGCAGCGTGGATCTGGACGCCGTCGAAGCCGGCCTCTCGCGCCCGGCGGGCGGCCTGGCCGTACGCCTGGACACTGGCGTGGATTTCGTCGGGGGTCATCTCCCGCGCAGGTCGCTGCAAGAACGGCGCGTCTATCGCTGAGGGGGCGATGGGATCGGTCACGTTTTCCCGGTCACACTGCATCCCGCCGTGGTTGATCTGGACGGCGACCCTGCCGCCCGCGTCGTGGGCGGCAGCGGCCAAGTCCGCCAGGTATGGGACCAACTCGTCTGAGTAGATGCCCGTCATCTCGGGATGGGCCTTGCCGGATGGGTGTACGACCATGTGGCCGGTGATGATCAGACCCACGCCGCCCCGGGCCAGCTCCCGATAAAGGGCCTTGAGCCGTTCTGTGGGGCGGCCGTCGGCGTCCGCCATCCGTTCGGCGGTGGCGGATCGGACCAGGCGGTTCGCCAGCGTCAGGGTGCCGACACGCCCGGATTTGAAGAGTCTGTCCATGGTTTGCCCTTCCTTAGCGGCTGATCATCTTGTCGGCCAGGGCAATCAGGTCGTCGCACTGCCACACGCGCCCGCTGCCCAACGGCCACTCGCCTCGCAACACGGTGCGCCATCGGGCCGGGATGGCCTCCAGCCCGTAGGCTGCCCCGGCCAGTGCCCCAATCACCGCTCCTGCCGTGTCTGCGTCCCGTCCCAGGTTGACCACCTGCACCACCGCTTCCTCGAACGAGTCGGTGGTGAGCAGGCTCCAGAATGCGCTCTCCAGCGTGTGGTGCACCCAGCCGGTGTTCTCCAACGCCTCGCGACGGCAGGCAGGGGCTTGCTCGACGACGGTGCGCAAGGGCTTTGGAACGCCGCTTGCATCCAAGGCCCAGGCCACCGCTTCGGCAGGCGGTGCGCCCCGCATCAAGCGATAGATGGTCAAGTTGACCAGGCTGCTCCCGGCCTGGCACTCTGGGTGTGGGTGGGTTACCCGGCTCTGCAGGAGGCTGTCAGCCACCAGAAGGCTCGGCACCGAAGGGCGCGGCAACCGCGCCCCTACAAGGGCCGGGTCGTCCCAGTGAGCCAACGCCACCGGCCAGCAACGCATCACCGATCCGTTGCCCGCTGAATCGGGCCGCTGCCGCTGGACCGCGTCCACCGCCTGCTCCCACGGCTCTCCGGCGGAGATGCGCGCGAGGACGACGCGGGTGTGGTTGCCCACATCGCTGGGGCCGGCTCGATACCAGGCCGCGAAGCGCTGCGCCAGGTCGGCCGGATCCAGGGGCAAGCGTGTCAGCAGGCTCTCGGCCAGCGCCAGGGCCATCTCGGTGTCATCGGTGAAGGTGCCGGGCCGCAGCCGGCCCCCCTGCATCTCTCTCACCAGGCGTCCGGCGGGCTGAGGGGGGCCGAACTCGAGGGGCATTCCGAGCGCATCCCCGACCGCCGCGCCCACGGCGCAGCCTCTCGCCCGGTCGCGCAGATCGGTGGACGGGCTGGAGTGTGGCGGATTTTGCGGACCAGAAACCGGGTTTCGTCCGAGAACCCCGGTTTCGTCCCGGCCGAGCGTTTCGTCGCTCATGAGGACTTTCCCCCTTGCAGTCGTTTTAGGATCTCGTAGGCGGCCGGGCCAACCAGGCCCTTGATCGTCCGCGCCCGGAGCGCCTGGTCGAGGTCGGCGATCAGGTCCTGAGCATCCTCCAGCCCGACGCTGACGCGCACGATGCCGTCCCCCATCCACTCGCGGATGCGTGCTTTCTGTGCCTCATCCAGGTATGGCACGGCGTCCACGTATATGTCGGTGGGGTAGTAGAAAAGCAGGCTGTGAGGATGGCCCAGCGAGCTGGCGTACTTGAACAGCCGGATCTTGTCCGCCAGCGTGATCGCGGCCCCCAGCCCGCCCTTCAACTGGAAGGTGAGCATTCCGCCGAAGCCGGACATCTGCCGGCGGGCCAGTTCATAGTGGGGGTGGCTCTCCAGCCCGGGGTAGACGACGCGCTTGACGCGGGGGTGTGCCTCCAGGAAGCGAGCCACTTCCAGCGCGTTCTGGCAATGGCGCTCCATACGCAGCGGCAAGGTCGCCAGGCCGCGCAGGATCATCCAGGCGTTGAAGGGGCTGATCGCGCCGCCCAGGTGCACCAGCATCTCCTTGCGAATGCGATGGATGCCCTCTTGACGCCCCAACACGACGCCGCCTAGCGCGTCGCCGTGCCCGTTGAGGTACTTGGTCAGGCTGTGGATCACGTAGTCTGCGCCCAGCGCCAGGGGCTGCTGCAACGTGGGACCCGCGAACGTGGAGTCCACCGCCAGCAGAGCGCCCGCCTCGTGGGCAACCTGGGCCAGCGCGGCGATGTCGGCGATGCGCAGGATGGGGTTGGCTGGCGTTTCGACGTAGACCAAGCGGGTTTCCGGGCGCAGCGCCGCCCGCACCTGGTCCACGTCGCTGGTGTCCACCAGGCTGACCTGGACGCCGAAGCGCGGGAGGTGCTGCCCGAACAGCTCGACGGAGCCCGCGTAGCACACCTCGCTGGCCACCAGGTGGTCGCCGCTGCTGAGGACCGTGAAGGCGAGGGCGGAGACTGCCGCCATGCCGGTGGCTGTCGTGAGCGCCGCCTCGGCCCCTTCCAGCGCGGCCAGCCTGCGCTCCAACGTCCCCGCCGTGGGGTTGCCCCAGCGGGCGTAGACGTAGGGCGCATCCTCGGACTCCATCAGGAGCGCGTCGAACAGCTCGGGGCCAAACCCCGGCAGCTCGAAGGTGGTGGACATATGGAGCGGCACAGTCAGTGCGCCGGTTTCCGGGTCGGGCTCGGCGCCTGCGTGAATGGCCTGGGTTTCAGCGGACATCGCGGACCCAGGGTCCGTTCCGGCAGGATGCCGGCGGTCCATTGTTCTCGACCATCTGCGGTTGGGGGCGTCCGTTGCGCGCGGATGCGGGTTGTCTGTCACAGGCACCTCCTGTTTCGACAGTTGCGGACCAGAAACCAGGGCGGATGCGGACGCCCTGGTTTCACCGGTCTGGTTTGACCGGGCGTGGCCGTCATTGCGCGTCGTCGGCGGCTAGGGCGTCGCACAGCGCCTGGTGTCGCTCTCTGGTGATGGGGTAGCGCCAGGCGAAAGCAATGGCGAGCAGCAGCAGCACGGTGGGCACGGGGCCCATGAATACACGGATGGCCAGGACTGCTCGCGGCGGTTGGACCGGCAGCGGGGCGTTAAGATCGGGTGTGACGTAGCCGGTGAAGGCCAGCGCCTGGCCCATAGCCCAGATCGCCGCGCCGGTTCCCAGTTTCTGGAAGAAGGACGCGAAGGCGTAGTAGGAGCCCTCGCGCCGCCGTCCGGTTTGCGCCTGGTCGTGCTCGACGATGTCGGGCACCATGGCCCAGGGGATGACGTAGGCGGTGGCGATACCCGAGCCGGAGAGTGCTGCCAGCACGTATGCTAACGCCACTTGATCGGCGCGCAGCGCCGAGATGCCCAACAGCACGAGGATCCACGAGGCAGTGCCCAGGATGAACGCCCGGCGCTTATCCAGCCGGTGGGCGACCCACACCCACAGTGGGATGAACAGGATGGCCGCCCCCTCGGCCACGAGCACGAAGTAGTTGGCCTGCTCCGGCACGCGCAGGTGGTAGTTGGCGAAGTAGACGAGCACCGCCGCCATGATACTGGCGGTGGTCCAACTGAGCAGGTAGAGGCCCATCACCAGCCAGAACGGGCGGTTGCTCAACGTGGCCCTCAGTGCCTCTCGCATAGGTAGTGGCTCGGGTTGGTCCTCCGAGGGGCGCTCGTGGGTCACGCGGAACACGATCAGCGGTGGGACAATGGAGGCCAGCCCTAGTCCCACTCCGACGATAACGAACAACAGGCGGGTATCGGCGATGTACCACCCCAGGACAGTGGCCAGAATGATGGACCCCAGCGTGCCGGAGATGGAGAAGACCATGCGATAGCCGTTGAGCGAACTGCGCTCGTCGTAGTCCGAGGTCAGTTCGGGCGTGAGGGCGTTGTAACCAACGTGGACGAAGGTGAAGGCCGTGTCGAAGAGGATGAACGTGGCGGTGTAGTAGGCGGTCAGTCCCAAGCGGCCCAGGGGCGGCACCAGCCACATAAGCATGAAGGAAAGCCCCAACGGCACCGCGCCAAACAGCAGCAGCACCCGGCGGCGGCCCCAACGGGTGCGGATACGATCAGAGATGAGCCCGAACAGGGGATCGTTGATCGCATCCCAGATTCTGCCAAGTCCCACCGCCCAGCCGGCGTAGTCGGGGCGCAAGCCGGCCACGTCGGTGAGGAAGTACATCTGGAAGAACATCAGGATGGCCAGGGGGATACTGATGCTCAGATCCCCGGTGCTATAGAGCAGCTTGAGGCGGAGGGGGAGGTTGGAGGTTGGAGCGTGCCCCGGCGCGATTGGGAAATCGCGGCTACGCTTGGCTTGAGGCGCAGTAGGTTGGGGGGTTGGTGGGTTGGTGGATTGGTCCATTACAGCGTGCTCCAGTCCTGTTTTTCCTCCGCCTCGTGGGCGTAGAATTCCTCTAGTGAGCGGGTGGCGACCATGGCGCGATACTCGTCCAGTACCGCTTCCACGGCGGGGTCGAGTTCGCGGGGCTGGTGGTTCGCCAGTATCTCGCGCACCCGTTCCCTGGCATGGTCGAGCGCTGAAGGAGAACCGGCTTTCTCCCACGCCTCGTAGCTTTCGCGCGGCAGCAGGCGGGGGATGAAGTGCTCCCGCCGGAAGTGACTGACGGTGTGCATCTGATCCAGGTAGTTGCCGGAGAAGCCGACTTCCTTGATCACGTCGAGGGCCAGCGTGTCGTCGTCTACCTCGATGCCACGTGCCACGCGAAGCGCAGCGCCGCACAGTTCGTCGTCCAGCATCAACAGCGCGTGGCTTTCGAGCATAGAGCTATCCAGGGTGCCTCCGCAGGTGATGAAGTGGACGCCAGCCAGAACGGCCTGCAACAACGTCGCTGTTCTCTCCAGTCCTGCGTGCAAATCCTCCCGCTTGGACTCGGTACTCGCGCCGACGCTGCGGCAGGGCAGGCCATAGTAGCGGGCCATCTGGGCGGCCCCGGCGGTGATCAACCCGGTCTCCACCGCACCCAGTGCCACCGTCCCCAGCCGCATGTTGGCGATGGTGGAGACGGTGCCGTAGAGCACAGGGGTGCCGGGGCGAAAGATCTGGGCGAGCGTGACGTGGGCCAGGATGCTGGCGTTCTGCTGGACGAGCAAGCCGGCGAGGGTGGCGGGTGCGGTGGCCCCGGCGATGGCCTCGGGTGACATAGCCACAGGCTGGCCGTAGTCAGCGCAGATCAGCGCTCCCTCCAACTGCGCCTGGATCATCTGCAATGGACTGCCGATGGAGCATATGGCGAAGAAGCAGGGCCGGCGTCTCAGTTCCTCCTTGCCCCCCACGGCGATGGCCATCATGCGCATCATGTCGAGCGTGGGCAGGTAGCCATAGCAGCCCATGCCAAAGGGCTTGCGGCTGTGGTGCGCCCACGCCCAGATGGCCTCGGTGTGAATCGTGGTCATTGGCACGTCGTTGGGCCAGACGTCCATCTGGGAGTTGTGGATGTGCTCACAGCCGTTGATGAGTTGGATGTGCTGTACCACGTCGGCCAGCGTGGCGGGCCGACGCTCACCTGTCTCAACGTCGATCACGTGGGTGGGGGTTCCCAGTCCCGCGAAGTTTACCTGGTCTGTGCCAATCTCCATCCGGAACTCGGGATCGGAGCCGTAGAGGGTGAACTGGCTCGGAGCCTGGTCAACAGCCCAGCGTACCAGGCTTTCCGGGATACGCACGCACTCGTGTGTATCGTCTACGTCTGCGCCAGCCTGGCGAAAGAGGTCACGGGCGGTCTTGTAGTCCGCCTTGACTCCAACGGTGGCCAACACCTCCATCGAGGCGGCGTGGATGCGTTCTACTTCTTCGGGGCTCAGCACTTCGAAACGGGCGGTCTTCATCGTGGTGCCTCCTTGGGCGCTGGGGAACGTCGAACGTGAAACGTCGAGCGTCAGGTCCCGTTTTGTTGGTGGTGAGCGCGGACGTTGATCGTGCGTCCAGGGCGACCACAGGGATTCGCCCCACGATTGTCAAGGACGGAAGAGCATCAGGCCCACCCCCATGCGCTCCAGGGCCTCTTCGGCATAATGGGTGACGATGGCGCTCGGATCATCGAGCGCGGCGCAGAGGGCGGGGATGGCTGCCTCGGGTTGAATGATACTCAGGGCACGGGCTGCCCCCGAGCGGGTCGGGGCATCGCCTTCCTGGAGTGCAGCGATGAGGGCCGGGACAGCGGGGGTACCGATGCGGGCCAGGCTGTCGGAGGCGATGCGGCGGACGATGTTGGTGGATTGGTACACTGGTAGATTGGTAGGCTGGTGGGTGGGTAGGTTGGTCGTGGGTGCGGGGGCGGAAGAGCTGGATGCGGCCATGCAGCGTATCAACCCGGCCACGGCTTCGGCAGCCCCAAGGTCTCCCAGTCCCTGTGCGGCGGCGGCACACACGTCGTGGTCTGGATCGGCCAGTGTCTCGACGAGCAACTCGCGCGCAGCCGGGGTCCCGACGGCGGCCAACGTCCGCGCCGCCCACCAGCGACGGTCGGAGTCGGGGTCAGCCAGCAGGTCGCGCAGCGGGGCCATCGCCGCGTCGCCGCGCCGGCCCACCGCGAGTGCGGCTTCCTCGGCACGGGCGTCGTCGCCGGCGGCGATGGCATTCAACAGCTTCTCAATCGCGTCACACATTCAGTCTCTCCCGCGACACGGCTTCGCCGACAACGTGGGCAAAGACCGACACGTCCGGCAAGTCAGCGAAGTAGATCATATGAGCCGGGCAGCGACAATCGGAAGCGCCGAAGCGCGGCACCGGGACGGCAGCGCCAGGAAGATCGAGGAGCGCCCTGGCCCAGGCACACTCCCGTCTCTGTCGCCCGACTGTGTACCAGACCTCGACAGGTGAGGCATGAGCCCGCAAGTAGTCCACGTGCCAATGCAGCGTCTTGGGCGAGCGCAGGTGGCGGGAAACGCGGGCCGACAGCCCACCGGGTCCACGGGCGCTGCCGGCGTAGGCATAGCAGCCAACCGGAAACGAGAAGCGCCCCAACCGGCCGACGCCAATGGTCGCAGGACGCGCCAGCCTCAGGACAAGGACGTAGGTACCAGGCTGATCAGGCGGACGCACGATCAACGTCGGAAGCATCCATCTGGCGTTGCCACAGGGTGCCGGCGCTCCATGCCACGGCACACCCCAGCGCGAGCAGCACGAATCCCAGGAAATCCAGCGCACGGACGGCGTGTTGCTCGTCGAAGCGGTACACCTCCGGGCCCTCCTGGCCGTCGGGTAGGACCAGGGCGGACAGCCCGCCCAGCAGCAACGTGACAGCCAGCAACGCCAGGAGGATCGCCTGCCACTGGAACATCGGACTACTTCGCCGGAGGAGGCACGGGCAAATCTTCGACCTCCACGTTCGTCCACTTGTCCCCTTCCTCGATGAGCATCACCGGGATGTCATCGCGGATGGGGTACTTGCGCCCGCAGTCAGTCTCCTGGCACACGAGCCAGCAGTCGTGTACCAGCTCCAGCCGGCCCGGGTCGTCACCGGGTTTGCGGGTCTCACCGCTCACGCAATAGGGGCAGCGTAGAATCTTCAGCAGGTCTTCGTCTACCATCGCATCGGTCTCCTTGGGTGGGTTCAGGCGTTGTGCAGACACAACGTCCACAGTAAGGCAGAAATGAGGCGTCTTGCCGCCACAACGTCCATAGTATAGCACAAGTGAAAGCCGCGTCAACGCGGAGGAAAGGGACCCTCACCATATAGACGGCGTGGTGGTCGGATAGGGCGTGATGGTGGGGGTCGGCGTCTGACAGATCCGGGCGCTCTCCAGCAAAGGGCCGTATGCCGAGCTCGAACCGCCGACGCCAATCGCGTACTCCAGCATCGTCTCGGCGTCCGCGCACTGCCCGGCACCCAGGTAGGCGCGCCCAAGCGCGCCGGCAAGCTCAGCGAGCGGTCGCTCGGAGTGAAGGAGCAACGTCATGTCGCCGGCCTGGACCAACACGCGGCTGGCCTCGAAACAGGCGATGGCATTCTCCCAGGCATGTTCCGCTGCGTACGCCTCTCCCAACGTGAACCACAGGACGGCGGGTGCGTCTGGGGCGGCCTCGATACTCTCGACCAGGGCGTTGATGACCACGCGTGGCCGGCCCGACTCGATCAGCCCCCAACTGCGATAGTAGGTGCGCAGCGGATCGCTAGGGTAGGCCAGGCCGTACTCGCGGCTGAGTGTCATCATGCGGTCGGCATCGCCGCCCGCACGGGCGGCCAGCCAGCGGGCGCGAAAGGTCTCCTGCCGCAGCGAAGGGTCCAGCAGCAGGGCTTGATCGAAGGCCTTGAGCGCTCGCCGCTCGTAGCCCTGGAGGCGCAGCGCCTCGCCGCGCAGTACGTAGGCGCTGGCGATTGCGGGGTTGACCTCCAAGGCAGCGTCAGCGTCGGCCAGAGCCAGCCGAGGCTCGCCCTGCGCCAGGTAGACAGCGCCCCGTGCGACGTAGGCTGCCGCGAACCTGGGCGCTCGTTGGATCGCCCAGGTGAGGGACTGTAGCGCGTCCTCCATGTCCCCTGCCTCCCGGCGGGCCAGACCCTCTTCGTAGTATTCTCGCGCAGCGACGGAGAACGGGGTAGGCACAGGTGTGGGGGTAGTGGCGCGGGTGGGGAGGCGTTGGGGCGTGGCGGGCACTGGCCCCGCGCCCGATGTACAGGCAGCCAGTAGCGGCAGTAGAACAAGAACGAGGCAAACGCGGGCAGTGATCATGCGGATTGTTCCAATCCGAGTGAATAGAGAATGGAGATTACAGAATAGCGAAATGCGCACGGATACACTCCGGAGAAGAAACCAGGTTTTCCGGAAAAAACCTGGTTTCGGCCAAAGGTCAATGTCCGTGTGCCGGAGGCGTCCGGTGCAGGTCCCGCCAAGCGGGCAGTCCCCCGGCTCCCTCGGCTGCGCGGACGGCCCGGGCGACTGCCTCGGCGACCGTCTCGGCGGCGTACGCGCCGAGCAGGTTCACGTCGGCCCGCTTCTTGCCTGTGGCCAGCGCGAAGAGCGTGTCGCCATCGAACATGGTATGGGCCGGGCGGACCGCGCGCGCGATCCCGTCCTGGGCCATTTGGGCCACCTTGTTTGCCTCTTCCTTGGTCAGCCGGGCATTCGTTGCCACGACGCCGATGACGGTGCGAGAGGCGAAGTGCAGGCCCACCTTGCCGACCAGGCTGCGCATCACCGCCAGCGTGTCGGCCAGGTCGTCAGAGCGGAGTTGCCGCGCCCCTGCCAGGATCTCGCCCGTGGCCGGATCCACCACATCGCCAAGCGGGTTGACGGCGACCAAGGCTCCCACCATCAGCCCGCCGCCTAGGGAAACGGCAGCACTTCCCAGGCCAGACTTCATCGCCCGGCCTGGTCCCAGAATCTTGCCCACGGTGGCCCCGGTGCCGGCGCCCACGTTCCCCTCAATCACGGGATCACCGGTGGCGGCCTGGCAGGCCGCGTACCCCATCTCCGCGTCAGGCCGCGCGTTGGGATCTCCCAGGTCCAGGTCGAAGAGTATCGCCGCCGGGACAATGGGCACCCGTGCGACGCGGGCGTCGAAGCCTACACCTACTTCCTCCAGGTAGCGCACCACTCCGTCGGCAGCAGCCAGCCCAAAGGCGGAGCCTCCGGCTATCAGCACCGCGTGCACTTCCTGCACCAGATGCAGGGGGCGCAGTAAGTCTGTCTCCCGGGTGCCGGGCGCGCCGCCCCGCTGGTCTACGCCGCCCACGGCCCCCTGCTCACACAAGACGACCGTACATCCGGTGAGCCCAACCGGGTCGGTGGCGTGCCCGACGCGGATACCGGGGACCGCGGTGATGCCGCGGATTGCACCAATCCGTTTGTCGACAGGGACAAAGTGACTCATTGTAGGGTTCTCCTGTGTGACAACATCAGACGTCGAACGTCAAACGTCAACTGAAGCAATCCACGGTCCTCGTTATTCGTAATATCCTAACTTGCGCAAACGCTCCCGGACGGCCTCGTTCTCGATGCGTGCTTGGGATTCCTTCCATTGAGTAGGCCGGCGCGCTTCGGCCTCCCTCTCGAACTCGGTCAGCAGGTGCTTCATCTCTGTGGCCACTTCAGGCTCTTGGTTGATCAGGTTGTCCAACTCGCCGGGGTCGGCGACTACGTCGAACAGCTCATCGGGTTCATCGCCGACGGTGATGAGTTTATGGCTGCCGCGATAGACAGCGCGGCGCATCGCCCGGCAGCGGAAGGTCTCGATCGCGTCCGGGTCGTCGTTCTCCATCAATGCGATCAAGGTGTGTGGCGTGTACGCCTCGGTGTATGCGATACCCTCCTCCGAATCGTGGCTGCCACAAGCCCGGGCCAGGCTCAGGCCTTGTGCATCCACCGGCGCGCCCTCCACGCCCCCCGCACCGTTGCTGGCGGAGAGGATGCCCGCCGCCTCCAGCGCCGAGTGGAAGATGCGACGGGCGGAGATCGGCTCGGTGACGCGCTTGTGCGCCGGGTAGAGCCTGGGATAGCGGACGACGAGGGGCACGTGCACCAGATCGTCGTAAGCGACCAGGGAGTGACCGACGAAGCCGTGGTGGTTCAACCCCTCGCCGTGGTCTGAGGTGACGATAGCGAGCGTGTTGTCGCGCACATCTGGCTCTTCTAGATAGCCGTAGAGCCGGCGCATCATGTGGTCTTCGTAGGCCACCTCGGCGTCGTACATGTTGTTGAGCACCTGGTCCTGCAGTTCGGTCAGTGGCTCCCTGAGTGGGACCATCCAGCGGTAGTGCTCGCGGTTGTACGCCTGCATAAAGCCCCGCGCCTCGCGATCCTCCCGGTAGCAGGGGGCAAACTTGCGGATGAACTGCGGCCGTGGCCCGAAGGGCAGATGGGTCTCCATCAGGTTGATGAAGGCGAAGAGGGGACGTTCTGCGCCCCGGCGTCGCCGGGCGCGAATGTAGCCGACCACATCCCGCAGCGACTGAGCCGTGTTTCCCTTGAAGTTGATGTGGCGCTGCCACAGGGGGACGATGCGGGGATGCAGGGCAATGCGCAGGAGGAGGTTGCTACGCGCGAAGGCATCCTGGATGGGGCTGACGACGCGGCGCAACAGACGAGCTGCGCGCTGGGCGAGACGGCCGAGCGGGCGCGCGCGGGAATCACCGATGGCGGGACGCTCGGGCAGCGGGCCACCGTAGTTGTAGAACTCGTCGAACCCTCGGTCCAGGCCGTTCTCTACGAGGCCCAGCAGGGGATTGTTGCAGAAGCCCACCGTGAGGTAGCCGGCCTGGCGAAGCATCTCGGCCAGCGTGGCCTGGGACTGGCTGTGTTTGTCGTAGATCTGGACGGTTGTGTGCGTGGTTGGGTACTCACCGGTGAAGAATGAGGCGTGGGCCGGGATGGTCCACTGTGCCGGGGAGATGGCGCGCTCGAAGAGAACGCCTCCGTCGGCGAAAGCATCCATGTGTGGGCTGGTCTCACGTGGATACCCGTAGCAGGAGAGCCGGTCAGCTCGCAAGGTATCCAATACGATCAATACGATGTCTGGTCTGGCCTGTGCATTCATGTGCTCATACTCCCAATCATCTCAGACGGGCACCGTTCCCGCGCCCCTACAGGGTCTCGAGGTGTTGCACCTGACGTGATGTGGGCAACCTGACGTTTCTTAGCGAAAGGCTACAAGGCTTCTATCGACGTCCTTATGTGCTGAACCTCGTCACGAATCTGTCTTAGGATAACACCGTTGACCAAGGGAAGTTGCAGGAACCACGTGCCCAGGCGCGTCGTCCCGCCGATCGCCAGGCGCAGGTGCGTGGTGGCACCGCTGACCCGCTCTATGACGAACGCACCCCAGGCCGGCAACGGCGGGCGGACCAGCCGGAATCGAAAATACGTATCCGTCACCTCAATCAACTCGAAGCCCAGCGTGAGCCTCATGCCGTGGAAGCGCTCTTGCGTCTGGAAGCGGGCGCCGACCTCCCCGAAGCTGCCGTCGGTGAAGGTGAATCCGGCGTGGGTCTCGAAGCGGTACCGCTCGGGGTGGCCCTCCAGTTCCAGGAACCACCGCCGGACCTGTGCGACGTCAGCCGCCACCGGGATCTGCGCCACGACACTCGCGGAATCCATACACTACCCTGCCCCTACGACCCTGCGCGATTTGGAGATCGCAGCTACTTCTTGCTTCTTGCCTCTTCCTTCCTGTGCAGCAGATCCTCGACCCGCTCCAGGACGGCCTCGGCGACGGCAGCCTTGCTCATCAGCGGGAGTTTCTCCACGCCCCCCTCGCGGTCCAGGATCACCACCCGGTTGGTCTCCGCGCCGAAGCCCGCATCCGATGCGGTGATGTCGTTGGCGACGATCATGTCCAGATTTTTGCTCGCTAGCTTAAGGCGGGCGTTTTTCAAGACATCCTCGCTCTCCGCAGCAAAGCCGAGCACGATGTGCGGATGACGAGTCTCGGCCCACTGAAGTGCCACAGCGGACAGGATATCGCGGGTGCGGGCCAGCCGCAGATTCAGATCCCCGTCACTCTTCTTGAGCTTGTGCGGGGCGACGGACGCGGGACGGTAGTCACCCACGGCGGCGGCCATCAGGAGCACGTCGGCCCGCTGCACGGCGGGAATGACCGCGTCGTGCAGCGCCCTGGCGGTCGCAACATCCACGCGCTGCGCGCCAGCGGGGGTCGGCAGGTGGGTAGGACCGGTGATGAGGGTCACATCTGCCCCCCGGTCCAGCGCTGCTTGAGCCAAGGCAAAGCCTTGCCGGCCGGAGGAGGGATTGCTGATGAAGCGCACCGGGTCAAGCGCCTCGCGGGTCGGACCGGCCGTGACGACAATGCGCCGCCCGGCCAGAGGCCCCCGCAGGCCCAGCGCCCGGCGCACGTGGCCCAGAAGCTCGCCGGGCTCCATCATACGGCCCTCGCCGTGCAGGCCCGAGGCCATGCGCCCGCGAACCGGGCCGGCGAAACGCACGCCCCGCTCCCGCAGAGTGGCGACGTTGGCCTGGGTGGCGGGGTTGGCCCACATAGCGACATCCATTGCCGGGACCAGCAGCATGGGGCAGGTGGCGGCCAGGGCCACGGCGGTGAGGAGGTTGTCGGCCACGCCGTGCGCCAGCTTCGCCATCGTGTTGGCGGTGGCTGGGGCGATGACCAGCGCGTCGGCGCTGTGGGCTAGCCTCACGTGGGAGATGTGGGTGGACGTCGCCTCTGACAGGTCTCGCGATTGCCCTTCGGCTTCCCCGTGGCCAGGCTCCGATGTCGGCCACATGGTGGTATAGACAGCCCGGCCAGTCAGTGCCTCGAAGGTCAGCGGCGCGACGAAGCGGGTCGCCGCCTCTGTCATCACCACGTCGACCTGGGCGCCTGCCTGAGTCAGGTGGCTGGCCAGTGTGCAGATCTTGTAGGCCGCGATGCCGCCGGTAATGCCCAGCAGAATACGCTTGTCCTTGAGTAGAGGGATCATCTCATTCCACTCTTGCTGTCTCACCCGTGCAGGCGCGTGAAGGCGGATTGGACGGGTTGAAGCTATCCACGCAATGTAAGATTATACCCGTCCCTAACCGGGCTGGCAAGGCCTCCCGGCTCCGACACTCACCCGCTGTGAGGGGTGTTTAGATCGTAAATGATCCGCAGCCCGTGCAACGTGAGCCACGGGTCCACCACATCGATGACGTCGGTCTCCGATGCAATTATCTCCGAGAGCCCGCCCGTGGCGATGATGCGGGTCTCGGGCCCTAGTTCGGCCTCGAAACGGGCCACCATGCCCTCTACCAGGCCGACGTAGCCGAAGAGAAGGCCGGACTGGATCGCGTGGGGGGTGTTGCGCCCGATGACCGACGGCGGGCGTGTCAGTTCCACCCGGGGCAGTTTGGCGGCGCGCTCGAACAGGGCCCGGGCGGCGATGCCGATGCCGGGGGCGATGGCTCCGCCCAGGTAGTCGCCCTCCGCCGAAACGGCGTCGAAGGTCGTGCCGGTGCCAAAATCCACGACGCAGGCCGGGACCCCATAGAGCACCCGAACGGCGGCGGCGTCCGCCACCCGGTCTGCACCCACGTCCCGAGGGTTGTCGTAGCGAATGCGCAAGCCGGTTCGTACGCCGGCGTCCACCACCAGCGGCGTCTGGTCCAGGTAGTCCCGGCAGACGCGTTCGAACGTGAGCGTGAGCGGCGGCACCACGCTGGCGATGGCGACCCCGGTCACCTGTTCGGGCCGGTACTCCCGGTGGCGAAACAGTTGGTCGA
>CAZYSK010000058.1:0-37572 GCA_964649415.1 uncultured Anaerolineales bacterium
TTTTACCACTGTATTAGCCGACTGAACAGAGTTTCACTCCGACAAACTGCTAGAGGTTGGTTGATATGAGAAAGTATCTCATCAGGCGTTTGGCACAGAATGTGCTTACCTTCTTCCTGTTTCTGACGGCGGTCTACTTTCTATTGGATGCGCAGCCAGGGGACTTTGGGAACTTCTTCATCAATGATCCCAGGTTGACCGCGGAACAGCGGCAGCTCTTGAGGCATAACCTGGGGCTCGACAAGCCGGCCTGGGAACGCTATTTGATCTGGATGGGGAATTTCGCGCGGGGAGACTTCGGCATTTCCTTCTCCAACTACCCGCGACCGGTGCTCGATGTCATCGCGGAGCGAGCACCGCGCACGATCGTCTTGTTTCTGAGTGCCACGGTGGTGTCCTTCTATCTGGGTTTCCTGGCTGGCAAGATCCTGGCCTGGCGCAGGGGTGGGCTGATCGAGCACGTGGCGACCATTGGCGGTGTGGCACTCTACACCGTCTTCCTGCCCTGGTTCGCGCTGGTGATGCTCTGGATCTTTGCCTACACGCTGGGGCTGTTTCCGATTGGCAAGTTTGTCGACCCGGTGCTGTGGCGCGAGGCTCCGGTCTCGGCCAACGCTGTTTTCGGCCGCATGCTGTTGACGGCCGGGGCGGTTTCGGTTGCCCTGTTTCTGTGCCTGTTTGTCACACGGCGCTTCGATCCGATTAAGCGTCGCCGCCTCCGATGGGTGGGAGGGGGCACGATCTTGACGGGCGTTGTGGTCTACTGGCTCGCTTTTGCCGGTGGGACGGCGCGCTTCGCGCTCGATATCCTGCACCATTTGGTCCTGCCTATCGTGACGCTGGCTGCGATCAGTTTCGCCGGTACCATGCTGCTCACTCGCAGCAGCATGCTGGAGACGCTACGCGAGGACTACATCCTGGCCGCGCATGCGAAGGGATTGCCGGACAAGGTGGTCCGCGACAAGCACGCTGCGCGGAACGCGTTGCTGCCGGTCTTCACCTCCTTTGTGTTCAGCCTGGCGGGCGTGCTGAACGGTGGGGTGATCACGGAGACGACTTTCTCCTGGCCGGGCATGGGGCTGACGCTGCTCAAGGCCGCTAACACGCAGGATGTCCCGATGACGGTGGGCGTGCTGGTATTCACCGGTGCGCTGACTTTGACCGCGCACTTTGTGGCGGACATCCTGTATGCCTATCTGGATCCACGCGTTCGATACGCGTAGGGGCACGCCACTCTGATAGCGCGCCATCAGAATGGCGTGCCATTCTGACGGCGCGGTCTTTGTGCCTGCTCTGTTGCGGCGCTGTTGTGCCTGGCACACGCGCCGGTGTGGAGATTCCTGTATGGAGATGAAAGACGAATCGGCTGTCTTGGACAATTCCCTGTGGCGAGTTCGTCTTAAACTGGCCTGGAGGGGCCTCCGGGCGAGCGCGGCGCTCTTCGCCGAGAACAAGATCGGTTTGGTTGGCCTGGGTATCATCCTGGCATTTGCCCTGATGGCCGTGGCTTATCCGATCCTGAGCAACGTGGTCTGGGATGCTCGCATCTACGATCCAATCGTGGGCTACGATCCCAGCCAGCTTGAGCAGCCTGCGCCTCCGTCGGCTGCCCATCCGCTCGGCACGGATCCCTTGGGGCGTGACGTGCTCAGCCAGTTGCTGTACAGCACGACCTCGGAATTCGCGCTTGGCGTTGTGGCGGCATTGGTGACCGTACTTATCGCCACGTCGGTGGGCGCGGTGTCTGCGTATTATGGCGGATTGGTGGACACGGTGTTCATGCGTCTGGCCGATATCGTCGTGATGACGCCATATGTCCCTATCCTGATTGTGCTATCCGTGCTGTTCGATGTTCGGCTGATCCACCTGGCCATCGTGATCGGCGTCCTGTCGGGCTTCGGCGCGACGGCCGTCATCATCAAGTCCCAGGCACTGACGATCAAGGTGCGTACGTTCATCGAGGCCGCGCGGGTGGCCGGTGGCAGCGATGCCCACATCATACTTCGACACGTGATACCCAATCTGTTGCCTCTCTCGTTTCTCTACATGATGTTCACCGTGACCCAGGCGATCTTCTCTGAGGCCGTGTTGTCTTTCTTTGGCCTGTTGAATATCCGCATGTCTTGGGGACTGATGATCTTCACGACACAGGCAGCGGGCTACCTGATTGATATGAAGAAGTGGTGGTTGATCTACCCGGCCAGCCTGGCGATCAGTCTGCTTTGCGCGGCCTTCTACCTGGTGGGGCGTGCACTGGATGAGGTCGTCAATCCGCGCTTGCGACAGCGCTAGAGGGGAGCGTGCCTGCATGTCTACGACGAATCACGGTAATTCGGCATTGGCTGGTAGCACGGCTGTGCCCGGGCGTATCCCCCCGATCCTCTCGGTGCAGGATCTGACCATGCACTACACGACCCGTAAGGGTGACGTGTGGGCGGTGGACGACGTCTCGTTCGACGTAGCGCGGGGACACTCTCTGGGTCTCGTCGGCGAGTCCGGTTGTGGGAAGACCTCGGTCGCCCTCGCGCTGCTGCGCCTGCTGCCGGATAACGCGCGCATCCTTGGCGGGCGCGTCTGCTTGGACGGCAGCGACATCTTGTCGCTGGACGAGAACGAGTTGTTGAAGGTCCGTTGGAAGGGCATCTCCATGGTCTTCCAGGCGGCGATGAATGCGCTGGATCCGGTATACCGAGTGGGGGACCAAATCGTCGAAGCGTTGCAGACGCACCTTGAGACGATGGATGATGCCAAAGCCCGGCAACGCGTGGCCAAGTTGTTCAAGTTGGTCGGCCTGGATCCTATGCTGATGGACCGATACCCGCACGAGTTCAGCGGTGGGATGCGGCAGCGGGCGGTGATCGCCATGGCGCTTTCCTGTGAGCCGGACGTCATCGTCGCGGATGAGCCGACGACGGCGCTGGACGTCATCGTCCAGGACCGTATCCTGAGGCAGATGCGGGCAATTCAGAAGAGACTGGATATGGGGATGATCTATATCTCTCACGACATCGCCGTCATCGCCGAGGTCAGCGACCGCATCGCAGTGATGTACGCGGGGCGCATGGTCGAACTGGCTGACGCGGTGGACGTGTTCGAACGGCCGATGCATCCCTACACCTGCGCCTTGATGGGTGCCTTTCCCAGCATCCGGGGCGAGAAGCGGGAACTGGTGACGCTGCCCGGCGAGCCTCCCGACCTGCTGCATCCCCCGCCAGGCTGCCGCTTCCACCCCCGTTGCCCTCGGGCGACGGAGATCTGCATGGAGCGAGTTCCTCCCTTCAGTGAAGTGAACGGGGAGCGCTTCCTCGCCTGTTGGCATCCGGTCCAAAACTCCAGCGGACGCAGCCGACCGCAGACGGCCGGGGCTAACGGACCGCCGGCATCCTGCCGGCATGACGTCCGCAATGCCCGCGGAGGCTACGCCCGGCCCGGGGAGGTGACTCATGGCTGAGGTCCTCGACAACGCGTTGGGCGCTTTGACCGGCTTGATCAAGGTCGAAAGGCTGAGGAAGCTGTTCCCGGTCGCGGCCGGGCTGTTCCAGCAGACGCACAGCTTCATCCACGCTGTGGACAACATCAGCTTCGGTATCCAAGCCGGCCAGTCGCTGGGTCTGGTTGGTGAGTCGGGATGCGGGAAAACCACTACCGGCAAGCTGCTGGTACGGCTGCTGGACCCAAGCGCGGGGCACATCTACGTGAACGACGCTGAGTTGGGGCAGGTGGATTTGGCTGAGCTGGGCGGGAAACAGCTCAAGACCTTCCGCCGTCGCGTGCAGATGATATTCCAGGACCCCTACGAATCACTCAACCCCCGGCGGACGGTGTATGATACGGTGGTGGAGCCTCTGACCGTGCAGGGGGTTGGGAACCTGGCCTGGCGAGAAGAACAGGTAGCCAGCCTGCTGGAACTGGTAGGGCTCACGCCAGCCTCCAGCTTCATGTTCCGGTTCCCGCACGAACTCTCCGGCGGGCAGCGGCAGCGGGTGGCCATCGCGCGCGCCTTGATCGTCGAGCCCGTGTTCATCGTCGCGGATGAGCCGACCTCGATGCTGGACGTATCCATCCGCACGGGTGTGATGCAGTTGATGCTGGAACTGGCGGAGCGCTTCGGCGTCAGCTACCTCTACATCACCCACGACCTGGCGGTGGCGCGCTATATGTGTCAGGAGATCGCGGTGATGTATCTGGGTAAGATCGTCGAACAGGGCGAGACAGAGGAGCTCTTGGCCCAACCACTGCATCCCTACACCCGCGCCCTCATCTCGGCCGTGCCCATCCCAGACCCTCGGCTCAAGCGGGAAGCGATCGAGATCAAGGGGGGAGTGGCCGCACCCGTTGACCCACCGCCCCGATGCAGATTCTACGACCGTTGTCCTATCGCTGACGATGCCTGTCGAGACAGCGAACATCCGTTGTTGGAGGACAAAGGCGGTGGTCATCTGGTGGCGTGCTACAAGGTGTAAGGGCGCGGACACTGGTCAGGCGTCCGTGGGGAGCCCTGCCCCTGTGGCGCTGCGATGTGCAGTTGTTTGGTGCACCCATCGAATCCTCACAGGGTTTCATACACATGGTGGTGATGCGCATGCGTATCTTGCTTGCCGATGACCAGCCTAGGATACGCTTTGCGCTGCGCGTGTTGCTGGAACGACAGCCAGGGTTGAAGGTGGTGGGCGAGGCATCCGATGCCAAGGACCTGCTGGCCCAGACGGGTGTGCTCCATTGCGATGTGGTGCTGCTTGGTTGGGAGTTACCGGGCCTGGCGGCGGTGGGTTCGGTGTCCAACTTGCGCAAGATGTGCCCTGATGTGCACGTGATCGCTCTCAGCGGGCGGCCGGAGGCGCGCCGGGCTGCCCTGGCCGCGGGAGTGGATGCGTTTGTCAGCAAGATAGACCCGCCGGACCGGCTGCTGGCGGCGATTGACAACTGCCGGCACAGATAGTGCAGGCGCGGACGTCATGCCGGCAGGATGCCGGCGATCCATTGATCGTGCGGCCGGGGTTGATCTGATCCGAGCCAGGTGGGAAACGTATTCCGGGAGGATAGGTATGCATAGGTTTATCCTGCGGCGCATCCTGTGGACGTTCCCCGTGCTGTTCCTGGTGACTATCATCACGTTTGGAATGGGGCAGTTGACCCCCGGGGGGCCCTACTCGGCATACCTCCTGGCGGACAGTCGCGGAGCGGGCCGGACCATTCCGCCGGAGATCCAGGCTAACATCCAGGCCCGGTATGGGTTGGATCAGCCTGCATGGAAGCAGTACCTGCACTACATGGGGCAGCTCATCTTCCACCTGGACTTTGGCCCATCCTTGCGGCAATTCAACCGGACGGTCAACGACATCGTATTCGGCGACGGTTATCTGCGCAACGTGCTCCGTGAGCGGCTGCGCGACACCTTCGGCCTGAACGCCTGCTCGATGACGTTTGCCGAGCCACCGGGCTTCTTTCGTTCTTCTGCCGTCGTGGTGAAGCCGAGCGGGGAGATCGTCGGCGAGATCCGTATCACCTGGGGTGACAGGCTGCAGGTCGTGGGGCGCTTTCTGCACCTGGCCCCGGTCATGGTATCGGCTCAGATTGGGATTGCGTCCGCTGTCCTGGCTCTCGGCGTCGGCGTTCCTCTCGGCGTCCTCTGTGCCCTCCGGCCGGGTAGCTGGATAGACCACCTCGCGCTCTGTGTATCGGTGTTGGGTATCTCTGTCCCGTCCTTTCTCCTGGGCATCGTGCTGATCTTGATCTTCGCCCTCCGATTGGAGTGGCTGCCCACCTACGGTTGGGGGGATGATTGGCGCCAGGTGATTCTGCCGGCTGTCACGCTCAGCACCGGCGGCTGGCCGCTCATCGCGCGCCTGACCCGGGCCAGCCTGCTGGACTCGATGCGCGCCGACTACGTCCGCACCGCCTGGGCCAAGGGGCTCCGGGAGCAGATCGTCGTCCTGCGGCACGCGCTGAGGAACGCACTTATCCCGGTCACCACCATCCTTGGGCCGTTGGTGGCTGGCTGGATGACCGGGTCGTTCGTGGTGGAGTCGGTCTTCTCAATTGGCGGTATCGGCTACCTGTTTCTCAAAGCTGTGGTGGGGCGGGACTACCCCCTGATCATGGGGATCACGCTGATCTACTCGACGGTGCTGGTCGCGTTCAACCTGCTGGTGGACATCGCCTACGGGGTTCTGGATCCGCGGGTGCGGTTGGAGTGAGGGTGGTCTGCACCCGTCCAGCAGGAGTCAGTTGGGCATTCTCCCTTAAAACCCTGCAGACCTGACAGGTTTTCCGAAACCTGTCAGGTCTGCGGCATTTGAGCCGGGTCCCTGCCGCGGGGCATGTGCCTCCATCAAGGATTGACCCATTGCTAAGGGGTGTCTGTGGATCGGTACCATTGGCCTATTGATTCTTTTGCACATCTGTGCTACAATTGATACCGATGGTTTGAATCGGGGGATTGCCAGTGCAGTTGTGAACTTGGTCGAGTAGGTTTGACGTCTAGCTTACTCACTTCTTCCTAAGTCGGTGTCTCGTGTCGGACCTCTTGTAGCCATCTCCTTTCATTTCCCTGTTGCGCTTGGCTTTTCTGGCCTTCCCCATGTCGGCAGAAGAGGGGGAGGTATGGTCATCAAGTGTATACACTTATGGTTCTTTGACGCTACAACGCCGATGCTGCGACAAATACGGAGAGGAATGATGCAAATTGTGCGCAAAGCCAAGCAAATCGCGTGGCTGTTCTTAGCCCTTGTTCTGGCTTTCTGCTGCCAAAGTGGAACGGCTTCGGTTGCTCCGGCTGCCACCTCGACGGTAGCCAGCCACCACCAGACCACGGCAGCTTCGGTCGCTGCACCCGCCACTCTGGGAGGAAACATCTACTACGTAGATGGTGTCAGTGGTTCCGACTCGAACCTTGGGGTGTCGCGCGATCAAGCGTGGCGGACGATCCAGAAGGCCGCCGATAGCATGGGAGCGGGCGACTATTGCATCATCTTGGCTGGCGAGTATGACGAGCGGGTGCAGGTGAGCACATCGGGCAGTTCTGGGGCTCCGATCACGTACTGGGCTGAGGGCACGGTGACGATGAAGGGGTTCACCGTGCGAGCGGACTACATCACGATACGGGGGTTTGATATCACGGACACGGACGATGATTGGAGCGAAGGCGTGGGGATCTTCGTCGAGGGCAGCCATTGCATCCTTGAAGACAACTACGTCTATTATGCCACCCGGGGTGGTATATGGCTGTATGCTGATCCTGCCGACGCGCTTGGCACGAGCTACTGCGTCGTTAGAAACAACCGCCTGTATCGCAATGCGTCGGCGGGCATAGAGGTATATGGAAGGAACAATCTTGTTGAGGGCAATGAGATATGGCGCACGATACAGTATCATCCCAAGTGGGAGAATCAGTCAGGCTCGGCTGACGCCGATGGCATGCGGTTCTTCGGCACGGGGCATACCATCAAAGGGAACTACATCCACGACATCAGGATGGATGATCCGGAGAACGTCGACCCACACATAGACTGCTTTCAGACGTGGGGGCCGGCCTATGACATCGTTTTCGAGCAGAACGTCTGCGAGAATCTCAACAAAGACATGCAGGGATTCATGATTGAGGAATTCAACTCTCCCGTGCGTGATCTGACCGTTAGGAACAACGTTCTTCAGACGTTCACACACCTCAATGTGTTCGATTGCGAGAACATGAGCGTTGTACACAACACCTTCACGAGTGATCTGGCCTTCGCGTCTTATGACCAAGCGGGTGTAGTATTGCAGGATTGTCCAGATGCAACGGTCAGGAACAACGTCTTCTTTGATCTGTACAGCATGCACCTTGTTGCCTACGGATCATCGCAGGGGCTGGATGCCGGGTACAACAACGTCTACCGGAGTGATGGGCAAGCACTAGAGGGCTCTCCCTCGCCGCACGATTTGTGGGATGTGGACCCTATGTTTGTCGACGCTGCTGGGGAGGACTATCACCTTCGATCAGTCTCCCCCTGTGTGAACGCGGGTAGCGACTTGGGTTCTCAAGTTTCGGACGATTTCGAGGGCGATGCTCGTCCTCAGGGAACGGGTTTCGATATTGGAGCCGATGAGTATGCTGCGAGCGTTCCACCGTCTGGCGATATCATCGTGGATGACGCGGACCCTGGCTTCTCGAGCAGCTTCGCCCAGGATGCCTGGCACGAGTACGTCGAGCCGGGTGGCGAACACTATAGAGACACGCATCACTACAACGGGCAACGAGGTTCAGGGGGGGATGTCGCGACCTGGACGTTCAGCGTTCCCCAGCCGGGACGATACGAGGTCTATGCCTGGTGGTATGCGGGGGATGGGAGACCAACGGATGTTCCCTTCACGGTGGTGCATCTTGCCGGTTCGACTGTGATCACGGTTAACCAACAGACGGATGGGGGCCAGTGGAACCTCTTGGGCACTTTTGGCTTCGGGGGACAGGGTGCAGTAGAGGTTTCTGACGCGGTGTCGTCGGGAGGGGATATCGTCGCTGATGCGGTCAGGGTCGTCTACGTGGGTTCCCCGATGCCGTCCTCCTCGGTCTACTACGTAGATGGTGTCAGTGGTTCCGACTCGAACCTTGGGGTGTCGCGCGATCAAGCGTGGCGGACGATCCAGAAGGCCGCCGATAGCATGGGAGCGGGCGACTATTGCATCATCTTGGCTGGCGAGTATGACGAGCGGGTGCAGGTGAGCACATCGGGCAGTTCTGGGGCTCCGATCACGTACTGGGCTGAGGGCACGGTGACGATGAAGGGGTTCACCGTGCGAGCGGACTACATCACGATACGGGGGTTTGATATCACGGACACGGACGATGATTGGAGCGAAGGCGTGGGGATCTTCGTCGAGGGCAGCCATTGCATCCTTGAAGACAACTACGTCTATTATGCCACCCGGGGTGGTATATGGCTGTATGCTGATCCTGCCGACGCGCTTGGCACGAGCTACTGCGTCGTTAGAAACAACCGCCTGTATCGCAATGCGTCGGCGGGCATAGAGGTATATGGAAGGAACAATCTTGTTGAGGGCAATGAGATATGGCGCACGATACAGTATCATCCCAAGTGGGAGAATCAGTCAGGCTCGGCTGACGCCGATGGCATGCGGTTCTTCGGCACGGGGCATACCATCAAAGGGAACTACATCCACGACATCAGGATGGATGATCCGGAGAACGTCGACCCACACATAGACTGCTTTCAGACGTGGGGGCCGGCCTATGACATCGTTTTCGAGCAGAACGTCTGCGAGAATCTCAACAAAGACATGCAGGGATTCATGATTGAGGAATTCAACTCTCCCGTGCGTGATCTGACCGTTAGGAACAACGTTCTTCAGACGTTCACACACCTCAATGTGTTCGATTGCGAGAACATGAGCGTTGTACACAACACCTTCACGAGTGATCTGGCCTTCGCGTCTTATGACCAAGCGGGTGTAGTATTGCAGGATTGTCCAGATGCAACGGTCAGGAACAACGTCTTCTTTGATCTGTACAGCATGCACCTTGTTGCCTACGGATCATCGCAGGGGCTGGATGCCGGGTACAACAACGTCTACCGGAGTGATGGGCAAGCACTAGAGGGCTCTCCCTCGCCGCACGATTTGTGGGATGTGGACCCTATGTTTGTCGACGCTGCTGGGGAGGACTATCACCTTCGATCAGTCTCCCCCTGTGTGAACGCGGGTAGCGACTTGGGTTCTCAAGTTTCGGACGATTTCGAGGGCGATGCTCGTCCTCAGGGAACGGGTTTCGATATTGGAGCCGATGAGTATGCTGCGAGCGTTCCACCGTCTGGCGATATCATCGTGGATGACGCGGACCCTGGCTTCTCGAGCAGCTTCGCCCAGGATGCCTGGCACGAGTACGTCGAGCCGGGTGGCGAACACTATAGAGACACGCATCACTACAACGGGCAACGAGGTTCAGGGGGGGATGTCGCGACCTGGACGTTCAGCGTTCCCCAGCCGGGACGATACGAGGTCTATGCCTGGTGGTATGCGGGGGATGGGAGACCAACGGATGTTCCCTTCACGGTGGTGCATCTTGCCGGTTCGACTGTGATCACGGTTAACCAACAGACGGATGGGGGCCAGTGGAACCTCTTGGGCACCTTTGGCTTTGCCGTACAGGGTTCAGTTGAGGCTTCTGACGACGTGTCGTCGGGAGGAGATATCGTTGCCGATGCGGTCAGGGTCGTCTACGCGGGACCTCTGAGCCTGTTGCCCTCCGTCTATCTGCCGTTTGCGATCCGGTGAGTTCGACGCCCGCGGCCTATTCCAACTCCAAGACGATCTCGCCTTCCGTGTCCAATCTGGCCCTGGACCGAACCGCATCAGGCAGAGACTCGATGTCCGTTGTATGGGCACGAGCGTTCCACCAGCGAGCGACATCTCGCGGCAAGGCATGCCAGTATTCCTCTTGGCTTTTCATGACCTGGAGAAAATCGGCGTAGACGGTCCAGGTCGCTGGATCCCTCAGATAGTCTGGATGTGTGTTGACAAGCGCCATCCCGTGGTATCTTCTGACGAAATCCACTTTCTGCAGCCAAAGCCTTGGCGTCGCCTCGCGAAGGATGACGGCCAGCGTGCAATCCTGAGCGAGCGTATAGGGCAGTTCCACAAACTGGCCAATGGTGAACGGCCAAATACTCATCACGCCACCTGGCATCGCTTCTAAAGGGTCCGTATCGAAGAACGAGAGATCGTATTCAATGTCCAGGGCCTGCATCCACTCGGGGTGGCGGTGAGTGAGAGGTGAACGGAAACCAACCGCCCCGAGGGCTCGCAGGTGATGATTGATGCGCTCAGCCCGGCGCTTGAATTCAGTGTGTGAACTGAAAAGCTTCCCGTCGTGGTTGAGACCGTGTACCCCTACTTCAAAGCCGCGTTGGCGCAACTCTTCTATCAGGCCAGTATCAAGAGAATAGCGTTCCGGCACGAAGTTGAACGAGGATCTAAACCCCGAGCTTTCGTCCAGATCTGCGACGGCCCGAACGTATGCCTGTCCTTTGTCTGTTTCAACGTCGTGAGTGAGAACGAACGCAAACTGCCTGCGCTTCGGCCAGAAGTGTGTGAAGGACAGGGAATCTCGACCTGTGGTGATCAGCAACTGGCGTATCACTTCCCATAGGAAGCGGGCGTATCTGTCCTCGACTGGCCAACCGAGTCGAGAATCTGCTTGTGCATGGAGGCGATGGATCCTGCGCAAGAAGTAGGTGAGTGCGCGCGGCAATACGGGCTTGCACGTGTAGTACAAGCGCTTGGCTGGACTGAGTCGCCAATGGCCTGGGCCGAACTGGGCTTCCCCCAAGACGAGCGCCAGCAGTTCGTCGGTATCGCTGGGCGCGAAGGATGACCCCAGAACGGGAGTCGCATTCTGGATGGCAACCTGCCACTCGTCCTTCGGCACGTCAACATGGCACTGCCAGAAGCGTGCCGGCGTATTGGCGCTCCACAGGTTCTCCATCATCCGAAATGCCTGTACAACAACTCACCCGCTGCGCGACATACCCAAACCGGAGACTTTAGGATTGTGGCTTGCATGATGCTCATCAGCCTGCCGTCTGTAGATCGTGGAGGTTTGGCAGATAGTGTCGAATAGGTAAGCGGCGATTCCTCCGCTCCCCATCCCCGCTTGAATCGCCGCAACCCGGCATTGCTGAGATCAGCCCTACCTAGATCAAGTTGAGTATACCCGTTCTCACATCCCCAGCGCATCGCTTCCCAGGTGAGCAGGTTGTTGGGCCGGTATACTTGGCTGCCGTCACTGGAGGCTGCGTATTTGTACGTCAGTGTCCGCTGCCAATGCAGGAAAAGCCCTGCCGCCAAACACTGGCTGTCCCCATACGCGAGCAGAAGAAATCCGAGTCCTTGTTCGATGATCCCTCTTCCCAGTAGCTCAAAGAACCTCCAGGGTTGGACTGGGACGCCGTGACGGCGTCGAGTTTCCAGGTGGAGGCGGTAGAAGAGGCGAAGATCCTCTGGCTGATCTCCCCACTTGATGCAGACACCCCTCTTCTTTGCCGTTCTGATGTTCTGCCGATGTGTGCGCTTGAAACCCTTAGCCACCAGGTCTACGTCCGAACCAAGACCCACGGTGTGTAGGACGTAGTTGGAAGACGAATGAATGTCGGGGCGACCCGGTAAGCTCCACCGTACTTCGATTCTGGGTGACTTGCTATCTCGATACAGTGAAGCCAACGCTCCGGTTAGCTGATTGAGGGCCTTGCTGTCGTCGTACAAGGGAGCGCAGTAGTCGGAAAATGGCAGTGATACCCACCTTCGCCCGGTCAACCAGCTATTGACCTCCATCATGGGCAAACCGGCTGCTACTCTGCCATCGGTGTTGCATACGGTGATGACGAAAGGGCGATAGTGGTAGCATTTATGCAGGAGGTTCATCCAGGCGGGATGATGAAAGATACTGGCTTCGGGCTTGGATGCCACAAAGGCGACCCATCGCTCGTCTGATGGGTCCAGAAGAACGGGAGCGACCTGAGAATCGGAGGATTTGACATCCATCGCTTATCTCCTAGCTTGGACAGACCGGGACTAGATGGGAACGTTTGCCGCGAATCCCACGAGGCAGCGCAAACACCGGAGGTGAGCAGCCTGCAAAGAGGGGCTTGGTTCGCCCAGCGCACCTCGGGTACCAGCGCTTCGTGCATATAGTCCGAGAAGTCAGAGGAGGGCCGTGCTGAAGTATCTCTCGGCCCGGTCCGGCAACACGGTGACTATCCGATTGCGCCCGTTGTCCATATGAAGAGCGGCAAACACGTTCGCGCCAGAAGAGGTGCCCACCAGCAGGCCTTCTTCCTGGGAGAGTCTGCGCGTGGTTTCGATGGCCTCTTCATCAGAAACGGTGAACACCATGTCGACAAGGTTGACGTCCAGAACGTCAGGAACGAAGCCGTCGCCGATGCCCTGGATCTGGTGAAGACCCGGTTCTCTTCCTAGCAGTGAGGCGCTGTTCTTGGGTTCGACTGCAACGATCTTGACGTCGGGTTTCCTTTCCTTCAAGTACTTTCCAATTCCCTGGAGCGTGCCCCCACTGCCTACCCCAGCGACAAAAACGCTGACATCTCCTTCCATTTCCTGCCAGATTTCCGGACCGGTCTGTTGATAGTGGATTTCTGGGTTGTGCGGGTTCACGAATTGGTTGACCACGAAGTACCTCTCTGGTTCTGCATTGGTGATGCGCTCCATCTCTTCCAGGCTCCCCGACAAGCCCTGCTCAGCGGGAGTGAAGATCGTCTCCCCCCCGAAGGCTTGAATGATCTTCCTGCGTTCCTCACTGGCACTCTCAGGCATCACACAGACGACGCGATACCCGCTTTGCACGCCTATCAGGCTCAACCCGATCCCTGTGTTCCCGGAGGTAGCCTCTATGATAGCCATTCCGGGTTTCAGTGTGCCCGCCTCCTGCGCAGACTCGATGATGTGTTTGGCCACGCGGTCCTTGATGCTCCCACCGGGATTCATGAACTCGGCCTTGACAAACACGTTCCCGGAGGATAGCTTTCGCAATTGGACCATTGGCGTGTTGCCGATAGCCTTTACGATAGAACTTATAACCATACACGCTACCTCATGGCCCTAGATTGTCGCTATGCCAGCCAGCGAACCTGCGAGCTGACAGCCGGGTCATCTCACGGCTCATCGATCTTCTCCAGCCATTCTTCTCTCCAGAAGTAGAAACAAGCGCGGTCGCAGCGTCCATAGTCCGGGGTGCCCTCGCAGATCAGTCCTTCCAGAAGAATCAGTCCTCTGGCTCTCTTGACCCGGTAGTCGCGCTCATCTACGAATCTTTCCACCGTTTTCAGGACGCGCTGCGTAGTACCGCAATACGGCCACATAGCCTCCATAAACATGCATCCTCTCAGCTCATTGAAGGCGTCAAGAGTAGCTTCTATCTCCTCCCGGGGCCGTACTCGTACCAGGTCTCCTGCTCTCAGCCTACTCGCCTTGGAGTCAGTTGCTGTAACAGGTGACGCCTTGCTCTTGCCGCCGAGCTTGGCAAACCAGTTGATGAGGCGGTTTGCATAGACCTTGAGTCTGCGCTTCGTCCTGTGGCTAAGTCGTCTCTTGAGCATCATCTTGGCACGCTTTTGCAGAGACTGTGGCTCGTTATCAACGACCCCTTCAGACATGGCCGGCCAGCACTGGGTTTGACACCTGGCAGTATTCACTTTTGTTGTCCTCCTTCCCATTCGGATTGCGTGCACCTCAGAGAACTGGAGGCCGCTACGCTGCGTCTCTCACGCACTCTGTTCCGCCTCCCTCTGGATCTTCAACTCATTCGAATGCTCTATTGCATCCAGGATCTCGGAATCGCATGCTGTCTTCAGGATCCTGATATTGGGCATGATACAGTGCCCGCCGATCACGCCAGGGAAATACCGCACGGGCGGAAGGAAGCCGATTTCGTCGTAGAATGAGACGATCTCATCGTAGTTCAGCGATAACCTGTCACAGTATCTCTCAACTTCCTGGGCCCAGGCAATGATCAGCCCGAAATACGTCGTTTCGGTGAGCTTGGCTAGTTCTGTGGCTTCAGGGGAAGAGAGTATGCTTGTTTTCATTCCCACAGATTGGAAATGCTCCGCGGCACGCTGGCTCCACGTTTCCTCGATGCCGCCGATGAACTTGACGTAGTGGGTAAGCTCTCGGTTCATCTTGAAATGCTTACCGCGTACCGGGCTATGGACGATCGGCGCACCAGTTGCTTGGTAGATGGCCCGGGTAGTGCCTGGAACCACTGTGCTGTTGACGATGGTCAACTGGGGACTGTATTTCTCTATGTACCTGGCACTCTCACCTACGAAGTCGTCAATCTCAAAGGGATAGCAGATATGCATGATATCGCAATCGCCCTGGATATCGACTGGCTCAATGTCGATGCCTACGGCACTGTACTGCTCGCGAATCACTTCCAGAAGCGGGCTTCCGACTTCCCCCATGCCTATGACGAGTATTGAACCTTTCATTGAGGTTTGACTCCTTCTGGACATCTCCGTCCTTTGCGTGAATCCTGCTTTGACAGGCTTGCCTCTGTTGAGAATTCGGGCTGTGGAGGGCAACCTGAGCTACGTTTACAAGCCGGCGTGACCTGCCAGATCGTCTATCAACTGATAGTAGATCTCTTTCTGTTGTTCCCAGCTGTGCTCCCGATTGAAGCTGTCTGCGTTTGCTCTCAGGCTTTCTCTCTTCTCTGGGTGGCGATATAGTTCTAGTATCTTGTGGGCAAGGTCATCGACATCCCCCGGCACGCAGTACTGAATCATCGAATCATCGAAGTAGGACTCGATGGTTTTCGTCCTTGAGCAGATAACCGGGATCCCCAGCCTGACATATTCCAGCAGCTTGCCGGGCAGCATATACCTGGTGAAGTCGTCGTACAGAATCGGCACGATTCCGGCGTCTGCGTCCAGGATGATCGGTACCAGTTCCTCTATCGGTCGCCAACCTTCGTGAACGCTGAAGCGATCACTCAGACCCAGGTCTTTGGCCAGCTCAATCAGGTAGGGGATGTCCTCGCCTTCTCCATAGACCTGTAACTCCAGATCATCAACTTCTGTCCTCAGGCGCGAAAGTGCACGCAGCGCCACCCTGAGCCCGTTGCGCGGCGCCATCGTGCCATGGTATATCAGCCTGAAACCATGCGCCTTTGGCGAGCGAACTGCGGCTTGCCTCGAGACTAGCTTGGGGTCGGGTAGATTGACCAAGATAATGAACTTGTGTTCAGGGTTCCCATGTCGAACCAAAGCATCCAGATGTGGTCTGTGGACGGCGATTGCTCTGTGGGCAAAGCCCACGCTGCGTCGCTCCATCCAGGTAATAAATCGAATCAGCCAATGGGATTCGCGGAGTGAGAACTTCGTCTGATAGAGCTCTGGCATCAGATCGTGGACATCCAAGACCACCTTCGCGCCAAGAAGCCTGGGTACGAGCGCGACGAACACCATGAAATCCGGCATAGTGTGGACCTGGATGACCTGGTAGCGCTGCCTGAGGTGGCGACTGGTCAGCCGCAGAGAGGCGGCTAGGAAGAAGAGCGCGTATTGAAGCAGATACCTGGCGGCGCTCGCCCCACGATACCTGCCTATCGACAGTTGGAAGAACCTGACGCCATTGAACGTCTGGGCGTCTTCCCATCCTTCTTCCTTCAGGCAAATCACGTCTACTGCGTCCCCGCGATCCGCGAGAGCCTCGGCCTCTCTGCGGATTCTCGTGTCCCCCGGATAGGGTGCGTAAGCAACCATACAGACTCGTGCCATCAGGTCAACTCCCGATCATCTCAATGAGATCTCCAAGGAAGGCTGCCCATCCCACGGCACGTCGAAGTAGGCCGGCGCGGCATGGCCACTGGCGGGTTCAATCTTTCGGGGCCTGTGAACCCGTAGGAACAGGCGCGCCTCGGGTCCGCACCCTCCGTTCTCAAGGCGCAGACGCACCGTGTCTTCATCAACATGGCAATCTTCGAATACCACCGCGCGTCTCCTGCGAAACCATTGGACGACCTGTCTCGCTGTGCCAAACCACGCGCCACGGTTCTGTAGATCCTGTTGCAGCTGGAGGTAGAAATCCCCCCATAACCTCTCTGGTGCGAGGCTCCGCATATGCCACAGGATCGTCAGGACACCCCCACGCTGGACAGTTGCATCGATCACAGGCGCGCACAGATCCCATGCCTGGGTGTCGGTCAGTCCCAGCCTGCCTGGGAAGAAGAGGGCCGTGTCTTGAATGTGAAGTGGCAGCTCAAGCAATCGGGTCAGCCCAAGCGGCCGGAAAGCTTGCGTTGTTCCGCCCTTGAACCCGACCGTCTCGTTATATCCGAAAGACGAGTCATAGCAGAACCCTGCCTGCGCGAGAGCTTCGGGGGAGTGGCGGTCGAAACACAGCCAGTGCACACGGACGCCGATGTCTGTTTGCCCTGTGACCTCGCGGATTCGAGCCAGTTCCTGTCGGCCCTCCTCTGCACTGTGCCAGGCGTCAATCCCATGCAGGCCGATCTCGTAACCTAGCTGAGTCAGCATATCCACTTTTTCGCGCACGTCGCAGATGTCATAGTGTACGGCTCTCCGGCGCGGAAACGGCGCGTGCAGGTTTGTCCCGACTCTGTTCTTGAACGGGATCAGGAAGAACGTGGAGGAGAAGCGCTGATCTAGTTCGGCGTATGTCTCAAACTGATCCCAGAAATCCTCGATCAGTCCCAGGTAAACGAGCGGAAGCGATGCAATCGCTGTCCAGTTCTTCGCCAGCCGGCGCAGGGAACTTCGGCCGCTAAGGTATCCCACTGCCGAACCGACGAGCGCACGATAGACGAAGCCCCAAAAGGTGCGATCCAATCTGTGCCGGCGGACCCCTACGAAGTCCACGTCGTGTGTCAGACAAGCGATGAACGTGTGCCCCTGGGGAATCGGGGGAATCTCCACCACCGGAATCCCGGCATCCAGGATCCAATTGCGCAGCAGTGAGATATGGTGCTCCAGTGTAGGGATAGGAGCGTTTTCGGCGGGTTGACCCTCCGAGAGCAAGAAGGCAACCTCGCCAAAGAGATCGTACCCGACTCTCAAGACATTCGCGTGAGGCTCGGTCACTTTCAGGGCGACCGTGTCGGAATCTCCTGAGTCGCAAGTCGCAGGTTGCCCTTGTTCCCTGAAGCTTGCCAGGTTTCCATAGATCGGGATTCGGGTTGAGGGCTTGATGAGTAGGTGATCAGAGGCAGCCGGACCTACGAGTATACCCTCGCGATCGTCGAACGTCGTCGGCTTTGATGAGAAGACAATCAGCAACCTGGCCTCCAATTCCGGAGTCTCGGGCCGCGTCGAGATGATCACCGGGTAGGTCCGTCCCGGCACAAAGAACTCCCATGGCGTTTTGAAGAGTTCGAAGAACTCTCTAGCGATTTCCCTCTCGCCCTCGTTGCATAGAACGCTGATCACGCCTTACACTCCGGTTTCATATTCCAGGCCACTGTGTCTCTCTTCGTCCACCTGTGCCGTCACGCTATTCATCCAAACGGCAGCCGCTCATGCCTTGTACTTGAACCACGAGACCAGGTCCCAACTCAACGGGCCATGTTGCCGCTGCATTTTGAGGATCAGGCGCGCAGTCTCGCTGCGGATGGGGCGTCTCTCTTCCAACAGAACGGGCAACTGCCGCAAGACGTCAAGCAAGGCCCGCAGGATCCGTCTCAGGTAACCGCGTTTGGAGCTTCTGACCAAGGCGACCGCCGTCTTCAAGGGCGCGTACCAGAGCAGCACCCACCAGGGATAGCGCGCTATGTAGATGTAGAGCGAGTTCCTGAAGAAAAGGTAGTCTCGCTCAGCATCGGCCACACGGGCTTGTGGCGAAGCGCGGTGATAGACAATGGCCTTGGGATAGTAGAGCACTTTGTATCCAGCATCCCAGACTCGCAGGCTGAGTTCCTGTCCCTCGCAGCCGAAGAAGAGTAAGTCCCAGAACGGGCCGACCTGGTCAAAGACCGCTTTGCGGACCGCGGCTCCTCCCTCCGAGAAGTTGAAACTAAGGAACTCTGTATCCTGTTTGGCCTTTTGCTTCTCTGTATATACCCAGCCCGGACCGTTGTCCAGTGTGTTGGTGTAGGCGTTGACGATCTTGCTGTTGATCACGCCGACCTGTGGCTCAGCCTGGAACTTGCGCACCAGGTTGGATATCGCGTCGGGATCTGGGCTGGCATCGCTGTCCAGGCAGAAAATGAAGTCCCCCCTGGCGACCCTTATTCCGGCGTTGCGTCCGCTGCTGATGCCCATATTTCTGTCCAGAGCAACAAGCCTGACTGCAGAGAAGGCTTGACGCACGGCTTCTACTGTGCCGTCGGTGGAACCATTGTCTACCACGATGACCTCAAAGCTCGGGTAGGCCTGGTCGTAAACGGACTGGACTGTCTCCAGGACATCTTCTCTGCGGTTCCAGGTCACGATGAGAACGCTCACGAGAGGAAGTTCCGTATCACTCACTTGTGTCTGAGACGTGCGCTGCTTATTCCAGGCCTGCAACCGGCTTGGAGGATCCTGAGTGTGCTCTATCATCTCCCGTCCTGCGATCGCTTGTCGTCGAGCTTGCGCAGCCCACGTGGCACCGAAAGCCTCTGAATTGAACTCTCTCCGTGAGGAAACCAGCCATGTTTGACCCGCCGGAGAAACTGCCCCATACGCGTTGCCTCTCGTAGCCACCTGCGTAACCATATCACATAGCCACACCAATGGGACAACTTGAAGGCAAAGGTCAATGGTGTGTCACGCGATCCGCAGGGGCGGCGCCACAGGTTGTAGTGCCCGCTCTCCCCTGTGATCACCCCGAAGGCAGCCTTGTAGCCGGCTTGCCTGGCCATATTCCGAATCTCCGGGTTTGACTCTCCGTAGGGATAGGCCAGGAACGGTACCTCCTGGCCCAGTCTAGCTTCGAGGCGCTCCTTCGACGCGGTCAGTTCGTGCCGAATCTGCTCACTAGACAAGAGGGCCAGGTGACGATGTGTACAGGTGTGGCTTCCGAAGTGGATACCACTCTCGTGTAGAACCCCGATCTCTTCCCAGGTTAGCAGATGCACCCCTCTTGCTCCTTCCCAATGACTCTGTTCTCCAATGCGGTCCGTGACCAGGAAGACGGTGGCCGTGAATCCGTAGTGGCGAAGGATCGGATAAGCCAGTGTGAAGAAACCCCCGTATCCATCGTCGAATGTCAGCGCCAAGGCCCTTGTCCGCCGAGGTATTCCCTTCTCCCCGAAAGGCTGCAAGAGTTCAGATAGAGAAAGGCAACGGTATCCGTGGTCGTGAAGGTAGTGCATTTGGCGCTCAAACTGGGTCACTCGCACGGCGTTGCCCGGGGAGTCCTTGGGAGCATTGTCTTGGATGATACGGTGATAGACAAGTATCGGGGTACCCACATCAGGCGATCTTTGCCCCTCAAGCCTGTTGCGATTCGAAAATTGGATGTCCATAGGGCAACCTCAATCATCAAGATGAAGCGCTGTCGTCTGGCGTCTCGCCGATAGGCTCGGACGACGATCTAGCTCTCCCACGCAGATATCTCACGCATTTTAACAAGGGAGTAATCTGTCTCAAACTGGGTCGCAGTAGCCCGTACACCGTTGCAAGAGCATAGATGAGGTAGGGAAATGCCGCTTTTGGGTATATTTCGAAGTTCATCCTGGTCTTGAGGCGATCTGCCCACAGTTCCTTGTATGGATAGTAGTGACCGAAATCGAATACCTCGACATCCCTGGCAAATGCCTCCCTCACGAAAAACTCATGCATAACCAGAGAGGGCGAGCCCCTCGCGTATTCTGGATCGTAGGCCGTCAGTTGCTGAGTATATTGCTGGCCGAACACCAGGCAATAGAGAAGTGCAACTGGACGGCCTCCTGCTCTCAGGACAAACAGATCAATATGCCCGTCGGGTAGCAGTTGTGGGGTTACCTCAAGATAGAACTCGCAGTATCTACTATCGTTGAATTGGCTCGGGGTGTCTGTCTGGGTCCACCGTTTACGATGCAGAGCGAAGAATTCGCGCAGGGTTGATTGGAACAACTCCTCACTTGAACAGTGAAAGTAAGTGAGTTCCCCTCCAAGTCTTTCCAACTTCCTCGTGCGATAGGCTACCTTCTTCCTCGCTTTCTCCGAGCTTGCGGCGTATTCCTCCCAGGTCTTGTCAAGTGTCAAGAGAATGCACCGGTCTGTCTCCACCCTGCGCAGGAGACGACTATCGAGTCTGTCTAGCAGGAAGCGGGCGGTCGTGGATGTCTCCGGAACGTGTCGTAGACTCAAGACGTCCCACAGCATTCTGTGGCTCGCCAGGTAGTCCAGGATGCATTCAAGGATCTCTTCTCTCCTGTCTCCTATAATGAAGTCCTGATAATTGGACTCCTCGGCAGCAATGAATTCGAGACGGCGGCCCCCTATTCCTGGGACCCCCGTGCGCCTGAGCTTCAATGGGGCAATGGCCACAATGGAACCGGCTTCCCTTACAACGAGGACAAACAGCTTGGCATCAGCATGGAAGTGCTTCCAATGTGTCATCTGCCACTCATAGGTGAGCTCGACCGTCCTTGTTTCATTCGTCTCAAGCAGGGTATTCCAGTCCTCTCTGACTGCTTCCAAGGCATCAACTCTATCAATTCGCTCTATAAGTGGCTTTCTGGTCAAGATGCCCCCTGCTATGCATTCAACATGCCACACGAGTGGACAATGGCTACTCTGCCTTGCGATTGTCGTCGACTAATCGAAGTTTTGTCTTCAACGGTATCGAGGCTTCAACCCCTGGCGGATGTCGGTCAGCAAGAATCTCTTGAACTTCAGCATCCAGTGGATGAGTCGACCGAATGCTGGCCAATACAACGGTAGTATCAGTCTGACTTGGTAATACAAAAATCTGATACTCAGGGGCCACCGCTTAAGTACACCTTGCGGATCTATCATCCAGGTTGCAGCCCAGATATTCAGGCTCTTAACATCTGGGCATAAGGCATAGTTTCGCTGCGCCTCAGGTCCTAACGCGACCATGTTTCCATCGAAGGTCACTATTGGAGCTGAGTTGTCTCCGCGAGACTGTACCCGACTTTCTCTTTCGTCAAGTTTTCTCAACATGCCAGGAGAGTAGTCATGGTTCTGATGTGCGATTTTGGCAGCAGGGGTAGCATCGACGATTGGCACATTCTCAGTTCTGGCTCGCCATACCAGCCAATTGTCCCAGCTCAGGCGGCCAATCGCAAAAGGCGGTATATCCGTGTACATACCCCGTGGGAAAACGAAGTAATCCATAGCTGTCTGCGCGTGCAGTTTGCCGTTTTGTGCCAGGAGTGCCCGCAAATCATCTTCCCAATTGTCTGAATCGAAGTTCCAGGCTTCCTTGATATCGATATCCCACCTCTGGCCTATCATAAGAAACGTGGGCATCCGCGTGGAAACGCTCTTCACCGCTTGACCGAAATCACTCATCAACATGATGTCGCTGTTGATATAACAGACAATGGGGAAGCTTGCTCTCGCCTGACCGACCTGAAAGACCGAATTGACCAATGGAGTTCCATACTCGTTCGTGTCGATCTCCGCCGCGTGAATCAGGCCAAGTTCCTTGCAAATCTCTGCTACTCCCTTGTCGTTACCCAGAAGAATGATCTCAGGCTTTGGTTTCAGGCGACTCCAACTCTGGATCGCATTCCTTTGAATGACATCAATGTGTCCAATGAAATGTTTGGGACACGCAAACAACGTGATCATTGGTTGATCTCCCTCTACTGCTGTTGCGCCGGTAACGCCACTAACTGGCAGGCTTCAAACAAGAGGACCGTGGCCAGTTCTTCCGGGTTTCACCCGCGGCACGCCTAATGCGAACTAGATCGACTGAGACTGAGACCCGTGCGTTGAGCAACTTGCTTGATTCTCCTGCGCCATTGAAGCGGCAGCAGGGAGAAGACAGATCTTGCGAACCGGCTCAGGAGCTGTTTCAGAATGTACGGGCAGTTCAAAGGGTCAGCAACAAGAGCGCGTACCAGGTACTGCAGAGTCGGTCGGAGTTGCCTGGTTCCGACCCAGATATACATTCCACCTACCAGGTAAGAATTGCTCATTGCCCTCCGCTTGAACTGTCCTGAGTTAAAGGGGGCAGGTAGATCCGGCTGGCAGAAGAACTTCTCCGTTACTCGCACTTTTGCCTGTCCCATATCTAGCCGTTGGCTCAAACCTGGGCAATTCCGGATACGAGCTATGTGGAAAGGCGCATATTCGATCGTCCCGACCATCCCGATACGCAGCCATAACTCGTGGTCCTTGCCATTGCCGAACTCAGCATCAAGCCAGCCGACTTTCTCTAGAATCGAGCGGCGCATGAAGGAGGTCGCTTGCGGAATGGTGTAGTGGCAGTACTTGACAGCAGATGCCAGATCCCACTCACGCGGCTTGATCACATCGGAGACAACCTCCCCATCCTCAGAAATCTCCGTGTAATCGCCATAGACTACGTCCACCTGTTGGTTCCTCTGCAGATATGCTACCATCTTGCTGACGGCCTTGGGCACTACATATAGGTCATCCGCATTCAGCCAGGCCAGGATGTCACCCCGACTCATATGCCAGCCTTTGTTGACGGCATCCGCGTGGCCCTTGTCTGGTTCGGACACCCACTTGATCCGATTCACATACTGCCGAAGAATCTCGACGGTGCCGTCGGTTGAGCCACCATCCACAACGATACACTCGATGGGGTGATAGTCCTGGGACAATACGCTCTCGATGGTAGGGACCAGGTAGTGAGCCCGGTTTAGGGAAGGGATGACAACGGATACCAGTGGGTTCTCGGTGTTCATCGAGGCGATCTCCATCATCGAATGGTATGGAACGCGTGATTGACTTTCGCCACGATAACCCTGACATCACGCACAGCCAATGCACCAGCCAACAAGCTCCATCCCAGATAGAAGCACGAAACCAGACACGCGTTGATGAAAAGACCAGCCCATCCGGCGAGTTGCACGGATAGCAAATGATAGGACAGGATGGCGGCAACTTGAGCCAGAACTACTCGGATGTACGGAGCCAGGTTTTCTTTCCAGCTCTTGCTGCCGAGCAGCTTTCTCTGTGTGAACACGTCATACGCGAGATTGCTGACAAAGAGACCGAGAAACACACCAAAGGCAACCCCGGGCGCTCCCCACTTGGGGGCCATGATGAGGACTGGCACCGTCATGGAAACCGCTGTCCCGATGGACGCGATCAAATTGACGTCCGCTCTCCCCATCCCGGTGCAGACCTGATAGGCAACCGAACCAGACGAGCGCCATACGACACTGGCAGCGAGCAGAGCGAGCACGAGCCAAGAGTTGACCATGAAATCGTGCCCAATCCACAATTCCAAGAGATCCTTTGACAAGGTGATCAGCAGCGTAGCAATGAATGCGGTCACCCAAAGCAGGATTCTGACCATCTCGTGATACAATCGGCGTAATTCGTCTACCTTATCGGTCGCCACGGCCTCAGAGCTCAATGGATAGAGCGCGATAGCGAAGGCGTACATCATGCTTGGAATCCTGTCTGTGATCTTGGCGGGGACCGTGTAAAACGTCAGGGCTGATGTGCTGACCAGTATGCCGATCAACGTTCGATCAACTTGGAGCCCAATCTGGCTGATTACCTGCGCAACAAACAGGAGGGATGAAAACGAAACCAGGCGCCTCACAGAAGCCACATTCACGAGTGGCTTACGTGTGGAACCTGGAAATCTGCGAAGCAGCCGCCAGGCGACGGCGGTGAAAAGAGCCAATCCCAAGGCGCTTGAGATAACCTGCGCCACTACTGCTCCTAGCAATCCCCGGCCCCACCATAGCGCGAGGACGATTGCCACTGTGTTCAGCGTTCCGACAATCACGCGGGCTTGATTCGAGATATCGTAGCGCCTCATCGCCATAGGGATGCTTTCTAGGGCGCCGACTGCTCCATTCAGAACGAAGCCAAAAGCGGCCAGACGGAATACAATCACTGCCGTTCCAACAAGAGCAGCAGGAATAGCAAAAACGTTCCTGGCCAGCCAATCCGCAGCCAGGAACATAATGAGGCCCCCCAGCGCTGACAAGGCCAGGTTGATCACGAGTCCACCCAGCGCCGCCCCGCGCAGTTTTGACCACTCCCCGTGAGCGTAAGCTTCAGCCATGAAGCGCACGTTACCCATCGCCACTGGACTGCTGAGCATACCAAGATACCCAGCGACGATCGACACGATGGAGAAGACGCCGTAGGCATCGGTGCCCAGCTCTGTGACAATGTAAGGGACCGACACAATGGCCAATCCAGCCGGCCAAGCCCAGCCAAGCAGGTTGAATATCGTGTTTCGCGCCAGCCCCTGTGTCAAGGAGGCGCTCTCGGCAGCGTGTGTTGGAATTGCCTGAAGCTCTTCAGCCATTCGCCGTGTCCCGTCTACTAGTATGAATGGAAGCCGCGGGGTAGCATATTCGATCCGTACGAAACACGCCCGATTTCCTGTTGTTCACAACAGAGACGCTGGACTAAGGCAGCAGATAGTCCTGCGAGAAGCCAGAACTGAGCGATTGTCTGACTGCTGCCAAATAGACCGTAGTCAACTGTGCTATGCAAGGCCATGGCAATAAAGGCACAGAAGCCCCCTACACTGGCCACCCACACTGTGTCGTCATTTGCCCGGTTGATAACCCACCATGCTTGGGTCAATAAGGTTGCCAGGAGACCCAGGAATGCGGTCAGTCCGACAAGACCTGTCTCCGCAGCGATGAATAGGTACGCGTTGTGAACAACTGCCTGGTTCACGAGAGTGGTTGTATCGTACTGAGGGCTAACCAGTGTGTAGTTGTTCAGCCCCACACCTAGCCATGGATGATCTTCAATGATGGCCAGGGCAGTCTGGGCCATTGTGACCCTGCTATGTGCCGACCCTTGGTCGTCACTCGTAAGGCGAGATAAGATGATGTCTGGGCCATGGAGCGTAATACCTAACAAGATCAATGAGCATGTGACAGCAATCAGTACTGCAGCCTGTGGACTGATCCGTTTCCGCTGAACAGCCAGCGCAAGGATGATGCTGACAGTCGCCAGCAGGCTGACCCACGCACCGCGCGAGAGACTGTATACCAATGCCAGACAACCAAGACCCACCGCGATGCCTGTCAGAACCTTATACAAGGCTCTTGCTCTGGAGAACAACACGGTCAGCGCAAAGGGTATCACGGTTGTTACGTACATAGCGTAGGAATTGGGATGACCAATCGTACCCTGAACACGACTAACCACACCTTCACTCATTTGCTGCTGTTTTACAGTCGTAGTTTCGTCCAGGATGTAGAGACCGACAGGCTGTCCCGTGACTCCCTGGTAGATACCTACCAGAGCCTGGAATGCCATGCCTAACATCAGTCCCGCAATCACCCAGCTCACATCAGTCTCATGGCTGACGCTGTTGGCAACTATCCAATAGAGCAATAAGAGCTTGCTCATGTTTACCAGTTGAAACATGGCCAGTTCAGTGTCCCTGGCGGTGAAAAGTGAGAGCGAGGAAGCAAGCAACCAAACGAGTGCAGATGTCGTGCTCAGAGGAAAAAGGTGAACTTCGGCTTGCCGGATCGCCAGCTTGGCCACAAAGATAAGGAGTAATGCTACGGCCAGCACATCAGAAAGGTTGATGGCCACCCCGTTTGCCAGGCTGAAAGACCCGGAACGATCGATCAAGCCCTTGCCTAAGTAGGTGGGTATAGTGAGAGCTAGCGTAAAGGTGAGAATTCGCCTGGGGTTTCGGGCTATCAACATCAACCCTGTGATTCCCAGTGTCGCTAAGAAAACCATCTTCCATTTGAGCGGCAAGTCAAGTAGCAGAATCCCCCCGCCGAATACGCCCACGGAGAGACACATAGCAAAGTGAATTATCTTCCTCATCATTATCTTACTGCGCATCAAGATACCCGAGAAATGTTAGTGCGTGCGTACCAAGCTCTCAAGAGACGCCTCTAGCGACACTGTCAGGAGGATCATCACGTGCCAGCAGTACAGGTGATTGCGGCGTGCTATGGTTGGGCACGCGATTGACGACCTCCCCGCCTCCTCAAGGTCTGCACTGATGGTTCGAGCCAGGGATCACTGCCGGGGCTCCAATGCCTGGTTTGCGGCCCCTGATCACGACAAACCAACCGCAGGCAGCCGGAAACCAACTGCGAGCCCATTCCGGAAACCGTTCAACATCGTATGGAGTCAGCACGGGTTGCAGGACCAGATCATTGAACTGGCAAAACATCTGTCGCAGCTCGCGCAGGGTGTAGGCTTTAGTTCCAGCGCTCTCCATATGGTCCGACAATATGTCCGTTACCTTCCTGAAGGGCCGGCCGGCTCGTAGGCCATAGTGCAGGTAGAATCGAAAGGCAATGATTGATCGCCTGTGGTAGAGCATGATCAGAATCCGCCCCCCTGGCTTCAGGACGCGATATGCCTCCGCAATGGCCTTGTCTGTATTTGGTGTATGGTGCAGGACTCCCCACGAATAGACCAAGTCAAACAGGTTGTTGCGAAACGGCAATCCTTCTGCATCACCCACCTCAGCATTTGCAAACAATCCATTAATGCCAAGTCTCTGGCGCGTGATCTCCACGGCACGTTCTGTGAGGTCTATACAGCATACATTGGCCCCGGAGCGTGCGAACTGCAAGCAGTCAGTACCCGGGCCGCAACCAATTTCCAGCACTCTCTTGCCCCGCCAGCGTGTGAATTGGGCGAAGGCATGCACAAACGGTTCCTGGTCATAGCGACTCTCTTCGATTTCCTCGGACCACTCTATGCTGCCTTGCGGTTTGCCGCTATACTCCACGCCACATGGATTGTCCTGCCAGTATTGTCTGACTCTTTCCTTTAGACTGCCTCTCTGAGATTCTCCCATCGCATGTTCCTATCCTTTCGCATCTTGGCTTGTTGCTTGGTCACCATAGTCCGACCGGTGCTCCCACGACGATGCAGCATTCTCGCTCCAAAGTTCCTGCAGTCGAGTGCGATGGCTTGGTTCATCAGCCCCGACGCCAAGCGCAACATAGCGCAGGTGATCCGCAGACTCCAACTTCTCGCGCAAGATGCGCCAGCAGTCATACACCACTACCGGTGGGCTTTTCTGTGGGAAGTCGGCCGCCTGGAGGTCGCCGAACTGAGGGTCCGGTGTGGTGATCACGACGGCATCTGCCTGTTGCAGGCACGAAGCCAAATCCTCTAGGATAACCACCTTGTCGGTCAAGTCGTGGCGAGCCATCTCGTTCGCCAAGGGGTCGTACCCCACAACGCGAACGCCCGCGGCTGCCAGCGCACGAGCAAGGTACAGGGCTTGAGACTCTTCTACCACGTGGGAATGCGGCTTGTAGGCCAGCCCTAGCACGGCTACGGTATCCCGGGGCTCGACAAGCGACAGCAGGTATTCTGTGATCTTACCTGCTAAAGAACGGTTCAGCCGATCCGTCGTCTCAGCCAGAGGCGCTTCGGTCCCCAGAGCGCGCGCGATGAAGCTCAACGCCACATTATCACGAGGAAAACAGGGGCCCCCGTAACCCAAAGCGCCGGTCAGGTATTTGCGGCCGATCCGTGTATCCAACCCCAAGGCGTCGCTGATCACATCTGTGTTGCCTCCTGGAATACGTTCACACAGGTCAGCCAGCATGTTGGCGAAAGTGATCTTGGTGGTGACAAAGGTGTTGACCGCGATCTTGGTGAGTTCCGCGTTCTCGAGGCTCATACGCTGGCAAGGGGGACCGTTTTCCATGATTCTGGCATAGCAAGTTTCGAGTTGGCTGCCTGCCCGCTCATCGAATTCTCCGATCAACGTGAAATCGGGATTGAGGAAGTCGTGGATTACGCTGCCCAGGGCGATGAACTCCGGGCTGTAGCACAGCCCGAAATCCCGCCCACAGACCTTCCCCGATTCCCGCTCCAGAACCGGCAGCAGCCCATAGCGCGTTGAGCCAGGAAGGACCGTGCTAGTCAGAACGACGACGTGATAACGGTTCTTTTCGGCTAAAGCGCGACCGATCTCGCCAAAAGCCCACTTCGCATATTGCAGCGAGAACGCCCCCTCGTCATCACTTGGTGTGGGCACGATAACGAATGTCACATCTGACTTCAATATGGCTTCACGGTGGCTCAGCGTGGCTCGCAATCGTTCTCGATGGGTCGCAATCGTGTTCTCCAGGTTCGTTTCCTGTACCGGCGCGTGACCAGCATTCAGCAGGTCTACGACGCGTTGGTTGATGTCTACGCCGATCACGTCGAAGCCTCGACTGGCGATGGCGGCTGCCATGCTGGCGCCCAGCTTACCGAGCCCTACTACCGAAAAGGTTGTTACCTCCATTGAGGCTACCTCCTTGTGCCATTCCGTTCCATAGCGAGCTCAGGAGCACCCTGGCAGCTTCCCTCCCTCAGGACAAGCAGACCGAGGCCAATTGCTGCCGCAGCACCAAGCGTTGCAACCTTGCCTGATCGCAAGTGCTGCTCCAGATCCTCCAGGCTCATCATATCAAGTCTGATCTCTTCTAGGTCGTCGGCGTCTGGTTCTGCTACCACATGCAACCCCCGGGCGAGGTAGATATGTGCTTGTCCGCAGCCGCGGTTGCCATCCACTGTGTACGAACCCAAGTGTTGCCAGATATCGGCTGTGCATCCCGTCTCTTCCAGTAGTTCTCGCTGCGCAGCTTCTGTGGGAGACTCACTTGGCATCACGTATCCGGCCGGGAGCCCTAGGTTGATGTTTCGTGGCCCATGTTTGTAGTGCCAGATGCCGAGCACCTCATTTGCGTTGGTCAAGGCAAGGACCATCACGTAGTCTGGTTGCTCTAGCTGGTAGAAGTCGTTCACCAAGCGCCCGTCTGGCAAACGAACTGTCTCAATCCAAATCCGGATCCAAGGAGAAGCATCCAGTATGCATCGACGCTGGATGCTCTCCCAGCACGCAAGGCCTTCTTGACCTCCGTCACTCACGAGCCCTTCCTTGCTCAGAAGCGAACATCGGCTCACGCCGAGCTTCGCGATACCTGGCTATACGCCATCGCTGTTGCTGCCGCTCTCCTATCTGAAGCCGCATCCAACTTAGCTCTGACCTGTTCCTCAATCCAGCCGTAAGTATGCACCAGCCCTTCTTCCAGCGATATCTCCGGTGCCCATTCCAACACCTCCCGCAGGCGCGTGTTGTCGGAGTTGCGCCCCCGTACGCCCTCGGGACCGGGCACGTGTTTCGGAACGATTTCAATACCTGCGATGCCAGCGATGATGTTCGCCAGTTGGTTAATCGTGACCATACGATCCCGCCCCAGGTTCAGTGGCGCGTGATAATCAGACCGCATTAGCTTGTAGATGCCGACCAAACAATCATCAATGTAGCAGAACGAGCGGGTCTGTTTCCCGTCTCCCCAGATCTCTATCTCGGGGTCACCGGTCAATCTGGCAATCGCCACCTTGCGACAGAAGGCCGCGGGCGCCTTCTCCCGCCCGCCATCCCAGGTGCCCAAGGGGCCGTATATGTTATGAAAGCGCACGATGCGAGTCTCAATGCCAAGATCTTGCCTATAGTGTGTGCACAGTCGCTCGATGATCAATTTCTCCCATCCGTAGGCGTCCTGGGGCTCTGCAGGATAGGCGTCTTCTTCCCTGAGTGGCGTGACATTGGCTTCCTTCTGCAGGTACTCAGGATAGACGCAGGCTGAAGACGTAAACAAGTAACGCTTGACGCCGTTCTTGTGGGCTGCATCCAGGGTGTGGACGTTGATGAGCAGGTTGTTGTGCAAGATTCGCGAGTGGTTGGATGAGATGAAACCCATACCACCCATGTCTGCAGCCAGGGCATAGACCTCATCCACGCCGCGAGTTACCTGGAGACAGTTGTCCCATTGTCGTAGATCCAGTAGTTCGAACTCGTCGGCGTCAGTTGGGCTGAACTCTGGGTACTTGATGTCCACGCCACGAACCCAATACTCCTTCTTCTTCAGGAATGTGACTAGATGGTGACCGATGAAGCCCCCAGCGCCTGTGACTAGAACCCGCACCTGTTCTGACATTGATGTGCCCTTCCTTTCTTCTCGTCTGGCTCTCTCGTGGGAGGTTGTAACTATGAGAATCCATCTTCGTCATAGATGTATCCGCCCGGGGTGCACGCAATGGGGCACACAGTCGTCATCTACTAAAGGCGGAAACCTACCCCTGTGAGAATCCGACCATCTGCGTAACCACGTACTCAACTTGCTCTACCGTCAATCCTGGGAACATCGGTAGAGAGAGGACCTTGTCGGCTAAGTCCTCTGCCGCGGGGAACTGCCCGCGTCGAAACCCACTCTCCTCGTAAAAAGGCTGCAGGTGAATCGGTATGGGGTAGTGAATCCCCGTGCCGATACCGTGCTCCCAGAGATAGGCACGCAGTTCATCTCGCCGGGCCGTCCGCACGACGTAGAGATGGTACACGTGCGTTGAATCCGGGGATTCGACCGGTGTGACAACGCTGTTTCTCGGCAGGAGCTCGGTGTACAGGGCTGCGTTTCGACGGCGTGCTTGTGTCCAATCCTCCAGGTAGCGCAGCTTGACGCGCAAGATCGCGGCCTGTAACGTGTCCAGGCGGTGGTTGAAGGGCGCCAGCTCGTGGCGGTATTTCTCCCTTTGACCACAATTGCGCATCGCGCGTACCTGTTCGGCGACTTCCTCATCGTCCGTCACCAACATGCCGCCATCGCCGCAGCCCCCCAGGTTCTTGGTCGGATAGAAGCTGAAAGCGGCCGCGTGGCCCAATGACCCGGCCCGCCGACCCTTGTAGAGCGCGCCGTGGGCCTGGCAGGCATCCTCGATGACGACCAAGTTGTGCTGATCGGCCAGGTTCAGGATCGGGTCCATATCGGCTGGCAGACCATACAGATGCACCGGGATGATCGCTCGAGTGCGCGGTGTGATCGCGGCCTCAATCTGTGAGACGTCGATGTTGTACGTGCTCGGATCGACATCCACCAGAACCGGGTCCGCTCCAACAAAGGTGACAGCCGCCGCTGTGGCGATGAACGTGTGCGCGGGCACGATCACCTCGTCGCCTGGGCCGATGGCGTGCGCACGCAGGCCTAGCTCTAAGGCGGATAGCCCACTGTCCACGCCTACTGCGTACCGTGTGCTGCAGAATGCCGCGAATTCCTCTTCGAAATGGGTGACGTCCTCACCCAAGGCGAAGTCGCATCGCTCCATCACTCGCTGGATGGCCTGATCCAGTTCATCTCGAATGATGCGATGCGCCTCCCGCAGATCTACGAAAGGGACTTTCATCTATGCGCTCCTTCTCTCCAGAACCCGCGCCGGAACACCGGCCACGACTGCACCATCCGGCACATTGTGGGTGACAACGCTGCCCGCGCCCACCATCGCGCCTTCACCTATGGTCACACCACACATAATCGTGGCGTTGCTACCAATAGAAGCCCTCCGTTTCACCAAGGTGGGAATGCATACCCAATCGGCGTCGGCCTGCAGTTCTCCGTCGCCAGTGGTAGCTCGCGGGTACCGGTCGTTGATGAACATCACACCGTGACCGATGAAAACTTCATCCTCGATCGTCACTCCTTCACAGATGAAGGAGTGGCTGGATACCTTGACCCGCCGCCCTATCGCAGCTCCTTTCTGGATCTCCACGAAGGTGCCAATCTTGCTTTCGTCGCCAATCTCACAGCCATACAGGTTGACGAAGGCGTAGATTCTCACATCCTGTCCCAGTTTCACGTCGGGAGCGATGCGCACAAAGTCGCCATTCACCATCAGGCAGCTTCCCTTCTATGTTACTAGATGATTATGTACTCGATCCGTGTTATCAGGGGAGATTGTGGTCCACTCCCCACCGTTCTGCAGCGACCGTTCAGCCTCTTCCAGGACTTTGACCACTTTCAAGCCAACTCGGCCACTGCTTTGGGGTTCCGTGCCGTTCTCTATGCACTCCATAAAGTGCTGGCATTCCAGTCGCAGTGGTTCGACGAAGCGGATGTTGGGAATCACCACGTCACCGTAACGGTAACTGCATTGGAACTCACCGAAAGTCTCCGTGTAAGGAAGCGCCTCGACGCCTTTGTCGTAGATCTTGATCTTCTCCAGAGTCTCCACGTCATCGTAGACCAGCATCTTGCGGCTGCCGACGACGGTAATACGCCGCACCTTGCGGGGATCGAGCCAGCTCACGCGAACGTGAGCCATGATATCGTCTGGGAAGAACAAAGTCAAATAGGCAATGTCATGCTTGCCTTTGAAAACGTTGGCCGCGCCCTGGGCTATGACCTTGATCGGTTCGCAACCGAGAAGATACAAGAGGATGGATATGTCGTGCGGAGCCAGATCCCATACTACGTTCAGGTCGGCTTGAAACAGCCCCAGACTAGCCCGCACCGCGTCAATGTAGTAGATTCGGCCCAATTCGCCACCATCGATGATGTCCTTGAGTGCCCGCACAGCCGGATTGTATTCAAAGGTATGTCCTGCCATCAGGGTCAGCCCTCGTGTATCGGCCGTCTCAATAAGCTCTTGGGCATGCCGGCAGTCTAGCGTCAGGGGTTTCTCGATCAGCACGTGGAGATCATGTTGTAGGCAGTCCAATGCGATCGGGAAGTGAGTCGCCGGCGGTGTTGCAACCACAACGGCATCCAGTGACATATCGAAGAGGTCTCGATAATCCTTCGCAGGCGTGACTGTAGGAAAACGAGACTTGATGTGAGCCAGACGGTCCCCGTCAAGGTCCGCAACGGCTCTGACATTCGATGCGGGCATCTCGACGAAGTTGCGGATCAGATTGGGGCCCCAGTAGCCGCAACCGATTACGCCTACTTGCAAGCTGTTCATAGTTCCCTCCATTGCGCCCGAATGCCGACGAGAGATCAGGCCTCGTCCACACGTTCCTCTACGAAATCAGACTTTGATCAACTGCTCTCTCCCCAAGTCTACCGGCGCTTGTTGTGAACTCTGCCCACGGTGCCGTGGGTCCGACGGTCACCAATTCTGAACTCTCTCCTGTTTCACCCACTTCTCCAGGTCGGGGCCTTGCTCTTGAACCCACTGGATGTACCGCTCTACGCCCGATTCGATATCGACGGCTGGCGAGAAGCCAAATAGCCTCTTGGCCTTGCTGATATCAGCTTGGTGGCGTTCAATATCTCCTGGCCGGCCGTCCTCGGAATAGATAGGTTGGAGGTCCTGGCGTCCCAGCTTCTCCAGTACGAGCTCGCACACTCTCGAGACACTGACCCCCTGACCCCGTGCCAGGTGCACGCAGTCTCCAACGAGCGCATCACATTGAGCTGCCAGAATGATGCCACGGGTGATGTCCTCTACCCAGGTGAAGTCACGCGTCTGGGCACCGGTGCCGAAGATCACGGGCTGCAGCCCGGCCATCGTGCGCATGACAAACTTGGGTATGACCTCAGCGCGGGTACCCTCCACAGGCTCTCGCGGCCCGTAGGTATTGAACAGCCTGACCACTGCCGCAGGAAGGCCATACGCGCGCCAGTACGCTAGGGCGTAATGCTCGCCGGCGGCCTTACTCGCACCGTACGCGTTGGTTGGATTCAGGGGGTGTTCCTCATTCATGGGTATACGCAGCGCGCTGCCATAGACTTCAGAAGAAGAGGTGTATATGAATCTCTCCACGCCAGCTTCCAGGCTGGCCTGGCACATAGCCAGGGTGCCTGTGGCATTGATGTCATGACAGGAAATGGGGTGCCCAAGGGAAGCCCGCACGCAGGCAACGGCCATGTGGAATACAACGTCCGCGCCTTCAGTCAGGCGGATCATTGCATCCAGATCCCGCACATCTGCTTGCTCTACACGGACCGACTCGTCCGCTCGATGCTGGTCAATGTGTTCCCATTTGCCGGTTGAGAAATTGTCTATGATAATGACCTCATTGTCAGTAGACACGAGTTGATCGACAATGTGACTACCGATGAACCCTGCGCCGCCGGTCACAACGACTCGCTTGTTTCTCAGCCTCATAGGTTGTTGTCTCCTTCAACATCTACCCCGCGATGCTGCCGGGCACTTGCCAGTTCTTGTTTCTACAACAGCGCCCCCTACGCGGCACCTCGTCGAGCCAGAACCGCGGGGATCGTCAGAAGCAGGATCTTGAGATCCAGCCACAGTGACTGGCTGCGGGCGTATTCGATGTCTATGTGAACGAAATCCTCGAACGCAACTTGAGAGCGTCCGCCTATCTGCCACAGTCCGGTGAGCCCTGCCTGGGCTGCCAGGCGCTCGAAGTGCCACGGTTCATAGTCCGCAACGGAATACGGCAGATCCGGACGCGGGCCTACAATGCTCATCTCTCCCTTCAGCACGTTCCATAGCTGGGGCAGCTCATCCAGGCTGGTCTTGCGCAGGATCTCTCCGACTGACGTCACCCGGGGGTCATCCACCAACTTGTAGACCTGAGTGTCCTTGGCCTCCACCGCATTCTTGCTTTCGTTCTCCCTACGGACGAAGGCCTGAAAGAACCTACTGCGAGGTCGAGTGTCTTGTCCATCACGGTCTTTGCACGTGCGGCGCACCGCAGCCATGCCTTCCTCGTCATTGCGGATGAAGGCCTTGATGAACGCGCAATGGAGGTCAGGCGTCGCGTCCTTGTACATAGTGCGGAATTTGTGACAGGTGAAGGTGGTGCGTTGCCAGTAGGCGAATCCACCGCGGGTCCAGCGTCGTGCGCCGACCCGTTCCTGGCTGAAAAACACCGGCCATCCAGAGTCCAGCACGATCAACACGGCGATCAGGGCCATCACCGGCGATAGCATCACCAGGGCAAGCGCGGCCACGGCTACATCCAGTAGGCGCTTGAGGAAATAGTACGTGGCGCGATCGCTGGTCAAGGGACTGACGGCGTCAGGGTCAAAGCGTCGCACCAGGTCTACACTGACCTGCTGGCGCGCGGCTTGGCTATATATGTCTTGTCGTTGCGCAATCTGCTGATACACCGGCTTCGCCTATTCTCGTGACTGCCTGTCCACTATACGTTCCGTTGTTGCACACTAGCTGCGCCAACGTGGTCGGTGACGGTAATATGCATAGGTGCTGTCTGGCTTGGCACGGTTCACCACGACGCCGATTGACCGAGCCTTGATATCGGACAGTTGCTGGCAAGCGGCTTGCACGGCCTCTTCCCGTGCTTGAGCACGCGCTACAACCAGTATCACACCGTCAGCGACCAGAGCTAGCAGGGCCGCGTCGGTCACCGTCAGGATGGATGGCGCGTCTAGTAATACGATGTCGAACTGCTGTGCCAGTTGCTCGACTGAGGCGCGCATTGGCGGCAACGCGAGCAACTCGGCCGCGTTGGGCGTTGGTGGCCCACTCGTGAGCACCCACACGCCAGGGATGTCGCTGCTTTGCAGGGCTTCGTCGAGAGGCACTTCTTCTTGGAGTACGGTGCTAAGACCTATCTCGTTGGGCAGGTCGAAGACCTTGTGCAAGGTCGGCAGTCGCATGTCACCGTCCACGACGACGACCCTGCGCCCGGACTGAGCGATGGCGGAGGCCAGGTTGGCCACGATGGTCGACTTGCCCTCCCGGGGTTCGGCGCTGGTCACCAGTAGAGTGCGAAAAGGGGTCTCGGTGTCGAGGGCGAAGACCTTGGTGCGGAGATGGCGGAATGCCTCGGCCTGGGGCGAATTGCCGTTGAAAAACCCGGCCCGCCGCCGTCTGGCAGAGGGGATCTTTCCCAACGCGCTCAGTCCAGTCGTTGTCTCAATCTGCTTCGCCGTGTGCAGCGTAGTGTCCAGGATCTCGAACGCGAAGGCCAGACCCGTGCCACCCCCCAACCCGACCATGCACGCCAGGGCAAGGTTCAGCATCTTGCGCGGTCTGGACGGAGTCTTGGGGGCAATAGCCGGCTCCACGACGGAGAGCATGTTGGCGGGCATTCCCTCCCTGACCCGGGCTAGCTCATACTGCTCCAGGAGAATCTCCGCGAGGCCGTTGGCCGCGTCCCGAGCCAGCGTTGGATCAGTGGCCTCAGCTGTGATGAGCAGCAATTCCGTATCTGCCAGAGTCTCCACCTCGATCTTGGGAAGCTGATCGAGACCCAGTCTCTGCGCCAGCTCTTGAAGGACGGGGCGGGTCGTGGCGATCTTAGCATAGGTGTTCGTGAGCCGTTCGGCGTACATCGTGTTGTATTCTATCCAATCGGAAGTGCCGCCGGAGGGCGTCAGCACGCGCAACATGGCTGATGCTGCATACACGGGCGTCATTATGAGCATACCTATGACCACGACGGTCACCGTCACTATCGCGGTAGCGACAATCACCCACTTGCGACGCCAAAGAATACCGATGTAACTGCGGATTTCCATTGACTTGACCTCTTGATCTCACGTTGACCGGCAAGATGTGAGATCGCAAGCCTGGAGGGTGCCCTTACACCTCGCCCGAAGCCTTCGCCCTTGGGTGCCATGCGTAGCCCGGCCACTCTTTGTGCCGGTGAGGCCCGCCCTGATGAACTAGGAAGCAGATCACCCTGAGAAACGCGATTGTGAAACCATTGACCGTGGACTCATTGTAGGGCGCGTTCGTAAGTTTTCGGTGAGGCAAATCCTGGAAACGAGCTAGAGATGTAACAAACAAGGCTCACGAAGGGAACACCCCTCGTGAGCCCGTGTGGTTGTCGCGCAAGGCTCGGCTGTGTGAGTACCTTGTCGGGGCCTTCAGCAATGGGACAATAGTGTCTCCAAGTGTTGAGACCGGACTGAACGAGGTGCTCCGCCACCTGGTACCTGCGTTCTCCGTGGTGCCGGCCACGGGAGATGGGCCTTGTCGGAACTCAAGTTGTGGTGAGTCGGTTTCCCGCCCGCATTCCAACGGGGGAAGCGGCTTCTCCCTCCTTTCGCATCGATCTGCTGGGGAGTGCAGCCCGTGGTAGGAACGCATCATGGCATACAGCAATTGTGGGCATAGTATACCAGAAAGCACACACACTTGTCAAGTCAGCGTTTCTCTCCGCAGGTGATTTTAGGAATTCTCTAGCAGTTTGTCGGAGTGAAACTCTGTTCAGTCGGCTAATACAGTGGTAAAA
>CAZYSK010000059.1:0-35855 GCA_964649415.1 uncultured Anaerolineales bacterium
CCTGGATGCGCACCACCTGCGAGAAGAACGTATTGGTGGCCATGGCCCACACGGCAAACCCGAACGACGCCACCAGCCCTGCCAGCCCCACGATCTGCAGCCACAACGGCACCGTGTCGGCCCAGTGAAACCGCCCGATGTCCAGGCCGGCAATGATCCAGGTGGCGAAGGACAGGAGCTGGTAGATCACGAGCCAGACCCGATCCCAGCGTTTGGCGCCTGGCCCCGGGCGGGCCCGCTCCTCGAACAAGGCAGGATCTTTCCACATGGTGAACGCTATGACCAGGTGAAAGCTGGAATAGACGTATATACAGGCCCACACCATCGGCAGGTCCAGGCGTCCACTGGAGCCCAGCAGTATGGCCGTGCATAGAACTGTCACGATCAGCCATTGGCCGAAAGGCAACAAGCTCGCCATGTTGACCCCCTTTGATCTTGGCATGATGCTTCGCCATTCTGATGGCGCACCATCGGGAATGACGCGCTCCCCGGTTCGTAGTAAGGCACGCAGGTCTGCCGGAGTGCCGTATCTGCGCTGGCGCTACCACACACCCGGCAGCAGGCGGTAGCGCGTCCGCTGTGCATACTCCGCATACCCGTCGAGTTCTTCGTGCAGGGTCTTGTCCTCCAGCGCGGTGCGCAACACGTAGAGCGGCACCGTCAGGGCCATCGGAATCAACGCCCACCACGAGCCCAACAAGAAGGGCGTCGCGAGTTGATACACGATCCCGCCGACGTATCCTGGATGGCGCACGTACCGGTACGGTCCGCCCGTTTGAACGACGTGGCCCCGCTCCTCCTGGATGCGCACGGTCGTCGAGAAGAACGCGTTAGAGGCCGTCGCCCAGAGCAGCATCGCCCACCCCAGCGCGAAGAAGAGCGCTCCGCCGATGTGGAGCCCAGGTGAAATCTGTGGCAGCCACCCAAGGGGGCGAGGCCAGCCGAAGCGCTCATCCAGCGCGGAGATGACCCACGAGGCCATCGGCAACAGCCCAGCGGCGAGGCTGCTGATGACCTTGTCCCAGTTTTTGGTGTTCTCGCGGATGCCGCGCGCGCGTTCCCCGAGCAACTCCGGGTTGGTCGGGATCAAGATCAAGACGTGCGCGACCGAGGCGGCCGCGAACAAGGCGAGGAAAACCCACGCCCATATCCAATCCCAGCGTTCCGCGCAGAGGAACAGGAGCGCGGCGAAGAACACCAGGCCTGCGGCGGCCTTGGCGATCCACGCCACGACGCCGCGCCTGACGTCAGGCGCTATAGTCTGTCCGGCGGATGAAGCCGCTGCGCTTCCCTTTCCAGTGAGCGGTGCCGCTGCGCTTCCCTCGTCATGCCGGTAGGATGCCGGCGGTCCATCACTAGGTGAATTGCGGTTCATGTTCGCCTCCCGGTTTCCTCCCGACGAGTATCGCATACCCCAGGTACTCGAACAGGTCCTTCGGGGTGCGGCGCATGCCGGCCATATAGGCCCTGAACGCAGAGTTTCGGACGTACAGGCCCAGCGTGCGGTAGAACATCCGTAGCGCGTCTCCCAGTGAATAGCGCTTGAGCTGGGTGGCTTCGCGCCGCGCGCTCACAGCGTACTCCTTCACCAGGATCTCGCGTAGCCCTCTCGCTTCCAGCAATCCTGTCCAACCATCGGACGTCAGGAGGTCCGACTCGATGGCCCACGCGAGCCTGACGTGTTCGACCAGTCGCTGCGGCGGCGTCTGAAGCCAGATTTCCTCGTTCATCCCGACGTAGCCGCCCGGCCTGGTCACGCGCGCGTACTCGCTAATGGCAAGTTGCTTGTCGTGCACGAATGTGGTGACGGATTCGGCCATGACGACGTCGAACTGCGCGTCCTGGAAAGGTAGGTCCTGCGCGTCAGCCACCCTAAACTCGACGCGGTCCGCGACGCGCTCCTTGAGCGCCCGCTCGTTCGCCCGAGCGATCATACTCCCACGCAGGTCCACGCCGACCACGCGGCACCCGTACCTCTTGGCCAGGTAGCAGGCCGTCGCGCCGACGCCCACACCGATCTCCAACACGGTCGTATCCTCGCCGACGTGGCACAACTGGATGAGCTCCTTCGTGGTCTCGAAGCCCCCCATGTGCTTGGTAGCGCCGGTATAGGCCTGCAACTCAAAGTAAGAGATCTCCGGATCAGTCATGTCCTCTTTCACCACTGGACCCACCATCAACGGACCACCTGCTGGACCACCCGTTGGACCGCCCGGATGTCTGCATCCACCGACTGTCTGCGGTCGGCAGCATCCCTGCCGGCATGACGCCCGCGGGCGCACGATCAATGGACACCTATGCGGCTCTCAAAAGCGCAGGCGAACAACTCCCAATCCTCATCTTGAATGAGGTCTCGCGCCCGATCACCCAGGAGCGCCAGCACGCGCGGCAGGTACAGATCCGTGCGCAGGTGGTGCTCCGCGACGAAGACGAAGAGCGGGCTGCCCGTCCACGAGGCGCGCGCCTGGTTCTCGGTTAGCAACTCGCCGATCAGAACCTCTTCACCGTCAACGACCAGGACCAGCCACAAGCCCTCCACCCGCGCCTGAGTCTCTTCAGGCACCGGCGTAGCGATCACGCGACCGCCGCGCAGTTCCAGGCGCCCCGTGCTATAGACCACCACTTGCACGCCCCGCAGAGCCGCCTCCTCCAGAGCGGGTTTCAGGGTAGGGAACGTAGCCGGCAGAAGGGAAAGGTATATCCGGTGTTGAGCCTGCTCGATCATCTCCTCTGCCTTGGCCATGATGTTCTCGTGTCCCTCGATGTTCCACACGTATTCCAGGTCAGACGCCGCGTCGAGGGTGGACAGCTCCTCTCTGAGCGAGTCGACCAGGCCTTCGTGCTCGCGATGAAGCTGGTCCAGGAACTCGTGGGCCGAGACCGGGGCATACTTGGTGCCGCCCTCCTTGTAGAGCGTCATAGCAGCGCCGCGGGCAACCAGCTTGCCCAGCACCTCGTAGATCATGGACCGAGGCACGCCAGAGAGCTTGGCAAGTTGATAGCCGGTGGCAGGGTTCTCACGAAGCAAGGCGATGTAGGCCTTCGCCTCGTACTCGGAGAAGCCCAGTCTTACCAGTTTGTCAATGGGATCGTCGCTCAATTCGCTGCCCTCCTTACTCGGATTGCCTGCTCTGTAGACGCTGCGCAGTTAGGCGTTAGACTTCTAACCTAGGCGTTAGACTTATAACTTAGACGTTATTATTATAACTACTGAGAGTATACCGCAGTTTTCCCGGTTTGTCAAGACCAACCGGCTCAAATAAGAGGGCTATTCGGCCGCATGCGCTTATGGACCGAATAGCCCTCGGAGGTGCTATGGATTGTGCGCTGTCTGGCTCAGGTGCCTACTCAGCCCACTCTGGTGTCTACGCGGATGGTTGCGACGTCACGAACTGGCGAAGGCGCTCCATCGCCGCCCGAACACGATCCGTCGGCGCGGTGGCAGAGATGCGCACGTATCCCTCGCCCGCAGCGCCGAAGAACGAACCGGGCGCCACTCCTACGCCTGTCTGTTCTAGCAGCGCGAGCGCGAATTCCTCACACTCCGTCAACCCTACAAAGGCGCCATTCTGATGGCGCGCCCAACCCCCCGGCACCCGCGCCCAGGCGTAAAGCGCGGCGTCCGGATGCGTCGCCCCCATCCCGACGTCATCCAGCGCTGCCTGGATCATGTCCAGCCGCTCCCGATATATCGAGTTGCGCGCCGTGATCCACTCGGGATCGACCGACAGGGCGCGGACGGCCGCCTCTTGCAACGGGCGGAACAGCCCGGAGTCCACGTTGGACTTGACCTGTGCCAGCGCCGCGACGGCGTCCGCATTGCCCACCGCCATCCCCACACGCCACCCCGCCATGTTGAAGGTCTTGGAGAGGGAGTTGAACTCGACCGCCACCTCCAAAGCACCTGGCGCTTGCAGCAGACTGGGCGCGATGTAGTCGCCGTAGGTTGTGTCGCAATAGGGCGCGTCGTGGCACAGCAGCAAGTCGTGGCGTCGCGCGAAGGCCACCGCCTGTGAGAAGAACGCCAGATCAGCCACAGCGCCGGTGGGGTTGTTGGGGTAATTGAGCCACATCAGGATGGCTCTGTCGGCCACGTCGGGAGGTATGGCTTCGAAATCTGGCAAGAAGCCACGTTCAGGCAGCAGTGGGAACGCATGGACCCCCGCGCCTGCCAGGGCTGCTCCCCTCGCGTAGGGGGCGTAGCCGGGATCAGGCACCAGCACCAGGTCGCCCGGATCGAGGCACGCCAGCGCGATGTTGACGATGCCCTCTTTGGACCCAATGAGCGGCGCAACCTCGGTACCGGGATCGAGCGCCACGCCAAATCGTCGCCCGTAGTAGCCGGCGATTGCCTCGCGCAGTGCCGGCAGACCCCGGTAGCCGGCGTAGCCGTGATGGGTAGGCTCACGGGCCGATTGACACAGTGCCTCCACGACTTCGTCGGGCGGTGGCAGGTCGGGGTTGCCGATGTCCAGCCGGATCACGTCCAGGCCCCGCCGGCGGGCGGTTTCGACCTGCCCGGCCCAGCGAGCGAAATGATAGGGGGGGATGTTCTCCAGACGATTCGAACGTTTCACTGTATTGTCTCCTTCGCACAACCAGTCTACCAATCTACCAGTTTACCAATCTACCAGTCTACCAGTTTACCAATCTACCAGTTTACCAATCTACCAGTCCACCAATCTACCAGCCCACCACCCTCAGCTCAGATAATCCAACAAGGCCGTCAGCCCCAGGAGATAGCTGCGCCAGCCAAAGCCACTGATCTGCCCCACGCACACCGGAGCGATGAGTGACTCGTGGCGGAACGACTCCCGGGCGTAGACGTTCGAGAGATGCACCTCCACCGCGGGGAGATCGACGGCGGCGATGGCGTCCCGCAGCGCAAGCCCTGTGTGCGTGCAGGCAGCGGGGTTCATCAACACGCCGTCAGCCCAATCCACGGCCTCGTGCAGCGCGTCAACGAGCGCACCCTCGTGGTTGGACTGCACGATGCGCAGTTCCGCACCTCGCTCCGCAGCCGCTTCGCGCAGCGCTGTGTCGATCTCGTCCAGCGTCACGGAGCCATAGATGTCAGGCTCTCGTCGCCCCAATAGGTTGAGATTGGGACCATGGAGGACCAGGATCTTGCAACTCGTCGTCTGTGCTCTGTGGTTCATCAATCTTCAGTTTGCTCCTAGATTGTGGAGGACGGCGATTACCACGCTCCGGGGCACGTCCTCCGCGATCTCCACCTGGCCAATGGCACAGGGAAGCACCCAGCGCAGCGTCTTGCCTCGCCGCTTCTTGTCGTGTGCCATCGCCGCCCAGATCTCGCGGACATTGATCCTGCGTCCGTCGGCGTCGAAGGGCGGACACCGCGTCGGCAGGCCCCAACCCGCGAGGACAGCCTCCACCCGCTCGGCTAGCGACGCATCGGCGCGCTTCAACTCGCCCGCGATCCGCGCCGCCGCCACCATCCCGATGCCCACTGCCTCGCCGTGGCGCAGGGCGAAACCACTGAGTCGCTCCAACGCGTGCCCCACGGTGTGGCCCAGATTGAGCACGGCGCGCCGCCCCTGTTCGAAGGGATCCTGTTCGACCACCTCGATCTTGACCCTGAGGGCACGCGTGATCTGTGAAGCCGGGAGTAGGAGCGCGGAAACCGCGCCTTGCGTGGCGGGATGGTCAGGGGGTTGAGAGCGTAGCGCGCGTGCCTCCAGTTCCACAAAGAGGGCGGGATCTCCGATGATGCCATGTTTGATCACCTCGGCCATGCCCGACCGCAGATCCTCAGCAGGCAGCGTCGCCAGCACGGCTGGATCAATGGCCACCAGCTCTGGCTGTTTGAACGCGCCAACCAGGTTCTTCCCCTGGGGCAGATCAACGCCCGTCTTGGCACCCACGCTGGCGTCCACCATCGCCAGCAGCGTCGTGGGTACCTGGACGAAGCGCACCCCCCGCATGAAGGTCGCCGCCGCGAAGCCCGCCACGTCGCCGGTCACGCCGCCCCCGAGCGAGAGCACCGTGCCGCTGCGGTCCAGCCCGCCGGCGAGGAATTGCTCGTAGAGCGTGGCGACGGTCGCGAGCGTCTTGTGCGGCTCGCCATCGGGGATGGAACAGACGAAGGGATCGAATCCCGCCGATCGCAGCGCGTGCGCCACCTGCGCGGCGTACAGCGGTGCGACGACGGGATTGGTGACGATTGCGACACGCCCGCCTTCGGATTGGGACAATCCGCGGTCACCGGTCGCGCGCAGCAGGTCGCCGGCGTGTGCCAGCAGCCCGTTGCCGACGTGGATCTCGTACTGGCCACCGGGGTGGCGCACGGGAAGCGTGATGACGCCGGCGATGTGCAGCACCTGCGCGGCGACCTCCTCGACCGAGAGCCCGGTGGTGTCAATCTGCCACGGGATGGCCTGATACGCACTCCGGCGCGCGGCCAGCAGCCGCTCGACCTCGGCACGGGGGTCGGCCACGTCGAGCAACGGCCGGTCTGGGTCGCCATCCGCGCCCACTCGCTGCAGGATTCCATCCGGGTCGCAACTCAGGCAGATGAGCGTGCTACTCTCCATCACCAGCGCCCGGTTAGCGGGATCCACCAGCGTCCCCCCACCGGTGGCGATCACCAGCGGTGCGGCAAGAGGATGCCGGCACAGCTCCCGGCACAGCGTGGCCTCCATCCCCCGGAAGGCGGCCTCCCCGTCCTCAGCGAAGATGCGGGCAATCGTCTTGCCCGCCCGTGTCTCGATCTCCGCGTCCATGTCCACGAACGCGCGACCCATCTGGCGGGCGACCATCTGCCCGACGGCCGTCTTGCCCGTCCCCATGAACCCGGTCAACACCACGTGCCTCGCCGCGCCGTCGCCCGGTGTGGTTCGCGTTGTGCGCGCCTGCATCTTCGGATCGCCCGGACGTCTGTGTCCCTTGCCTCGTGCTTCCTGCATCCTACCTCCTGCCTTGTGCGCGATTGGGAGATCGCGGCTACATCGTGCCTCCGGCCATATGCGCGATTGGGGAAATCGCGGCTACATCCTGCCTCCTGCATCCTGCCTCATCCTCGCTTCATCTCCGCCAGACTGTCGCCGCCCCGTTTCTCGACCAGCGCCTGGGCCAGCACCCACGCGACCATCGCCTCTGCGACGACCGACGCGGCGGGCACGGCACAGACATCTGAGCGTTGGTACTGGGTAGCCGCGGGCTCGCCCGTCGCCAGGTCCACCGAGCGCAGTGGGGAGATAGTGGTGGGAATCGGCTTCATCGCCGCCCGCACTACGATGGGCTGCCCATTGCTCATTCCCCCCTCGATTCCCCCAGCCCGATTCGACGTGCGCCCCACAGCCGGAAACGACGCCCCCTGCCCAATCTGCTGATTTGCTGATTTGCCGACTTGCTCAAACTCATCGTGCACCTGCGTGCCTGGTCGCTGGGCGTTCTCAAACGCCGAACCGATCTCCACTCCCTTGATGGCAGGGATCGACATCACCGCTGCGGCCAGGCGTGCGTCGAGTCGCCGTTCCCAGTGGACGTGACCGCCCAGCCCAACCGGCACGCCCGTGGCGGTGACGAGCAAAACACCGCCCAGCGAATCACCCGCCTCGCGCGCCGCGTCAATCGCGGCCCGCATCCGCCCGGCTGCCTCCCCGTCGGGGCAGCGCACGTCGCTGGCCTCGGCCAGCGTCCAGACTTCCTGCGGTCGCGCCTCCCCCGTCGCGCCCAGATCCGGCACGTCTGCGACAACATCACCGATCTCGACGACGTAACTGCCGACGGAGATGCCAAACTCAGCAAGCAGAAGCTTCGCCAACGCACCCACCGCCACCCGCGCCGCCGTCTCACGCGCGCTGGCCCGCTCCAGCACCGGCCGCGCGTCGTCCAGGCCGTACTTGACCATTCCTGCGTAGTCGGCGTGGCCGGGGCGGGGTACAGTCAGCCTGGGCAGGTCGCGCGCAGCCCAGCGATCCCGCCAGTTGGCCCAGTCCCGGTTCGCGATGCGCAGCGCGACGGGTGCACCCGTGGTCCGGCCGGCGATCACACCACCCAGGATCTCCACCCGATCCCGCTCGATCTTCATGCGCCCGCCGCGCCCATAGCCGCCCTGGCGGCGGGCCAACTCACGGTTGATCGCCTCGACAGCGATTTCGAGCCCTGCCGGCAGCCCCTCCACGACCGCGGTCAGGCACGGGCCGTGGGATTCGCCGGCAGTCAGGAACCGCAACATAGTCACCTCCGAATTCATCAAGCACGGCACGGGCGCGGGCATCCCCGCCCACCAACGTCACGCGTCAAGCGCACACCGCCAAGCCCCACCTCAGAAAAGACCCCCAACGCACGACCATCCTACCACCCTACCAATATACCAATCTACCAATGTACCGATGCACCAATGTACCAACCTACCAACCCACCACCGTCCCCCAAACCCTGTCACATCTCACGGCTCCTCAACCTCCACCTGGCCCCCTCTGATGACGACCCGGATTTCCTCCAACGCGTACGCCGAACACTCGTTGGCCCCGGCGGCCGCTCCATCCGGCGCCCAACTAAAGGCGGTCACTATCAGGGTGTAGACCCCGTCGTCCATCTCCTCAAGCGCCCGGCCCCTGTCGCCGGGTCCAAAGTCCTGGCGGCGCAGGGGGATGAGATGGGACATTTCCGTCAGAGATTCGCCAGGGTGGCTCCAGCCAAACGGCCTGCCGCCCTCGCCTCCGATCTCAATCTGGTAGAACCCACGGGGCGGCGATCCGCCGGGGTCAAACCCACCGGGAATGACCGGTGATGGATCCCACGAAACCAGGATCCCGGCCTCGACCACCTCGGCCCGGACGTTGGCCGGTGGGTCCGGCTCAAAGCCGCCGACGTAGACGTCCTTGGCCTCGGCGCCCGGGATCGGCGTACCGTCTGCGGTGAGAGCGGTGAAGATATACGTCCCTCCGGCCTGTGGCAGCCCTCGGATGGACCCGTGAAACCTGCGCTCCATGCCAAAGATGTCGCCGAATGGCTCCAGGACGATGGTGCCCCTATCAGGGGTCTCCACTGCGATTCGCGCCTCGCGGGGCGCAGTCTCGGCGCCCCCGGTCTCCACAGTAACGTCGAAGACGGTCTCGGGGTTTCGAGCAGCCAGGTCGCCGGCAGGGCCAGTCAATCGGCAGCTCACATCCCCGTGGATTCTCATGGGAGGTGCCAACTCCGGCATCTCCCCCTCCGTGGCCCACAGGATGAGCTCCTCATCGCTCATCGGCTCCGGCTCGCCCGGAGGCTGGTCTGTCTCGACCGTCGCCTGCTCGCCGGCGGTCACGGTCACGCCCTGATCCTGGGCCGTCAGTTCGACCTCCCCCTCGGCCACCGATACAAGCGTCTCTCCGTCGCTCACCACCTTGACGCTGAAATCTGTGTCGCGCACGGCCGCCACCGCGCAGCCGGTCTCCACGGCAAACTCGTGGGATTGGCCAGGCACCAGATGCGCCCACAACCGTCCCTCTTGCAGGGAAAGCGTCGTCAGCAACGTGCCCTGGCGCGACTTGCTCTCCTCGACGGTGAACACGGTGTCGGCCGAGAGGCGCACGATGCCCTCCAGCAACTCCAGCCGCGCCGAGGACTCGGCCCCCGTGCGCACCTGGCCACCGCCGTAGATCGCCATGTCCACCGCGGCAGGTTGCCAATCATCCTTCGGCCGCGGGTGAGCGTCCACTTTGTTGGCGGTCTCCACGACTGTCGCCGGGCGCTCCTGTCCCTTGGGCCGGAGCAGGAACAGGACAAAGACGACCACAGCCACCAATACCACACCGCCGACGATCCACGATCGCCTCTTCATGTCATGATTCCTCTTCCCCGCCCTCCATCAGTCCCAAAACACGATACACGCGAATGGGTTGCGCTTTCCCCTTGGCCTGGAGCGCAAGCACGTCCGCGTCCACTCGAACTCGCCCCCTGACCTGCTCGTACGTAGCCTCGCTGATCAGGATGGTCGCACTGGGCTGGCCGTCATCGCCGAACTGCTTGATGTGGCGGGTCAACACCTCCTTCGTGTAATCCTCCACCCGCGAGGCGGTGTTCACCGCATCGCCGATGACGGTGTACTCGACGCGGCGGCCGCGCCCGACGATGCCATCCATCAGCGGCCCGCTGTGGATACCGATGCCGATGCGCAGGGGACGCCGATCGCGCAGCGGCCAGATCGCGTTCATGTCCGGCATCAGGGCACGCATGCGAAGTGCCGCCCGCACCGCCTGTAGGGCATGATCGGGCGAAGGCTCTGGCGCGCCGAACAGCACCAGCAACCCGTCACCCAGTATCTTGTCGAGCACGCCCTGTTCGGCGAATATGACCTCGACCATGGCATCGGTGTAGCGGTTGAGAAACCGGATCACATCGCCGCTCCGCCCCTCGCGCGTCAGCGTCTCGGTGGCCGACGTGAAGCCCCGGATGTCCGAGAAGAGCACCGTGGCCACGACCTCAGGCCGGTCCTCGGCCACCATCTCCTCCCAGCGGTTCAGAACAGCAGCCATGCGCTCCGGTGCCATGAAGCTCTGAAAGCGATCCCGGATGCGCCGTTTCTCTCGCTCCTCGACCAGCACCCGTTCCGCCAGCCCGCCCACGGTGGTCAGGGAGGCCAGGATCACCGGCGAGACGGCCGGCAACCAGAGATCGGTCCGGGCGAAGAGCACGAACGTCACGGCCTCGTATATCAACACGCCTGCGCCGACCGCTGCCGCTGCATGAATGGGCCTCAAGCGCCGGAAGGCAAGCGCGGTGAGGACGGCGGCCACCAGGCCGAGCCCCGCGCTAAGCCAGGCCGGCACGCGATGGATGGCGTCACCGTTCAGCAACGTGGCCACGACGTTGGCGTGGACCTCGACGCCGGGCGTCAGCCCACGCGGGTCGAAGGGCGTGATATGGAGATCCTGCTCTGTGACCGTGGTGAAGCCGATCAGGACGATCTGGCCTTCGAAATCACTCGCCGGCACATTCCCGTTGAGCACATCGTACATAGAGTCTGTGCGAAAGATGCCAGGACCACCCCGGAAGTTGATCCATATGGCAGGAGTCCCGCCGTCGTCCATCGTCGCGGGCAGGCGTTCATACGCCTGGGCAAGCGCGTATCCAAAGGCCGGATCCCCCTCCTCGTGGAAGAGGTCGTAACGGAGGGTGGCTCGGCGTATGACTCCATCGGCCTGCCGAACTAGGTTCGTTACTCCAACACCAGCGGCGGCTTCGGCCAGCGTTTTGACCGGACCGACGTACTTCTGGCTTGAGCCCGCGATTTCGGACACCTGGGGCTCGGTCGTAGGCTCCTGGGATTGGAGCGTGGTCGTCTGGGGCCTCTGTTCTCGAACCTCAATGAGACCGGCCAGGATCACAGGGTTGGCTAGCTCCAGGCTGCGCGCCAGCACCTCGTCGCCGCCGGCATCCGTGCCGGGGCTTGCCCATGCCACGTCCACGCCGATCACGGCCGGGGAACCGGCAGCGATGGCGTCTATCAGGCGGGCGTACTCCGCGCGCGGCCACGTGCGGACGTTTTGATCGAGGGCAGCAAAGCTCTCGTCGTCGATAGCGACGATGACGATGGGCGCGTCCGCCGGGCGTTCCCCGCGCGCGCGAAAGCGGAGGTCGTAGGTCAGCAACTCCAGCCTCTCAACGACGCCCAACAGATACAGCAAGAGGAACAAGAGCAAGCCACTCCCCGCCATAAGGACCACGCGGAGAGGACGGGACAGCCCCGCAGATGACGAACGAGGATTGGCAGAGGCGCGCCGCATCACATCATCTCACTTTCTCTTCCCGCCATTGACACCAGACCGAGAGCCACAATACCTCTCTTGTCAATCTGTCCCCCATTGTAGGAGCGATTGCCTCAATTGCAAACCTGCCGACCACGAGCGACAGTTCGCGCTACAGCGAAGCGATGGGCCCATCATCGATCGTTCACCGACAAGTCTACAGAAATTCCTCCATCCTCACACTCGTCCCTCTCAAGAGCGGCACTGGGCGCAGCCTGCATCGGATCGTTCCAATCCGGCGGATTGGAACGATCCGGCCCTATCCCAATAGCGAACGAAGCTGCTCGACTTCCGTTTGCCAACTCTTGACATCCCTGAGTTGTTCATCGCGCTGCACAGGGTCCTTCACATAGCCCTTGGCCATTTCGTACAGATGACGATAGTAGGCTGCCAGGCGATCGAGTGGAGCGTTGATCGTCGCCAGAGCGGTGGGATCCCGATTCAGCAACACCGCCTCCAACCGCTCGAGAACTCGAAGCCATTCGTCCACCGGCAGAGAGGCTTTCTGGCGGAAGGCACGAGTGAGCCACTTCCGTTCGAAAATGGAGCGCTCCTTCCAGCCCGCCGACTGCTCGGCAAGCGTCGTGCGCACCGAGCGGCACAGCGCCAACGCTTGCCCGAACTGCTCAGGCGTCAGCGAGCGCCTCTCAGCCATCTGCTCCGGCGCAGAGACGCTGATTTCAGCATCGGCCAACGCTTGTGTGGATGAGATCTCCTGCCCGCGATAGCGTGGAGCCATGGCCACCGCCGCGGCGAAACCGGCCCCTGCGGCCTCGATCGAGAGCGTATACGCCCGGACCACCTGCTCCATTTCCTCCTCAGACTTACCCATCATAGTTGCCAATCTCGGGATCGAAGAAAGCGCAGTCCGAGTGGGGACGAATCCTGGCCCAATCGTGAATGCCGCCACTCCGGTGCTCTCCAATTCCTCGCTGAGCGTCGTGCCCAGATGCACCTGGGCCGCCTTGAGGGACTCATACGCCCCCATATACGCCCCCCCTGTGGATGACACACAGGCGAATACGCCCCAATCACGGGCTACCATCCCGGGAATGAAAGCGCGTGCCAGAAGGACCGGCCCGCGCAGGTTCACGCGGTAACTGGCATCCCAGGCTTGGATACCCACGTCTCTCACCGCGCCCAACGGGGCGACGGTGGCGTTGTTGAGCACGATGTCCACGTGCCCGTAGGTCTTCTCCGCCCGGCGCGCCAGGTTTTTCACGCTACCCTCATCGCCGACGTCGGTCCGCACGGACAACGCAACGTCAGGCCCGAACTCTTGGTTGAGCCGTTGCGCGGCCTGCCGGCCAGTCTTCGGATTGATCTCCGCGATGACGACTTGGCATCCCAGCCAGAGCAGGGATCGGGCAGCTTCGTAGCCAATCCCACCACCCGCCCCGGTGACGACGGCGGTTCTGCCCGCCAATGAACGACGGGTAAGGCTTCCGGTCTCGACTAGCATAGGGACCTCCACTGAGGCTCTCCGGGTTTGGTGGACAAGGTTTCGTAGTACCCGTCCAGCACGTCACTCCGCCTACTTCGCGGGCAACGACAACGCGTACTCCACCCCTTGCTGTACCCACGCCTTCAGGTCCTGGTCCGCTGCACACCCTTCCGCAGTGATGACCACCCACCCCCTCATTGGCCTCCCCGTCATGTCAAAGGGCCGCGTGTGCCGACCTGCCAATGCACTCTCGTATCGTTCTGGCCCAACCCGCACGATGAGGTCTTCCCCGTTCACACCGCACGCCATGTTGCCGTGCAGCATGAACCCGACACCACCGAACATTTTCTTCTCCACATAGCCGGGCAACTCGCCCATTGCCTCTCGCACGCGCTGTGCCAAACCTTCATCGTACGCCATGCTCTCCTCCTCTCCACCACGGGCACCACCCCTCAGGTACCCTAACCCCAAATCCCTCGAAGCGGTAGAGTCGCGTCCCGCCTTGCACCTCATACTCAGCCTGGTCGGCTGTATCACCGGTAAACAACAGACCATCTCGACTGTCCCACAGACGGATGCTCCCAGGACTATGCCCTGGCGTATGATGGACTTGAAGTGTCCGTCCACCGAGTTCGAGCATCTCGAGGTGCTTGAGCCGCCTCGTCACCTGCGCTAGTTGGATAGCGTACCCGGAAGGATCGAAACCATCCGGCAGATTCATTATGGAGATGCCTGGTCTCACCCAATGATGACTCTTTCTCCAGCTACAGGCTTGATAATCCTCACATCCGGGGCTTTCTGGCTACAGAACTGCATGAAATCACCCAACGCTCGGAGTGGTTCTGCATTCCACTCGAAGTGCATGGGCATGACCTGGTTGGGAGCCATGAGCCGCACCGCCTCGGCCGCCTGGTAGGCATCCATCGTGCCACCACCACCTACCGGTATGAGCACGACGTCAAGTGGATAGAGCTGTGCATAGATGGGCATTGCACCGGTCAGACTCGTGTCACCGGTATGATAGAGCGTCGTGCCGTCCGCAGCCATCACTATGTGCCCTATCGCGCACGAAGTGTTCGACGTGTGATGGGCTGGCGTCGCAACGACCCTGACCCAACCCAGGTCAACCCCACCCCCCACGAGATAGCCGTTACCGCCATTGACGACCAATTCCTTCGGAAGGCCCTCAGATACCAGCCGCCACATCGTCTCCGTTGGGCCGCCGATCAATGCACCAGTCTTGTGACAGATGTCGGCGGCAGAACCAATGTGGTCTTCATGGTCATGACTCACCAGGACAAGATCGGCTCGATCGATGTCTTCGATTTCCAATGGACAGGAGGGATTACCCTTGCTTCGTACCCAAGGATCGAAGAGTATCACCTTGTCGTCAGCGGTCGTGAATTCCACAAATGCCAATCCCAACCAACGTAGCTCTCCAGGCATAGTTCTGTTCTCCTCCCAGAGCACGGACGCATCGCCCATTTGTGTCCCAACGGCTGCGAGTCGAGGCGCCGGGATTCTGGAGCATCAAGTGCCTCAACCTCTAGGGCCAGCATCCGCACAGGTTTCCCCGTGTCAAGCCGCCGACAAGGCCATTCGCTTCACCGCCCATCACGGAGCGTGCTTCACCGCCAATGACAGGGGCCGATCTCCGACTTGCCTCAAGGGCTTGTGAGCCTCAATCAAATACTTCCTGGCCGCAAAGACGAGCTGGCCCGTCTTCTCGATCTGCCTCTGAAGCCCCAGCAAGCTGTCCACGTGCGTATCTACCGAAAACCCCGGCACGAGCCACGGTACCGCTCTCAGATAGTAAACAACCGCTCCCACGTCGGTGAAGGCCAGCTTTCCCTGCCATTCCTCCAGCTTGCTGATCGCTAAACCCGCTTTCTCCAACTGGGGCACATAGAACGAAGGGGTTTCATCAGGCCACTGCGGCTCGGCATCAAACCCCGCCAGCAAACCTTGTGCCCACAGACCGTGAATCTGTTGTGTAAGGAACACGCCCAGCGGCGCGAGAATCCGCGCTACCTCTGCGCAGTTCAGACCCGAGTGGCGATTCAGCACCAGGTCAAACTCACCATCGGCAAGAGGCAGCACGCCGTCCCTGCTCAGCGGAACATTCTCTACCCTCACCCCCAGGGGCTCAAGACGCTCCCTTGCCAGCTTGAAGTTGGGTGGATAATCCTCCGTCACTACGACCTTGTCTGGCCAATGCTCCTGCAATTCCAGTAGCCGCTCACCGCCACCTGTTCCCATATCCAGCACCGCCGATGATTTCCTCATCAGTTCGGCAGCCCGTGCCAGATAGTCCCACGGCGGCTGGTCCTCAAGCATCCTGCCGTCCAAGTACGAGAAATCCCACCCGGTGAAAGGCTGAGATTCCTCCCGCTTCCAGGTTTCAACGAGTTCTTCCAGGCGCAAGCGAACGCTCCTTTGCCCAAGTCTACCCATTCCGCCATCCCAACCGTGCTCGTCGGGGAATCACGCCGGCTTTCTGCCCGCAGCACAGACCCATCCCCTGGCGTAGTCCCCAAACACCTCAACCTGTGCGTCCCCAACTGCCGATAGAAGCTCACTAACATCCCCCCTACCGCTTGAATGCCCATAGGCAGTAGTGATCCCACGCATCAAGGTGAATATCGTGTATGTCGTAGCCCCCAAATACCTCTCGCAACTCCCGAGGCGTGAAGTAATGATGCGGCAGGCCTCTCTCGGGCCCATCTAACGGGACGTAGGTGTTCGGTTCTATCTGCTCAAACGTCTCCCCCTGATTCCTCAGTTGCGGCACGGTGATGAACAGAAACCCTCTCCTCTTGAGAACTCGGCTGACCTCCTCCACTATCCTTCGTATCGTCGCTATGTCAGCATGATGGATCACTTGCACGGACATCACGGCATCAAAAAAGGCATCCTCGTAGGAAAACCGCTCCACCATGGTCTGCAACCGCAGATCCGCTGCCAAGCCTTCATCGGCCAACCACTGCCTGGTTACCTTCATCCCTTCCGGAGAGTTGTCCAACCCGAAGACCGAAAAGCCGTTCTTCGCCAAGTACACCACATGCCTGCCGGTGCCACTTCCCAAGTCCAAGACGGTACTGGCCCCCCTGTCCTTCAGCAAATGGACTATCCCTGGCATGTCTTCATGAGGTTCTGTGAATACCCTGCCCCGCTGAGCAAAGATATCGTCCCACGCGTTTGTTGACTGTGACACGCTTCATCCCCTCGGGCCAGTGCAGTTGCCGCTTGCGGGATGCTGCCGCCAAATGAGGATCGTTCACAACTCAGAATAACTCACTCAAGCGATCAACCACCTTGACAATCTGTCGCTTGCGCCCCAAGCTCAGCCAGCCCACACTTCCTGACCCGCAGACTGTCGCGCCTTTGGATTCGCAGATCTCTTTCATCTGGGCGATGGCCTGGTTTCGACCCCACCCGGGAGGGAAAAGGCCGGTGACCAGGCAGACAACTTCCTTACCCTGCAGCGATGGGACCTGCTCCAGGTAACTCAGCATGGGCGGCGCCGGAGTCCCTCCCCAAACAGGAGACCCGAGCACCAGGGTGTCGTATGTGTCGATCGCGGGCTTCGTGCTGAGTTCGGCGCTCTTGGCGCTCGGTTTCACTGGCCCAACAGTCTCTAGCTGTTCCAGAGTCACCCCGTGCCCGGTCGAGGACAGTCTCTCCTTCAGCGTCGCAGCGACAGAGAGCGTGTGACCGGTCTGAGAATAGACAATAATGCCGATGTTCATTTGGCTAATCTCCTATGCGGTGATAATTGAATCGAGTCCATCTAGATCGTCGATATATGGTCAATCCATATGTGCTTGTGTTGAGCGCTCATATTCGCACTCATCCATCATACAGTGCGCGGAATCGGTCCGAATATCCCAACGCATCTGTAGAATCAACAAACTGATCAACTGACCCCAAGTGTTCGGGCAATGCCAGCACCTCCTCACTTTCGATCTCCGCTCGAATGGCATCGACGAATCTATCAGCGTGAATCACCAGGAAGGGGCGACTATGATACTGAGACACCTCTGTCGTCAGGGGTTTGGTGATACCCAGCGTGTTGTGCATCCTGGCCACAAACTCGGATGCGGTCGTCAGGTGTGTCTGCCGCTCCTCCCACGAGTTCGCCTCCAACACGCGCGTGAATACGGGCACGAGATCACTGGCGCAATCGAGTTGTGCAAACGCGCTTCCAAACCACTTGATATACGGAGCATACCGGCGTTCCATCAAGAAGCAGAGACCCATCAGGTCACGCACCAATCGCGCTGCTATCAGACGTGAACCCAAGTCGTCGCCAACCTGACCGCAGCGCCCCATGAATGCTTCCTCTTGGGCAATGCGTCGCCACTGAGCCGCCAGCACGTACAACCACACATCGTCTGGGTAGTAACGCAGTCTTGCCCGAATCGGTTCTAGTTGACCCAAGCCATCGTGAAACACACGGCCTGAAGTGAGCATCAGCAAGCGATGCGCCGGGACGCTTACCCAATCTACTGCCCGTATGTTGCCCGTAGGATCGAAGTTCAGGGCACACTTGAAGAAACGTGAAACAGTGAGGAACCTCACGCCATGATCGATGGGACCGCTGTCGGTCGCAGTCATCACAGCGGTGCCATCCTCGTGACGTCCAAAGCTCGTTGGGTAGCCGTGGATATCGCCGGGGAGATCCTGGCGCAGCGCCTGGTCGATTTCGTCTCGATAGGTGTCTTGCGCAGCTTCGCCTAGGAACAGCATCAGTCTCGGCCCCCAATCGTGATCCATCGACTGAGGCGTGTCGAAGCCCAGCACCTCGGACCCCACCCCTATCAGGGCGGCTGAGTAGACGAGACCGGGGAAACGCCTCGCCAAGATCGGTTTGACCGCTTCTTCGTAGAACAGCTCGCTGAGATCCAATCCCTTGATGAAGACTCGATTCAACATGCCTCCTCGTGGCCGCATAACGCTCGGCATACCCTGCGCGCAAGGCAAATGGACCATTGGCACTGGCATAATCTATTCTCCAGAAGGTCCCACCGATTCCCATATCGGTGCCGCATCGCCCTAGGCCAGCCACCGAGAGAAGACCTCCTCCGTTTCCACCCAGCTACCATCTTCCTCTTTCTTCCAGTAGCGCGTTTCGCCCACTCCCGCATTGGGTGGTACCGACATCCCCTTGTGAACCAGCGCTTTCCCTTGTCCATACGTTGGACGAGATATGTCAAGATAGTCACGAACCATCGATGCTTGTGGGGCACTCATTGCCGACAGATTGCCACTCGCGACCATCATCATGAACGACACCCCCTGAACCTCTACGCACTCCACTACTCGCAGATGATCAGCATCAACGCGCTCGAAGCACCATTCCTCACTGTGCTCCATTCCGCTTCTGGCTACCTGCGCACCCGCCTCGCCTTCAGAGATAACACGCCCAATCCCAAAGCGCAGTGCGGCTGGTTCGACATCCGATTCCCAAGGCGCAGGCCAGTGATGTATCAGCACACAGGCCCACAGCCAGGCGTCATCCTGGTCGGTCAGTAGCCGGTCAAGCCCGTAGATGCGCAGGACTTCCAGGGCTCCCTTTCTCTCAAGCAATTCTCGAAGCGGATCAGGCATTCTGCTCCTCCTATGTGCTGGACGCTTCCGTTGTGCACGCCATCGCGGGAGGGCTGCCGGTCACCCGACAACCCCCGCACAGATGCCAAACGCGGCCAGGCCCACGTAGTTGACGTTCCAGACCGCGCCGAAGACAGAGCCGGCCGGTAAGAAGAACTCGCGGCCTGGTGGGGCCGTGCCGCTGCCGCCGGCCAACGGGCCGAACATGCCGGCAATTGGCGCGATCACGACCGAACCGGTGATCAGCAGAGAATAGAGCCAGCGGCGTCAAGATTACGGGTTCACCAATTCCATGGCCGCAGCGATGTCCTCCGCGATCATCTTCCGCTTGCTCTTCTCTATGAAGAAGCTCGGCCCCGCCTGCACGTACGACGGAAACGCCCGCCGCCCTCGAAAGAAGTACTCCCCACCGCGTATCTTGTACGTCGCTCCCGCTGGGATTACCCTTCCCTCGCCTCCCCGCTTCGCGATGTAGTTGATCCCCTTGATCGCAACGTCCCCCATCAGCAGAAAGACCTGCACGTTCGGAAATAGCCCGATTTCCTCCTCCAGGATGTGGGAACACGCCTTGATCGTGCCTGCTTTGATCCCATACCCTATCTTCCCACACTTCACTGCTGTGGTCAGATACACGCCCAATCCGAGGATGTCTTGTATCGATGACACGTCTGCTCCTGCATCCCTGAACGCGTGAACCGTGGTTTGCTGAAACAGGGGCTCCCCTTCTGCATAGTAGTAGTCACCAGAATCAGCCGGCGCAGCTTCCGAGATCAGTATGATAGAAACATCCGCAGGGTTCACTTCGATGCTCGGAACGACGTAGCACTCGTGCCTGACGTCAGCGCACGGGAACTCGCTGCACTGGATGTGATCGTTGACTCTCATTGTTTTCTCTCCCGTATTCGGCCTGTTCGTCACAGAGTCACTTCCACTATACCCAGTTTCTCTTCTGCTACCCAGCGGGCCGCGTGTCAGCTCTTGGTCTACGATTCCCGGGCGAAAACGGACAGCAGTGTTGGAGAATGTCTCTGCGACCGCCGATTTCGAGCGGCGATAGCCGCGCCGGGTGCAAATCGCCGTCACGCGGTCACGTTCTCACCCATCATACACTGCGCTGAACCGGTTCAAATATCTCCACGCATCTGTGGAATCAATGAACTGACCAACCGAACCCAGGTGCTCCGGCAGTGCGAGCACCTCCTCACTTCTGATCTCCGCTCGAATGGCATCGACGAATCTATCAGCGTGAATCACCAGGAAGGGGCGACTATGATACTGAGACACCTCTGTCGTCAGGGGTTTGGTGATACCCAGCGTGTTGTGCATCCTGGCCACAAACTCGGATGCGGTCGTCAGGTGTGTCTGCCGCTCCTCCCACGAGTTCGCCTCCAACACGCGCGTGAATACGGGCACGAGATCACTGGCGCAATCGAGTTGTGCAAACGCGCTTCCAAACCACTTGATATACGGAGCATACCGGCGTTCCATCAAGAAGCAGAGACCCATCAGGTCACGCACCAATCGCGCTGCTATCAGACGTGAACCCAAGTCGTCGCCAACCTGACCGCAGCGCCCCATGAATGCTTCCTCTTGGGCAATGCGTCGCCACTGAGCCGCCAGCACGTACAACCACACATCGTCTGGGTAGTAACGCAGTCTTGCCCGAATCGGTTCTAGTTGACCCAAGCCATCGTGAAACACACGGCCTGAAGTGAGCATCAGCAAGCGATGCGCCGGGACGCTTACCCAATCTACTGCCCGTATGTTGCCCGTAGGATCGAAGTTCAGGGCACACTTGAAGAAACGTGAAACAGTGAGGAACCTCACGCCATGATCGATGGGACCGCTGTCGGTCGCAGTCATCACAGCGGTGCCATCCTCGTGACGTCCAAAGCTCGTTGGGTAGCCGTGGATATCGCCGGGGAGATCCTGGCGCAGCGCCTGGTCGATTTCGTCTCGATAGGTGTCTTGCGCAGCTTCGCCTAGGAACAGCATCAGTCTCGGCCCCCAATCGTGATCCATCGACTGAGGCGTGTCGAAGCCCAGCACCTCGGACCCCACCCCTATCAGGGCGGCTGAGTAGACGAGACCGGGGAAACGCCTCGCCAAGATCGGTTTGACCGCTTCTTCGTAGAACAGCTCGCTGAGATCCAATCCCTTGATGAAGACTCGATTCAACATGCCTCCTCGTGGCCGCCGAGTTCGAGCAGCGATAGCCACGTCGGCTGCGGGCCGTCGCAAGCTGGCCCGAGCCTGGCGAAGCTGTGCTCACTCACCGCTGTAGAACCACTCGTTCTCGGAAATCTCCAGCAGTGTGAACCGGCACCAGAAATCCTTCCCTATCGGGCTGCACGCGTACACACCCATCTCGAGCTGCTCAGATACCTTGTGCAGGTGGGTGATGCGCAGTTGGTGCCAGTCTTGACCATCGTAGGAGCTCTCGAGCAGGAAATCGCTCCCGTTCCTGCTTATCCGGTACCACATCTCGCTGTGACCTGAGGGGATGTCCTGCGTGGCCCAGTCAGAGAATCCCAGGTTTGTGACGACAGAACCGAGCCGGCTACACGCCTCACTCTCGTACTCCGTGGATACTTTGATCCAGTTCTCCCGGTCAACGCGCACCATCAGCCCGCATTGGTCGTACTTCTCTTGAGGGCGAGACTCTACGCAAGTCATCAGCGAGAAATCGCCGGCGCGTCGTGTCAACAGGCAATGTCCATCGTCCCTTCGAAAGCCGTAGTGCGTGTTCTGCCAGAAGTCGGTCTTCTCGTCCGTGAAGATCTCCAACCCCTTGCCAAGCTGGTACTTCGTGGGTTCGTTGAACCAATAGAAGGTATCTGGGATGGATGATTGTAGGAATCTCTCTACTAGCTGCATCACATCGCTCCTATTCAGATTCGTCTTGCAGGCCTGAGGCCAGCCAACGGCCCCGACTTGTCAGCCAATATCACCACACCACGTTCCCGACCAGCCCGGGAAGCCGTCCAGAACGTCCCTGCTGCCAATGCAACCATCTCAAGGATCATGCCACAAACGCCTCAACCATTCTGATACCAGCATGCAAGACCTCATCGTCTCTATCATACTCAGGATCGAACGACGTGATTGCTCCTGCACAAACCTCGAATCTCTCTTTCGCCATGCTGATGATATGCTCAACGTCCTCCACGGGGAGACCGCCGGGTACGGCCAAATGATTGGGAAGAGCCTCACCAGTCGTATCAAGAACATCTATGTCTACGTGCAAATAAATCCTTCTCACTCTGTTGTTCAATCTATCGAATGCCGCACCGATAACCTCGCGGATGTTCTCGGTTGGTGTAATAAGTTCGATCTCCGATTCCTTCATCAATCTCTCTTCCTCTGGGTCCAAATCACGTGCCCCGATATGCACGATATTCGCCTCAGAGATGGGACTGAAGCCAGGGATTGTTCTCAGTAGTGGTTTCCAACACCGGCCGGCGGCCATAGCCAGACCCATTCCATCAAGAAAGCCACTCAGCGTGGTTTCTGGGGTGTTGAAATCTCCGTGGGCATCAAGCCATACAATCCCCAATTGATCCTCGCCCAGTCCTGCTATGGTGCCAAGGCAGCTATTGCAGTTTCCGGCCAGCACAACCGGAAATCTTCCCTTATCTCTTGCCAGTTTCACCTTTTCCCCCAGGAGTCGGTTCAATTCAAAAGCAGTCCCAATCTCAGAAGTGAAAGAAGCGTTTGACTCGACACGATGTAAACTGACTTCGTGACCGTGGTTACGAAGGATTCTATCCAGTCCATGCTGAAGAAAGCAATTGGGTCCGCGTCCCGTTCGCATACCTTTGTGACCCGAATCATAGGGCACCTGAATGATTTGAATGTTCATTACCTTATTCCTTCAAACGGCTAACATCACCCGCGTCTTTCACCCAAGAACAGATTCTACCTCATCAATCATGAACTGCACAAACTGCTCCGTCTCCGCAAACGTCGCCTCGTGATCAATTCTCTCATCATCCTCCGCCGTGCGCCATTCAAGCGCCTGGTCAATTAGCCTCGCCTGCTCCGGCAAGTGCACCCGCGCCCACAGTGCCGCCTGCTTCTTGGATACCTGTTCACCGTTCTTCACCGCATACAACGCTCTACACATCGTCAACCTGGCATACGCTTGCGCTTTTCTGTGCCGTGAATCCTTCACCCACTCACGCCAAAGCTGCGCGTGCTCCCGTGCCGTCTCGATAAGCTCTTCCCTGGAAATCGGCTCAATGAACGTCTTCGGATCAGGCCCATACAGGGTAAGTCCACGCTCCCGAACCAGCCACCAGTTAATCAACCACTCTTTTCCCGCTTCCCTGAAGTGGAACGGCTCACCAGGGCTGATGACGGCAATCCTACTCACTCTCGTCTTGAAGCTTCTCAGTGCGGACGCCGACACGTACGCGATTTCGACCCGATTGTCCCACTCCGGATGATGGTCAACGAAATCAAGATGCAGCTTCTGTAGCCGATCGAATTCTTCGTCGTCGATATCAGTGGCCGTAGCCGCCAACAGGTCAAAGTCACTGACGCCCCTCTCGAAGTCACCGCTGACCAGAGACCCATACAGATACAAGCCGAGCAGATTGTCATCCAGTATCAGCCGTATCTGATGCAGTAGGTCATGCAACAGCTTGTCGATGTCGGAATAAGATGTCATTAGAATCCTATCCCCTGCCTCTCGAAATGATCAACTATCACGCCGTCTATATCGCGCCAGAAACTCTCTGCCTCCATCCCCAACTCCGTGACCATCTCTCGCTCTACTGCTCTCGCATCCCGTTCTAGCGAAAACATATACCTCAAGAAACCCGGCAGTTTCTCCTCAACGTACCGCACCAGCCAGTACCCGCGTACGCCGTGATAGGCGATCGCCTCTCCACCCAGGCGCGATAGCTCACGATACGTCGGCGGTGCCACCTTCCCCCCTACAAAGGCGCCATTCTGATGGCGCTCCTTCGGCACAAAGCCCCTCATGAAGTCTAGTGTCTCTTGTCTGATCGTTGGCCTTCCCAAGAAGCGATCTACCGTGACCGTCGCTATCCCTTCGTTGAGCCACGTGGGCAACCTCAGATGGGCCGAACAAGCGTGCACTAACTCGTGGCACGTGACGTGCTGCACATTCACCGCCATATCCTTCCCCCCTACAAAGGCGCCATTCTGATGGCGCTCCTTCTCTTCCACGAACATGCGAACGCCGATGCTTCTGTCGCTTTGCAGCAACAGGCGCGGTGGCTTCACTCCGATCGCCACTCTCCTGCCATACCGCTGAGTCCAGGCGGCGCTATACGGCCACGTCCTCCGGGCGCGGAAGCACCAGAACGGCATCGTCGCCCCCAACAGTATTCGCCAGGACCAAGGAGCCGACTGAAACACAAACCCCAACCAAGAGGTCATGACGTAGATACGGCAGTCCTCAGGTGGTCCCAACCCCCAGTTCTCTTGAGCGAGTTGGATGGCCTTCTCACAGGCGCCGGCGATCAAATCCGCGGTGTCCTGCTCACCAGGAGCATACACCAACAAAACACTGCCAATTGCCCTTGACGTCATAGATCCCCGGTTCCCTATCTCCCAGCAAACTCTGGGTTCTCGACCGGATGGGTATTGACTATAACCACATTCTCCGACACCGTACCCCCTTTAGCTGTACACCTCCGCCGCATCATCGGACGGGGCGCAAGCGATCCCGCCGCCCAGCTTTGCTGTTTGCACACCTGGTCCAATGGCCGTCTCTCCGCCAATGGGCAGCGCTCATCCTTGTGACAAGACTGCTGGCTCAGGAACCGAAACCTGGCGCAAGAGCCACCACACCAGGACAGCGCCAACGATCAACACCACGCCGTTCAGATAGAAGGGCGCTTCACTCCCAATGACGTCATACATCATGCCACCTAGCAAAGGCCCAATGGTGAATCCCAGATTTTCTACAAAGTCGTAGAGACCATACGCCATGCCCCGTTTCTCGTGGCCGGTCAGATCGGCCACCAGGGCCGTTTCGGCCGGTTCAGAGAGTCCCCACATGACGGCTGACAATGTGTAGAGCAACGCCAGCCAGATGACCGAAGGCAGGTGAGGCATCACGAGCGAGATAGCGCCTGAGCCAGCCAGCCCAACAGCCATCATCGGCGCACGCCCGAAACGATCGCTCAGCCCGCCCAAACGAGCGGACAAGAAGGCGGTCACCAATCCGGCTGGGAAAAAGGCCCAGGCCAGGGTGGCTATGTCCGTGGTGAACTTATCCTGCAGGTACGTCAGGTAGATGGGACTCAGCATGGCTTCAGGCACGCCTGTGATGAAGACGATGACCAGCAGCTTGAGCAGTCGCCCGGATACCGCGGATCTGTCCTGGGAGACGCGCTGCACAGGCTGGGTGTTGGGCACAGTCTTCCAGGCCAACAGAGCGCCCAAGAACGTGGTTGCTGCAAAGCCGATGAACGCGTACCTCCAGGCGAGTCCTTGTGGCAGAACGAACATCGCGCTCGAAGCCGCAAGAACCCCAACTAGCTGGCCGCGCATAGTGATCTCGTTCAACTGCCCCATGGCCCGCCCGCGTTCTCCGGGCGTGGTGAGGTCGGCGACGATAGTGTTCGCCGCCGCCCACAGCAACGCGGAACCGATCCCTTGAATGAGCCTGGCCAGGTAGAGCCAGGTCAGGGATTCAGCGAAAGCGAAGACGCCCATGGCGAGTACATAGATCAGCAAAGCGACGACAAGAAATGGTTTACGGCCAAAGCGGTCCAACGTCCAGCCCACGACTGGGCGCAGCAACAGCGTTGTCGCCGTGAATACCGAAAACAGACCGCCGATCTCCAATGCACTGGCGCCGAGTATCTTGCTGATGATAGGCAGCCCGAAATAAAGAAAGATAAACGGCATTGACCAAAGAAAGAGCGGTCGGTGCAGCGAGCTGGCGGAATGACTTTGATCGGAAGGTGTCATAGGTCATACTCCTGTACGTTTGAACTGAGAGACCGCCATCTCTCTATTCTGCATGTTCGCGTCCAAGCCGAAGGAGTCTCAGCCCAATCCCCTAAAGTGGAAAATTCCAGCTCTAAATCGTAAGCAACTTGTTATCAGACTTCAGCCAATCCGAAAGGAATTCGCCCGTATAGAACACTTCAATCCTCTGTGCTTCCAGTTCGTCAACTATGTTATAGTTTTCAGCACATTGCCTACAGGCTACGGTCCTTACCCCTGCTTGTTGAAGTGCTTCTATACCATCTTGAATATCTTCATCTTCGGAGACCAAGGTTGACGATGCCCCCCATATCAAGAGGGTTACCTCCTTCCACCATCCCTTGATTCTTGAGTTTTCCGCATACATGAAGACCATGTGAATGGCTGTTTCTTTGCTAGCGCTCGTCCAAAGAATGAGTAATCTATCACCTGCGTTGTTCATCAACTTGGTTCCCCTTTAGTGGTATCATTCTCTCGCCAGCGGGTTTGGCCATGCGGGCGATTCTAGAGAATCCGGCGTGCTGCGGGAATCCGCCGAACTAACCGGCTTGTTCCCCAGCTTAGGGCAAGACCACCTACAAAGGCGACACCGAACTTAACCCAGGCGGGCCAAGGTGCCGAAAGGAGAGCAAACTGAATCCAGAGAACAAATGCGTAATGGACGATATAGATGCCATATGCATTGGCGCTGAGATCGTCAAAGATGGGATGGCGTCTGCGCACGAGTCTTCGAGAGGCTCCGAAGAACCCAAGAGATGTGCCAGCACAGCTAGTAGCAAAGGTAACACCAAGCATCACTTGAGAGACGAGGTAAGGCAACCGGACAATATCAGTGAATAGTCCCATATAGACACAAAACGACAGGATTCCCAGTGTCAGCCACCCCTCCCAATGCTTCGGCCACCCCGTCTTTCGCCATTGCTGGCCAGTGCCAAGCACCGTTCCCAGGAGAAAGTAGGCAAAGTACAAGCCAACACGGGCGGGTTGCAGGTCGAATGGCCCCAGGGACACCCAGTAATAGGTAGGGATAAGCAAACTCAAAGGGAGAAACGAGACGACTGTCACCAGGAAAAAGACGAGAACCGTAGGCTGTTGGCGCGGCTTTTCCAACATAGTCGGCGCAATCCAGTTGGCCAGCGCAACAATACCGTTGAACACCAGTAGTACCCACAGGAACCAGGGGGGCCCGACCGGCCATCCATCAGACATGAAGAACCTGACCAGGTAAGGAGTTCGCGACTCAGAGACCGCCAACGAGTACGAAGGCCAAAAGGCCAGGGGAGCGATGAAGAGCGAGGCGATCACAAAAGGAATGCCCAATCGTTGCAGCCGCGCAATGAAGAAGCCCTCGCTTCCCTTGCGCTCAAGGCTGGAGATCGTGAAGAGTCCAGAAATAAAGAACAGCAAGGCCATGAAAAAAGTGTCATAGAATAAGACAAACAGATCGAGGAAGGGCCAACGGTTGGCATCCACGACCGGTGCCGATGAGTCGACGTATCGGGCTTTGTTGAAGGTGCTGAACGAAGTGTAGGCCAGGGCCGCATGGAGAAAGACGACCAGAATGATGATGAATGCACGCAGATAGTCGATAGCGATGTCGCGTTCCTCGAGTTGAGTCTTGTCGGAGGTGGAGTCATTCATGTCATTGCATGCGTATGCGCGGGATTGATGAAAGCCGATTCAGGTAGAAGAAAAGTGGCTCATGTCGAGAACGAGTGCTGGGTGTGATATAATCCCCAGCATGAACTTCCCAATCGTAGACTATTCGATGACGATTTGAGTGCAGCTTGGCTATTGACATGCTTTCACCAGAACCAATTGAAGCGCCCACATTGCGGAAGGAGCGTGGGGGAAGGACGCGTGTTCCGCACGACAAGGAGAAGCGGATTGACAGTATACCGATGTCCTTGTCAGGGTATCTACAACCTGTACAGTGGAACCGTGTTCGAGAGGAAGCGTTTCCGGCCAGCGCAAGCCATCCTACTGCTTCGCGGGGTGTGTAAGGGTGAACCGACTGCGGCCCTGGCACGCGAGATCGGGGGCACGCGCCGAACCGTTCACGACATGCGACAGGCAATCCAGGCCAATGTGGAGCGGCTGCAGCTGGTGGCTCTGCACTAGATCTAGACATGAGCCTCAGGTCTTTCTTTCTGAGTTACCTCACTGTAAGGATGCTTAACACCTCTTATCAGACAGAACCTCTCGACACTATTCAAGAAAACAATCCTTCTCCCAAGTCTGTCCAGGCTGGCTACCTGCGTAGGAAATAAGCCGCCAGCGTGGAGGCGAACGTCAGCGAGCCGCAGGCTTGCAAGCGGACGGCAGCCCGCCGCGCCGTCAGCGTGGGATGCGTTCCTCATTTGCTTTGTTCCGAGGAGTCGCCGTTGTGCCATCTCTGCGACTGGACCGTCCTGGCCAAAACCTGCTGGACCAATCCCGGGCGAAAATCGATACCGTCCTTCTCTTCCACGAACATGCGAACACCGATGCCTCTGGCACTTTGCACCAACAGGCGCGGCGGCTTCACTCCGATCGCCACTCTCCTGACATACCGCTCCAGAATATCGAACTCACCGACCAAGGAGCACAATCTGGTCAGGCGATTCCGTTACTTTGTGGTTGCGGATCACTCCGCTTGCTTTTGTTTTCTCCATTGTATATAGAATCCGATAGCCCCAAGAGAGAATGCAGCAATCGTTGCCATGTATAATGCAATTCCTATCCAATCATCCGGCAATCTGCCAAGATATCTGATAAGACCTATGATCTGGAAAAGACAGGCAATCACAGAACACACTGCCGCAATAAGCAAACCTTTTGGTTTCGCGATCTTCATTTCCTCAAGACTCCTTTCGACCGCGATTGTGCGGCCATCGCGGTAGGACTGCCAGTTGCCCAACAGCCCCCGCACAGATCCCGGCGTGCGGTCTTCGCCTGTCCTTGCGGACAGGTTGCACCGGGCTCTTCAGAAATACTCGCTTCCGCATTCCGGCCTAAGCCGTCGAAGCTACCCTTCTCGTCTTCGGTCGTCCCACGATCCATGGCTGCTCTATGTTGAAGAGCTCTATCAGCTCTTGGAAGCCTCTCCAGTTGTAGCGCCTGCGTTGCCTGCATCGGTTGAGCCACTTGAAGAGGATGTGCCGGGCCTGTCTGAAGAACTGCATCAGGCTGGCATGGTTGCCCATCACTCCGTAGTAGTTGTAATACCCTCGCAGCTTGGCATTCAACTTCCTGAACAGGATGTCCAGTCTCAGACGCCGATTGGCTTTGCACCAGTCCGTGAAGTTTCTCAGCGACCGTCGTAGATTCTTCCGCGAGGTTCGCCGTTTGAGGTGTGGCCCACCGCCTCTGTCTCTACCCCAACGGAACTCGAAGCCCAGGAAGTCGAAGCTAGCCTTGCCCGTTTGATGATCGCGGCTGAATCTCATCACCCGCGTCTTCTCCGTCAACAGCGCCAGCCCAAACTTCCCCAATCGCTTGCCCAGCACCCGGCAGGCCTTCGAGGTGCTCAAGCTCCCGCTCAGATCCTCGGTGGCTTGGATCATAGCTGCTTTCCTGCCCCGTTCTCCTCCGTTGCCAGACCAAGTAGACGAGAGAGTTTTTTTTGGACGTCGATGATCATCTCCGCCTCCTCCAGGCGCGCCTGCAGCCGCTTGTTCTCTCGACGCAATTCGGCCAGATCTTTCTCCAGATCATCCTTCCCCTTCCGGCCACGCTTCTTGGGGCTCAAGCCACTGAGGATGCCCTGGTCTCGCTGTCGTCGCCAGGTCGACAAGTGGGATGAGTACAGACCCTCGCGGCGCAGGAGGGCACCGATCCCGCCGCGCTCTGTACAGCTGTCCGCTTCCTCCAAGATGCGCACCTTGTACTCGGCCGAGAACTTGCGGCGATTGGCCTTCGGCACAACTTCGGGATCTGGGATGTCGGGCGGTGCGTTTTGCGATGTCATTGGCTTGCCTCCTCTGCTCTCTATTGTACACTAATTTCCAGAGCAGAGTTGTCTCACCTATTGTAGGCACAGTGGGCCGCCGCGCAGATTACTGAGATCCTTTCACAATTCGGATTCCTTCTGATCGTAGCCATGCAGCAAAGTTCCAATCTCTCTAAGCGCTGTACCCGCTCTTATGCGAACGTTCTCGTATTCGTCGTCCAACAAGCTTGTTAACTGTACAATTGCTTCAGTCGCTTGGAGCTTCCCAAGCGCCATTGCCGCTCCGCCACGAACAGTCTCATGTTCATCTTTCAGTAGTAATACTAGCTTAGGCGTGGCTTCGACCGCTTCAAGTTCCCCAAGTGCCTCACATGCTCTCCCTCGGACATACTCATGCTCATCATTGAGTAGTCGGGTGAGCTCTGGTATCGCCTCAGTTGCCCCAATCCACCCGAGTGCCTTACATGCTCTTCCTCGGACGGCCTCATGCTCATCATTGAGTAATCGCGTAAGCTCTGGTATCGCCTCAGTTGCCCCAATCCGCCCGAGTGCCTCACATGCTCTCCCTCGGACATACTCATGCTCATCATTGAGTAGTCGGATGAGCTCTGGTATCGCCTCAGCTGCCCCAATCCACCCGAGTGCCTTACATGCTGGCCCTCGGACATACTCATGCTCATCATTGAGTAGTCGGGTGAGCTCTGGTATCGCCTCAGTTGCCCCAATCCGCCCGAGTGCCTCACATGCTCTTCCACGCACATGCGCATGCTCATCATCAAGCAATTGCACAAGATCTGGAGCTGCTGCAACTGCCCTAAGCATCCCCAACGCGAATGCTGCTTCACCACGAACGTGCTGATGACTATCCGTGAGCAATGGGATGAGATGTGGTATTGCTTGTGGGCTTTGGATCATTCCTAGCGAGAATGCAGCCGTGCCACGAATGTGCTCCTCCTTTCGCTCAAGCAGATCCAACAGTGCCGGAATCGCCTTCTCGCTTCCAGCCATACCAAGTGCGGCTGCCGCCCTGCTGCAGACAGTAGTCTCTTCAAGGAGTGCAATCAGATACTCTGGCTGGACGTTTTTCAGATCTCGCGCTGTACAAGATACGTTAGCCAAGTCAGTATCTTCGAGAACAGCTTCTTTAAGCATTGCTCCACGAAGGATTGCCTGTCGTAAGATTGCACCGTGCAAGTTAGATCGGGTTAAGTCGGCATCGGTCAGGTCTGCAGCGACTAAAACTGTCCCAGAGAGATCCCTTTCAGCAAAACCTTCGTCCATCTGGTTAAGCACCGTAGCCGCGTTGCTGCCCACATAGTTCACATCCTCTAGAGTCTTGTCTCTCGTCTGGGCAATCAACGCCCATAGTCGATCAGCGTCATCTACCATTCCCCGCAAGAAGTCCCGTACTGCTTGCATCCGCTCGTCAGAGAGCGGCAAAGCACCAAAGGTCTCGGTCAACTCCGATACATTCTTGCGCGCGAAGGGCAGCTTGCACGACTTGCCGTCCACCTCGCAATATGCCTGTGCATACTCTGGCGCCAAGCACCCTAACTCTGCCGCGAACTTGAAGGCGACAAAGTACTCAGCTAGGCTCTTGTGGGCAAACTCATAGTAGCCAGCCGCATCCCGGTGCAGAAGCGTCTGGTTACGCAGATCGTAGTCCCATGTGTCCAACTCATGCTGATCTCTGATCCGGTCGCCGAAGTAGGCTTCGATGCGTTCTGGAATGTCTGAATAGTGTATACACAACTCACCACTCCTGATCATCTCCCAAGCCAACTCACACAGGAAGTATAGCTTGTCCGTCGTTGTAGTGAATGTACGCTTTGTGTCAATATTGCGCAAGAGCAGTTTGTTGGTAGCATACAAGTAGACCTGGGCTGGGTTTTCCAGCACATCAGCGCTCACTTCATCCAAAGCCACCAACAGCAGTTCAACTAAGACTGGCTTGCGTGCCATCTCGGCCAGGTCAGGCGTGTCTAGAATGCGCTCTGCAACGTCAAGCCCATGCTCTGCGCCTAACCGCCGCGTGATGACTTCGCGGATGTGGTCGTCGGTGAATGGCTCAAGATGCAACACTTCAAACTTGGGCGAGGCCAGAAGAATGGTGTGTCTTCCAAATTCCTCGCCGCCCAATACCTTCTCCGATTCTTTCGCCCAGCGGAAATACTCGGTGCGGCTAGTGAGAATCACCTTGCTATTCTCACCCACCAACTCAGCCAGCTCCCAGAAGTTGTCCACGACTGTCTGATAATCCACCTGCCGCGCCATCTCGTCAAAGCCGTCCAGGACCAGGAGTAGCTTTCCGCGTCGGTTCGTCTCTTGGAAGACTTCATATGCGCTACCGACAAAAGGCAACTTGTATTGCTCCAGCAATGCGTCGTTGATCAATTGCCGCGCAGTCATTGACTTGATGAAGGTGCGCATCGTGATGAGAAGCGGGAGCCGCTCGTTGACCGGATCCTCGAGATAGCGGTGTAACTGCCGGTAGGCATAGTGACGACAGAACCAGGTCTTGCCACTGCCAAACTCGCCCAGCAGCGAGATGTGCATCTTCCCTCGCTCCGTCAGCCAGCCATCTATGTAATCATCCAGGCTGTCGTACTGATCTCGGCCAATTTCGTGTCCTTCCTTGCCCATCTCTTGCTTGTAGCAGCCAAGATCCACATATAGCTCAGGTATACGCTGTTTTTCCACCAACGATGCTAGCGCTTCGAAGTATGGCCCCCAGATCATCTCCTGCAAGAATTCCGCCAGACTGAATACCTGAAAAGCGTCATCCCCTGCAGCCCGCTTCCGCGCCCGGTCCGACACACGCCGATCAGTTATCAACCACCCTTGCGGAGTCTCTCGATCCAATACCTCATCTAGCGCATCCACGTCAGACGGCACGACTTCGCCGCCAATGCAACGCACGAGCACCCGCTGTTTGACGGAGCCTAGATCCAGCGTCGCCAGCATTTCCACGGTCCGATCATTTCGGTGCTGAGGCTCGCTTACTTCATAACGAATCGCTTCTAGCCACGTCGAAATCTCGTCAGCCAGTTCGGTCAGCGGATCACGCCGCTGCTGCATCGCTTGCAGTGCCTGCTTAATCTCAGGCGGCAAAGGCTCGGCACGATCGTGCTTCATTACTTTGGAACTATCACTTATCACAACCGGCACGCCGTCCCGCGCTAGAGCGCTCAAAACAGGCCGATTCTTGCTACGAAACTTGGTGATGAAGGCGGCATGGACAAAGGGACCAAACCGCTCCGAATCTTTGGGATGCAAACGGATAGTCAATAGCACCATGTTGCGTGCACTGAAGACAACCTTCGTACAGTTGTGCAGCCACCAGTACACAGCGTTGCGTGGGGCAAGCCTGAAGTTCTTCACGGTCTCGATGGACACACGATGTCCATCCACGTCAAGTTCATCGGCGAAACGCAATAGCGCTGCCACCAACTGCTTGCGTTCATTCGGGTCGAATCTGAACTTACGTGGACAGTCAGTGATTGGCACTTTGGCGTGATGCTCACACACTTCCATTAGGTCGTCTACCAGATCGTCGGGGATCGACTTAGCAGCCGATTCTAAGACTGTTTCACCAGTGCGGTTGGCGTGGTCAATCCAAGCAGCGGTCAGGTACTGATGGTTCTTGCGGATTGCCTTCTGTTCGTCTATGGTATACTCGCTTGCTGTTCGCGCGGTGAACTCAGTGTCGAACTGGGCACCCAGTTCCTCTGCTCGTTCCTTGATCTCCGGGAACTTGACTACATCGCACTGCATCCCAATGTCATGCAAATAGATACCGGCCAGGAGCAAGTACATCTCCTGTGCGGAGAGATTTCGCCCGTCATTTGCTTCGAGCAATTTCGTCGTGAAGCTCGCCAGCCGCTCGCTGTGTGAGATGCCGTGATCGGTGTAGTCTTGGACAATGCGAGGTGCATCCTCGGCCCAGATATCCTCCGCCGCTTGTCGGATCAAAGCCAGGCTAGCACGTAGGCGGTCGTCAGTGACCTGTTCAAGAAGCTGCTTCTCAACATCGGTAAACTGTGCCATAGTTGACTCCGTTTCCACTAGCCCATATCTGGCCAACAAATCGCCGACTGTCCGCCGCAATCACTCGCCAGCAAGGGGGGGGCGGCCCAGCGTTGTCTGCGATATCCTCCTCAGCACCTCAGCATAGGAATGACGAGACAAGATAAGTCACAAATCCTTGTCTTTGCGGGCTACCTCTCCAACTCCAAGAAGCACATCACGTCGTCCTTCAGTTCCGTATGCCGCTCCTGGCGCACGGACTCCTCGCGAAGGATGCCCAAGAACCCATCTACGACGATGGGGGGACTTGGCTCATGATCTTGGGCCGACAAGTTTCCGTATAGTCCCCCTATCTTGATGTCTTAGCCTAGATTTCGCACCTTGACAATCGAATAGAGAGCTAGACTGGCGGAATCGCTCCATTCGTGGCAAAGTATAGGTTGACCAAAACCAACTTGCCGGAGCGATTCCAGATGTACTTTGCCACAAAACGCCGTCGTATGCAAGTTCTGGCCTGGCTGATGTGGGCCATTGTCTGCGTTGTCTCTGTGTGCGCGTCCGATGCGCACGTGGCAGGTGAGGGCCAATCAGCCAGTCCACCAACGCTTTGGGGTATCGTCACGCACAATGGACGAGATGGGCCGCTTGTTCCCTGGTATCCCAGGCGTCGGTTGCGCAAGTTGGCTTGGCGACGATATTGTGCTTTGCGCCGGGCTTGCCGCCGGGCTGTATGGACAGCACAGCTAGTCAGGCTGGCGCTGACGGGCGGGCTGACCTTGGCGCAAGTCGTGGACTGGCTAACCCGATCGCAACTGCGACGCCATCTGGGAGCCTTGCCGGTCTTGTATGCGCTGCTGGAGGTGCTCCAGGTGCGTGCAATCATCAACCGTCACTGTCCTACAGCAGCCGAAGTGGACCATGGCACGGTGGCGATGGTGTTGATTCTCAACCGGCTGGTGGCTCCCCGACCGCTCTATCGGATCGCAGACTGGCTAGCGCGGACGGTATTGGTCTACCAGTTGGGCGTACCAGCGGAGAAGTTCAACGACGACCGCCTGGGACGCACGTTGGACGCGATCAGCCAGCACGCGCGGGACATCTGGCAGGGCGTGGTCCACCAGGCACTTCTGCGGGCAGACATCGACTTGTCGGTCATCTTCTACGATCCGACAGCCTTCGCACTCCATGGTAGCTACACCAACAGCAAGCACGTGAACTTCGGATTCGCCCACAACACGCCGATGGACAAGCGCAAGTTCAAGATAGGCCTGGATGTGAGCGCGGATGGCAACGTTCCCACGGAGTATGCATTGTGGGCTGGGCGAACAGCCGACATGGCAACTGTGCAGGAGAACATGGAGCGGCTGTGTCGCCTGTTGAGAGGTCACGGCTGGTCTGTCCAGGAGACGGTCATCATCGGCGACCGGGCTAATCTGAACGACGAGTTGGCCATCGCATACGCCGACCACGGCCTGCGCTACCTGGCCGGGCTCCAGCCTCAGAAGAAGGCCCACCGAGAGCTGTTGGTGAGATATCCCGACGAGCAGTTCTATGCCCTGCCGCTGAACGATGAGCGTGGACGCAAAGGCTACTGGGGCAGGCCCTGCCAAGTCACCTTCAAACACGAAGGCCGGCAAGTCACCCACAGGGGACTGGTGATCCTCAGCGGGCCAATGCGCAGTGCTTTGCGCAAGGGACGGGCAAGCAAGTTGAGAGCCTTGCGCCAGGAATTGAAAGAAGTGCAGGCCAAGATCGGCCAGCCCTATCACCGCACCATCGGGGCTGTTCAGAAACGAGCCCATACCCGGATCAAGAAGTCGCCTGTCGGCAAGTTCATGCGGGCTCATGCCTACATTGACGAGCAAGGCCAGATTCGTCTGCGGTGGTGGATAGACCGCTCGACCCTCTTGCTGGCGATGTGGAAAGACGGCCGCTACCTCCTGGTCACCAATGACTGGCGGCTCTCGCTCCAGCGCATGTTCGATCTCTACCGCCAGAAGGACGGCGTGGAGAAGCGCTTCAAGGTCTCCAAGAGTGACTTGAAGGTCTCGCCCATCTACTTGCACAAAGACGAGCGCATTGAAGGCATGCTACTCATCAACATGCTGGCCCTGCT
>CAZYSK010000060.1:0-35613 GCA_964649415.1 uncultured Anaerolineales bacterium
GGGACGATGGTGCGCCATCAGAATGGCGCCTTTGGAGGGACGATGGTGCGCCATCGGAATGGCGACTTTGTACGATTGATGGTACACGGCGGTCCACGTAGCGGTGTACTGCGCCCAGCGCCCGGCGTAAGCGGGGCGACAGGCGGTGCCCGAGTGCCCTTAGCTCCTCCATCAGGTACTGTGTCTTCTCCGTCGAGTGCGCGTAGGAAGTGGCGCGCTCGTCTACCCGCAGGTCTTGGCCAATCTGGGAGGCGATGTACTTCCCCAGGCTGGCCCCGTTGCGCCAACTGAAAGGCATCGCCGGTGAGTTCCCGTGGTCGGACATGACGTACAGATCGTACTCCCGTCGTCGATATCGAGCTCGCATGCGGTTGATCTGACGGATGCGCTTGTCCACGTCCCTCAAGACACGAAAGGCGGCCGGGTGGTCTGCTCCCAGCTTGTGAGCGACCTCATCGTAGCTGTTGTAGTTGGCGTAGATCGCCGGCGCGCGGCGGTAGATGTCTAGCATCACACCAAAGGTCTGCACCTCGGTGAACAGCGCGTCGGCGACCGCGTGTACGAGGGGTGAGAGGATGTCGAAGGGATTCAAGACGCTGGGGCGCACGAGGGCGGCCAGGCGACGGCCCAGCCCGGCCAGGTAGCCCATGGCGGTGTATCTAAGCAGTCTCAGCACGCGGAAGGGGCTGAGGAAGAACAGCAAGAACAGACCCATGCCACGGACGCTTTCGAAGAAGCGCCGGGGTTGCATCGTGCTGAGGGTGAAGAGCGCCAGGTCCGCGTCCCCGTCGAACAGGCTCACGTAGCAGGAGCCCCCGCGCAGGATGCCCGGCCCCTGCCCACTGATGCGAGCGCGCATAGCCTGCACCTGGTTGGGGCGTTTGGCCGACATTCCCTGTCGCCGCTCTTTCTCGTACCAGCGGAACCCGGGGATGTCGAAGCGATTGCCGAACATCATGCCGGCCTGGACGGCGGGGGTTGTGCTGGGAAGACCGCAGCGCCATGGGGCCACGGCCAGCCGGCGCTCGGTGAATAGACGGCCCAGATAGGGCATGTAGCCAGCGGCGACGGCCTGCATCAGGTGGTCGTGGGACAGCCCATCGATCTGGATGATGATGAAACCACGCCGCTGATCGGGCTCAATAGAGGACCGGCCCAAGCGCCGCGCGAGCGCGCCGTACTTGTGCGTGTAGTACAGGTCGGTCAGCACGTGGACGAGGTCGACGACGCGCCGTGCCAGCCATGTCGACGTCGTGAGTCCCATCGTCCTCCTCGCGCCGGAGCACTGCGCCGGGCCTGAGCACTGCGCCGGGCCTGAGCACTCGAACGCGCCCGAACATCCGACGGACCGCCGGCATCTTGCCGGCACGGACATCTGCGGTCGGCGTCGGCATCGGCACTAGCCTTGCCCGTGCTGCTACCCATGGATTGCAGCGCGCAGGTCGGCCTGGACCGCGTCTATGGGCTGATGGCCGTCTATTTCCACCAGCAAGCCCTGGCGGCGGTAGTAGTCAATGAGCGGACTGGTCTGCTGTCGATACACCTGGAGCCGCTTGCCCACCGTTTCCGGCTTGTCGTCGTTGCGCTGATAGAGATCGCCGCCGTCTTTGTCGCACACCCCAGACTGTCGGGGTGGGTTGAACGTGACGTGATAAGACTCGCCACACGTTCGGCACAGCCGTCGACCACTTACACGCTCGATCAGAACCTCGTCGGGGGCGGTGATGTAGAGCACCATGCTGACCTGGTGCCTGTGGGCAGAAAGCGCCTCATCCAGTGCCTCCGCCTGAGCGATGGTGCGTGGGAAGCCGTCGAGCAGCGCGCCGCTGGCGCAATCAGCCCGGCTCAACCGCTCCATGACCATCGCGGTCGTGACGTCGTCAGGCACGAGATCTCCGCGGTCCATGTAGACCTTGGCCTTGAGACCGAGTTCGGTCTCGTTCTTGAGGTTCTCCCGGAACAGATCGCCGCTGGCGACGTGAGGAAGCCCGAGCGCCTCACGCAGCCGAGCTGCCTGGGTCCCTTTGCCCGAAGCAGGCGGGCCGAGCAATATGATGTACCTGGGTTCTTCTGCCATGTGCTACTCCTATATACCTAAGTGACCGCCGGGTACCGACTGCCCCGACGTTTGACGCTTGTGAGCGGTATTATAGGGGGTTGTACCGTTTTGCGCCAATCACGCGGGATCGGGCGGACGTCGGGGTTGGTGAAGCCCTGCGGGCCGACCCAGTGGGCAGGTTGCGACCAGCGCTACTACAGCATTTTGGTTCAAATCGGAAGAAAGTCATTGACACGATGTTGTTTCTTTGCTATAATGGTAACACGCGTTATTAACTCGTGTTACTAATCAGATTGTTGGCATGGTGAGGAGGAAGTTGTGCCTCGATTCCGTCCCACTCAGCGCCAGATTGCTGAAGAGGTAGGCGTCTCTCGTACGACCGTGTCGCTTGTGCTCAACAATGTCCCCGGCGTGCGTATCAGCTCAGGAACACGCCAGCGCATTGTCGAAGTCGCTCGTCGCTTGAACTACTACCCCGATGCCGCCGCTCGTACCCTCGTTAGTGGTCGCACGCAGACCATTGGTTTTGTCCTTTGTCAGAGCCCTGACCGCATCTTTGCCGACGCCTTCTTGCCCGAGGTTCTGCGTGGCGTGGGGGATGCGGTGCAGGAAAGCGGCTTTCGCGTGCTCGTTCATTCTGTGGAAGATGTGATCGCGCCTGATGCATATGTCGGTTTGGTGCGAGAGAAGCAGACTGACGGTATTATCCTGTCCGGGCCCCGGTCTGATGACCGGCAATTGGCGCGCCTGAGGGCCGAGGGTTTTCCCATCGTGCTCCTGGGACAGTTGTCTGGTTCCGATTTCCCTTTTGTTGACGTGGACAATGTCGGGGCGGCGAAACAGGCCGTGAACCATCTCCTTGAACTGGGACATCGACGGATCGGGATGATCACCAACGCCCCGCTGACCTATACCGCTGCCCGCGACCGATTGACTGGCTATCGACAGGTACTGGAGGAAGCTGGGGTCACGTACGAGCAGGAGCTGGTGCGCTACGGCGATTTCCGCGAGGAAAGCGGCTTCCATGCGATGCGTCAACTCCTCAGCCTGGCGGAGCCGCCGACGGCGGTCTTCGTCGCCAGCGACTTGGTGGCGTTCGGGGCGCTGGTGGCCATCAAGGAGCAGGGGCTACGTGTGCCAGACGACGTGTCGCTGGTAGGCTTCGACGACGTCCGGTTGGCGCACTATGTGGATCCCCCGCTGACAACGGTCCGACTGCCAGCGTATGGACTCGGCTATCAGGCTGCGACGTTGCTGACTCAACTTATTGGCACAGGATCGGTCGGGGCGCAACAGATACTCCTGCAGACCGAACTCGTCGTGCGGGAGTCGTGCGGGGGAACCGTCGCGAACCGGTGAGGCAACCTGCATGAGAAACGACAACTGGCACATCACCGAGACGGAGTGGCATCCCGAGGCACGCCATCACAAGGAGACGGTGTTCACCATCGGCAACGGCTATCTGGGCACGCGAGGAGCCTTCGAAGAGAGCTACCCGGGTGATCGGCCGGCGACGCTGGTCCACGGCGTCTTCGACGACGTCCCGTTGGTCCATACTGAGTTGGCCAACGTGCCCAACTGGCTGCCCTTTGTCCTGTTCGTGAATGGTGAGCGCTTCAGGATGGATCGCGGCACCGTCTGCGACTACCGGCGCGACCTGAATCTGGGGACGGGTGTCCTGACTCGCACGCTGCGCTGGCGCAGTCCGGCCGGTGACACGGTGGATCTGGAGATTGAGCGCTTTGCCAGCCTGGCCGCCCCCCATCTCCTGGCGATCCGCTACCAGGTGACCGCTCTAGATTTCGAGGGCGCGCTCGAATTCCGTGCGGGCCTCGACGGGCACGTGGATAACGCCGGATGGATGCATTGGCGGCCGGCGGATCAGGGCACCGTGGGCGAGCAAGGGGTATACCTCCACGTGTGCACCAGGAGCTCGGGCATCGAGTTGTGCGAGGCCTGTCATCTGGCTGTCTTCGGCGGGGGCGACGCGGTCTATTCCAGCCTTGACTGCGAGGGCAACCCGACCGTATGTGCCCGCTTGACCGTGCGACCTGGCGAGCAAGTCACGGCTGAGAAACTGGTTGCCCTGTTCACCAGCCGGGACTCCGCGGACCCGCCAGAAACCAAGTTTTCCGGAAAAAACCTGGTTTCTACGGCTGCCGTCTCCAGACTGGAGGGTGCGGCCGCCCGGGGCTACGAGAGCCTGCGCGCGGCCAGCGCGGCAGCCTGGGAGTCGGAGTGGGAGGCATGCAACGTGAGCATAGAGGGGGATGACGCGGCCGACCTGGCGCTGCGCTACAGCCTCTTTCAGCTCCTCATCGCCGCGCCACGCCAGGACGAACGCGTGAGCATCCCGGCCAAGTCGCTGAGTGGCTTCGGGTACCGGGGTCATGTGTTCTGGGATACCGATATCTTCATCCTTCCGTTTTTCACGTTCACGCGGCCGGCGGTTGCTCGCAACGTGCTGATGTACCGCTTCCACACGCTGCCCGGCGCGCGCCGGAAGGCGCGGGAGAGCGGCTACGAGGGGGCCATGTTTGCCTGGGAGAGCGCCGACTCCGGCGACGAGACGACGCCTCGCTGGGTGCCTGGGTCGGATGGCGAGTTGATTCGCATCTGGACCGGCGACATCGAATACCACATCACCGCCGACGTGGCCTATGCGGTGATACAGTACTGGCGTGTCACGGGGGACGACACGTTCATGTGTGAGTATGGGGCCGAGATCGTGCTGGACACCGCTTGCTTCTGGGGTTCGCGGGTCGAGTGGGACGCGTCGCGGGATCGCTACAAGATCACCGACGTGGTGGGCCCTGACGAGTACCACGAGCACGTGGACAACAACGCCTTCACCAATGGCATGGCGCGCTGGAACCTGGAGGTTGCGCTGGAGGTTCTGGCGTGGCTGCGGCGGGAGCGCCCGGAGAAGGCCGCCGAACTAGAGGCGTGCCTGGACTTGACGGCGGAGCGGCTGTCCGATTGGTCAGACGCCATCGGCCGCATGGTCACGGGCTACGATCCGCAGACACACTTGATGGAGCAGTTCGAGGGTTTCTTCGACCTGGAGGACGTAGAACTGGCCGCCTACGAGCCGAGAAACGTCTCGATGCAGGCGCTGTTGGGTGTCGAGGGCGTGCAGCGCTACCAGGTCGTCAAGCAGCCCGATGTGCTGATGCTGCATTTCTTGCTGGGGGACAGCGACGAAGCGCTGCGCGTCAACTGGGACTACTATACGCCGCGCACTGATCTGACCTATGGCTCGTCGTTGGGTCCCCCGATTCAGGCCTTGCTGGCTGCTCGATTGGGCGAGCCGGAGACGGCCCACGAGCACTTCATGCACGCCGCGTGGACGGACCTCAGGGACGTACGGGGCAACACAGCAGATGGCATCCACGCAGCCACTGCCGGTGGACTGTGGCAGGCGCTCGTCTTTGGCTTTGCCGGGCTGCGGGTGGTGGGAGGTGGCTGGCGACCCTCAGCTGGCTATGAGGTCGCGCCCCGGTTGCCGGCTCATTGGAAACGGCTCTCGTTCTCGTTCCTCTATCGGGGGGAGAGGATCGCGGTGACCGTGCCCGGTCCGAGTGCGGCAGTGGACGTTGCGGACATTGCCTCCGACCGTGCGCCATCGGAATGGCGGCGGTCGGCTGCGTCCGTCCGTGCGCCGGGGGAAGGCTGATGGGAGCGTCTTCGGCTCGCCGAATTCCTCCGAAGTGCTTGACAACCTGCTGGTTTTTTGGTATAATGTTATTACATTATACCATTGTGGTATCGTGTCCTATTGGATCACTCAGGTCCAGTGTCTTTTCCCCGGTGTGTCCAGTGATTGCGATTGATCGAGACTCACCAATCCCTATCTATCATCAACTCAAGGCTCTGATCCAAGGGCAGATCGACCACGGTGTGTGGCAGCCAGGGGATCGGATTCCGACCGAGCAAGAATTGTGCCAGCGCTATGGCATCAGTCGTTCCCCTGTGCGCCAGGCGCTCAGCGAGCTTGCGTCTGAGGGCTTGCTGGTGCGTCGCTCAGGTTTGGGTACGTTCGTCGCCAACCCTGCCCCTTCTGGTGCTTCGTTGGGTACCTTGGCCCGGGTCGGTGCGCCCATCCAGGTTATGAGTTCGGACCTCTACTGGTCGCAGGTGCTAGATCGAGTCGCCGCGGCCTGGAATGTGGAGCACCCTGATCGGAGGGTCGCCTTCGACGTAAACGTGGTGGAGCACAACCAGTTCCACAGCCTGCTGAGTGCCGCTATTGGCAGTGGGGCGGCCCCGGACGTGGCGATGGTGGATTGTGTGTGGGTGGCTGGCCTGGCACGTTCCGGCTTCCTGTACGCCCTTGAAGCGGACCAGGATGGCCGCGATCCAACTGGCCGTGCGTCCGATGTGGATTCCCAGTGGAATTGCGCCGATCTGAAGGCAGATCTATATCCTGCTTTCATTGAAGCCAACTCCTTCGACGCTAAGCTCTACGGACTCCCGCTCAAAGCGGATGTGTCATTGCTCTGGTATCGCAAGGATTGGTTTGCCAAAGAGGGACTGGAGCCACCACAGGACTGGAATGACTTGCTGGACGTAGCCCGGCATTTCCTTCAGCCCTCTGTGCGAGGACGGTACGATTTGCTGTGCCCGGTTGCATTCCCCGCGGGGACAACCTCGGGGGAGGCAACCGTGTACACCCTGATGCCCTTTGTCTGGTCGGCCGGGGGGAGGGTCTTCGACGGGGAGACCGTCGTGCTCGACGCACCTGCCACTCGGCGCGCGCTCCAGTTCCTGCGCGAGTTGGTGACCCTGCATCGCGTCAGCGAGCCCGACGTGGTGAACTACAAGTCGGATACGGTTCCCTGGCTGTTTGGCAGTGCCAGGGTGGCCATGGCGTTCGGTGGCAGCTACGAAACCGGTGTCATCCTGGATACGGCCGGGTGGGCCAAGGAGGAGTTCATGGAGCGCGTCGGCTGCGTGGCGCTGCCGGCCGCACCGGGAAGCTCTCCAGTCTCGACGGTGGGCGGGACGAGCTACGTGATCCTTCGGCAATGTCGACGCCCTGCGCTGGTGATGGATGTCCTCAAAACCGCCATCAACCCCGAAGTGATCGGTGATCTGTATTGTTCCATGTTGCAGGACTCACCCTGCCGGTCCTTTGAATCTCTTCTCAATCCTGAAACCGAACCGCTGCTTGCCCTGGTGCCACAGATGATTGTCTCCGGGCGGGCGCGGTCGCCCATCCCTGAGTACTTCAGAGTCTCCCGGCAGTTGCAGGCGATGGTTGAGGCAGCGATTGCCGAGCCGACGCCTATTGATGAGATTGTACGGCGCACGGCTGATTACGTTGGCGTCATCAGCGGCCGTCGCGTGTACCATCGGACGCACGGTTAGTGTCCGCGCCTAACTGAGCATCTCCAGGCACCGCCGGTCGGTGCAGACGATGGATAAACGGACAGCGAGTGTAGGTATGGTCTCGCCATAGGGCGTCTTGAGCGATCACTGCGCACCGACACCCTACAGAGGCGCCATTCTGATGGCGCACCAATGCCCTAAGGAGTCAATACCTTAAGGAGGCGCCATTCTGATGGTGCGTTGGGCGCGGAAACCGCGTTCCCACACGTCGGGCAGAGAGACGTCCAATCGCTGAAGGGAGGTGATTTTCTGGAAGGATATGTGAGTCTTGCTGTACGTCCACTGCCGTCTACAATGTGTTGCTTACCCTGTTTCGGTTTCACTACGAGAGAAAAGGAGAAGGAGAATGCGTAAGCTTACGCTACTCAACCTGTTAATCGTGTTGGTCATCGCGCTGGCCGCCTGTGGCCCCGCGGCGACCCCCACCGAGGCTCCTCCCGAAGAAGCTCCTGCTGAGGAGGAGGAACCCGCTGCTATCGAGGCTGAGGAAGAGGCGCCAACCCCTGTCCCCACAGCGGACATCGCGTCGGCCAAGGAGTCGCCCATGCTGCAAGAGATGGTGCGCGCCGGCGAGCTGCCGCCCTTGGAGGAGCGTCTGCCCAAGGACGTGCTGACCGTCCCGGTCGTGGAGTCCATCGGTGAGTACGGTGGAACGTGGCACCACCTGGACGATGCAGTCGACGTGGGCAAGATGAAGATGACGCTGTACGAGCCTCCTGTTCGCTGGAAGCCGGACTACACCGGCTACGAGCCGGGCTTGGTCAAGGAGTGGGAGTTCGAGGACGACGGCAATACCCTCATCCTCCACTGGCGCGAGGGCGTCAAGTGGTCCGACGGTGATCCCTTCGATATGGAGGACCTGAGGTTCTGGTGGGAGGACATGGCCCTCAACGAGGACTACAAGGTGTCGACGGTTCCCTGGTACGGATTCAACACCGACAACACCCCCATGACCGTCGAGTTCCCCGATGACTACACCATGGTCATGAAGTGGGACTCCCCCCACTGGGTCACCCCCTACACGCTGGCGCAGGGCTTCTGGGAGGGCATGAACATTCTCAAGCCCGCCCACTACCTTAAAGAGTTCCACCCCACCTACAACTCCGATGCCTCCTACGACGACCTCGAGCTGGCCGACAAGTACTGGGAGACGCCGGGTTATCCGTGTGTCTTCGCATGGTGCTGCTCCGACGTGATCCCCGGCGAGCGGATCACCTTCGAGCGCAACCCCTACTACTGGAAAGTGGACCCCGAGGGCAACCAGCTGCCGTACATCGACTACGTCGAGGACGATATCGTGACGGATCGGGAGACGCGGATCCTCCAGTTGGGACAGGGCAAGTACGACATCGACTTCCGTGGCTCCAACAACCCGCTCGATATCCCCTTCCTGACCGAGCAGGCCGAGGCCGGCGACTATCACCTGCAGCCGGGCTGGATGAACGGCGCGGGTGCCTGGCCCGGTTGGATCATCAACCAAGACTACGTCCCGGATGAGGAGATCCGCGACTTGCTGAGGGACTCCAACTTCCGCAAGGGTATGTCGGTCGCGATGGATCGGGAGCGCATCATCGACGTCGCCTGGGGTGGCATCGGCACGCCGCAGCAGGCCACCATCAGCCCCCAGTCCTGGCACTTCGCCAGCCCCGAGGGCCTGGAGGTGTTCAAGGCATGGCAGCAGGCCGACACGGAATACGATCCTGACAAGGCCATGGAATACTTCGAGGCGGCCAACTTCACCGACCAGGACGGCGATGGGTGGCGCGACCTGCCCAGCGGCAAGCCCTTCCAGTTGGTCATCGACATGACCGGGTGGGCCAGGGATGAGATCGACACCCCGGCCTCGGAGACCCTCAAGGAGAACTTGATCGCCGTTGGCGTGGACGTCGCGCCTCTGAACATGGTGTCCGGCACGCCCGAGTCCAGCCTGCGGGAGAAAGAGAGCACCTTCATGCTGCGTGGGTGCCACGCCTCTGAGGTGGACATCTGGACATACCCGGACTGGATCTTCCCGCTGCGCGGTGGTGGGGAGGGGTCGCGCTCCTGGCCGATGGAGGGCAAGTGGCGCCAGACCGGCGGTGCGGAAGGGTGGGAGCCGGAGCCTGACAGCCCGGCCGCCAAGCTTCAAGCCCTCTACGACAAGGGCATGGCTGAGCCCACCGTCGAGGGGCGGCACGAGATCGTGTGGGAGGCCATCAAGATCCACATGGAGGAAGGGCCCTTCACACTCGGCGCTGCGGGCGACCAGCCCATGCCAGTGGTCGTCAAGAACAACGTCCACAACGTGCCTGAGTTCGGCATCCTGGGCCCCTGGGCCCCCGGCAGCCCTGGCAACACGAATCCGTCGCAGTACTGGATCGAGCAATAGCGTGCTTTAGCCACGCGTGGCGGGCGGGTCTCTCCCGCCCGCCACACTATATGGCCACAGGAGGTTCGATATGATCACCTACCTTGTCCGTCGGCTTGGCTACGCCGCGATCATGCTCGTGCTTGTCTCCTTCGTCAGTTTCCTCATCATAGACCTGCCCCCAGGCGACTACATGGATCAGAAGCTGGCGGAACTGTCAGAGCGAGGCGACAGGAGCGCCGAAACGCGCATCGAGGAGTATCGGGTTAAGTACGGTCTGGACAAGCCGCTCCTCACGCGCTACTGGATGTGGGCCAGCAAGTTTGTGACAGGGGATTTCGGCGAGTCTTTTCAGTTTGAACGCCCCGTGAAGGACATTCTCGGCGAGCGCTTGCAGATGACGCTCGTCGTGGCTTTGTTCGCTACGGCCGTGATGTGGATTGTGGCTATCCCTATAGGGGTCTATTCGGCGGTGAATCAATACTCCCTGGGGGATCAGATTATGACCGCCGTTGCCTTCATTGGTATGGGGATGCCCAATTTCCTCCTGGCCCTCCTTATCTTGTTCTTTGCCGTCGTGGTCCTGGATGCGGACATCACCGGTCTGTTCTCCCGCGAGTTCCGAGACGCCCCTTGGAGCCTGGCGAGGGTGTGGGATCTGCTCAAGCATCTGTGGATACCCGCCCTGATCTCGAGCATAACCGGATCCGCGGGCCTGATCCGTATCATGAGGGCTAACCTGTTGGACACGCTGGGGCAGCCCTTTGTCGAGGCAGCCCGCGCCCGCGGGCTAAAGAACCGCAGCGTGATCTGGAAACACGCCGTGCGCATTGCCATCAACCCGCTGGTGGTCATCTTCGGGTCAGAACACATACCTGGGATCATCAATCGCAACATGTTGCTGGCCTATATCCTCAATCTACCGACCATCGGCCCGGTTTTCATCCAGGCGCTCACGGTGCAGGACAGTTACATGGCAGGCACCTGCCTGACCTTCCTGGTCATACTAACGCTGCTTGGAAACCTGCTGGCCGATATTGGCCTGGCGTGGCTCGATCCGCGCATCCGGCTTGAGTAGGCTGCCAATGGAGGTAGAGACTATGGACACAGATAGAACACCTGAAACCTCGGACGCAGCCGACCGTAGACGGTCGGAATCAACGTCCGCAGAGTCCCCCGAGGAGCAGCAGCAACTGAGTCAGAGCTACTGGTCCCTAGTGTGGTGGCGATTCAAGAGGAGCAAGGCGGCTCTGGTCGGTGCGGCCATCGTCGTCTTGTCCTACTTCATCGGCGTGGCTTTCGCCGAGTTCTTCAGCCCCTATCTCGTCAATCAGGAGTCGGACTACGTGGAGGCGCGACCTCAGTTCCCTCACTTCATGGACGATGAGGGCAGGTTCCACCTGCGGCCCTTCGTGTACGGCTTGACAGAAGAGATCGATCAGGAACTGTTCAAGCGCACCTTCGTGCCTGACAAGAGCAGGCGCTATCCTATCCACTTCTTCGTGCGCGGCGTACCCTACAAGCTGTTGGGTGTGATCCCGATGGACATCCACCTCTTTGGCACCGATCCCAACGACCCGGAGGCGCACATCTACGTCTTCGGCACTGACGGATTGGGACGCGATGTCCTCTCGCGCATCATCTTCGGCGCTCGCCTCTCCCTGGTGCTTGGCCTGGCAGGCCAGGCGCTCACCCTGATTTTCGGGGCCACGCTGGGCGCGATGTCGGGGTACTACGGTGGCGGGGTGGACATGCTCATCATGCGCGTGACCGAGTTCCTGCAGGCCTTCCCCCGTGAGCCCATCCTCATGGCGCTGGCGGCCATCATCCCCGATACCTGGAACCCGATCTTGATATACTTCGGGCTCACGATCATCCTGGCGTTCGTTTATTGGGGGAATCTGGCCCGGCAGGTACGGGGGCTCGTGCTTTCCCTCCGCGAGCGGGAGTTCGTGCTGGCCGCCCAGAGCTTTGGGGCCAGCGACCGGAGGCTCTTATTCCGGCACCTGATTCCCAACACCATGAGCCACATCATCGTCGTCGCCACGACGATGATCCCTCAGATGATCCAGTCCGAGGCCTTTCTCGGTTTCCTGGGGCTGGGCTTGCGTCCCCCGCTCACGAGCTGGGGGGTACTGATGAACGAGGTCAGCAACGTGCGGGACATACGCTTCCATCCCTGGCTTCTCTTCCCCGTCCCGTTCATCCTCATATCCCTCCTCGGCTTCAACTTGCTGGGCGACGGACTGCGGGACGCCATTGACCCCTATAGCGGCAAGTAGGAGGGTTACGTGATGAGCGAAACAAGCGAAAAGAACGACATACTGCTAGAGGTCAAGGATCTCAAGGTCCAGTTCGACGTGCGGGATGGCATCGTCAAAGCCGTGGATGGCGCTACCTTCAATATCAGGGTAGGCCGGACGCTGGGAGTGATCGGCGAGAGTGGCTGCGGCAAGTCGGTGACCGCCCGGGCCATCCTGCGCATGGTACCCAAGCCCGGCAAGGTCACAGGGGGGGAGATCTTCTACCACCGCAAAGTCCAGTCGAACGGGGCCGAGGTGACCGACGTGATCCGGGTCAACGACCTGAATCCCGATGGCGATGTCATCCGGCAGATCCGTGGCGGCGAGATCGCCATGATCTTTCAGGAGCCGATGAGCTCCCTCACCCCTGTATACACCGCTGGCAGCCATATCTTCGAGGCGGTCAGTCTGCACCGGCTCACGCCCCTCCGCAAGGTCGGCACCCAGGTAGAGGAGGCCGTCCAGGCACACCGGCAAGTCTCCAAGGACGAGGCCCGTGAAATCGCCATAGACATGCTGCGGCGGGTGGGGATACCCAAACCGAATGAGCGCGTGGACAGCTACCCGCACCAGTTGAGCGGTGGACAGCGGCAGCGCGTTATGATCGCCATTGCGCTCTCCTGTCAACCAAGGATGTTGATCGCCGACGAGCCGACGACGGCGCTCGACGTGTCCATCGAAGCACAGATTCTGGACATCATGCGCGAGCTACAGGAGACGGTTGACATGGCCATCATGTTCATCACCCACAACCTGGGGGTCGTTGCCGAGATGGCCCAGGACATGGTCGTGATGTATATGGGCAAGGTCGTGGAGAAGGCCAGCGCCGTTGAGCTATTCTACGAACCCAAGCATCCATACACGCGCGCCTTGCTCAAGTCCATCCCCCATGTGGGCACGAAGAGCCGGGAGCGGCTGGCTTCTATCGAGGGCATGGTGCCTGACCCGTTCAACCTGCCGTCGGGGTGCGTTTTCCATCCGCGCTGTCCGGACTATATGCCGGGGAAGTGCGATAGGATCACGCCGTCGTGGACGCAGGTAGAGGGAGAGGACCACTGGGCACGTTGTCTGCTGTACGAGGAGGTGTGAGGGAGATGCAAGAACACGTAGAAACAGCGGGCCAGTCGCGGCTCGACGACAACGTCATACTGGAGGTCAAAGGGCTACGGAAATACTTTCCCATCCATCGCGGTCTATTCCGCAAGGTTGTGGGGTACGTCAAGGCGGTGGACAATATCAGCTTCTATGTTCGTGGGGGCGAAACGCTGGGGCTGGTGGGCGAGAGTGGCTGTGGCAAGACCACGGCTAGCCGCTCCATCATCCGCCTGTATGAGCCTACCTCTGGAGATATCCGCTTCAAGACTGCGAAGTTCTCCTCGGATGGCACTGAGCAGGTGGTGGACCTGCGCGAGATGGATAGGGATCAGATGAAGCTGATTCGCCAGGAGATCGCCATGATCTTCCAGGATCCGGTAGGCTCCCTGAATCCCAGGATGAGCGTGTTCGACATCATCTCGGAGCCGATGGAGATCCACGGCATGGGCTCGGGGCCTGAGGTCGAGGAGACAGTCACCCGGCTCCTCGAGCGCGTGGGCTTGCGGCCGGAACACATGCGCCGCTACCCCCACGAGTTCTCGGGCGGCCAACGGCAACGCATTGGCATTGCCCGCGCCCTGGCCCTCAATCCGCGCCTGATCTTCTGCGACGAGCCTGTCTCGGCGCTGGACGTGTCCATCCAGGCGCAGACGCTGAACCTGCTCCAGGACCTGCAGGCGGACTTCGACCTGGCCTACGTCTTCGTGGCCCACGACTTGAGCGTAGTGCAACACATCTCCGACCGCGTGGCAGTGATGTACGTGGGCAAGATCGCGGAAATGGCCGGGTCGGATGTACTGTACAACAACCCGTTACATCCGTACACCGAGGCGTTGATGTCCGCGGTGCCCAAGCCCGACCCGATGTATGCGTCGGAGCGCATCGTGATGCCGGGTGACGTAGCGGATCCGTCGAATCCGCCGCCGGGCTGCTATTTCCATCCACGGTGCAACTACGCCGTGGACATCTGCAGCAAAGAGGAACCGGAGTGGCGGGAACTCGAGCCGGATCATTTCGTCGCCTGCCATCGGGCCGAGGAGTTGCAACTGAGGGGGGTGTAAGAGCGGTAGAGCAATCACCCGCCCCTATGCTTCTAGAGACGGACGTCTGTGTCCGCTCCTGCCCGCTTCTAGAGGCGGACGTCCGCGTCCGCTCCTCTCTGCTTCTGGAGGCGGATGTCTGCGTCCGCTCCTGCTCTGACACCGCGCAAGCGGCATACGAGTGATTGTGGCGACTTCAGTTGATTTGCCATCGCTGCGAATGGCTGAAGTCGCTGTTGTTTGCCGACCACTGTTCCCCTCTGCGGGCAGTCGGGAGCAGTTGGCAGCCGGCGCATAAACCAAAACCACATTACATAGGAGGATCTCACAATGGAGAATAGGATTGTCTTGATAGGTGCTGGCAGCGCTATGTTCGGACTCGGGACGCTGGGCGATATCTTCAACAGCAAGGCATTGGCGGGCAGTACCATCGTCCTGCACGATATTAACCCTCAAAGCCTAGGCAAGGTGGAAGGAATCGCGCGAAGGGTGATCCAGGAACGCAAGTTGCCTTTCGAACTCGTCGCCACCACCTCGCGCGAGCAGGCGCTGCAGGGCGCGACGTTCTGTATCATCTCCATCGAGGTCGGAGATCGTTATGAACTGTGGGAGCAAGACTGGCAGATTCCCCTGCAGTACGGCATTCGCCAGGTCTATGGAGAAAACGGCGGCCCGGGCGGGCTGTTCCACTCGCTGCGCATTATCCCGCCCATCTTGGACATCTGCGAGGATATTGGCCGTATCTGTCCGGATGCGTACGTGATCAACTTCAGCAATCCGATGAGTCGCATCTGTCACACGGTAAACACGAAGTATCCCGACCTGAAGCTGATCGGCCTGTGCCACGAGGTCGCCTCGCTGCCGATGCACCTGCCCCGTATGCTGGATACTCCCCTGGCGAACCTGCGCTTCAGCGCGGGCGGGCTGAATCACTTCAGCGTGCTTCTTGAGATCACGTACAAGGACACAGGTGCGGACGCGTATCTGGATGTCCGCGAGAAGGCACCCGCGTACTTCGAGGGCTGGCCGGAGCGGGGCTTGTTCATGGAGATACTGAAGCGCTTTGGCTACCTGCCCATAACGACGGACAGTCACTTTGGCGAGTATATCCAATGGGCGCACGAGGTGGTTGATCACAAGGGGATCTTGGACTTCTACGCCACATACAAGGCGTGGTGCTTGGAGCAGGTTCCGGATTCGAGAATCGAGGGCACGCCTGAGGAGGAGTACTGGCGGGTGGTTCCGATCATGGAGGGGATTCTCATGGATTCACATCATGAGGAACTGGCCGTGAACCTACCCAACGATGGGCTGATCACCAACCTGCCGGAGGACATGATTGTCGAGGTGCCGGCCATTGTCGACGCAGACGGCGTGCACGGTGTCCAGTTGGGAGCGCTGCCGACGGGCTTTGCGGGCCTGCTGGCTAACCAGGTCGCCGTCCACGAGCTGACGACAGAGGCGGTGTTGACCGGATCGCGCGAGATTGTCTTGCAAGCCCTTCTTGTGGACCCGGTCGTTCACAGCGTCGGGGCGGCCGAACAGGCGCTGGACACCATCCTGGAGCGCCAGAGCCGCTATCTGGACTATATCAAGTGAAAGGTAGCGCCCGCTAGAGAGATGGTGCTGCGAACATAGGGGCGCGGTAACCGCGCCCGCCTGGACAGGAGGAGAGAATGACAGATGGCAAACAGACCACGGCTTTCTTGAGCAGGGTACCCCTGTTTCGAGGCCTTGAGAGACGCCAATTGGAGCGATTGGGCGAGAAGCTATATGCACGTACCTACGTGGCCGGTGAGGCTATCGTGACCCAGGGCACGGGGGGTGAAGGCTTGTTCTTACTCGTGTCGGGTGGGGCAGATGTGGTGCGCGAGCGCGCCGATGGTGAAAGGGTCGTGGTAAACACCGTTGGTCCGACAGATTTCTTCGGCGAGCTCGCCCTGCTCGATGGTGGATTGCGCACAGCCTCGGTCGTCGCCACCGAAGACACTGAGTGTCTGGCCCTCACCCGCTGGGACTTCCTGGCCATACTGAAGGAAGACGTGGATATGGCCGTCGCGATCCTGCAGGAGCTGGCCAAGCGCTTTCGCCGGGCGCTGGACGTGTTGTAGGACAAGGCCCGCCTGGCGGGGGCAGGCACAAGGCCGGCCCCTACGATGGGGGCGATTTCCAGTATCCGGCGGCCCATTCGTCTGAGGGAACACGCCTCCGTAGTGGCGATCTCTGTGGTCGCCTGTTGGGGGCTGTAGGGGCGCGGTTTCCGCGCGCCCACCACGACCACTCTGCGATGAGATGCCCGAATTGCGGCTTTGAAAGCCCACCCGAAATGGCATATTGCGGGATGTGTGGCACGCTTCTGGCGACGGTGTGCCCTGCCTGTGGCTTCGTCAATCCCTCCGGGTTCCGTTTCTGTGGCCAGTGTGGCGAGCGGCTGGCCAGGCAGCCGGTGTTGACGCCATCGCCGCAGCCGCCTGCGCCTGCGGAGGCCGAAGTATCCACCCGGCCAAGCGCGGTATCCGCGCCCGTACCACCCGTGCAACTGGACGGCGAACGGCGCTTGGTCACTGTCGTCTTGGCCGATGTGAGCGGCTCAACAGATCTCCTGGAGCGGATCGGCACCGAATCCTGGGTCGAGATCATGAACCGTGTCCTCCATATCCTGGAGTCTGAGGTCTATCGCTTTGGAGGCAGAGTGGACCAGTTTCGAGGCGATGGCCTGGTGGCGCTGTTTGGTGCGACTTCGGCCCACGAGGACGACCCGGAAAACGCCGTGTTGGCCGGGTTGGCCATGCAGCGGGCGCTCACCCCATACGCTGCCGCACTGGCTGAGCAGGACGGTATTGACCTGTTGCTGCGCGTCGGCGTGAACACGGGGGAAGTGATCGTCGGGAGCGTGGGGGACAGCCGCAAGTACAGCGAAGACACGGCCATGGGGGCCGGGCTTGCCCTTGCCGCGCGAATGGAGACAGCCGCCGAGCCGGGCACTGTCCTGGTCAGTGAGAACACGTATCGCCTGGTGCAGTCGCGGTTCGAGTGGCAACCGCTGGGCACTATCACGGTCAAGGGTGTGGGCCAGCCGGTGGCCATCTATCGTCCGCTCGCCCCGCTGGCCGACGCTGAGCGTGCGCAACGCCTGCAAGCCCGTGAGTTGCCCACGGTCTTGATCGGGCGCGTCGCTGCCTTCGAGGCACTCAAGCGCTGTGTCAAGGACCTGTACGATGGCCGGGGTGGGATCGCCATGGTGACGGGAGACAGGGGCATGGGTAAGTCCTTCCTGGTGACTACCGTGCGCCAGCACTTCATTCGCCGTGGCGCGCTGTTGGCCGAAGCCCACACCGGGGGTAGATCGCCGCCGGCTGCTTTGACGTGGTTGCGCGGTCGGTGCCGCTCCTATAGCCAATCATGGCCCTACTCTGTGTGGCGCAGCATCCTCTACCACTGGCTCGACGTCGGGGAGGCGGAGTCCCCGGCGGAGGCCAGCGATCGGCTGTACCGTCAGGCTCGACTGCTGTGGGGTGATTCGGCGGATAATGATGGTACGTCTGGACCAACGGACCGCCAGCATGTTGCTGGCACGACGCCCACTGCGTCCGTGGACGAGCACTATCCCTACCTGGCGACATTTCTCTCATTGCCGCTGGAGGACGCCTATGCCGAGCGCGTCAAACACCTGGATGCCGAAGGATTGCGCCAGCGCTTCTTCTTCACGCTGCGGAGCTGGGTGGAGGCGATGGCGAAGCGTGGACCACTGGTTTTGTCCTTTTCCGATGCCCAGTGGGCCGATACCACCTCGCTGGGCTTATTGGAGTATTGCCTGCCTCTGTGTGATCACGAAGCGCTGCTCTGGTTGATCGTCTCTCGTCCAGACCGCACCTCGCCTGTCTGGGAATTCCTTCATCGCGTTGAGACAGCGTATCCTCACCGGGTGACTACCCTGGCGCTCCCTCCGCTGACTGAGTCCCAGGGAGGCGAGTTCATTGATCACTTGATCGGCCCTGATGCGCTGCCGGAGGAGACGCGGCAGATCGTTCTCGCCAGGTCAGAGGGCAACCCGTATTACATCAAGGAACTCGTTCATTCCCTGATCGAACAGGGGGTGCTGGTGTGGGATGCCGAGACGGCCGGGTGGCGCGCGACGCGGGCGGTGACTACGCTCGACGTGCCGGATACGCTGCAAAGCCTCCTGCTGGCGCGTGTGGATCGCCTGTCTCCTGAGGAACGGCATGTGCTTCAGATGGCTGCTGTGATCGGGACGGTGTTCTGGTGGAACGTGCTTCGCGCCTTGGCCTCCGATGCAATCTCGCCACCTCTGGACGGACGGACGCAGCCGACCGCAGACGGTCGGGGTCAACGTCCGCGCCGTGCTGGCGGAAAGACTCTCCCTCCGCCTCCAGCGGAGGGACTGCGAGAGCATCTGACGGCATTGCAACGTACGGGCCTGATTCACGAGCGCGGGCGGGTGCCCGAGCTGGGAATGGAATATGCTTTCAATTCCGCCTTGATCCGCGGTGTGGTTTACGACAGCCTGCTCAGCTCCCAGCGGGTCGCCTATCATCTCGAGGTGGCCGGGTACCTTGAAGACCTCCTGTCGCCCGAGATCTGGCCCCAGTACGCTGGCCCGTTGGCATACCACTATCGCGGGGCTGGCAAGCCCGGGAAGGAGTTGTTCTACACGCTTCAAGCCGCCGAGCGGGCCCAGGGGATCTATGCCAACGCCGAGGCCGTGGAGCATTACACCCGTGCGCTGGAGTTGCTGGATGAGACGGAGCGGGCGCGGACGCCCGCCTCTAGAGAGTTGACGGAGCGGGCGCGGACGCCCGCCTCTAGAGAGTTGATCGAGAGCCAGGCCTCGGACGAAGATCGGCTGTATGCCATCCGTGCCCAGCGGTTTGAGGTGCTTAGTGGACGGAGCACGCTGCTCCGCTTGATGGGCCGAATGGAGTCGGAGCGCGCTGACGCCCAGGCTCTGCTTGAACTGGCGGGACAGTTGGGTGACGACCCGGGATGGCGAATTGACGCGTTGCTGCAGCAGTTTGGCATGATGACGCACTGGCAGAGCAGGGGGCGGATCGATACAGGCATCTCAATGGCTGAGGAAGCCTTGGCATTGTCCCGCCAGGTGGGGGACCAACGTCGTGAGATGCAGGCCCTGTTCGCTCTGGCCAATCAGCGTGTCTTCCTGGACGACCCGAGGTGGCAAGATGCCGGGGAACGCGCCCTCGAGTTGGCCCGACAACTGGAGGACCGGCGCTACGAGGCCCACATACTCATCAATCTGGGCACTCTCTATAGCTGGACTGACCAGCCGGAACGCGGTAAGGCGTATCTGGAGGCCGCGCTGTCTATCTGCCAGACACTGGACGACAAAATCGCCGAGGTGCATCTGCTGGATCAGTTTGGCCTGGAGGCTGAGCGCAGGGGCGACTATTACCGCTTGCTAACCGAATACCATCAGAAGCGCCTGGAAATCAGCCGCGCCATCGGCTACCAGGAGGGGGAGGGCACGGCCCTGGTCCTGTGCGGTCAGACTCAGAGCCTCTACCTGGGCGATTACGAAGGGGGATTGGCCTTGCTGGAGGAAGCCAGACGGATCTTGGAAAACACGCCGGCCGAGATGTTCGTTCTGCTGCGCGTGGTCCAGATCGGGGCCGTGCTGGGCAGGTATGAAGGTGCGCCATCGGAATGGCGCCTTCGGACAGCGGAAGGTGCGCCATCGGAATGGCGCCTTCGGACAGCGGAAGGTGCGCCATCGGAACGGGGCGGCCAGAACGGGATTGGTGCGCTGGAGGCCCTCGAGCGCATGCGCCAGATAGATGAGCAGGCTGTTTTCCCCCATGCCCGCGCCGGCCTCCGTCTCGTGTCGGCCATCCTGTACAACGCGATGGGCGGCGAGGACAATCTGAAGCTGGCGTTGGATCTCGCTGCACAGGCTCGCCAGTTGGTGGATGGCAACCCGCTGCTCACCCCGCAATACGAGATAGCCGTCGCCCACGAGTCTGCAGTGGCACACCTGGGACTGGCCAGGTGCAGCGCTGACGAAGCACAACAAAAGGCGCATATTCGCCTGGCCGTGGAATCGTCTCAGACGGCGCTGGATCTCTATCGGGCGCTAGGCTTCGTGCAGATAATCGAGTGCGTCAGCGAGGAGATCCTCTTCCGCCACAGCCTGGCCCTGGAAGCAGATGGCCGTCACACCGAGGCGGCTGATTACCTGCAACGCGCCTATGACGAGATGATGCGCAAACACGCTCTCATCCCATCCGATAGCCAATTCTACCGCAGCTATCTCGAGAACGTCCCTTTGCATCGCGCGATTTTGGCTGCTCAAGGCGCGCAGACACGTGGGTGAGTCTCATTGAAGCATCCCTGGTCGGGCTTTGCGCTGAGGGCTGAGAGAGGCTATAATGGACGTCGAAACCAGGTTTTGGGCGAGTACCGTCGCAGGCAAAGCCTGGGTTTCTCGAACGGCACTCCGGTATACCTGCGGTTCCTTGGACCTTAAGGGCTTTCCAACGAATCGGAACAATCCACGCCTCTTGGGGTCTCTGAGACTGCAGATGGTCGGAAGCGGTCGGTATCCGCGCTTACAACGAACGGGCAACGCGGCGTGGCGTTCTTGAAAGGAGCGGGAATGATGGAGCAACAAGCAAAGGAAAAACGGGGCAGGCTCATCGTGGCCTTCTTGGAGGATGGAGCGGGCATCATTCTGCAGGTGTTCCTGTCCGTGGCGATGGTCATTTTCGTTCTGCATATGGCTATGGCGCTTCTCCACCGCTATCCGCTGGACTACGGTGAATCGCCCCTGGTTGACCAGGCGGTGCGTCTCGCCTCCGGTCAGGGCATCTACAGGTCCAGTCTCTTGTCGCCACCCTACACCATCTCTAACTACCCGCCGCTTTATCCACTGTCGATGGCTCCCTTCGTCAAGCTTTTCGGGCCCAATTTCTGGGCGGGGCGACTTATCTCGGTGGCGTCCACCCTGGCCTCGGCGGCGTTCCTGGCGCTGATCGTCTACACCCACTCGCAGGACCGCCTGGCGGCTATCGTCACCGGCCTGGTCTTTCTGTCCATCCCGTACGTGGTGGGGTGGTCTGTACTTGCGCGCGTGGATATGCTGGCCCTGGCGCTCAGCACGGCCGGGCTGTACGTGGTGGCCCGCTGGCCTGTGACCTGGCAGGCGCGGAGGTCCGCCTCTAGAAGACTGCTTGGGCTGATCGGCGCATCGCTGCTGTTGGTCGCAGCGGCCTATACGCGCCAGTCATACGGCCTGGCCGCGCCGCTGGCGGCTTTCGTCTGGCTCCTGGTGCAGGACTGGCGGCAGGCCCTCAAGCTGGCAGGGCTGGTCGGTGGCCTCGGTCTGGGTCTCTTCCTCGTCTTGAACCTCGTCACCGGAGGTGGCTTCTTCTATAACGTCGTCACCGCCAACATCAACGAGTTCGGCATGGAGCGACTCCAGTGGCATTTGCGCGATCTGTGGCAGACGGCCTACCTCTTGCTCATCATCGGCAGTGTGTCGCTGTTCATCACACCTGGACGGGTGAAGACCTGGTCGCTTCTCATCCCATACCTGGTCGGCAGTTGTCTCTCGGCGGCGACCATCGGCAAGATCGGCTCCAACGTCAACTACTTGCTGGAGCTTTCCGCGGCTCTCGCACTGGCGGCGGGGGTGGTGCTGGCGTGGACCCGCCAGCGACCCTGGTTGCGTATCCTGATGCTTCTCTTGTTGGTGCTGCAGGTTGGGCAACTGATGAGGGCCACCCTGGAAGGCCCGGTCGAATCCGTGAAGTGGCGACTCTATCCTGGAAAGGAACTCGAGGATCTGGAGTGGATCGTCCAGACGGCGGACGGACCGGTGCTGGCCGACGAGTTCATGGGGCTCTTGACGCTCCAGGACCGGCTGCTCTATATCCAGCCCTTCGAGGTCACGCAGTTGGCCAACGCCGGGCTTTGGGATCAGGCCGACCTGCTCGCCGGTATCCGCAATCGAGAGTTCCCGCTCATCCTGATCCATCATTTCATGGACTGGCCGGTGTACAAGGAGCGCTGGACGCCCGAGATGCTGTCGGCCATAGTCGAAAACTACGTGGCCACCGACTCACTGGCTTCGACGGTCGTCTTTCGTCCGCGCGATGCGGAGAGCGGTCCACCCGGCCTCGATGCCTGCTCGGGAGCCCCGTGGCGGCTACCCACCCGGGGCGATATGGGGATGTGGTGGCAGACCTATCAACTAGGCATCATGGGTGAGGGCCTTGAGGGCACCGTGCCGGTCTATGCTGTGGCCGATGGTCTGTTGCTGCGCCGGCCGGACTGGGACACTGGAGTGGCGATTCAGCACGACGATCCAGTGCGACCCGGCGAGAAGGTGTGGTCGTTCTATGGGGATATGGCCAGTGGCACGGCAGGCGAGTCTTTCATCGTCTCGGACTTCCCACCGGGGAGCGAGGGCGTTCCTGTCCAGGCGGGGCAGTTACTCGGCTATCAGGGGACGTGGAGTGGGATACAGGGGAGCCCGATCTGGGCGCACGTGCAATTCGCCGTGGTGCCGGCTGAGCCGGATGGCTCCTTCCCCGCCGAGATCGTGGGGCTTGCGCCTGAGGATGAGTTCTCACCGGAGGACGTGAAGCTGTTGCCGGGTGAAGATGAATCCTCCGCAGAAGATGAGGTGATCGAGTTTGCCCTCGACCCGTCCCCTTATCTGGGGACCGTCCGAAGCCAGGTCATGGGCGAGCCAGATTGGCTGCCGATGCGCTGCGAGTAGTGGGAGGTTGTTGCAGATGTTTGATGAACAAGGTATGCCGATTAAGCCGGATACCAAGCTGGTCGCGCTCGCCATAGCTATGTGGGTGGCTACGAGCGTGGTCAGTTTCCTGGAGATCCTGACCGTTCGGGCGATTGTCATCAAGATCTATAGCCATTTTGCCATCACCTACGGGTTCTACGACCGCGAGATCAGGGGAGCCCAGGCGGTGGGCGTAGCAGCTTTGGTGATCATGGGCATCGCGGGTATCGCCGTGGCGATCGGGTGTGGCGAGTATCACCTCAAGCATTTCAACGAACCTCAATCGTGGAAGCTATTCAGCCGGACGATAGCTTTTGAGGTGGCTATCTTTGCCCTGGCGTCGTTCCTATGATGCGGACATTGATCACGCGTCCGCGGACATTGATGGTGCGTCCGCGGACATTGACCCCGACCGTCTGCGGTCGGCTGCGTCCGCGGACATTGAGCGTGCCGCACGTGGGGCTGCTGGCATGCCGTGAGGGGGCCATACATGTGGTGGGCTGAGGTTCTGTATCCTTCTTTGTTGATCTGTGTTTCCTTTGGCGCGCTGCTGCTGGTGGCGGTCGGGTCTTCCTACGTGTGGTTGGTGTGGTTGGGCAAGCGGGCGACGAAATGCCCTGAATGCGGCAAATCCGGGGCAGGGGAGCTAGTGGAGAGTACGGTCACGGACCTGAGAGCTCGCACGGAGTGGAGGACGCGCATCGGCCTGTTCCGCCAGGACGTGAGTCCGACCCAGGTGCTGGAGGAGACCTGCGAGGATCACTTCAAGTGCTGCCACTGCGGACACGAGTGGACGAAGACCACCCAGTGGACACGAAGGCCTCCGGAGAGGAAGCAGGCAAGTCCAGAGGAGAAGAAGGCGCGGGTCTTTCCTGCCCGCCGCTAGACCCGATCGTGTGTGGGGAGCGGTTTCCGCGCCCCCGCTACGAACGATGATGAAACGCTTGTTCTCCGCGATCGAACCACATGTGGAAGCTGGGGCAAGCGTCGCGCTATTGCTGCTCCTAGCTGTGGCGGCGCTGGGCTTCTGTGCGCATCAGGTGCTGTCTGTCGCGTATCCCTATCCCCTGGACTACGGTGAGGCACCACTCGTGGATCAAGCAATGCGCATGGTTGCCGGGCAACAGATGCAGTCTGTCCAACGGATGCAGTTCATCCGCGGCGTCTACCGCCGGGACATATCGTCGCCTCCCTATACCATTTCCAACTACCCGCCGCTGTACGTCCTGACGCTGACGCCCTTCGTCGGGCTGTTTGGTCCCAACTTCTGGGCAGGACGCGCCATCTCGACCACGTGCGCCCTGGCGTCTGGGGCGGCCCTGGCGCTGATTATACACACGCATACGCGTGATCGCCTAGCGGCCGCGATCAGCGGTCTGTTGTTTCTGGCCGTTCCCTACGTAGTCCATTGGTCCTCTCTGCTGCGCATAGATTTGCTCGCTTTGGCCTGCAGCCTGGTCGGCCTGTACTTTCTGGTCAGGTGGCCCAGCGCACGCTGGAGCATGATTAGCGCCGGATTGTTGCTGCTGGCAGCCATCTACACTCGCCAGTCGTACGCGCTGGCCGCGCCACTGGCTGCCTTCGTCTGGCTCCTGGTGCGCGACTGGCGACGGGCGCTTGGCCTGGCGGCGTTGGTCGGCGGCCTGGCCGTGGCTCTTCTGCTGATCCTGAACACAGTGACTCGGGGTGGTTTTTTCTTCCACGTCGTGGTGGCCAACGTGAACGAATTCGGTATTGAGCGCCTGCAGTGGAACCTGCGCCAGCTATGCGTTACGGCCCCGATCCTGCTACTCCTCGGTGCGGGGTCCCTCTTCATCGCTCCGGGGAGGCAAGGTCTATGGCCGTTGCTAGCGCCGTACCTGGTCGGTGCGGCGCTCTCCGGCTTGACGATTGGCAAGATCGGTTCGAACGTCAACTATTTCCTGGAGTTGTCTGCCACCCTCAGCCTGGCAGCGGGTGCGCTCGTCGCCCGCAGCCGTGAGCGTCCCTGGCTGCGCATCGTCCTGCTTGTCCTGTTGGCGTCGCAGGTGGTGCAATTGATGCGCATCACGGTGACTGAGTACGGCGGAAGGTTGGCCGAGCGGTTGGAGTTCCGGGAGGAGATACGCGAGCTGGATGGGATCGTGGCCGATGCCGAAGGCCCCGTCCTGGCCGACGAGTACATGGGGCTGCTCACGCTGCAGGGGCGGGCTTTGGTCGTCCAGCCCTTCGAGGTCACACAGTTGGCGCGCGCGGGTCTGTGGGACCAGACGCCTCTGGTTGACGCCATCCGTGACAGGGAATTTCCCCTCATCCTGATTCACTACTTCCCCGAGTATGCGGTCTACCGGGAGCGCTGGACGTCCGAGATGCTGACAGCCGTGCAGCACAACTACGCTCCGAGCAACTCCCTGGCCCATACGGTCGTGTATCGTCCGGTGGGCGGCGGCACTAGTAGCAAAGCACCGCGCGCTTGTCCGGGCGCGCCCTGGTTGCTGCCCACCGATAGCGCGCTTGGCGTGCAGTGGAGCGGCGGCGGCCTGGATTTCTTTGGCCGTGGCAACGTGGACAGCGTGCCGGTCTACGCCGTGGCCGATGGCCTGCTGACGCGTCTCCCTGAGTGGACGGACAGCGTGGCGATCCGCCACGACGACCCGCTGCACACTGGGGAGAGCGTGTGGTCGGTCTACGCGCATATGGCAGGCACCAGCGGCGGTGAGTCGTTGGTCGTTCAGGACTTTCCACCGGGTAGCGTCGGCGTCCCTGTGAGCGCGGGGGAGCTGCTTGGCTACCAGGGCACGTGGAGTGGCCAGCCGATGCGCACGATGTGGATGCACGTGCGCTTCGCGGTGGTGCGGGCAGGTCAGGGCGGTGAGTTCCCCGCCGAGTTGGGGCCGGGCGTCACGCTCGATCCAGCGCACTATCTCGGCATCGCGGTCGATGCCGACGCGGGGACGTCTCATCTGAGGCCGCTGCGCTGTCTGGAGCAGACACCGCAGGCGAAGAACGGCGCTCCGGCGGACCTCCCGGGCGTGGAGACCACGCCCCTACAAATGGACGGAGAAGAATGACAACGCTCAAACCTCAAACCCCAAGTCCCAAATCCCAACTGGGCGCGGAAACCGCGCCCCTACTCAGGCGTCACGCTGTCAATCCTGTTCTGCTCCCCGATCCGGGTTCGGACTGGGAGTGCTACAATGTGTTCAATCCTGGGGTCCTCTACCACAATGGCCTCTTCCACATGTTCTACCGTGCTCAGGGCCTGGACTGGATCAGCCGCATCGGTTACGCGGTCAGCGAGGATGGCGTACGCTGGAATCGCCTGCGGCGGCCTGTGTTGGAGCCGGTGGACGGCACGGATTCCCGGGGCGTCGAAGATCCGCGCGTGGTCGAGATGGACGGTGTGTTCTACATGACCTATACGGCCTACGGGCGTGAGTTCCACGGGGCGGGCGAAGCGACGCACGCAGGCGGCGGTGTCCTGCCCATGGTCGCGCGCAGCGACAACCTGATCACGTGGGAACGGTTGGGCCCCATTGTCCGGGGCGAGGACAACAAGGATCACGTGCTGTTTCCACGCCGTCTCAAGCGGATGCACCGACCGCAGCCCGACCGTCAGCGGTCGGCCTCGGCGGCATCCGCCTCGGGAGAGTCGGCTGACGGGCGCTACGCCGCGCTGCACCGTCGCTGGCCCCAGGTCTGGCTGGCGTACAGCGACGACCTGCTTGCCTGGCAAGAGTCCGATATGGTGCCTGTCTTCGGACCGCGCGAGGAAAGCTGGTGGGACTGTGCGTCTGTGGGCGCAAACGGCGTGCCTATTGAGACAGAGCACGGCTGGTTGATGCTCTACCACGGCTATGACGACAATCACGTCTATCGCTTCGGCGTCTGTCTGCTGGACTTGGAGGAACCCAGCCGGGTGCTACGTCGGTCAGAGCAGCCGATCTTCTGGCCGCAGGAACTCTGGGAACTGCGCGGGGATGTGTCCAACGTGGTCTTCTCTTGCGCGAACGTCGTGGTGGACGGCGTGGTCTACGTCTACTACGGCGGCGGCGATCACGTCATTGGGCTGGCCACGTGCGAACTGGACGAATTGCTCGATTTTGTTCTGAATGCCTAGGTGAACGTTGCGGACACTGACTCCGACCGTCTGCGGTCGGCTGCGTCCGCAGGAGAAAGGAGAATCTTATTATGTTACAACGGGTTGAGGTCGAAAGCAAGCAACTCGCTGACTACGCGCCCATCGTCGGTGAGGATGTCATGGCGGAGATCCAGGAACTGGCGAAGCCACTGCAGGGAGCGCGCGTGGTGCACATCAACGCCACCGCCTTCGGCGGCGGCGTGGCCGAGATACTCGTCACGCTCGTCCCGCTGATGCGCGACGCGGGGCTCGACGCCGAGTGGCAGGTCATCGAGGGGGCGGATGAGTTCTTCAACGCCACCAAGTCCTGTCACAACGGTTTGCAGGGAATGGACATCCCCTTCACCGACGACATGAAGGCCATCTGGCAGCGCTACAACCGCATGAACGCGGACGACTTTGAGGGCGAGTACGATTTCGTCGTCGTCCACGACCCGCAGCCCGCCGGGCTGCTCGCTTACTACAAGGCCAGGACGGGGGGGGGCGTCTCCGGCCACTGGGCCTGGCGCTGCCACATTGACACCTCACATCCCAACCCGGCCTACTGGGACTTCTTCGCCCCCTTCATCTCCGAGTACGAGGCCGGCATCTTCACCATGGAGCAGTACGTCGGTCCGGGGGTGTCCCTGCAACATCTGGCGACCATCACGCCGACGATTGACCCCCTGTCGCCGAAGAATGCCCCTATCGAGCTTGAGAAGGCGCGCGAGATCGTGGCTCGCTTCGGCATAGACGTGGAGCGGCCAGTCGTCACACAGGTCAGCCGCTTCGATCCGTGGAAGGACCCCCTGGGCGTGATCGACGCCTACCGCATCGTCAAGGCACAGATGCCCGAGGTGCAGTTGGCGCTGGTCGGTTCCATGGCGTCGGATGATCCCGAGGGCTGGTACTATCTCGACAAGACCATCCGCCACGCCGGAGAGGATGACGACGTGTACATCCTGCACAATTTCCACGGGGTAGGCGCGCTGGAGGTGGGGGCTTTCCAGGCGGTCAGCGACGTGGTCGTCCAGAAGTCGACCCGCGAGGGGTTCGGCATGGTGGTGACCGAGGGGCTGTGGAAGGAGAAGCCGGTGGTGGGGGGCAACGCGGGAGGCATCCCGCTACAGGTGCTGGATGGAGAAACCGGCTTCCTGGTGGATTCGGTCGCAGAATGCGCCGAAAAGACGCTCTATCTGCTACAGCACCCGGACGAGGCGGCACGCATGGGGGCGGCGGCGCGGGAGCACGTGCGCCAGAACTTCCTTTCGACCAGGCACCTGACTGAGTACCTGCGGTTGTTCGGCCGGCTTCAGGCGGCCTGACGTCGCGTCGTGGGCCGTGCCACGCGCTCGTTTCTCAGCCTGAGCAGTTCATCCGTAGATTCGATAAGCGTCTCACGCACAGCCGAGGGCTGCGCGCCTGCCTGTTCCATGCCCAGCAGCACGCCGCCGACGACGGGCGGGACGTGCAGCCTCACGAGGCGAGCGCCCGGTGCAACCGGGTGGATGGTGTCCCGTATAGCCTCGGCCAGCAGTGGGCTGCCGTTGAAGAAGCTGCCCGCCAGCACGACGTCGAATTCGAGGGCCTGGATCGGTCCAGTGCGATCGAATCCAAGCTGGCGGATCACGCCGCATGCCATGTCGCCCAACTCGCGCCCGGCCCACAGTATCAGTTCGTGGGCGACGGGATCGCCATCGGCAGCGACCTGGAACACGAGCGGAGCGGCCTCCGCGCCCAGCCTGATCCGGTCTAGCGTCAATCCCTCCAGCAGGTCTTCAACGCCGTGACTGCCGGTCAGGTCGACAAACGCCTGGGTGAGCCGGGTGGGCGGGCCACGGCGTGTCCACTCGTGGGCGACGGCCTGGAGGGCTTTGTGGATCAATTCGTGGGCACCTGCTGCCTCGCCCAGCCAGGAGAAGCCCGTCATGCGCCCCATGTGCCGCTCCTGGTCCCAGCCCCATGCGTTGCAACTCGTGCCGGCTACGATGGCGATCCCCCAGCCCTCGGCCGCCCCGGCCAGCAGGCCGACGATGGCGTCGTTCACGATCTCCACCGGTGCGCGGAGGCCCAGCGTATCGATGGCCTGCAGGATGGGCATCCGTTGCGACGGCCAGTCGTATCCTGCGATGCCGAATCCGGCGCCCGCGATCTGGCTTTCGCTGATACCTGCGGCGCTCAGTGCTTCCTGGGTGATGGTGCGGAGCAACGCGGCGAGGCTGTCGTAGCCGATGTCCATAGGGTTGCCCGCTCCCCCTTCTCCGAGGCCGAGTGCGCGGCCGGACTCATCGGCGACGAGGGCGTGACTCTTCGTCGCGCCGGTGTCGAATCCCAGGTAGTAATGTATCATCAGAATTGCGCCTCTGTGTAGGGATGATCGTGAGTTAGTTGTTCTCCATCATACGTGTTGCGTGATGCGTGTTGCGTGGAAGGCGCATCATCGGGGTCGCCTTCTCGGTGCTCGTTATTCCAGCAACGACGCGGCGTCGGTGTCGAGAAAGACGTAGGCTTGTTCGTGTTGGCGCAGAATGGACGCTGGATGTAAGGGCGTGACGTCTCCGGTGAAGCAGTCGCGTACGGCCTGGGCTTTGCGGCGCTCGGGCACCGTGCACACGATGGCGCGGGCCTTCATAATCTGCTTCACGGACATGGATATGGCGCGGCGAGGCACGTCATCCAACGAGTTGAACCAGCCTTCGCCCAGTTGTTGGCGGCGGCAGGCCTCGTCCAGCTCGACGATGATGGTGGGATCCTCCGCCTCGAAGTCGGCCGGCGGGTCGTTGAAGGCCAGATGGCCGTTCTCGCCAATGCCTACGAATGCCACGTCAACCGGATGGGCGGCGATCAGGCGGTTGATGCGCCTGCATTCGGCCACGGGGTCGGGCGCGTCACCCTGGATCAGGTGCACGGTGCCTGGATGCACGCGTCCGATCAGGCGTTCCTTGAGGTAGCGACGGAAACTGGCCGGATGATCCTCCGGCAGGCCGACGTATTCGTCCAGGTGAAACATGGTCGTGCTGGCCCAGTCCACGCCGGGCGCAGACGTCAGGGCCTCGAGGAAGTCAAACTGCGATGCGCCCGTGGCAGCGACGAACGTGGCCTGCCCTTTGCGGGTGATCGCGTCTTTGAGAAGCTCGGCGGCTTTCGCTGCCGCAGCCTGTCCCATTTCGGCTCCGTCTGGGAACACAGAGATGTCCATTCTCCCTCCGAGAGTTGATGCAGATTGGAGCGAAGCGGCAAATCAGCAAATCGGTAAACCGGCACATCAGCCTGTGGGTTTGCTGGAACTGCGGATAGATGAGAGCAGGTAACTATACACGAACTTGGGTTCACTGACAAGCGCCTCGCGGCTCAGATTCCGCAGTTGCGTCCAGCGTTTTGTCCTGGACTGCAAATCGAGTACAATACAGTGCAGTGCACCCAGGAGTGACGGCGTTGTTCAGATACACCTAGGCGAGGTTGCCCGCATGACCAGAATCCTGTTTCTTGCAGCTAATCCTCGGGATACCACGTCTCTGAAGCTGGATGAGGAAATCCGGGCCATCGACGAAGGGCTGCGTCGCGCCGCGTTCCGAGACGCATTTGACATCAGGCAGCATTGGGCCGTCCGCGTTACAGATATTCAGGAATGCCTTCTGCGCCACAGGCCACACATCGTGCATTTCAGCGGCCACGGCAGCAAGTCGAGCGAGATCATCCTGGAGGATGCTTGGGGCGACGGCTGCCCCGTTTCGGTCAGGGCTCTGGGCAGCCTGTTCGCCACATTGAGGGACGATATACGCTGCGTTGTGCTCAATGCGTGCTATTCTGAGCAGCAGGCGCAAGCCATCGCAGCGCACGTCGAGTGCGTTATCGGAATGTCGCGGGCGATGTCCGATCTGGCGGCGATCAGTTTCGTCTCCTCGTTCTACCAGGCTTTGGGATATGGTAGAAGTGTCAAGACAGCGTTTGACCTGGGATGCGCTCAAGTAGACATAGAGGGACTCGGCGAACAGAACACGCCGAAGTTGCTGGCGCGGCACAGGGACGCGGATACCGTCTTCTTCGCCTCGGAACAGGATCAGCGCGCGTCCAGTGAGCCGGGAAAGCGGACTGAGAGCCGTATCCGGCTGAAGCGAGCAGGGGCGGCAGGACGACGCGCGCTGCTTGAGAGCAATTCTCCCTTGATCACCATGGGTCGCGGCCCCAGGAACATGGTGCGCGTATCCGATCCGAGCGTTTCGTGGGAGCATGGGCAGATCATACTGATGCTGGGGGCATACTTCTACCGCCATTTGAGCAGGACAAACCCCTCCATCGTATGCCGCCGGGGCGAGGAGTTCTTGCTTGAAGCGGGGATAAGGGAGGAGATCCAACTGCGGTCTCAGGATCGCCTGACCCTGGGCAATACGACTTTCGTGGTCGAGTTTGACCTGATTGACGAGGATGCGGACTACAAGGAGACAGAGGCCAGCCGGGCATGAACGATGCGTATGTGCCGACTCAACGTCAAGATCTGGCTGACGACGCGTCATCGCGCTCGACGGCATATCAGGGACTGCCACGCCTGGGACAGTGCCTGCTGGACCGATACAAGGTCTTTGGTATCAAGCAGGGCGGCTTAAGCGTCGTATTCTTCGTCGTGGATCTGGAGACCAACCGGAAGTACGCTGCCAAGACGTACAGGCCCGAACTTGCGGGTTCCGCGACGATTTTGGAGCGGTTCAAGGCAGAGGTGGACGTCTGGATCAATCTGGAGTCGCATCCCAACATCGTCACCGCGCACTTCGTCGAACTGATCGCCGGGCGACCCTATCTCTTCCTGGAGTATGTCAGCACGGAAACGAGTCTGCGTGATCGATTGGCGGGTCCTTTGGGCGGGAGCAGGGCCATCGAATTCGCCTACCAGTTGTCTGTGGGCATGGAATTCGCCAACCTGAAAGGCGAGATAGCGCATCTGGATCTCAAGCCGGAGAACCTCTTGATCGCAGAGGGGGACGTTCTGAAGGTGACTGACTTTGGCCTGGCACATCACGTGCGTGTGGCTCAAGGCGTATACCCCCGGGTGGGCGGGGGGACCTGGCAGTATGCGTCGCCAGAGCAGTTCGCAGGGGGTGTGGAGGACACCCGTTCTGACATCTATTCCTTTGGCCTCATCTTCTACGAAATGCTGGCGGGCCGCTTGCCCTTCCCATTTCGACTGAGCCAAGACCCGGCCACGCGCTTCAAGCAACTGTCTGACTTCTATGCCCGGGATGGGCATAGGGAACTGGCTGTGCACGATGGCCAGATCGCACCGGACAGCATCATCAGTGGGTGTCTGTCCCATCTAGAGTACCGTTTCAGCGACTTCACAATGCTGCGCAGCGCGCTTGAGCGAGAGTTCAGACTACGTGCCTCTGATCGCGTGGGTGCAGCGCCCGGTGTTGACGCCACCCTGCACGATAGGGCACTGGCTCTGTACAGGATTGGGCGCTACAGTGAGTCCCTCTCTCTGTTCAATCGCCTGCTTCAGCAACAGCCCAATGCAGGGCAGTTGTGGCTGGACGCTGCGCAGGCGTTGCTGGCCAATGGCCAGCCGGAAAGCGCACGCCGGTTTCTGCAGCGGGCCGTCGAGTTGGATCCGTCGCTGGACGAGGCGCGCCGGCTGTTGGCGCACTGACCTGTCGCTATTGTTGGAGCACGCACGAGAGAAGCGAGCGGAGGATCGATATGTTGAACAAGCCCCGCAAGAAGCCCTTTTCCAGCGGGGGGTACGTTTATCCCCCAGATGCCTTCAACGTGACTGATGGTCCATTTCGACCGACTCCATCGTTTCCGGCCGTCGGGGGTCTGCAGGAGATCGTATTCCGGCTTGAGAACCAGGGGCGGTATCGCAGTGCGCTGGACGAGGTATTCAACGTCCTGGACCTGGATCCCAACAACGAACACGCGTTGCGTCTGGCCATCACCGTCGTTGGCGACAACCGCTCAAATCAGTTGCGGGCTCAGGAACCACTGACTGCTGCATATCTGAATGACAGGCGTTTGGATTCGATCTTCACGGCGTGCAGCCAGTGCAAGACGACAGAGTGGGTGTCGGTCTATTGCCTGCATGAGGGGCTGCTGGGACTGAACTACACGACGTCAGAGATTCTCCCCGGCTATCAATGCTATGACTGCGGATATGTGGCGTGTCGCAAGTGCCTGGACGGGGCAAGCCAGAATGAGGACAGACTGCACGCGCTGCGCATATATCGCTGTCCGAATTGTGGCGGCCCCAACCTCAAAGCGGCCTATCCCACGGGGCGCTTGCCGAGACAGATGGCCAGGCACCCAGAACCGGTCGTTCAGGTTGTTGTCTTCCGAGAGGGCCCGATTCCCCCTGACGAAGCATACATGGCCGGACTCCTTGAGCGTACGAGTCCCGATGCCCTCGAGGACGGCGCGGAACTGATCGGCATACCGGTATCTCCCTGGCCAAACGATATTGAGAAGATGGCCCAGTCTCTGCTGTTCAGGCTCAGGGGGGAGCGACGGCTGAAAGCACTCCCAGAACACGCTGAGTACAGGCTTGTGCAGGATGCCGTAGGCACGAGAGTCTACGTAGCGAAATTGATGATGGCTCCAGGCGTCCAGGCTTTGCTCAAGCGGCACCTGGCGCGGCTGGTCAGTGGGCACGGAGACGACCCACGGCTGGCGATCACGATACCTCTTTGGCGGAGTCTGTTGCGGTCTGACGTCTTGACGTATACCCAGGCCACCACCTTGGACAGCATGCGGGAATCGTTGTCGGATGGCGATCATCATTGGCAGAGCCGTCGTCTGCACAATATGATCCTGATTATCAGCACGATTCCTACGTCCGATGTGGAGAGGGCGAGATCGTTCTTCCGGGGACGGTATATGGCGTTCTTGGATGGTGAGGTGCACGCGTTGGGCAGCCACCCGGGTGAAGTGGATATCGCTCACTGGATATTCTGCCTGGATGGGGTGCGTCAGATGGTTCACCTCACCTTTCTACCCGAGAACGTGCGGGCTATCCCCACGGTTGCGATTGACCTGTTGACTCTGAGAGAGAGGATCGAACTGGGTCTGGCGTGATCTGCCTGCCTGGCAATAGGCCGGCGCGCTGTGATGTGTCCATAGTGTTGCCGTGTCGTTGGCGCGAGAACGTGGTTAACTCAACGTGCAAAGGAGTCTGAGCATGAAAGTCTTAGTTCTGGGCGGTGGTCTCATGGGCCCGGCGGCGGCCTTCAACGCGATGTCTGATCCCGACGTGTCGCAGGTCGTCATCTGCGATCGGGAGCAGGGGCAATTGGATCGCTCTATGGGGAAACTGGCGGGACTGACGGGCGCCGGCAAGGTGTCCACCACTCAGCTCGACCTGAGCGACCAGGCGGCAACGGCGCGGCTGCTGTCCAGCTTCGACGTCGCCGTCGGCGCGCTGCCCGGCTCGGTGAGCGTCCTGGCGATGCGCGCGGCCTTGGAAGCTGGCAGGCCCTTCGTGGACCTCGCCCTGCTCGATCGCAGTGACTTGCCGGGCCTCGCGCGCCAGGCGGCGTCCGGTGGGGTCTGCATCATCCTGGGATGCGGCTTGGAGCCGGGCCTCACCGAGATCATGGCCCGTTTCCTGGCCGGCAAACTCGACCGCGTCGACGAACTGCACATCCGCTGTGGCGGCATTCCGGAGAAACCAGCTCCTCCGTTGGGATACAAGATCGTCTTCGGTGGGTGGCACTTGCCGCTATACGAAAGCGATGCTCTCGTCGTCAGGGACGGACAGCTCCAACCGGTGCCCCGTTACTCCGGCGTGGAGTCGCTCGTCTTCCCCGGCGTGGGCGAGTGCGAGGCCTGGCACGAGGGCTTCCTGCCCTGGCTGATGGAACTGCCCGCCCTGAAGGGCCTGCGGGTCGGGACGCAGAAGACAGTGCGCTGGCCCGGCTACGCCGCCAAGGTGACGGTGCTCAAGGAGATGGGACTGTTGAGCCAGGAGCCGATAGCGGTGGACGCGGGCGTTGCGGGGATTGATCGTGCGTCCGTCGGTGCGCCTGGTCTCCGTGTGTCGCCCAAAGCGCTGCTTGACGCGCTGCTCTATCCCCGCGTACGGCTCGAGGAGGGCGAGCGGGACATCACGCTCTTGCGCGTCGAGGCCGTGGGCGAGAAGGCCGGGCGTCCGTGTCGCTATCGGGTCGAGATGGTGGATCGCACGGACGAGGTGCATGGCTTCACCTCGATGGCCCGCACGACGGCCTTCACCGGTGCAATCGTCGCTCGCATGATCGGGCGCGGGGATCTGCAGGTCACCGGCGTGCGGACGCCGGAGCAGGTTGTGGTCGGGCCGCTGTTCGACAGGCTGGTGGATGAGTTGGCGGGCTTGGACATCTGCTTCGATCTCACTGAGGAGAAGGTCGAGACGCTGGGTCAAGCGGGGTGAGAGGGGACTACCACGGATGGGGGAAATACACGATGGGGAAGGGGGGGCGGCCAAGATGGCCGTGGTGCAGTAGGGGGACTACCACGGATGGGAGAAATACACGAT
>CAZYSK010000061.1:0-87 GCA_964649415.1 uncultured Anaerolineales bacterium
GGCGCCATTCCGATGGCGCACCAACATCCTTACAAAGGCGCCATTCCGATGGCGCACCAACATCCTTACAAAGGCGCCATTCCGATG
>CAZYSK010000061.1:187-13586 GCA_964649415.1 uncultured Anaerolineales bacterium
GCGCCTGCACGCAAGAGGGGGTATTCGTCGATGGAAGAGACGGGAATCGTTCGGATACGACGTAAATCGCTCGAAGCCTTCTGCCAGCGCGTCTTTCAACACCTCGGCCTCTCTGAGGACCATGCACGGACCGCAGCCGCCGTGTTGGTGGCGGCTGACGCGCGCGGCATTCCGTCCCACGGCGTCGCACGCCTGCCCCGATACGTGAACGGGCTGCGCACGGGTGTCGTGCTTCCCGATGCGCAAGTCGAGATCGTCGTCGAAACGCCCTCGTCCATCGTGCTAGACGCACACGGCGCGATGGGGGCTCCCGTCAGCGTGCGTGCCATGGAGACCGTGATCGGCAAAGCCACGTCCAACGGCTGTGCCTTCGGCTGCGTGCGGGACTCGAACCATTTCGGCATCGCAGGCTACTACGCCTCCCTGGCGCTGGCCCACGATATGCTAGGCATCGCGATGACAAACACCGCCGCCTTGGGCGTGCCCACCTTCGGGCGACAGGTGATGTTCGGCACCAATCCGCTCGCCTTCGCAGCGCCCGCAGACCAGGAAGTGGCCTTCGTGCTCGATATGTCCACCAGCGTCGTGACGCGCGGGAAGATCGAGGTGTACGAACGCCTGGGCAAGGAACTCCCTGTGGGGTGGGCAGTTGACAAGACTGGACAGCCGGCAAGAGACCCCCATACCACGCTCGACGACATGTTCCACCGTGTGGGCGGCGGCGTCCTGCCCCTGGGCGGCATGGGAGAGGCTCTCGGTGGCCACAAGGGGTACGGGCTGGCCGTGATGGTTGACATACTGTGTGCAGTGCTGTGCGGCGCGCCCTTTGGAGCAGACGTCGCCGACACCGCCACGTCCTCGGGCCGGGTGAGCCACTTCTTCGGCGCAATCAAGATAGACACGTTTCGCGACCCGCAGGAGTTCCGTCGTGACATGGACCGCATGCTGGAAAACCTCCGCCACTGTCCGCCCGCGGAGGGCGCAGAACGGGTGTATTACGCCGGGCAGAAGGAACTGGAGCACGAACGGGAATGCATGCGACACGGCGTACCCATGCTCCGGAGGACCTACGCCCAGATCTGCGACGTGGGAGACGAATGCGGGCTGACAGCGCCCAATGAGGCTTGAGGAATGAGGCTTGAGGAATGAGGCTTGAGGCCCGAGGCGTGAGGAATGAGGAACCTGGTCTATTGGCTCAGGAGGCAACTACCGTGAGACGGAAGGTGGCACTAATCACCGGTGGGGGAAGAGGTATCGGACTGGGAATCGCCAGGTGCCTCGCCTCCGAGGGTTGCGACATCGCGGTGTGCGGCATCCGTGACGAGGCAAGCGTTCGCACCGCGCTGGACGAATTGCGAGCGCCGGGAGCGAGCGTGCTGTATTGCCAGGCCGACGTCGCCGATCCCGAGGCACGCAGACGCTTGCTGGCCGAGATCAGGCGACACTTTGGCCGCCTCAACGTGCTGGTCAACAACGCCGGCGTCGCTCCAAGCATGCGCGCCGACATCCTGGAAGCGACGGAAGAGAGCTTCGAGCGGGTGATGAAGATCAACCTGCAGGGACCGTATTTCCTCACCCAGGCCGTGGCCAACTGGATGATCGAGCAATACAGAGAAGACCAGGGGTTTGAAGGCCGCATCATCAACATCTCTTCAATCTCGGCCACCGTCGCCTCTCCCAGCCGGGGTGAGTACTGCATTTCCAAGGCTGGCGTCAGCATGGCCACCAGACTGTGGGCCGCACGGCTCGGCGAGTACGACATCCCCGTGTACGAGATCCGTCCTGGCGTGATCCGGACCGACATGACCAGGCCCGTCCAGGCGAAGTACGACAGACTGATCAGCGAAGGTCTGATGATCCAGGCCCGCTGGGGTCTACCCGAGGACGTCGGCCGGGTCGCGCGCATGATGGTGCGCGGAGATATCGCCTACTCCACCGGGCAAGTGATCACGGTGGATGGCGGAATGACGGTGCAGAGACTGTAGAGACGCAAGATCTTGCGTCTGGGGTCTTGCGTTGCCCCGAGAGGCCGGTATGGCAGAGGATGCGCTGAACAACCCATTGCCCGTCACGTGGGTGCACACGCTCATCATCGGCAGCGGCGCGGCCGGGCTGAACGCGGCCGTGCAGTTGCGCGCCAACATCTTCACAAAGGCGCCATTCCGATGGCGCGCCAACATCTCCACAAAGGCGCCATTCCGATGGCGCGCCAACGGCATCGAGGACATACTGATCGTGACCGAGGGATTGCACATGGGCACGTCGATCAACACCGGGAGCGACAAGCAGACGTACTACAAGCTCTCGATGTGCGGGGACGAGGCGGATTCGCCCAGGGCCATGGCCGAGGCGTACTTCTCCGGGGGCAGTATGCACGGCGACCTCGCGCTAGTAGAGGCGAGCCTTTCAGGCCGGGCGTTCATCAACCTGGTTAACGCCGGTCTGCCGTTTCCACGGGACGCCTATGGCCAGTTCGTGGGCTACAAGACCGATCACGACCCCCGCCAGCGGGCGACGTCCATCGGCCCGTACACGTCGCGGGAGATGTGCCGCGCCCTGATCCGCCAGGTGCGGCAGCTCGGCATCGACGTGCGCGAGCGTCGAAACGTGGTGCAGCTCCTGACCGTCGAGACCAGCGGTGAGACACGCTGCGCCGGTGCCATCGCGGTCCAGGCGGACGGCACGCTGGAGGCCTATGGGGCGGAGAACGTGATCTTCGCCGTGGGCGGCCCTGGTGGGCTGTACCAGGCCAGCGTCTATCCCGAGGGACACACCGGCGCGATCGGACTGGCCCTGATGGCAGGGGCCAAGGCCCAGGCCCTGCCCGCGTCGCAGTACGGTCTGGCCTCCGTTCGGTTTCGCTGGAACGTGTCGGGGACGTACATGCAGGTGATCCCCCGCTTCATCAGCACCGCCCCCGACGGCGTGAGCGAAGAACAGGAATTCCTGAGGGGGTATTTCGACACGCCGGGCGAGATGAACTCGCTCGTGTTCCTCAAGGGCTACCAATGGCCCTTTGACTCCCGCAGGGTGATCGGCGGATCCTCGCTGATCGACGTCCTGGTCTACGTCGAGACCGTGACCAAGGGGCGGCGGGTGTTTCTCGATTTCCGCGGCAACCCCGCGGGCTTCAGCTTCGACGACCTGAGCGCGGAGGCACTACAACACCTGACCAGGTCCGAGGCCCTGCTGGCCACGCCAATCGCGCGCCTGCGCAAGATGAACCCCGGCGCAGTCGACCTATACGCGGAACACGGCATTGACATCACGCACGAGCCTCTGGAGATCGCCGTCTGTGCTCAGCACAACAACGGCGGGCTCGCCGGGAACCACTGGTGGGAATCGCTCAACGTCAAGCACCTGTTCCCCATCGGCGAGGTGAACGGCTCCCACGGCGTCTACCGGCCCGGCGGGGCGGCCCTCAACTCCGGGCAGGTGGCTGGGTTCCGGGCGGCGGAGTTCATCGCCCACCGGTACGCCAGTTGGAGCGTACCACGGAACGCGGTCGAGCAGGCCGTAGAGCGAGCGACAAAGGGCCTCTTGGCCTGGATGGACCGCTGTGCGAGCGCCCCGTGCTCGTGGCAGGCCGAGCGCACGGAGTTCCAGGAGCGGATGACGCGATCAGGAGCCCACGTCCGCTCGGCAGACGCGCTCGACCGGGCTGTGCCTGAGGCCTGGGCCCAATGGCACCGCCTTGCACAGTCTGGCTGTTCGTATGCCGGCGCCCGGGGGTTGGCCGAGGCGCTGCGGAATCGCCATCTCTGCTTTGCGCATGCCGTGTATCTCGAGGCCATCCGCTTCGCGCTGATGAGCGGCGTGGGAAGCAGAGGATCGGCCGTCGTATTGGACGAGGCAGGCGCTATGATCCACGAGGAACTGGGCGACGCATGGCGCATCGCGGCAGAGGACACTCGCTTTCGAGAGATGGTGCTGGAGACGAGCATTACACCTGATGGACAGGTGAAGAACGCCTGGACCGCGCGCCGGCCCATCCCTGAGACCGATACCTGGTTCGAGACGGCGTGGGCGCGCTTTCGTGACGGCGAGATCTATGACTGAAGGAGGTTAGCATCATGGGGAATATCGTGACCTTTGGGGAGATTATGCTGCGCCTGACACCGCCCGGATTCCAGCGCTTCGTCCAGGCGCGAAGCTTCGACGTCATCTACGGGGGCGGCGAGGCCAACGTGGCCGCATCGCTGGCCAATTTCGGGCTGCCGGTCGAGTACGTCACCCGGTTGCCGGATAACGACGTCGGAGACGCCTGTCTCAACTTTCTGCGCCAGTATGGCACTGGCACCCGCCACATCGTACGCGGTGGTGACCGGTTGGGTATCTACTTCCTCGAGATGGGCTCAGCCCAGCGCGGCAGCAAGGTCATCTACGACCGGGCCGGATCGGCCCTGGCGACAATCCAGCCGGGGATGGTGGATTGGCAGACCGCGTTCGCCGATGCCGACTGGTTCCATTGGACCGGGATCACGCCGGCCATCTCGGAGGGTGCAGCAGGGGTGTGCCTGGAGGCAGTACAGACCGCCAGGGAGATGGGGCTGACCGTCTCCTGCGACCTGAACTACCGCAGGAAACTGTGGAAGTGGGGCCAGGCACCGGGCGAGGTGATGCCGCAACTGTTGAGCCTGTGCGACGTGGCCGTGGGCAACGAGGAAGACGCGGACAAAGTCTTCGGCATTCGCGCGCCGGAAGCCGACGTGAGCAGCGGGGTGGTCGAGGCCGAGTCCTACGTCTACGTGTGTGAACAGCTCGCGCAGCGCTTCCCCAACCTCGAGACCATCGGCATCACGCTGCGGGGATCGCTTTCGGCCAGCCACAACACGTGGAGCGCGATCCTGTGGCATCAGGGCCAGACCTACACCGCGCCTAAGTACGACATCATCCCCATCGTGGACCGGGTCGGCGGCGGCGACAGCTTCTGCGCCGGGCTGATCTACGGCCTGCGCAGCTACCCCGGCGTCCAGGATGCGCTCAACTTCGCCGTGGCAGCTTCGTGCCTCAAGCACACGATCCCGGGCGACTTCAACCTCGTCAGCGTGAACGAGGTGGAGAAGCTGATAGGGGGCGACGTCTCCGGGCGGGTCAGCCGCTGACGCAGAATGGCATGGACATCTGTCACTTATGAATGAGGAGGGAAAAATGGCTCGTTTCGATCGTCTCACCGTTCTCAACGCCATGGTCGATATCGGACTGGTACCGGTCTTCTACAACGGTGACCTGTCCGTCGCCAAGGAGATCGTGGTCGCCTGTGCGGCTGGCGGCGCGCGTGTCGTGGAATTCACCAACCGGGGCGACAGGGCCTGGAACACATTCACCGAGCTCATCGCACACTTCGAGGCTGCCGATCTTTCGGTCATCCTGGGGGTGGGCTCGGTCATGGACGCGCCGACGGCCGCCCTCTACATCGCCAGTGGCGCGAATTTCATCGTGGGTCCGGTGCTCAACCCCGAGGTGGCGAAAGCCTGCAACCGGCGCAAGATCGCCTATCTGCCCGGCTGTGGCAGCGTCAGCGAGATATCGGAGGCCGAGGAACTGGGCGTGGAGATCGTCAAGGTCTTCCCCGGCGGCCAGGTCGGAGGGCCCGCTTTCATCAAGGCCGTCCGAGGGCCGATGCCCTGGTCGCGGCTGATGCCAACCGGCGGGGTGGACGCGACGAGAAAAGAGGACATCCAGGCCTGGATCAAGGCCGGTGCGGCCTGCCTGGGGATCGGCAGCAAGCTGATCCGCAAGGATCTGGTGGCAGCAGGTGACTACGCCGCCATTGAGGAGAACACAACTCGCGTGCTGGCGTGGATCGCCGAGGCCAGAGCACAGTGAAGCACCACAGCCCCACGGACGGACGACCGAGCGACGTTCGTAGCAAGGGCGGAGACCGATCGTTGCGGCCGGCGACATCCGCACGCATGCCTGGCGAAAGGACGTCTGCACCTTCCCTCGGACGCGCGACTAGAATCCGCCGCGTCGCATCGCTGAAGACGCCCGCAGCCTTCCGGAACCACCTGGCAGAGATCGGGGTGGACCTGCCTTTCGACGAACAGGTCACAGCGGGCACCGATGCTCCCCTGGCCCAACCATACCATCCCAAATGTAGGGACGCGGGCGCCGCGCCCTCACGCACCATCGGCAACCGGTTCTGTATCCTGCCCATGGAAGGATGGGATGGCACCATCGATGGTCACCCGACCGAGCTAACGGCGCGCCGCTGGCGACGCTTCGGTATGAGCGGCGCTAAACTGATCTGGGGCGGAGAGGCGGTGGCCGTGCGCCACGACGGGCGCGCCAATCCGCACCAACTGCTGATCAGTCAGGATACGCTCGGCGACTTGGCCGCGCTGCGGGAGGGCCTGGTGCGCACACACGAGGCACACTTTGGCCGCAGCGACGACCTCTTGATCGGGCTGCAACTGACGCATTCAGGCCGCTTCGCCCACCCCGACGCCGGCAGGGGCCTCCAGCCCAAGATTCTGTACCATCATCCCCTGCTCGACCGGAAGCTCGGCATCGCGCCCGATGCGCCTGTGATGAGCGACGATGAAATCAACCGCCTGGTGCAGGACTTCGCGCACGCGGCCCGCCTGGCCCAACAGGCTGGCTTCGCCTTTGTCGACGTCAAACACTGCCACGGCTACCTGGGGCACGAGTTCCTCAGCGCGGTGGACCGTGAGGGACGCTACGGCGGGAGTTTCGAGAACCGGACACGCTTCCTGCGAGAGGTGGCGGAGGGCATTCGGGCGGAGGCGCCCGGCCTGCAGATCGGCGTACGCCTCAGCGCCTTCGACTTCGTGCCCTTCCAACCCTCTAGAGGCGGATGTACGCATCCGCTTCAGCCCGGCCCAGACGGGCATGGAGAGCCAGTACCCATCGGAGATGGAGCGTACCGCTATGCCTTCGGCGGCGACGCTACAGGCGTGGGCATTGATCTGACTGAACCGCGTGCCTTTCTCGATCTGCTGGGCTCGCTGGACATCGAACTGGTCTGCATTTCGGCCGGCAGTCCGTACTACAACCCCCACATACAGCGCCCGGCCCTGTTCCCGCCCTCAGATGCCTACGGGCCGCCCGAGGACCCGCTCGTGGGCGTGGCTCGGCTGATCGAGGTGACAGCCCGCCTCAAACAGCACCGGCCCGATCTGGCGTTCGTCGGCTCAGGCTACTCCTATCTGCAGGAATGGCTGCCCAACGTTGCCCAACACGTCGTGCGCACCGGGATGGTGGACTTCGTCGGGCTGGGACGTATGGCCCTGCCCTACCCCGACATGGTGGCCGACGTGCTGGCGGGAAGGCCATTGCAGCGGGCGCGCATCTGCCGCACGCTCAGCGATTGCATCACCGCTCCGCGCAACGGCCTGGTGTCGGGTTGCTATCCGCTCGACGCCTTCTACAAGGCGCGGCCAGAAGCGGCAACCCTCGCCAAGGCCAAACGCCGCCGTTCGCCGTAACTGTTTGCAGCAACCGTTCGTACTAGCCGCTTCAGCGCTAAGTCAGGTATGCAAACCAAACGGGCCTGCCACTCCAAGAAGTGACAGGCCCGATCTTACGCTTGACGTTTGACGCTTGACGTTCGGCGTCGCCTCAGCGCATCCTAGTAGTCACCCTGCCCGCTGGCAAGCACCGTGAACACCGTCTCGTCCGTCACGTCGCCCAAGGAGTTGTCGTAGGCATCGAAGGCCTCGGCGCGGAACGTTTGCTCTTGGCCGGCGACAACCGTGCTCGCGTCCGGCGAGATGACAACGTAGCTCAGTTCACCCGGTTGCACGGTCAGCCCAGTATCGGCTGTGAGTCCCATGTAGCTGCCACGGACCGTCCAATCGCCTGCGGTATGAGCGTTGTAGAACTTGCCCCCCCAATGGCCACTATGCCCGCTCTCGACGATGTCGAAGACTGTGACTGCGGTCACGTCACCCAGAGGATTGTCGTACGCGTCGAACGCTTCGGCGGCGAACGCCTGCGCCTCTCCCGCCGTGACGATGACCCTGTCGGGGGACATGACGATGTAGTTCAATCCCGCCGGCCTCACGGTCAGGGCAGCATCCGCCGTGCTGCCTGCATACGAGCCCTCGACAGTCCAGACACCCGCACCGTGGGTGAAGTAGGTATTGCCCGTCCAACTGCCCCTGTGTCCACTCTCGACGATTCTGAAGGCTGCGCTGGCAGTCACGTCGCCCAGCGAGTTGCCGAAGGCGTCAAACGCTTCGACAGCATAGTCGTTCGTCTCACCAGCGGTGACGATCGCGGCGCCGGGTGACATAGCAATCAGACTGGGTGCCGCCGGATTCACAACCAGGCCAACGTCTGCCGTCCGACCTGCGTAGTTGCCCCGCACGGTCCACGTGCCTGCAGTATGAGCGCTGTAGGCATTATCCATCCAACTGCCGTTGTGTCCCCATTCAATGATGAGGAACGAGGTGTCGGCGGTCACGTCGCCCAGCGAGTTACCGTAAACGTCGAAGGCCTCAGCGGTGAAGGACTGGTCGGCGCCGGCGGTGGCGGTGGCCGCCCCTGGAGACACAGCGATGTAGCCCAACTGCCCGGCCGCCACGTCCAGACCGACGTCGGCACTCATCCCCTCGTATTGACCGCGCACTGTCCACGTGCCCGCAGCATGAGCGACGTATCGGTTGGCTATCCAGTCACCCCCGTGACCACTCTCGACGATCGTGAAGTCGGTGTCTGAGGTCACATCGCCCAGCAGGTTGCCGTAGGCATCATAAGCCTCAGCCGTGAAGCCATGCGAGCCACCTGCGGTGACTGCTGCCTCGCCAGGAGAGAGGAGAATCCGGCTCAACTCACCAGGCTTCACATTCAGCACGACCTGGACCTCCTGGCCCTTGTAGGTGCCCTGGACAACCCAGGTGCCCGCCGTTTGGGCCGTGTAGCGATTAGCACGCCAGGTGCCCTCCGGCTGTGCAGCCTGGTCGACCACGTCGCTGATCATAGCGGCACCACCGGCAGCGGCGCCCGGAGCAGCGGATGCACGGTCGACGTCCGCTGAAGCCTCACTCGCCTGAAGCGGTTTGCTCGCGGTCTCGATGGCCGTAACCACCACGTCCACGCGCACGGTCTGGCGATCGGCAGTCGGGAGATAGAACGTCTCACTGTGAGCCAGCAGACTGCCACCACGGTCCTCGTAGACGGTCCAGCGGAACGGTCCGTAGCCGAAGTCCTCCTCCGCCACCCACCACGTCTTTCTCCCCTCACCGTCCAGGACCTCATCGAACGCACCCTGCCACTCTTCGACGTCACGCCACTCGCCCATGTCGTTCTGTCGCTGGACCACCGTCCAAAGCGCCAGCCAGTTGGCGGAGCTCCAGCCTTGCGGCGCTTGGAGTCGCAACTCGATGAAGCCCCCAGGCTGCGGCTGAGCAGCCCCGGCGGGCGCCGGAGGTTCTGCCGTAGGCCGAGGCGGAAACGTGGGTATCGGCTGAGCCGTCGGCCGGGGCGGCAATGGAGGCACATCTGAAAGCCCGGATTCGGGCCGGACAACCCAGTAGGACGGGGCAGCCCGCGTCACCGATGCCGGCAACACGACGGCCACGAGAACGGACACAATACTAACGATGACAATCAAATAGTTGCTTGACTTGCGATTTGGCTTACTCATCTTATCCCTAGCCTCCATATCTTACTGACCCTACCCCTTTGGAGCTTGCTGGACCTGACAGGTCTCCAGCGTTCCTGCCTTTTGCTTCCTGTCAGGTCCAGAGTCACGCCATAGCCTAAGGCCTGGGCGGCATACGATCAACCCTTGTCCCATCCAACCGTCCGCGGTCGACTGCATCCCCTTGCGTCCCGGTCCCCTCGCCTGCGCCCGACCGTCCGCTGCCAGCGCTGGTCGCATACACGGGCCCGCTGATGTTGTTGTAGTCGCCTCCTGCGATCTCGTGGTTCTCCAGCACCGCACCGTACGTGGTGTTGACGTTGGCCGAGTCCACCTGGACATAGACAGGCGTACCTGCCGCCAGTGACCCGGAGAAGTTGCTGTACTCCGGCCAGTAGTAGGCATCACCATCGGTCAGTGTGAGCGTATCCCCTGGCTGTAGCGGCAGCCCCGGCGCTGCGATGCCCCATACCATACCCTCGCTGCCGAGCATGTCCCAAGTCTGATTGACGCTGCTCGGGACTGGATCGGGAGCGATGTACAGATCCACCCAGAACACGTCGCCGACATCCACCGGCTCGTTGCCCTGGTTCTTGATGACGACCTGCACCCCGTCCCCGGTGACCGTCAACTGATGCACCACCAGATCGGGGCCAGGGGTGGGCTCAGGAGAGGGTCCCGGTGCCGGGACGTTGTAGTTGACCGAGACAACAGGCAGGTAGACCCAGTAATCCAGTGGAGCTGGCGAGCCTCCGACGTGGACCAGCGCCGTGTCGGTGGCTGCCACACTGTCTTCCAGCGGCGTTGTGCCCACGACCGTGGCGCGATTGATGAAATCGCCCGTCACGTCATTGCCGTCCACCGTGCACTCGTAGCTGGTGCGGGCTCCAGGGGCCAGGCTGGCAAAACTGCGATTGCAGTCAGCAGCTTTGGGCAAGGCATCCGTGACCGTCACGTCCGTCAGCGTCGTACTGCCCGTGTTGCTGACGACAATCGTGAACGTCACGTCAGAGCCACTGGGCACGGTTTGGACATCCGGCAACTTGGCGATCTCGATGTCTGATTCGGTACCGGAGTGAATGACAGTCACCGGAACCGAGTCAGATCCACTCACCGGGTTGCCAAACGTATCGCTGCCTGAAGCCTCCGCGGTGTTCTCAATCATCCCCGCCTTGTTAGGCACAACTACGATCGTGACCGTGGCGGCAGCGCCGTCATTCAGGGTCCCCAGCGGGCAGACGACCGTGCTTGTCCCACTGCAACCACTCCCCTGGCTCGGCGTAGCCGAGCTAAGGGTCACGTCGCCTGGAAGCACGTCCGTCAAACCCACGTCCGCGACCGCCGAAGGTCCGTTGTTAGTGACGACAACCGTGTAGGTCAGGGTCTCCCCCACACTCAGTTCATCGGTCGAACTGGTCTTGGAGACAGACAGGTCCGCGGCAGGCACGACTTGCAGCGTGTCCGTGTCAGCCAGGTTGGCGTACTCGCCGGTCACTGTCCAGTCCCCGGCCACCTCGCTGGTATAGACGTTGTCCAACCACGATCCCCCTGCTCCGGTCTCAATGCTGAAATCCGTCTCGACGGTGACATCCCAAGTCTGTCTGCCATCGTCCACACTCGCCGTATAGGTGGCCGCCTCGCCAGCAACAACCGGCGAGCTATCCGGGGCAATGGTCAAGGTGGCCGGTATGTCCTCGTACGAGATGCTCACCTTGTGCAACACGGGTGTCGTCAGTGGATCCGTGGTGCTCAACGTAGCCTCATACTGGATCCATCGGCCCGGGTCGTTCGTCATAGGCAGACCACTTTGAGCGTAGTTTACCCACGAAGCTGTGCCCAGCCCCGTCTGTGTGGCCGCCGTACGGACGCGCAGACTGATATCTGTGCCCGAAGGCACAGTCTCATCCCAGGTGAGTTCCTTCCAGCTAGCGAAGAACCCCGCGTCATACGCGATAGAGAGGACCTGCCCCTGGCCTACGTATCCCACCTGCTCCGTTCCCAGGGTCAAGGACGGCTCCTGGGCCACCCGCAGGCGAGCCTTGACCCAATCAACCTGCATCGGCACATAGCGAGCGTTAAACAGCGCGAAGATCCCGCTATCCGGTACTCTGCTAGACGTACTCCAGACCTGTGCGCCGTCGATAGACCAACGGGCGAGGCCCGGTGCCCAGTCGACAACATACGTGTGGGGAACCAAGAGACCTTCACTCGGGTCAGAGAGCAACGTGTAGTTCTCCAGACCGTTATCGCGCGTCGAAGCCAGGAAATTGTAGGGCGCATAGGTCTCCTGGAAGATAACCCAGTTGGAAGCACCGGCTGGGCTGCCTTCCCAACCCCACCAGGCAAGATTATTTTCCGCGCCCAACTGCAACCTCATCTCCAGCACACCGTAGGTGAAAGCGGTGGTGTCGATAATGTAGGCACCACTGGCGAGCTGGGCTTTTCCATCACTGACGAAGACCGTACCGGACTTGGTCCAGCGTGGATCCAGCGAGCTTCCCGCGAAATCGTCCCACAAAGCGTAGACCTGGCCCCGATCCACCGGGGGCGCGCCTGCGGACGGATTGCCGTAGTATATGTAGTAGTCACCGTCGCTCCCACTACCCGGAATTGAGGCCTGCGTCTTGAACCAGATCTCCGTGTCTGGAGCGTTAAACGCCGTCTCGGCCACGCGATCCAACTCCACCAGCGTCCCGCCGTTGTCCCACACCACGCGCAGGTCATTGCCATCCGCGCGCAATTTGCCCCCACCCACGAGGCCGGCTGTGTCCAGGACCAACTTCACCGAGTAGCCAACCGGCAATGCACCAGTGGTGTTGTTCTCCACCGTCACCTGGCGCCGATACCGCCAGCCCGGTACGCCGCCAACAGAGAGCGTGCCCGACTCCTCCAACAGCACGCTGCCAGGCTGAGTGACCGCATCGGTATCTGTCAGGGTGTCGCTCAGGAAATCCGCCTGAGTGTCCTGTATCCACGTGTACATGTCGGCCAACACGACGCCCCCACCATTCGCAAACACCACCGCGAGTATGAGTGTCAGGACTGCCGTCAACGCCATGCCCCGCCTGGTTCTCAATCGCACTACTCTTGACATCGCTCTTACCTCCAGTGCCCTTATGTTTACTACTATGCCCCTATGTCGTGCTCAATAGGTGAACAACCGATTACGGATTCCTTAAAACAAGCCTCCGCCCATATCTTTCTAGCGGTGAGGTGCCAGGCACTCCGTGGCGACTGACACCTCACCGGTTCCTATGGTCGCGGCGGCAAACGATCAGCCTGCATACCCGGGTTCCCGTGTTCCGTCGTCCCTACAAAGGCGCCATTCCGATGACGCGCCGTTGTCTCCATGTCTCCAGAACCCATCGGCATGCCGCTTTCATCACTCAATGGTACTGCCGTCCGGATGGTCGTCGGCGAACGCCACGCCCGTCCACGGCGTGAGTGCGAGGACTAGGGCCAACGTCAACCCCAGAGTCAGTGCAATTGCCAGTCGAATCGTTCTTGACATGAGACTCCCCCTGGTCGTCCACCCTTGCCCGCTCAGTATCGCACATTCCCAGAGCATGAATAACCAAAACACGAAACGGGCACGTCGCCAGCGCACAACAGCGCTGGAACAGGCCCGCCCAATTGGCCAGGCGACACCGCTACCCTCCAGGTCTACGATGCCGCTCAAGCACCTTCCCTATCTAGAGGCGGACGTCTGCGTCCGCACCATCCCCATCTAGAGACGGACGTCTGCGTCCGCACCATCCCCATCTAGAGACGGACGTCTGCGTCCGCACC
>CAZYSK010000061.1:13686-34887 GCA_964649415.1 uncultured Anaerolineales bacterium
ATCCCGCTAGAATCCACCCTCTGCAAAACGCCCCTTGCTGACCACAACAGGTGTACCGATCACGTGATCAGCAGCCTCATGGTACAAGACGGCGGTGACGAGCGGGTATAGGACAAGTTTAATAAATCCTTAAGGAACACGATCTGCAAGCCGAAACAGCCCCATCCGGGACACACAGCGGGAGGATTACCGTCACAGATCCCCCCGCTGTGTCGCCGCCCCACTGCTGGGACCGGATTGGCCCTTGTCCGCGGACGCGTCGTATCCGCGACTGCCGCCAACACTATGGCCGAGGCGGCAAACGATCAGCCTCGATCCCCGGGTCCCCGAGTCCCCCTGTATCCATGTCTCCAGAACTCTCCGGCACACCGCCCGCAACACTCGTCAGGTACACGGGACCACTGATGTTGTTGTAGGCTCCACCGGCGATCTCGTGGCTCTCCAGCACCGCCCCGTGAGTCGTACCGGCGTTGGCCGAATCCACCTGCACGTAGATCGGCACGCCTGCTGCGAAGGACCCGGAGAAGCTGCTGTAGTCCGAGCGGTAGTAGGCATCTCCGTGCACCAGCGCCAACTCCTCCCCTGGCTCCAGCGGCAGCGCAGCGCCGTTCACTCCCCAGGCCATCCCCTCGCTACACAACGCATCCCAGGTCTGATTTGCGCCCGTCGGCACCGGGTGCGGGTTCACGTACAGGTCCACCCAGAACGGCGTGTCCGCCGTCACCGCCACCTGTCCCTGGTTCTTGATCACCACCTGCACACCGACACCTTCACTAAGGCGCCATTCCGATGGCGCGCTGTCAGACGCGACAACAACGCGATCCACTACCAGGTCGGGAGCAAGAGGGATGGATCTACCCGAGACCAAGGGCAGATAGACCGTGCTGCCCTCCGGAGCAGGCGCGGGCTCGACGCGAATGCCGGCAGCAGCCTGGTCGTCCTCACTTGCCACGCCGTTGCCCGGCGTCGAATCCGGGTCATACTGGTCAGCGGCCCGCACTTGAGCCGTGTTGGTGAAGCTGCCCGAGGTCTCGGCCACCGCGGCGATGACCAGTGTAGCCTCTTCCCCGCTGACCAACGACACCACGGACCACACGCCCGCGCTGTAGCTCCCCAGATCTGCGGACGCCGAGACCAGGCTCAGTCCGACCGGCAGCGCATCCTCTACCTCGACACCCGTCGCCGCGTCCGGCCCGGCGTTGGAGAGCACGACGGTGAACACGACCTCCTCTCCCACGTTCGGTTGATCGTTGTCCACCTCCTTGCTCAGCGATAGGTCCGCCTCCTGCGTCGTGAGGCTCGCCGACGCCTGGTCGTCCTCACTTGCCACGCCGTTGCCCGGCGTCGAATCCGGGTCGTGCTGGTCGGCAGCGCGCACCTGCGCCGTGTTGACGAAGCTGCCTGCCTGATCAACCGTCGCGGTGATCGTCAGCGTCGCCTCCTCCCCGCCGGGCAGCAGCCCTACAGACCACACCCCCGCGCCGTAGGTTCCCCGATCCGCAGACGCCGCAACCAGGCTCAGCCCGACCGGCAGCGCATCCTCCACCTCGACACCCGTCGCCGCGTCTGGCCCGGCGTTGGAGAGTCCGACGGTGAACACGACGTCATCCCCTACATCCAGGTGATCATCGTCCACTTCCTTGCTCAGCGATAGGTCCGCCTGTTGTGTCGTGAGACTCGCCGACGACTGATCGTCCTCACCCGCCAGGCTGTTGCCCGGCGTCGAGTCGGGATCATACTGCTCGGCGGTGCGCACCTGCGCCGTGTTCGTGAAGCTGCCTGCCTGATCAACCGTCGCGGTGACGGACAGCGTCGCCTCCGCCCCACCAGGCAGCAGCCCTACGGACCATACCCCTGCACTATAGCTCCCCTGGTCCGCGGACGCCGAGACCAGGCTCAGGCCGCCCGGCAGTGCATCCACCACCTCGACGCCCGTCGCCACGTCCGGCCCAGCGTTGGCGAGCACGACGGTGAACACGACATCATCACCCACGTTCGGGCGCTCGTCGTCCACCTCCTTGCTCAGCGATAGGTCAGCCTGCTGCGTCGTGAGGCTCACCGACGACTGATCGTCCTCGCCCGCCAGGCTGTTGCCCGGCGTCGAATCCGGGTCGTGCTGATCGGCAGCGCGCACCTGCGCCGTGTTCGTGAAGCTGCCCCAGTTCTCAACCGTCGCCGTGATGGACAACGTCGCTTCCTCCCCGCCGGGTAACAACCCCACAGACCACACCCCCGCGCCGTAGGTTCCCCGATCCGCGGACGCCGCAACCAGGCCCAGTTCGCCCGGCAGCGCATCCGCCACCTCGATGCCCGTCGCCGTGTCTGGTCCGCCGTTGGAGAGTACGATGGTGAACACGACATCATCCCCCACGTTGGGACGCTCGTCGTCCACCTCCTTGGCCAGCGATAGGTCCGCTTCCGGTGTCGAGAGGCCCACCGACGCCTGGTCGTCCTCGCCCGCCAGGCTGTTGCCGGGCGTCGAGTCGGGATCATACTGATCCGCGGTGCGCACCTGCGCCGTGTTGGTGAAGCTGCCCCAGTCCTCGACCGTCGCCGTGATCGTCAGCGTCGCCTCCGCGTCGGCGGGCAGCAGCCCTATGGACCACACCCCTTCGCTGTAGCTCCCTAGATCCGCGGACGCCGAGACCAGGCTCAGTTCGCCCGGCAGTGCATCCTCCACCTGGACGCCCGTCGCCGCGCCTGGCCCGCCGTTGGAGAGTCCGACGGTGAACACGACTTCGTCTCCCACACCCACACTGTCGTCGTCCACCTCCTTGCTCAGCGAGAGATCGGCCTCCGGCGAGATCGCAAACGAACCCGGGTCGCCCTGGTTGCTGGACTCCGCGGCGACCCACGCGGCACCTCGGGCAACGTCAGACAGCCTCACCTCATCGATGATCCCATCGAAGAACTGCCTGTTGTCGGCCCCCTCAATGCCTCCGTCAGCGATGGATCCGCCAATCGCGGTTGGAAGGGCATTCGATATGCTGCCATAGTCCCCCACGGAGACGGTACCATCAACACCGCCGTTGACATAGAACTGCAGCCTGTCGTCGGCTTCGTACACCATGACCACGTGGTACCACTGATCGTAACTGTAGGTAGTCGCCCCGTCGTAGGCCTTGTAGTCGCCAGAAGCGTCGTCTATGCAGGCATCCCTGAGCCTCCATTGGGTATTGGCGTCCGCAATCTTGAACTGCCACCCAGCGTATTGTCCACCCGGGCCTGTTCCCCTGTTGTTGACGATCCTCGCGCCACCGCTGTCCGGAACAGAGTTAGGATAGATCCAGGCCTCGGCGGTGAAGCTTCCTTCGCCGAACTGGAGGCTGTCGTCGTCTGGCACTCTGATATAATCGCCCGTCCCGTCGAAATCATCGGCCCCGTCTATCTTTCCAGGCGCGTTCTGGTCCGTTACAAAAACGGTCGTTCCGTGGTTTGCATAGGCCGTTGAATCGAAATGCGCCCCGGATGCCTCCTCGAGGTGCTGCACCATCACGAAGCCGTTGTCCCACACACCCTCAACGTTTTCCTGGTTGCTTGCACCGGCATTCCCGTAGTACATATACAGCACAGTGTCCTGTGTTGAAGACAAGAACGGCACCTTGACCCAGGCCAGCAACCTCCCACTCCCATCGTCATAGCGCTCTATCTCGTGATCGAGTTTGGCCCCAAAGGGGTCCGCAAACAGGATATCGTCGCCATCGTCCTGCGCGTGGAAGGCAAGCCCTTCATCCGTAAGGTCGATCAACACCGGGAAGTCGGTCAGATCATCGTTCACCTGCGTGTGGCCAATGACGATCATCCTCCGACCCAGCCAGCTATCGTCATACCACTTCGGCAGCAGGGTTACCTCTCTCTCAACGCCCCAGGCGGACTGATTGTCAGACTGCGACAGTCTGATGTTCCAGTCCATCGTTTGCGGCACAGCATAGCCTGTGAAGTCAAACTCGATGCTGTTGACCACACCTTCCACGATAGGGCTGTCGTTCTCCTTGACCAGCCGCCACGACGTTTCGGTCAGCCCCAGGCTGGTCAACGCATTGGGGACATATCCGGTATGGTGCACATCTGCGTGAAGCGGATAGTAGTCCACAAACTCCCCATCCCCAATATGGAAGATGTCCAGCGAATTGCCACCCTGAGAGGCGTAGCCGCCGCCCACCGCAACGTACCCCCCGCTCAACGCGGGCGGGAAACACCAGTAGCCCCTGTTGCCACCTGCACTGACCTTCGCCAGGACTGCACCGGTGGTCGCATCCAGCACGTAGAGATAGTCTGTGCTGGCATTGTTGTCCGTCTTGAATATCAAGTAGTTGCCTGAGGCCGTTATCGGTCTGGCGAACTTGTCCGTACCGTCGCCGTGACTCACCCAAGCCAAACTGCCATCGTTGACGTGAAGGGCATACACGCTTCCCGGCACCAGCAGATTCACGCCAGAATCCGAGTATCCCGTCGCACCCGTGACATAGACCAGTCCCGTATTGGGATTGTAGGTAGCAACAGCCCGCACTGTTTCACCCGTCCAGGTCCAGACGATGGTACCATCAAAACCAACGGCGTAGGTGTATTCCTGCGGGAAGGTCGTGAATATGGTGAGATACTGCTCCGAGTGGGCGTCATTGACGAGTATAGGCCCTCCCCGCGTCTCCCTTCCGCCGTGCGCCACGATCGGAATGCTCCACGTCTCTGTGAAGGTCGTCAGGTCAATGGCGTAGTAGTGACTGTCTCCCAAGGCATATAGACGGTCGTTTTCGTAGTCCACAAGCATGTGGGCCTTCAGACGGTTGCTTCCGCCGCTCTCAAGCGCCAGACTGTCCACCTCCGTGCCGGAAAGCATGTCTATCTTGTGAATGACAAAATCACCCGACTGTACGTAGATGTGGCCATCGTACACCTCCATGGAGTTGGCAGTTGTGGAATACCCACCGCCTGGGCCAACCGATATCTCCCAGACGACGGTTTCCGTCACCTCATTCCAGGCCATCATCCTGCCGTCCGTGGTCATGCCATAGATGACGTCCCCTTCTATGACCACAGACGTATTCGTATGGTTGCTCCCCCCAAACACGGGGCTCTGCTTCAGGATATTGCCCTCCGGGAAATCCCTGACCACGATCCGGCAGCCGTGGCCTGTCCCCTCACTTTGGTACATCTTGCCATTCTTGATCACGGCCCGCTGGGGCGCATAGGTGTCATCCGAGTAGACAACCTCCCCGTCGCTCGTCTCTGTCACGTTCAGCCACAGCTCCGCGCGCGAACACCCTCCCGAAGACTGGCACTGAGGGACGAAGCTAAACGTCGCCGGCACTTCCTCGGCCGCTCCATCAGCAGGAGAAACCAGCGTCACGGTCGGTGCTGGATAGGTCTCGCTGGGCTCCTGGGATATGCCGTAGAACGAGCCCGGATCGCTCTGATTGTTGTAACTGGTCGCCATCCAAGCAGCGCTCCTGACAACCTTGGAGACCCGAACCTCGTCGAGCACCCCATCCATCGAGGCGCTCTCAGACCGGTCCGTCCCGATCTTGTACGTGTCATCCACCCGGTTCCAATTCTCGCTCGCATAAGCCGCTATGCTGGCCGAGTGTACGGCCACACCGTCCACCCAGAACTCCATGTCACCGTCCCGATCGGCAGTCAGGCCAACATAGTGCCAATCCGTGTCGCCAATGGGATCGCTAGCAGATTGGATATCAGCCGTGTTACCCGGAGACAGGAACCTCAGATCATCGAAGTTCTGCCACACGATTCCAAAGTAGATCCCGTTGGTCGCGCTGGAGCCCGAAGAGAAGAAGCCCTGAACATCTTCGGCATCGTCTCTGTTGACCCACAGCGAGATGCTGAAATCTTGGCCCGGTCCAAAGACATCCATGGAGGAATCTGTCCCGACGTCAACCAGATCACCACTGCCGAGAAACTCATCGGCGCCATCGATCTTTCCGGCGACATCCTGGGACGCTAGGCCGTGCGGCACGCCGTCATTGCTGTAGCTCGTGCTATCATAGTGCGTTCCATCCGTTTCATCCAGGTGCTGGACCATCACGAAGTCGCTGTCCCAGACCGCCTCCGCGTTTTCCTGGCTGACGGCCTCGCTGTTTCCGTAGTACATATAGAGCAGGGTGTCCTCTGTCGAGGAAAGACTTGGAACGCGCACCCATGCGACCAGCGCTCCCGTCGCAGACGTGTAGCTCTCAATCTCGTGGTCTAGCTGCGTTCCATCGTAGTCGGTGAACACGACATCGCCCGCGTCATCCTTCACGAACGAGGCCAGGCTTCCGTCATCGATCTCGATCAGAAGCGGGAAGTCAGCCAGGTCGTCCATCACCCTCGTGTGATCCACGCGAATCACCTTTCTGTACGACCAATCGCTGTTCCACCATGGCCCTGGCGGCCTTTCCGTTGTGAAACTGTATGACTGGTTTGTCACGTCCGTTCCATCCGTAGCGCTGATGGTCCACGTGTACGTCGTCGCGTGTGCCAACCCCGAGATCGCGACAGTGTGTGTCCCGTCGCCGACTCCGGTCGCCGAACCGGAGCCGATGTCGGGCGTGGTGGTGACCGTGTAGTCCATGGGTTCACCATCGGGGTCGTACAGATCGAAGCTCAGTTGGGCCAGGGAAACGCTGACACCCATAGCATCGTCAGCGGGCACGGGGTTGGAGATCTCGGGGGGACCGCTGGACAGCTCCAATTCACCCACGCTGTAGAACGTGCTTGGGTCACTCTGATTCGCGTAGCTGGTCAAGACCCATCCCGCGCTCCGCGCGGTCGTCGATAGCCTCACTTCATCGATGATGCCATCAAAGAACTGCCTGTTATTGGCACCCTCGACCCCTTGATGCGCAATGGAACCGCCGATCGCGGTTGGCAGGTTGTTCGTCAGACTGCCGTACGAGCCGACCGACAGAGTACCGTCCGAAGCACCATTGACATAATATGCCAGCTCATTGTCGGCATCATAGACCATGACCACCCGATACCATTGATTGTAACCGTAGGTGGTTGTTCCATCGTAGGCCTGATAGTTGCCGGTCGCGTCGTCGATTCCCGCATCGCTGAGGTACCATCCCCCCGCCGTGTTCTTGATCTTGAGCTGATACCCCCTGTAGCTCCCGCCCGCGCCCGTTCCCCTGTTGTTGACGACCCTCGCGCCACCCGAATCAGGGATCGAATGCGGGTATATCCAGGCTTCTGCGGTGAAGCTTCCCTCACCAAACTGCAGACTGGCATCGTTGGGCACCCGGATATAGTCATCCGTTCCATCAAACTCGTCGGCGCCGTTCACCCAGCCCGTCGCGTCCTGATCGGTCACCAGTACGGTAGTCCCGTCATTGTGGTTTGAAGTCGAATCATGATGCGTTCCAGCACTCTCCTCCAGGTGCTGCACCATCACGTAGTCGCCGTTCCAGGTTCCCTCTACGTCCTCCTGGTTGGCCGCTGTATCGTTCCCGAAGTACATGTAGAAGGTCGTGTCCTCGGTTGAAGACAAGCTCGGGACATTGACCCAGGCGATCAACCTGCCGGTGGCGCCATCGAAGTACTCAATCTCGTGACTGAGCTTGTTGTCACTGGCATCGGCAAACAGGATGTCATCACCGTCGTCCTGGGCGCTCGAAGCCAGGTCACCGTCAGAATCGAGACTGACCAACACCGGAAAACCCGTAAGATCGGCTTCCACCTTGGTGTGATCGATGGTTATCCCCTTGCGACACACCCAATCCTCGTCATACCAGGCTAGCGTCGTTCTGGGAGGAAAGAATAGCACGACGAGTACACACACCAACCCCAACGTAAGAGCTTTCCTAAGATACAACCGTGACATCATCGACCTCCACACGAAGAGTAATAGGTGCCAGGCCCTTGAAGCACCTGGCACCTTGAACTACCTACAGATCCTATGGCCTGGGCGGCAGGCGATGGAGCGATTCAGTTGGAGCATCATCGATGCCTGGAGATTCCGTCGCCACGGCCGCCCCGCCTACGTCACCGGTGGGATACACGGGACCACTGATGTTGTTGTAGGCTCCACCGGCGATCTCGTGGCTCTCCAGCACCGCCCCGTGAGTCGTACCGGCGTTGGCCGAATCCACCTGCACGTAGATCGGCACGCCTGCTGCGAAGGACCCGGAGAAGTTGCTGTAGTCCGAGCGGTAGTAGGCATCTCCGTACACCAGCGCCAACTCCTCCCCCGGCTCCAGCGGCAGCGCAGCGCCGTCCACTCCCCAGGCCATCCCCTCGCTACACAACGCATCCCACGTCTGATTCGCGCCTGTCGGCAACGGGTGCGGGTTCACGTACAGATCCACCCAGAACGGCATGTCCGCCGTCACCGCGCCCGGCCCCTGGTTCTTGATCACCACCTCGACACCATCGCTCGTCGCCGTGATGCGTTCGACGACCAGGTCTGGAGCCAACGTTGCGCCCCCGTACCTTGTCACAACCAGCGGCATGAACACCGTCCACTCCGTCGGCCCGGGTTGCCCGACCGCCGTGCTGTGCGTGTCGCTCGCGCTCACCACCGCGCCGTCCCGATCGCGCCCCGTGACGGTGCCGACGTTGACCAGCGGGGTCGGATCGCTCGCCTGGATCGTGTACGAAGCCGTGAACACCCACGTCTCCCCCACCTCCAGCGTGTCATCGTCCCCCACGTCGCCGCTCACGTAACTCGCGTCGCCGGCCACGTCGTCGCTCACTGCCACGTCTAGCACCGGTGAACCGTCCCCCGCCACGCCGTCGTTGATCACCGTGAAGGTGTAGACCACCGTCTCACCCACCAATGCCGCCGCGGGTCCATCTTTCTCCAGCACCAACACTGGCACGAAACCCAGTGCCGTCGTGTGCACATCCGTCGCGCGGACGGCGCCGCCACACAGGTCCTGTCCACTCGCCGTCCCCGTGTTGACCAGCGGATCCGGATCCCCCTCACCGATGGTGTAGCTGGCCGTGAACACCCACGTCTCGCCCACCTCCAGCACGCCATCGTCTCCCACGTCGCCGCTGGCGTAGCTCGCATCCCCCGCCACGTCGTCGCTCACGCTCACGCCGCTGATCGCCGTGCCGTCTCCATTCACGGCGTCGTTGCTCACCGTGAAGGTGTATACTACCGTGTCACCCTGTTGCGCCGTCGCCGGCCCATCCTTCACAATCGCCAGCACCGGGGCCACCGCATCCACATCCACCGACCCCGTACCAATCACCGGGTTGCCGTACACGTCTTCCCCGCTTGCCACCGCCGTGTTGGCGATCTGGCCAGCGCCCGTGACCGCGACCACGAGCGTCGCGCTTGCGTCCGCTCCCGGCGCCAGGTCCCCAAGACCACACGCCACCGTGTCCGTCCCGCTGCAACTGCCTCCACTGGACGTCGCCGACACCAGGCTCACCTCCGCCGGCAGATCGTCCGTCACCGTCACCCCTGTCGCCGCCGACGGCCCCTCGTTCGTCACCGTCACGGTGTACGTCAGGAGGCTCCCCACGCTCACGAGCGCGTCAGAACTCGCCTTGACCACCGACAGCTTCGCCAGCGGGTCCACGTGCAAGCTCCCCGTGCCGCTCAGGCCCACGTACTCGCCCTGCACCGTCCACTCACCGGACACCGCGCTCGTGTACACGTTGTTGGCCCACGTGCCTCCGTGGCCGCTCTCCGCGATACTGAAGTCCGTCTCACCCGTCACGTCCCACGTGTGCTCGCCGTCATCGACGGTGGCCGTGCACGTGCTCGCCTCTCCTGCCAGCACTGTGTCCGGGCTCAGGCCGATGGTCAGCGTCGCCGGACGGCTGGTGTAGTACACCGTGACCTCGTGCAATGCCGGGCTCGTGTACGCGTCCGTGCTCGTCAGCGTCGCTTCGTACTGCACCCATCGCCCCGCATCGTTGCCAATGGGCAGGCCGCTCTCCCCGTACGCCACCCACGGGGCGGCGCTCAGGCCCTCCGCCGTCGCAGCCGTGCGCAGCCGGAGCCCCACGCCCGTGGACGGCGGCGTCGTCGCCTCCCACGTCAGGTATTTCCACTCCGAGAACTGGGCCGTGTCGTAGGGAACGGAAAGCACTTGCCCCTCCTCCACGAACCCCATCCAAGACGTCGCCAGGCTCACCGTCGGCTCCACAGCCACGTCTAGCCGGGCCTTTACGTAGTCCACGTCCATGCCGACGTTTCGCGCATTCAAGTTCGCATACATAGCCGCCGTCGGAACGCCCACCGTGCGCGTGATGAACGGCACGTCGTCAATCAGCCAGATGGCGTTCCCATCCCACCAACGGATGGTGTAGGTGTGCCAGTCGGTCCGGTCAGGCGCGCTGAGATCGGTATGCTCGTACGCACCTCCATCCATGCGCAGCCACCCCTGAAGTCCCGACGTGTTCTCCTCGTAGATGAGCATATTGTCTGCGCCGCTCGGAATCTCCTCCCAACCCCACCAGGCACAGTATGCCTGGTTCTGCGCACTGAGCCGCAACCGCACCTCAATCAGTGCATCGGTGAAGGCCGTCCGGCCGAACAGGTTGGCCCCGGCGGCCAGGTGCGCCTCCCCACCACTCAGGGAGACCGACCCGGTCTGCTCCCAGATCGCGGTGTCCACCTCGGTGCCATCGAAACCGTCCCACAGAGCCCAGACCGCGCTCGGGTCCGCCGGCGGCAGGCCGGCAGATGGATTGCCGTAGTAGATGGTGTAGCTCGCGTCTCGCGTGTGGCCCGGAATCGCGTCTTGCGTCTGGAACCAGATCTCTGTATCAGGAGCGTTGAACGCCGTCTCCGCTACCCGGTCCAGTTCCGGCAGCGTGCCCCCGTCGCTCCACACCACCCGCAGGTCGTCCCCATCCAGTCGCAGCTTGCCCGCGCTCACCAGCGCCGCCGTATCCAGCTCCAGCTTGATCGAGTAGCCCGCCGGCAACGCTTCAGCGGAGTTGTTGTCGATGTATATCTTGCGCCGGTAGCCCCACTCATCCGCACCACTGAGCATGTACGTAGCTGTGATCTCGTGCAGAATGGGCGTGACTCCTGTGTCAGAGCTGGTCAACTCCGCCTCATACTGGATCCAGCGGTCGTCGCCGCCGGTCACCGTCGCGGTGCCACCCGTGTGCCAATCTGACCAGGAGGCACCGGCCAACTGGGAGAACTGATCCGCCGTGCGGGTTCGCACGCGCGCGGCCGTGCTGCCGCCCGTCTCGGCATCCCACGTGATCGTCTGCCACTCTGCGTTCTCCCCGCCATCGAAGGCCGAGGAACGCAGCGTCCCACTGGAGCCATACTCGGCCGGCGTGCGTACGAGTACGTCGTCGACCTGGATGCCATAAGGACCGCTGAAACCCGACTGTGTGTACAGATCCGTGCTCACCCCACCGCTCAGGTAGGGACTGCTGTTGTCCACGTGGTCAACCATCAACTCGCCGTCGTAGTAGACACGGATGTGGTTGCCCTGGAAGTCCAACTTGAGCGTATGCCAACCCGTCCCGATCTGAGGCACGTCGTTGAGCTCCACGAGCGGGGTCCAGGTTGTCCAAGCAGAGAACTTGATCAGCTTCAGCTCGTCGGTGCCTGGATAGAGCCACGCGGCGTAGTGCGCGCCGGTGGACGGATTCAGGCGTCCGCCTAACCCACCACCGAACGCCCCATCGGGGAACCGGACGCGCCCCTCCACCGTGTAGTCGGCCCAGGTCGTGTCCGTGTAGACGTAACCGTACGTCCCCGGGGAGCTCGATCCTTGCAGCGTTCCATCCGTCACCGTCCACGTGCCGAGCTGTGCAACCCAGGGCAAGAGAGGATCCCCCAGATCAGGGCCGAAGTCATCGCTGAACACGATCTGATCTGCGCCATCGCGCACCACGAAGTTGTTGTAGGTCGGCCCCACACTCCCGGCACCGCTTGAGTTCCAGAAACCCACGCCCACGGCACCGCTGGTGTAGTTGCTATCAGTCGCGCTGATCAGCGGGCTGGTTCCTCCATCGTAGTAGACCGCAATCTGATTCCCGGCAAACGTCAACCTGACGTGATGCCAGTCGGTTCCTACCCCCCCGGCTATACTTCCGCTGGTCAGGCCCGTCCATCCCCCCCAGTCGTTGAACCGCATGATTCGGACGGTCGCCGAGGCCCCCGGCGACATCTCAGGGTAGATCCAGAACGCATAGCGCTGCCCGGTGCTCGGACTCAAGCGCCCGTATATGCCACCCCCTGAGATCCTGGTCCTCGCAGGGAAGCGAATGTCGGCCTCAACCGAATGGTTGTCGATCGTCACCGTATCGGTGTAGGCAAAACCGTAGTCGCCGGGGTCCATCTCCGTGTTCAGCACGCCGCCTTCGGTGTTGAACTGTCCAGTGTTCGGCCAGGTGCTGGAGCCCGTGTCCGGCAAGATCCACGTGAACGGCACCGGGTCCGGCCGCGCGAAGTCATCGGAGAACAGCACGTCGCCGCCAGAGACCACGCTCAGACGCGCCTGGCCCGCAACGTCATCGTCGATCCCCGTAGCCGAGTCATACCTCGTCTCGTCCGCCCACTGCGCCTGACCCGGACCGCCGATCCAGTCGGTCTGCATCCAGTTCCCTTGCCGAGGGGTCTGGTCGGGCAGGTAGAACGGACCAGCCTCCTCCCCCTCACCGATCAGGGTCCCTTCCAGCAAGACACTGCCCGGTTGGGTGCTTGCATCCACGCCGGTCAGCGTATCTGCCTGGAAATCGGCCTCCGTGTCCTGGACCCATTCCGACCAGGGGGACGTGACCTCAAAGGGCACGTCCACCGAAGCAGGCCCGAAGTGCTCATCGCCGGCAAAAGCGACAGTCAAGCCATACTGCCCAGGAGCAATCATCAGGTCTAGCGGCGCGCTGGCCACGCCACTGGCGTTGGTTGTGCCCGTGACCGGTTCCAGGCCATCCAGTTGGAACGTGATCGCCCGGCCAACCACAGGGTTGTCGTCATCGTCAGTCTGCGTTGCAGACAGGACAACCTGCGACTCGCTCTCGCCAGCGGTGGGGCCAGTGTAGCCCAGAAGGTGTCCCGGGCCCGCAGCATAGATGACGCCGATCTCGTAGAGGACAGGCGTGCTGCTCAGATCGCTGCTCGTTAGCTCCACCTGGTACTGAATCCAGCGCCTGTCCTCGCTGGTCACGGGCGAGCCACTGGCAGCATACCAGTCCGACCAGGAGGCTGCCGCCAACTGATCAGCCTGGTCTGCAGTGCGCGTACGCACGCGCACGCTGGTGCTGCCCCCGGCAGCCGCTTGCCAGGAGATATCTTGCCACTGCACGCCCTTGCCTCCGTCGAAGGCCGAAGAGGTCAGCGTGCCACTCTCGCCGTACTCGGCCGGGCTGCTGACGACAATGTCATCGGCCGCAATCGCAACCGTGCTGCCGCCCCAGGTATCCACACTTACCCCGCCACTCATGTAGGGCGCGCGCCCATCGTAGTTCTCATCCGTCACGTCGAGCACGGGATTCCCATCGTAGTAGACCCGGATGCGATTGCCCACGAACTCCACTTTGAGCGTGTGCCAGCCTGTACCCACGCCGGGCAAGCTCACCTCTCCCCCCATCGCCTGGCCATTCCAATTCGTCCAGTCTCGGAATTTGACCAGCCTCAGCGAGCTAGAACCAGGATAGACCCACGCGCCGTAGTGAGCGCCGGTGCTCGGATCCACGCGCCCGCCGATGCCACCTCCGTATGCGCCGGACGGGAATTGGATGCGTCCCTCCACTGAGTAGTCCGTCCACGCCGGCGTCGTGGACGTGTAGACGTAAGAGTACCCCGAGCTGCCCGCGGCCTGCATCACGCCGTCCGTCACCGACCAACTGCCAAGCGCCTCGACCCACGGTGCCAACGGGTCGGGCGGATCCGGCGGCCGGGTGAAGTCGTCGGAGAACATGACGTCGCCGCCGGAGACGACGCTCAGGCGCACCTGACCATCGACGCTATCATCAACGCCGGTGGCCGATTCATACATGGTCTCATCTGCCCATTCGGCCTGGCCCGCTCCACCGTCCCAGTCGGTCTGCACCCAGCCCTCCAGCGACGCGTAGCGCACCTCCACGTTGGAGACCGTGGTACCCACCTTGATCTTCAGTCCATAGTCGGTCGTGCGATAGTCGGCCAGGTCTGCCGCCACACCGTCCAGTAAGACCTCGAGCTCACGCACCGCCCCGGTGTCCCAGTGCGGGATGACCAGCTCTATCGCCGTGTCGGGATCCGTAGCGCCGCTGACCTGCGCGACAGTGGTGACCCGGCTGCCCACACTGTTGAAGGTGGGCGTGACCACCACGTTGGAACGCAGAGCCCACCAATCGTATACGCCCACTGCGTTTGTGGACCACACCCTCGGCTTAGACACCCCGTATGTGAGGTACTCGTGCGCGTTGCCGCCGGCCGAGGACTGGTGGCTGTACAGGTTGATCAGCGTGCCGAGATCGTAGTAGAAATCGACGGCGGCGTGAATGGTCGAAGCGTTGTGCCCCGATTCCATCGACTGGGCAATGCTGGTACCGATGTACCAGTCGCTCACCGGCAGCGTGACGTGCGTGTGCCGCTCAGTCGTATCGTACGACAGCGTCCAGTGCGGGAATGGGCTGAGCTTCTGCTCGCCCATGATGATCGAGTCCAGCTCCTGCAGGATGTCGTATGAGCCCTCCCGGCCCGAGTTGAAATAGGGCGAGACCCAGTTGCGCGGGCAATCGCCCGCTGCACCGCACCCCGGCCGGCCGTTGTCCAGGCCAGCCGTCCACCCCTCGATATCCAGGAACGAGGTCAAGATCGACGTGTATGCATAGTCATAGCCGCTGGCATAACCCGGTGGGAGCGTGGCGGGATCCACGTCCAGCGCCGTGTCTGGCCCCCAGTGCCAGTAGTTGTAGGCAGTCGGCGGGTAGGACCCCACCGGGTTCGGGAGACCGCCGTTGTGCGAGCCGATGCTCGCGCCATACTGTGACACCGCTCTCTGGACGCTGGCGATCACGTCAGGCTTCTCCGCCTCCGGTATCCCCGTGTCCTCCGAACCGACGCGCAGCGTGCCGGTGCAGAAGTAGTAGTCGCCCTGCGCCCCGGCTGCGGCCTCGGCCTGGGCCGAGGCCTCGATGGACCGAATCCGCGACGGTGTGTTCTCAAAATCGTGGCGGACGACAAAGGCCGCATCGTGCTCATAGCGCCACGGGCTGAGCTTCACGATAGGCACGTTGGCAGCCTCGAAGGCCCATTCGATGGCGTTGCGATAGATCAGGTAGGCATACATACCCGAGTCTCTGCCCCCGTGTCCGATGAGGGGGTTGAGCGCTCCGTGATAGATGAAGTGGCCATCGCCATACCCTTTGGTCGCCAGGAGCGGACCGGATGCGCCGTTCGCGATCACCTCGGCGTCGCTGGCGGTCACGTTCCAGGCGTAGTGATACCCGCTTGACCACGAAACTTGCTGAGTGTCAAGCGGCATGCGCCACGTGAGCGTGCCGGATGGAATGTGCCACACCAACCGGTGCTCAATCGCCTTCGTGAACTGCCTGTTCTGGTACCAGTTCTGTGCCGGATCGGCGTTCACCACGTGTAGGCCCATCTCATCGGCCAAGGCGAAATCGCCCCGACTCAGACCGCTCTCATTCAGTGTGAAGGCCGACGAACCGACGAACAGGAAGCCACCCGCCGCTACGTAGTCGCGCAACGCGTCCACCTCGTGATCGGAGATCGCCTCAGAAGCCAAGCTGATCAGGATAGGGTACTTGGGTGACCCATCTGGATGCAGTATGCGACCGGCGCTGATATCGGCATCGCTCACCTCTACCCATGGAGTGCCATCTGAGTCCAATGCCTCCTTCAGAGATTCGGGCATCACGAAGTAGTGCCACCATGCACCCGTCATATCCAGAGTCTGCGTGTATTCAGAAAAATGGATCGCAACGACGGGCTCGGGGCACGTTGCAGCCGAAACGGGCTCTGGAACGAAGACGCCCAGCAGAGCCGCAACAAGAAAACCGACCAACAGGATTCGCTTCCTTTGGATAGCTTCCACTCGCATCATCCTATCATACCTCCCGGCAATTCACTGTATACGAACAAATGACAAGATAGGCCCGTCACCAACGCTCAATCACGTTGGAACAGGCCCGCCTCAAGACTTGCCGACATCCAGCCGGCTTCATCCACTTCAACCACGACTCGCTCACCATGTCCATCTTGTCGAAAAGACCACTGTTCGAGCAGCGGCTAACTTCATTGTACGAGGCATCGGTAATAGGCAGGTATAGAGCAACCTTAAGGTTTTCTTAATAACCTCTGAATAGTACCCTTCTCCCATTGAAGCGCGCCACCTTTTCTGGTACAATGACCATGCTGCGTTCCACTGGCAGTGCAGGTGGTCGCCTCGCGCCGACGCCCACAGTCGCCGATTGGCGCACCGTCGTCCTTGCAAAGGCGCCGTTCTGATGGCGCCCCGTCACCCTTACAAAGGCGCCGTTCTGATGGCGCCCCGGCGTCCTTACAAAGGCGCCGTTCTGACGGCGCACCGGCGTCCTTACAAAGGCGCCGTTCTGACGGCGCCCCGGCGTCCTTACAAAGGCGCCGTTCTGACGGCGCACTGGCCGCGTCGGACTTGCCTACACCGTGCCCTCACCACCCATTCATTCTTGTCTCCACGCTTCAACATATCTGCTTTGGCGCGATTCAGAAGTCAGAAAAAGGAGTCCATTGTGAAATTCCTTGCCAAGTCTTCATTTCGTCTGTTGCTTGTCGCCACCCTGGGAGTAGGAGCCGTCGCCCTCTTGCTGGCAACCCTCTCCCTCACACTGCGGGCTGCTCCGCTGCAATACGATTTCCAGGCTGGGGAGACGCTCTCCCCGCTTGGCGCAGGCCAGCCCGACGATCTTCAACGCCGCAACGCCTACAAGGCACTGTGGCACGCTCTTTACAACAATGATCATCCCGATCTCGCATGGACCGCCGTGACCGCCACCGTGAACGGGGCCGACTACGCCCCGGGTGCAATCCTGGGCCACCTCAGCGGGGACTTCCAGCAAGTGAGCGCTTCGTCGCCCTTCTCCGTCCCTCGCTCCCTGGCCCTCCATCCTCGCAACATCGCGCTCTTCTATGGCACTGCACGCGACGAATACGATCAACTCCTCGTCTGGGAAGAGGGAGACTTCGAACAACTCTTCCGCGTCTATCTCTGGTGCGAGGAGACGGCCGGCGGCTGCGCTTACTTCGACACACTCACCGAGACGCAGGTCGTCGACGATCTCTCCGGGTACGACGTGCTCATCCTGCCGTCCATCCGCGTCGGCTATACGGATGAGGTCATCGCAGCGCTGGGAACCGAGGGGCTGGACAGCATCCGCGACTTCGTCCGGGATGGCGGCTTCCTCTACGCCCAATCCAACGCGGCGTCAATCGTCGAGGCGGCAGGCCTCGTGCCCAACGGCACCGTGGACGTGGACACCCGCGTCACCGACCCGGACAACGCCGGTCAACTGGACATCCTCCTCCCAGACCACCCGCTGGCCTTCTCGTGGCTCACGAACGACACCTACGTGCTCAATGAACCGCTCATCACACAGACGTCCGGCATCAGCGTCGTCGCCGCCTTCGCCGACACCTCCCAGCCCGGCTCCGTGGCCATCGGGGTCGCCACGCCTGGCGATGGGCGGGTGGTGCTCTTCAACGGGCATCCCTCGGATGACATCGACTATCACCCGCAGGTGCTCGACGCGCTCCTGTGGGCCATGGGGGAGCGGGCCAGCATCCACGGCACGCTGTGCCAGCAGTACTTCCCCGGCGTAGGCTGCGCTCGCTTGCCCGCCTACGAACCCGGTGTGCCCGTCGCCATCACCACCACCTTCAAGAACTACTGGGACGGCCCACTGGCCGACGTCGTCGTCACCGAGACGCTGCGCACAGGCTTCACCACCACACTCGCCTCTGTCGTACCAACCCCGACAACCTTCGTCGCAGGCAGTGACGCCATCACCATCGTCTGGACAATGACCCAGGCAATGCCCGGCGACACGAACTTCACCTACGTCGCCTATACCTCCGCGCCCTCCGGCACGGCCGGATCGGCGCTCGTGAGCACGGCGAACGCGGACTACGTGGATGCCTTCTGGCCCACCGAGAACCACCCGGCCGGGCTCCCGCGCCACGTCGTGCGCAACAGCCTCCGCGTCGACTCCCTGATGGCTGCGCGGCTGGTGGGCGATCGAGACATCGAACTCGACGGCCTCTATCCCCTGCCGGACGCCGGCTACTACTTCGACATCGCGCTGACGTTGGAGAACAAGGAGGAGACCGGGGCAAGCAACGTCGTCGTCACCGATGTCGTCGCGCTCCTCTCTCCCATCGTGGATGTGGACGACCAACGCCTCATCCCGCTTGTCCTCACCGATACCTGGGGAATCAGCGACACCGACTCGCTGTCTGAGAGCTTGTTCGCAGTGAACGAGATCTTCTTCTACGACACCCCCGTCCCCATCTACCCGCTGCCTACCCAGATGGACGGCGTGACGCAGACGTCAGCCATCACCGCTGGCGTCTTCTACGCGCTCGACGACTGGGACAACGGTCCCAAGCTGGTCTACACCTACACCGGTGACTTCACCACCACCGCCGGCCTCACCAACTCCATCGCCATCCCCCCGGCCTACACGGACTACATCACCGTCACCGCCGATGGCGACATCCTCCTCCCAGCGCTGCGCATGGTGTGGGATTTCGGGGCCTTGCCGGCCTACGACTACGTCGAGCCCGCCGTGCGCTACGGCCTGTTCGTCCACGAACTACTCAGCCGCACCGTCTCCTTCGCCAGTGATCCCGTGAGCCCCAGCCTGGTGCTGAACGGCTCGGGTGGCTCGGTGTACACCAACCTGGGCGGCCACCCCATCCCCTACCATGAGTACCTCTCCAGCGGAATCGTGCACATCCCCGAATCGCCGGAGATGCCACGCGTGACCTACCAGGACATCTGGAGCCGCACACAGGCGATGGAACTGCGCACCGTGTTCTACGACATCGTGCCCTTCCCGCCGCCGGAGTACCACGCCGTGGTCAACACCACCTTCGAGATGCTGGCCGACAGGGACGGGGATGGGAACGGCGAAGAACGCGTTCTGGAATTCCCCTCCCGCGAGGGAGCCGACCTGAACCTGTATCTCAAGTCGTGGTCGAACTTCCATCCCGATATGCCGCCCCTGAGGAAAGACGAAACCCTCCTCGCCCAGGGCATGTTCCGTGGACGGGGCTTCCAGATCTCGCCGAAGGGCGACGACTGGCAGAACTCCTGGAGGGGCTTGCACCTTCAGGGCCTGCTGACTGACACCGACCTGGTGACCGTCGTCACGGTGCCGGCCTACGACTACCTCTACTTCCAGCAGTACCTGCAGAGTCAGCAGCGCGAGGGCGTGCTCATCAGCACCACGCTCGACACCTACCCTAACTTCCACCGCGAGGGCGTGATGAAGATCGACGACGGCGCGCGCTTCGTCTACCACCAGAAGGCGGTCGGCCCCAGCCGATACGAGGTCCAGGACGCACACGTGCAGGCCGTCTTCGGCCTCTCGTCAGACGCCCAGGTGCACAAGGCAGTGGCCCCGGTGCTGGTTGCCACCTTCGACGACCACGTCTATCACCTCGTGCGGGTGGAGGACCCCTGGGATCCCCGTTGCGTGGGCTGGGAGCCGTTCATCAAGTCCTACGGCTTCGGCGACCTGGCGGCGACGGTCTACGTGGGTGGGCGGCACGGCACAGAGTTGCTCTGGCCACGGGTCGCCCCCGGCGAGCAGACGCAGATCCGCCTGGAGATCCGCAACAACCAAAGCGGCGTCACGCTGACGGACCTCGTCATCACACCGACCGCGCCCTCCGGCATCACCGTCACAGAGCGTCTCACCACGGAGACGGAGGCCATCGAGCCCATCTTCTTCGATTTCCCCTTCCTGCATCAAGAGGAGATCCCCGACGGCTGGCGCACGGTGTGGTACTACGACGTGGAAGTGGACCCCGCGTTCACCGATACAGGCAAGACACAGCCTATCGCCTTCGAGGTCAGCGCCGACGGCTTGCCGCTCGACTTCGAGGTGCCGGCAGCGGAGCTCGGGGTCGGCGCTCACGGGCAGTGTGTCAGCACTGTCTGGGGCCAGGCGACCGACTTGCAGCTAGAGGATCTGCTGCCACCGTGGGCCTCACCGGAGGACGCCCGCCTGGCCAATACCGGCGAGGCAACGTTGTTGGAAGGAGCTCTGGCGCTGGGCGACGAGGTCTCCGCCACGGCCATCTTCACTGGGCTCCGTCCCGTCTCCTACGTCACCGAATCCGTGACCGGCGGTACGCTCGTCTCCTTCACTCTGCCGATGACCGACACGTACGACGCGACGCAGATGCCGTGGCTGGAGAACGGCGTGCGCTCCGGCCAGATGTTTGTCGTGTTCAAATCTCACGCCGAGATCGAGTCGAGCGGCACATCCGTCATCAACTACGGCCCAACCATTACCTACACCGACGCCTTCGCCCAGGTCTACACCGACACAGGTAACGTACAAACCGTGGAGGTGCACGGTGCAGCACTGGTCGTGACCTACACCGTGGACGCCATCACCGACACGAGCACCGCTCAGCTCGCCACAGGGGTGGTGCCCGGCGTGCTGAATCAGGCAGAGGTGACGCTGGACATATCTAACCAGGGTGACTACATCGCCAAGGACGGGCGGATCACCGTCACCTTCGCCTCCGGCGTGACGCTCATGGCGAGCGCCTGGCCAACGGCGTCCCAGGGTGTGAACTGGGTGGCTTTCGACATCCCTGACATACCCCCCGGCGCCGGCGAGCAGATCGGACTCGTGCTGGAGTTCGTGCCCGGAGCTGCCGGGCCATGGTTGCTTGGGGCACGTCCCGATCCACTCACAGGGCCGCTGGCCCCGCCCGATTCGTACCGCATCATCGCCTACACCGACGGACGATACGTCCACGAGTTCCCGTTTGCCGCCATCCAGGCGCGCCGGGTCGTCGTCGAGGATCGCCTGGCCGGGCCGCTTGAACTCGGTGCCACTGTCCACTACTACTACCTCTTCCTCCCCACCACGCTCCGCGATTACAACGGCTGGTGGCCGCAGTCGCCGAATGACTGATTGATCGAGACAACGCGGATTGCTCCAACCCGGGCGGATTGTTCCAATCCGCCCGGATTACTCCAGTCCGTTCGCTGGAGACCCTAAGGGTTTGTAAATCTATAACTTCCCGCATTTGAGATGGTTCATTTCACA
>CAZYSK010000062.1:0-26924 GCA_964649415.1 uncultured Anaerolineales bacterium
CGCTCTGTGGTTGTTAAAGTGCACGTAGATACCGAGGGTATTTTATACAAGGAGAAATGCACCGTGAAGACCAAAGTGCTCCCACTCGTGATCGCGCTGCTGCTCCTTTGCCCGGCCGCGGACGCGGCCAACGTCGGCCGCGGACCGTTGCCCCTACAAAGACGCCATTCCGATGGCGCACGGTCGGGCAGACGGTCGGTGGACTGTGCATCCGGATCCATGCCCGCGCTGAACCAAGGAGCCAGGCCAGTACACACCGCCGCTGTGCCCGATCGAGCGAAGGCGCGGACCGCCGCCACCGTCTCAGGCACCATCCGGCACGCCGGCAATCCCGTCGCCGGCGTCGATGTTCACGTGATCTGGGAGGGCGACAGCAGCACGGCGACGACCGGCTCTGGCGGCACCTACAGCGTGGGCGGCGTGCCCACCGGCGGATGGGTGCAGATCTTCGTCCGCCCTCCCGCCGCCGACCGCCTGGCCTTCCGCAACTGGGCCACAGATGAACTGACCGGAGACCTGAGCAAGGACTTCGATCTGCAGAGTGGATACCGCCTTCAGGGCGAGTTCCGCGAGCCCGGCGGCGCGCTCTACGACGAGGACTTCTGGCTGAGTGTCCAGCCCGTGACTTACTCGCCGCCCGAGGACGAGTGGATGGGCGTCAGCGTTTTCGGCGGCCAGTTTGACCTGGTCTTGCCGCCCGATGTGTACAGCCTGGGTGATGGTTTTCGCCCGAGCCCCTACTACGCCCCCCACGTCAAGTTCGACCTGCGCAGCGACGACGCGACGGGCCAGGTGATCACCCTGCTGGATCAGATGCCGCCGCCCTTCCCCACCACACCGCCCGACGCCAGCCTCATCACCGCCGGCGAGCCCGACGCCGATGGCTATGCCATCGTCAGCGGCGCGGCCGGCGCGGTCGAGCCACTCTCCGCGGTGGCCGTGGTCAACCTGAGCGCGCACACGCCGATGACAACCACCGCCGACGCGAGCGGCGCTTTCACCACAACGATCTACGCCCCGCCCGGCTCGTCGCTGCTGGTCAAGTACGATCCAGACGGCGACCGCGTGGCGCAGCTATGGCAGGATGCGTTTGTGGACCCGTTGGTGGACGGCGACTACATGAACCCGTTGCCAGGCACGATCATGCGCGCCGGCGCGCCCCCGACGGGTGACGGCGCGTCGCAGGCCTTCCAGGACGCGGGGGCTTTCGTGGGCGGACTGGGAACCGCAGGGGAGCGGGGATGGGCCGGATGGGCCATCTCGGGCACGCTCCAGGTGCCGCCCGACGGGACCGGCCCCGGCCTGGCCGTCCAGCCGGGCCAGACGGTGACCCTCGCCGCCCGGATGCGCGTCACCGCGCCGGCGCTCAACTGCACGGGGACGCCCACCCCCACCATCTGGGCACACGTGCATCTCCGCTACCTGTTCGACGAGCACGGCCAGAGCGATCCGTGGGGCATTTGGTTCAACGCCCACCTCTTCACCCCCACCGGCCTGCCCATCGAGCACGAGGCGAATGGGGAGGCCGTCGGCGTGATCTCGGCGCAACTCAGCGACCTCACGTGCGTCAGCACCAACGCCTTCACCGGGACGCTGGAGACCACCTTCGAGGTGCCCGCCGATCTGCCGGACGGCGTGTACCTGGTGCAGGCCCACCTGGATAATTGGAGTAACCCCGTGCCTCTCGACCCGGACGTGCCGCTGACCAAGATCTGGTATCACTTCGATCCGGTCGCCACCATGCCGCCCCTCACCGCCGGTTCGCCCGCCACGCCTCACATCCCCTGGACGCTGCTGGGCGACTATCCGATCAACGGCCATCGGGGCGTGCAGGCCCGCGAGGACGTGGGACACTTCGCCATGCCCACCCGGGTGGTGTTCCCGCCGCACCAGGTCGTCGTGCCGCGCCTGGACGCGCGCACCGGCCAGCCGATTGAATACCGATTGGAGCCGGGCTCGCACTGGCTTTCGGGCACCGACCGGCGCCAACCATGCCCGCCGCACATCCCCCTGGACTTTCCCTCGGGCACGCCATCCCCATTCAGAAGGCGCCATTCTGATGGCGCGCTGACCGTGCGGGTGCACAAGCCCGACGGCAGCACCGACACGCTGGGGCCGGCCGCGGTCAAGCAGTCCTCCGTACGCACGCCGACCACGCCCGGCGGCAGCCCCATCGACGAAGGCACCGGCCACGTCGGGGACCTGTATCACCTGAGCACGATGGACGACGACTTCGCCTACAGCTTCGACCAGTACGGCCCACACACCGTCGTGCTCAGCGGGAGCGTGGACGGCGTCTACGGCAACACGTACCCCATCTCCGGCACGTACGACGTGTTCGTCGCGCGCGTGCTGGACCTCGACCCGGCCCAGTTGCCCACCACGCCCTACGAGCAAGGGGATGCCTTCGCGTCCGGGCTGCACCTCTTCCCGCCGGTGCCCGCCGAGGTGAGCGTGCGCCTGGTGCAGATGCCCAACTCCGACCCCGGCCAGGCAATCACGCGCACCGTCACCGGGCAGGCCAACCGCTTCGGCTACTTCCAACCGCCGGCCGGCACGGTCATCACGATGACCGCGCCCGGCGAGTTCCGCGTGGACCTGACCGCCGTCTACACCGATGCGGACGGCACGCTGTGGATGGGGACCGCAACCTGGGGCAACGTCGTCGAGGGACCCGCCGCCAGGATCGAGGCCCACGGCCGGCGGGGTATGGACTACAGTGAGGACACGATCGACGACATGCCAGCCTGGTTCAAGGTGTTCGACCTGCCGTCCAACAAGGTGGGCATCGAGAACTACTATCCCTACTTCAGCGGCGACATCCACTGGGGCAACGAGGACCGCCAGCCAGGTGACTCGATCCACTCCATCATCACCGTCAAGGACCTGACCGGCGGCAGCGAAACCATCTACAGCCTGATGCGCGCCAACTACCCCCGGTCGCGCGGCGGCTTCCGATGGCCGCCCAGCGATACCTCGCTGACCGGGTTGGAGAAGCGGATCGGCGTCGGGGAAGCGCCGCTGTTCATCAGCACCGACAACGGCATCGACCCAGGGGTTGAGCCGGAGCGGATCGACCAGTTCGCCTACTGGTACGGCTCCTCCGAGCGGCCCGACGTGCACGTGCGTGAGATCATCTCCGAGGACAACATGGGCACCGCCTACTGGCGCTTCAACGACACCTACGGCTACCAGATCGGCGAGGGCGCAGCAGGGGATCTACCGGGCGACCTCAAGTGGGAGTTCGGCGGGGCCGTCTTCCGCACCCTCACGGAGACCAACCCCCTGAACGAGTACGCTATCTACAGCTCGCTGTGGGTGCTGCTGCCCGAGGGCTGCGATGCGTACGGCTGCGCGCGGGTGACGCCGCCGTTCCAGGACGCCACCGGCGCCAGCATCAACGGAGGGCCGATTGTGACGCTCGACGGAGAGGAGATCGACATGCTCTTCCTGCCCAAGGGCGTGCGCCCGGGCGACGTGCTTGAAGTGGGCAACGTGGTCGCCTTCTCCGGCCACGTCGGCCCACCGCTGGACAGCCGCGTCAGCGTGACCATCACCTCCCCCACCGGCGCGGTGCAGCACGCGCGCACCTGGCACGCCAACCGGATCGGCTGGCTCTACGATCCGTCCTTCGACTTCGTCGCCAACGAAGCCGGGCGCTGGACGGTGGATGTCCAGGTTGTCCACGATCGGCCCTACGTGGGCAACGGCGCAACCCCCACCAGCCACAACACCGGCACGGTGCTGGGCACCGGCGGGCGGTACGAGTTCTACGTCGTGTCGCCTGCCGCTCCCCGCCTGAACGTGAGCGCACCGCAGCCCGGTTTCATCACCTGGGCTACCGGCGAGGTCGAGCCGATCCACATCCGAGGATACGCCCCGGCCGGAACGAGCACCGTGCAATACACCATCCACGACAAGGGCGTCGTCATGGGGCAAGACAGCGTCGCGCCCGACGCCAGCGGCGCCTTCACAGTCACCTACGACGCCCGGGCGCTCAACGCCCGGTTTCCCTTCGTCAGCCTGACGGCCCACGAGGGGATGTGGGAGGGCCTGGCCGACGAGGTGGCGATCAACCTGCTGAGCACGGGGAGCGGCGGGCCGCGGGCCAACACCGTCACGCTGATCGGCGAGGAGGCATTCGTCGGCAGCGGCGGGACCTTCACGGTCTATCTGCCGACGCTCTTGAAGGACGGCTAGATCGGATCGAAACTTCACTGTTCGTAGTAAGGCACGTAGGTCCGCCGGAGTGCCGTCTTGTTCGTAGTAAGGGCGGACACTGACCCAGACGCACGATCAACGTCCGCAAAGTCCGCTGCGTCCAGCGTAGGTTCGCCGGAGTGCCGTCATATCCGTTGGTCGGTGGAAGACAATAGGGAACTGATGATGCGACGGACAAGCTTATGGCTATCCCTGGCGGCAGGTCTCTTCCTGGCACTCCTGACCGCGTGGCAGCTACGTGCCCTGGCGCAGCCGGCGGGCGTGGTCGAAGGTACAGTCGTGGACGCCGACGGCCCCGTCGCCGGGGCCGTGGTGCGCCAGCAGACCACCCCCAACAGCACGCACAGCGCCACGGATGGCTCCTTTCACCTCGCGGGGCTGCCGGAGGGGATCACGGTCACCGTGACGGCCTGGGCCGAGGGCTACTGGCCCTCCGGCGTGGCACTCGTGCCCAGCCAGTCCGGGGTGACGCTGACGCTGCTGCACCACCCCGCCGGGGACAACGTCGACTATCCCTGGCTCACCTCCATGCCCGAGCCGGACAAGCCCATCGGCTGCGGGCACTGCATGGTGGCCTACCCTCAGTGGGTGGACAACGCCCACGCGGGGTCGGCCACCAACCTGCGTTTCCTGTCGCTGTACAACGGCACAGACGTCAGTGGCACGCTCCACCTGGGCGGCGGGTACAAGGACGATTTCCCCGGCACGGCCGGCAACTGCGCCACCTGCCACGCCCCCGGAGAGGCAGCCCACCAGCCTTTCACGGCCGACATGAACGCACTCACCGACGTCGAGGCCGAGGGCGTCTTCTGCGATTTCTGCCACAAGGTGTCTGATATATACCTGAACCCCGCCACCGGCCTGCCCTATCCCAACATGCCGGGTGTACAGTCCATGCAGTTGAACCGCCCGCCGACGGACACGCACATGTTCTACGGTCCCTTCGACGACGTCACCCGGCGAGTGAGCTACCTCGAACTGGAGAAGGAAAGTGAGTTCTGCGCGCCCTGCCACCAGTTCAGCTTCTGGGGCACGCCGATCTACGAGTCCTTCGACGAGTGGCTGCAGAGCCCGTATCCAGATCAAGGCATCGAGTGCCAGACCTGCCACATGGCGCCCACCGGAGTGGACTATTTCGTCTTCCCGGAGAAGGGGGGACTGATCCGCGACCCGGACACCATCGCCTCGCACCTCCAGCCCGGCGCGTCCGACGTCGAGTTGCTGCAGAACACGGTGAGCATGACGCTTTCGGTGGAGCAAGTCGCGGGCCACGTGCGGGCGACAGTCGTCATCACCAACAGCGGCGCGGGCCATCACGTGCCCACCGACTTCCCCGGCCGCCATTTGATCCTGACGGTCTCGGCCACAGACGGACAGGGCCGGCCACTGCCCTTCCTCAGCGGACCCACGGTACCCGACTGGGGCGGCGCGCCGGCCGGCGCGCCGGGCAAGGCCTTTGCCAAGGTGTTGCAGGATGCGGTGACGGGTGAGTCGCCGGTGGTGAGCTACTGGAAGCAGGCTTTCATCGTCAGCGACAATCGCATCCCAGCCTTGGGGAGCGCTACCTCAGTCTACACCTTCACCGCACCATCATTGCTACAAAGGCGCCATTTCGATGGCGCGCCATCATTGCCGCAAAGGCGCCATTCCGATGGCGCGCCATCCCACCTCGTTCGTAGTGAGGCCCGGACGTCCGCGTCCGCCAGGTCTGCCGGAGTGCCGTTGCAAAGGCGCCATTCTGACGGCGCACCCGTCGAGGGCGGCCAGGCGACGGTCTCCGCCGAGTTGCGCTTCCGGCGTGTGTTTCAGGCCGTGGCGGACACCCGAGGCTGGGACAAGCCAGACATAGTGATGGCAAAGGCGCAAGCCACGCTCGCGACTCACCCACAGCGGAACGTATACCTCCCGTTCGTGCTAAGGACCCCGCTCTTCTAGAAAACCCGGCCTGGCGAGACCCGCGAGAGCTGAGCGCGCGGCTTTACCTAGCGGGGAAAATGGTGTAGAATAGCCACAATCGGCTACAACTGAATAGGATCTGCCTTCTCCGACCCCCCTTACCCTAAGTCGGCCACTGGGGGAGGTGGGCGATAGGGTATGCCTGGAAACGGTCATGCCTCCCGTGTTTGGAAAGGAGAACGGGTGACAGGGTTCAACAGGCTGGCGTCCACCGCGCGATCGCGGGGATGCCGGTTTTTGCTCATGATAAGGGAATCGGATCTTGGATTTGGACGTTCGGATGTGGAACTTGGGATTTGACTTGAAATGGCTCACCTAGACGCGTATAATCGACCGATTAGCTACTTACGTATATCCGTGACTGACCGATGTAACCTGCGCTGCGTATACTGTATGCCGCCAGACGGCGTGCGCTGGCGCTCCCACGAGGAGATCCTGCGCTACGAGGAGATCGAGACGATCGTGCGGGCAGCCGCCAAGCTGGACATCAGCAAGGTGCGGCTGACGGGTGGTGAGCCGCTGGTCCGGCTGGGAATCGCCGACCTGGTGCGCGGGATCGCGCGTATTCCCGGCATCGACGACCTGGCGATGACGACCAACGGCATCCTGCTGCCCCGTTACGCCGCGGCCCTGGCCGAGGCAGGACTCCACCGGGTCAACATCAGCCTGGACACGCTCCGCCCGGAGCGCTTCAAACGCATCACCCGCCTCGGCCGGTTGGAGGACGTGCTGGCCGGGATCGAGTCGGCCCGCGAGGCAGGCCTGGAACCGATCAAGATCAACACCGTCGTCATCCGGGGGATGAACGACGACGAGGTGGTAGACCTGGCACGGAAGACGATGGAGGCCGGGTGGAACCTGCGCTTCATCGAGTTGATGCCGGTGGGGAACGGCGTGTTGGCGCGCGGTGGGTGGCGCGAGCGGGTCGTGACGGCACGGGAGATCCGGGGGAAAGTCGAGGCCGCGCTGGGAGAACTGGTACCGGCCAAAATGAGCGTGGGCGACGGGCCAGCGCGCTACTACCGGCTGCCCGGAGCCAAGGGCACGCTCGGTTTCATCACTGCCATCAGCGAGCACTTCTGCTACCGCTGCAACAGGCTGCGACTCACCGCCGACGGCCAACTGCGCCCCTGCCTGCTCTCCGATGAAGAGATTGACCTGCGCACGGCGTTGCGCGCCGGCGCCGGCGTCGATGAGATGGTGGCGCTACTCCTGCAAGGTATCGAGCGCAAGCCGAAGCGCCACCACCTGGACGAGTGCCAGCAGCCGGAGAACCGCGTGATGTCGGAGATCGGGGGATAAGAAAGCATCATGGATACACAGACCCTCGTACAGGAACGGGTGCACACGTATTACTGGCGCGACGACATCAACTGCGCCACCACGACGCTAGAGATCCTGGCGGAGAAGTTCGGCATCGGTCTGTGCGATCAGGTGATGGACTCGGCGCTGGGCATGCACGGGGCCGGGGGGTACGGGGCGCAGTGCGGGCTGGTGGAGGGGGCGCTTATGTTCGTGGGCATCATCGGGCGCGCGCGTGGCCTCTCAGATGAGGTTGTCGTGGACGCGTGCCAGGACTACGCCCGGCAGTTCGAGGCGCGTTTCGGGAGCCTGCTGTGCAGGGTCCTGCGCCCCGAAGGTTTCAGCCCGGACAACCCGCCGCACCTGTGCGAGGGCCTGAGCTGCGAGGCCATCGAATTCGATGTGGAGTTCGTGTCCGCGCTCTTGGATGAGGCAGCGCCCGCCTAGCGCATCTTGCAGCGTGATGCCGTGACCGACGGTTGGAGATTGGAGGGAACTATGGAACTGACACACGTGGACGATGAAGGGCGTGTCCGCATGGTGGACGTCGGCGGAAAACCGGACACGGAGCGCGTGGCCGTCGCCAAGGGCGAGGTGAGCATGCGCCCCGAGACGCTGCGCCTGATCGCGGAGCAAGGCGTGCCGAAAGGCGACGTGCTGGCCGTGGCGCAGGTGGCGGGCATCATGGCCGCCAAGCATACCCCGGAGCTCATCCCGCTCTGTCATCCCCTCCTCCTGACCAAGGTGGACGTGGAATTCCGGATTGACGAAGCTGCGTCGCGTATCGAGATCACGGCGACCGTGCGCTGCCGGGGCCAGACCGGCGTCGAGATGGAGGCGCTCACGGCTGTCAGCGTCGCCGCGCTGACGATCTACGACATGGCGAAGGCCGTGGAGAAGACGATGCGCATCAGCGGGATCCGGCTGGTGCGCAAGAGCGGGGGGAAGAGCGGGGAGATTGTGTTGGAATAGGTAGATCGGCAAATCTGCAAGTCTGCAAATCAGTAAATCGGCAAATCAGAGATGGATAAGGAACGGATCAGGGTCAGGGTGAGGTTTTTTGCAGCGCCGAGGGAGGCGGTGGGCGCGACGGAGCTGGAGCGGGAGGTCCCGGCCGGCACGACGGTGGAGGAATTGATCGGCCTGCTGACGGGTGAATACCCGGCCCTGCGCCGCTACACGCGCTTCCTCAGCATCGCCGTGAACCGGGCCTACGTCGGCGTGCAGACCGTGCTGCAGGATGGGGACGAGGTCGCGTGCCTGCCGCCGGTCGGTGGCGGGTGAAATCCGGCAGGCGGGGCAGAGCCGGATCGCGCGGAGGTGAGTCGTGCGTCCGCGGATGTCTGCGGACGTTTTGCCGGCAGGATTGTCGTCGCCGACCGCGGACCGTCGCCCCGTTGTAGGGGCGGGGTTTCCCCGCCCTGCTGCGTCCGCGCCATCGGAATGGCGCCTTCAGATAAGGTGATGGCGCACGGTCGGGCCGTTGTAGGGGCGGGGTTTCCCCGCCCTGTTGCGTCCGCGCCCCCACATCTTGGACAAGGTTAGTGCCGCGGCTCCACCGCCAGGAGGTAAACGATGCGTGTCTCAAGTCGCACGACGAAGACCAGACGCCTGGGCTGGCTGCTGGCGTTGATCGTCGCCGTATCTCTCTACTTCCCCATCAACAGGCTGGCGAGCGGAGGCGTCGCCCTGGAGACAGCGCTCGATCCATACATTCCCCTGGCCCCTATCTGGATCATCCCCTACCTGGGCGCACTCGTTCTGTTCATCCTCATCCTGCTCTGGGCCTATCTGAGAATGCCAGCGGAGATGTTCGCGGCGTTCGCCACCTCCAACCTGATCGCCTCCGGCGTGGCCTACGTGATCTACCTGGCCTATCCAACGTACGTCCTCAGGCCAACCATCAGCGGTACCGACACACTCTCCCGGTGGATGAACTGGCTGTACGCCAGCGACAGAGCCTACAACGCGTTTCCCAGCGGCCACACCTTCTACACCGTGCTGGCCTGGCTTCATCTCTGGCGTTGGCAGCCCAAGATACGGCCAGCCACCACCATGGTGGCCGCCTCGGTCCTCCTCTCCACACTCTTCACCAAGCAGCACAACATCCCCGACCTGATCGGCGGCGTTGCCCTGGCTCTAGCCAGCTTCTGGCTCGGAACGAGGCTGGCGTCAAGACCGCCCAAGCCAGGTCCGAAAGCAAATAGCCCGGACTGAAAGGTCCACGCACGGACCCAGGCAACCAGACGGCCCCTCTCCCTCCGTCTGCCTGCCTCCCCATTATCCTCCAGTCTAGGAAGACGGACGTCGCCGACCCCAACCAACCGTTTGCCCCCGACCGCATCGGAATCCGCTCACCCCAGCTACCGATCTACGATCCGCCGCCCCTCCCACTCCAGGTCCTCGCCAGGCCGCTCCCTCGAACACCTTGGCCCCCAGTCGAACAGCTCCTGATCCGCCTCGCCTGCAGCGCCGGACGGACCGATATCCAGGAGATCAACACCAATCAACACCACGGGAGACACAGGCCAGGGAATCGCGGTCTGCACGATGCGTCTCGGGTCTATCAAGCCACGGTTCTCAAGATACCTATACGTCCCGCCAAACACGAGCACGAACACCACGACGGCTACGCTGCCAGACTTGGCGAGCGACTGAAGGAATGAAAGCACCGTGTACTTGGAGGCAAATTCGATGCGGAGCCGGTTCACTGAATCCGCGGCATCCCTGTCTCGCAGTTCAAGAGCCCGGTTGGCCAGCTCACGCAAGACCTCCTGGCTTCTGCTGCATATCCCGGTGTATATCCGAAAACAGGTGACGACGAAGTAGGGCAACACGGCGATTATGAAGACCCAGGCCGACCATTTGGTGAGTTCCTGGGCCCAGCAGGCCAGTTGCAGGATCAGGCCACTGCCGATCTCAATCTCGTAATAGAGGATCACCAGAAGGGCCATGTACACGTACTTGCTCGTGATCTTGGTTATCTGCTCCCGAACGTCGAGAAAGCGCGTCTCGATTGACTCGGCCTGGAGCTTGATCTCGTCTCCATCCGCCAGAGAGCCAGGGGGGCCACCGTATATTCGCTCTGCCAAATCGCGCACCCGCTTCCTGTCGGCGGTCACTGCCTCGACAACCACGATGAACATCGGCAAGGCAATCAAGATATACAGGGTAAACGTATAGGGAAGATATGAAAGATAGGGAAGGAAGTGCTCCCCGAAGGAGAGAGGAAAAGGGGCAATGGCCGAAGCGTACTCGTTGAACAGGATGAGAGGACCGGGCGCCACGTGATAGACAACGGCCAGGCAGGCGGCTACCACGCACAGGATGCAAAGCCACTTTGGGCCGGCGACAAACAGGTGGCGGTAGAAACTCAAGAACCTTGGCCTGGTATGCCAGTACTTCCTCGACTCGCGCGCGAATATCCAGCGCTGTGCGATGACAAAGGTGAGCGTGAGAATAAGCAAGCGGATGAACTCTCGCCACCCGCCGAGGTTCTGATACAAGCCCCCCTGCGGCTGGAACGCCCCATAGGCCCAATACCAGCTCCCCGATGTCCAGGGACCATACGACAGATAGAGGGAGGCTGCACCGATCACGAGGCAGGTCAGGCCGTATACAACGATGTCGAGCCCCGCCTCGGAGCCCAGCGGCGCAGCCATGGAAAGCGCGGCTGCGTAGGCCGGCGGAGGAACGGGTCGGTCAGCCGGAAGAGGCTCCAGAGAGAGGGTGTCGGCCATGACGAGATCCGGGCCGTAGAAGGTCAGCTCGACCACATTGCCCAGGCCGATCACGTCGCCACTGGCCAGCGTGCGCGGCGCTTCCAGTCGCACGCCGTTGACCAGCGTGCCGTTCCTGCTCCCCAGGTCCTCGACCACCATGTCCGCGCCCTGTCGCGTGATACGCGTGTGATGCCGCGAGACGTGGGGCGCGACGATGACGATGTCGTTATCCAAGTCGCGGCCCAGCTTGAGCGTGTCCTTGTCCAGGAAGAACGCCTGTCCCTGCTGAGGGCCCCGCGTCATCACCAGCCCATAATCGCTCGTCATAGCCTGCCTCCTCGTTGCCCGGGTTCGTCCGTACCATGCCCGTCATCCACCGAACTCACTGCTCACAAAGGGGAAGCCACACGATGGTACATGCACCTGCCAGAAAAGTCAAATGCCCGTCGTACATACGCGCCAGGCCCTCGCCTTCGGGCTTCCATCTTATTCAGCTTGACGAAACTCGACCCAGGCAGTAAACTATCCCCCGACATGAAACGATTCGAGGTCACCACACAGGAAATCTCCGTCAATGAGGTCGTCGCCCGCCTAGCGGACCCGGCCATCGGCGCGGTGGTCACGTTCGTCGGCGTGGTACGCTGCGAGACAGATGGCCGGGAGGTGCGCTACCTGGAATATGAGGCCTACCCGGAGATGGCCGAGAAGACGCTGCGCCAGATCGGCGACGAGATTCGCGCCCGCTGGCAGACGATCCGAGAGGTCGCCATCGTCCACCGGGTGGGGCGGCTCCACGTGGGCGAGACCGCTGTGGTCGTCGCCGTCTCGGCCGCGCACCGGCCCGAGATGTTCGACGCAACCCACTACGCCATTGACCGGCTGAAGGAGATCGTCCCCATCTGGAAGAAAGAGGTGTGGGCGGACGGGGAGGAGTGGAGGAGCGAGGCGCAGGGCGGACCCTCTCTCGCCTCCTAGAAGCCACCCTCCTCTTCGGTCAGTCAGCCTAAACCTCGATTCATGTTCCAGCCCTTCGTACGTACCTCTGTGGGCAGAAACTGCTCCCAAGCGTGCTATACCTCCCACAAAAAGCGTGAGTAATGACAATAGACACGTCCGGCCCTCGAGTGTATCCTGAGGAAAAGGACGGCGGATGCGGCCAGGGATGGCCGCGGTCCAAAGCTACGTTTTCGCCACCACTTCGCGAGGGCTTGCATGGGAGGGTGGGATAGGGTAGAATGCACCACCGCAAAGGGCGGGGCATAGGGCGTGTGAGGGCGGGAAAACCCCGCCCCGTCACACCAGGAGGAACGAAATGCCACAACAGACTGGACCACGCGTTCGAGCGGAGAATCTGAAGAGCTTCTGCGTGCAAGTATTCCAGAAGATGGACATACCAGAGGAGGACGCCCGCATCACGGCCGACGTGCTGGTGGCGGCGGACCTGCGCGGCGTTGACAGCCACGGCGTAGCTCGCCTGCGCCGGTACGTTAATGGCCTGCGTGACGGCATCATGCGCCCCCACCCCAACGCGCAAGTGGTGACAGAGACCCCAGCCACGGCTCTCGTCGACGCCAGAGCCGGGCTGGGCCAGCCGGTCGCCTACCGGGCCATGGAGCGGGCCATCCAGAAAGCACTCGACGTGGGCGCAGGCTTCGTCACGGTGCGCAATTCCAACCACTTCGGCATCGCAGGCTACTACGCGATGATGGCACTCGAACTCAACTGCATCGGTATCTCGATGACCAACGCCTTTCCCCTGGTCGTCCCGACCTTTGGACGCGACGCGATCGTGGGCACCAACCCTATCGCGGTGGCGGCCCCGGCAGGCCAGGAGCGCCCCTTTGTGCTCGACATGGCCACCAGCACCGTGCCGCGTGGCAAGCTGGAGGTGTATAATCGCCTGGGAAAACCGCTGCCCGAGGGATGGGCCACCGACGAGACAGGCACGCCGACGACCGACACCGCGCAGGTGCTTGAGAACTTCAAGCGCCAGGCCGGCGGGGGCCTGCTGCCGCTGGGCGGGGCCGGAGAGTCACACGGCGGCCACAAAGGCTACGGCCTGGCACTGATGGTGGACATCCTGTCGGCAGTTCTCTCGGGTGCGGCCTACGCCAACCTGACCTACCCCAAGGCTCCCGACGGGAAGCCGCTTCCATCCGCGATCGGCCACTTCTTCGGTGCCTGGCGGGTGGATGCCTTCCGGCCCGTGAACGAATTCAAGGCAGCCATGGACGACCTGCAGCGGCGGCTCAGGGATGCCACCAAGGCAGAGGGCCAGACCCGTATCTACATCCACGGCGAGAAGGAGTACGAAGAAGCAGAACGCCGCTCCCGCGATGGCATTCCGCTCAACCCCATAGTCGCCGCGGACCTGCGGGCAATCGGGGAAGAGCTGGGCGTGGCGTACGAGGAATTGGGGTAGTTGCGGGTTGGAAGTTCCAGGTTGGAGGTTTCAGGTTTCAGGTTTGTCGCGCGTAGGACAAACAGGGTAATCCGTGATGGCAAAGTCAAAGGAACAACTGGCATTCTACTTCGCTGACATCGCCAGCGAGCCCGCGGTACGGGCTGTCCCCTTTCCGGAGGAAGCAGCCAATGCTCTGGCCGTCATGGAGTCCTACAACAAGCATCTCTACCGCCCCAACACATACCTCCACAAGTGGTGGGCGCGGCGATGTGGCACTACCTTTCGCTACATACTCAAGCAGTTTGTCCCCGATCCAGCCCGCCACGACTTCTATGCTCCCGGAGGGCTGGAAGGCCTCCTCGTGCTGGACCCAATGATGGGAGGCGGCACAACCATACACGAGGCCATCAGGCTGGGAGCCAACGTGATCGCAGGCGACATTGATCCCATTCCAGTGCTTCAGACCCGGGCCTCATTGCTCCCCGTGCCCGAGATCCACTTTCGGACCATCTTCCAGGAGTTCTTCAGTGCGATGCGGGCAGTATTGGCCCCCTACTACGCTACCCATTGCCCTGTGTGCGAGCGATCCGACGCCGAGACACGATTCTTGCTCTACGCACTGAGGCGACGCTGCGCATGCGGTGAGGCACTGCTGGTGGACTCATTCACCCTGCGTCGAGAGTCTCGCAGGACCATCCGGCTGTGCCCCCAATGTCGCGCCGTGTTTGACGGAGAACACACGTGTGGCTCGGCCCCGCGTGACCAGCGCCCACTGCGCGAAAAGCGAACGCGCACCTGCCCTGTCTGTGGGCAGCCATACGCCGACCTGACCGAAATCCCTTTCCGTCAGCGTTATGTCCCTATCGCCGTGGTGGGCGAGTGTCCCCAGCATGGGCTGTTCTTCAAGTCGCCTGACCCCAACGACCTGGCCCGTCTGGCCGAAGCTGAGGTCCAGTTCGGCGGCTTGGACTTCGGTGATTGCGAGCAGTTTGCCGTCGTACCTGGTCCCAAGTCCAAGGACTTAGTCCGGCTAAACATCTATCACTACCTGGACCTCTTCTCTGCCCGGCAATTGGGCTACATTGCCACAGCCAACAGGGAGTTGCAGAGAATCGAGGATCCCACAGAGCGGCTCACCCTGGCATTGCTGGTCAGCACGTCGCTGGAGTTCAACTCAATGCTCTGCGGCTACAAGGGAGGAAATCGTCGCCGACCGGGTGCCATTCGCCATACGTTCTCACATCATGCCTATTCCTTCCCCTACACGGCCACCGAGAACAATCCTCTATTCCCACAGGGAGGCTCAGGCACGCTGACCAGACTATTTGAATGGCGAGCGGTGAAGGCCCAGCGGTGGGCTGTTTCTCCCGTGGAGCGGATGGTAGATGGCGGGCACACGCGCAAGGTGACCATTATCGGGGAGCGCGACCTGGGGCAGGAAGTCTCATCGCCCGAGGAACTGCGCGAAGGCACGCGACGTTTCTTTCTCTACCAGGGCGACTCACGCTGCATTCCATTGGAAGGCGCCAGCGTGGACTACGTGATCACCGACCCACCCTATTACGACAGTGTTCAATACAGCGACCTGGCTGCCTTCTTCCGCGTGTGGCTGCGTCTATTCTTGCCAGACGAGGCTGAATGGGACTACGACGCAGAGAGTTCGGCAGTCGCACGAGGGGACCGACCAACGCCGGGTCGATATGGCGGGATCCTGGAAGCGATCTTCGGCGAGTGCCGACGCGTGCTCAAGCCGGGGCACGGACGGCTGGTGTTCACGTTCCATCATTGGCGACCGCGCGCCTGGGCCGAACTGACCATAGCACTCAGACGCGCAGGTTTCCACCTGGAGGAATCCTACATCGTCCACTCCGAAAACCCCACATCCGTTCACATCCGTACCTTGCGTGCGCTCAAACACGATGCGGTCCTCATTCTGGCCCCAAGCGCAACGAGGCGCGACTGGCCTCCTCAGGACCGAGTGAACACAGCAGACAGCCGTTCCTTCATCGTGGATTGCAGCGCAGTCATCGGCTGGCTGTTGGACAGCAAGTATAGTGAACAGTCCATCTTGGAGTATTGGACCGCGTTGCTGAATGGGAGGAATGATGGTGGCACGGTATCCGGCTGAGGTATTCGGCTTTCCAGTAGAGAACAGAGGCAGCAAGGTTGAGGCCATTCGCCAGGCACATCAATGCCCGTTTGTCAACGTGCGCTGCAACAAGAAAAGCCGCTTGATTCCCTATCCTATGGACGTCTGTTCCGTTCACATTAACGAGCATGTCGTCGCCATCTGCCCACGCCGGTTCCTAGAGAACCACACCGTCTTCAAGGACATCGCCACGGACTACTTCGGTTCTACGAATAACCTGATCCTGTTCCGGGAGGTCGGGCTCAGAGATGTCGGCAGTTTCGATTACGTGCTGGTGCATCACAAGCCGATGAGCAGTGAAGTGGACGATTTCGTTGTCATCGAGTTTCAGACAGACCAGACGACCAGCACGGGCAAACTCGTCCAGGCTCTAGAGGACTTCATGAGCGGGAGGAACGTGGGCACTACTCACTACTCCTTCGGGATGAACACCTATGACACACTCAAGCGCTCATATACCCAGATGATCAACAAGGGTGTGGTAATGGAGCAATGGGGGCAGCGTATCTATTGGGTTCTCCAGCGGTACGTGTTCGACAACATGGTACACCGCTATCATCCTGCCTTTACACCCGGTTCCTCTGCCACACATGTGTTCGCTGTCTACGATCTCATACGGAGTGAGGAGACGTACACGCTAACCCTGCAGGAATACGTCTCCGCCAGTGTAGATGCTCTGTTCGCCGCCTTGCGCCAGAACACAAGTATCCCCGAGAAGGATCAGTTCATTGCCAGGCTGGAGGCCAAGATAGAACGGGGAAAACCACGCTTGCGCCTTGACTTCCGCCAGTGAGAAGCAATAGCCTGATGAGAGATCGAATGGAAACCGATGTCATGATGTATCGCGTTCCGTATGGCAATAGTGAGATAGCATTTCAACTGCCCGCCCACATGCGGAGCACCGTGCTCGCATCCAAGCCTATAGAACCGCTGCCTGACGTGGAAGGGGCTATCGCCGAGGCGCTGGCCCATCCCGTGGGTGCGCCGCCCTTGCGGGAGATGGCGCAGCCGGGCGACCGGGTCTGCATCGTCTTCACCGACGTCACCCGCGCCAGCCCCGACCACCTGCTGGTGCCCGCTCTGCTGGGAGAACTGGCAGCGGCCGGGGTGCGCGACGAGGACATCACCCTCCTGTGCGGCATCGGCATGCACCGGCCTTCGACGCTCGAAGAGAAGATCGCCAAGCTGGGGCAGGCGGTGGTGGACCGCTACCGCGTGATTGACAACGAGCCGCAGAACCCCGAGGCGCTGGTGGACCTGGGCGTGACGCCCGGAGGCGTGCCGGTTTCGGCACACCGGGCGGCGGTGGAGGTCGACCTGCTGATCGTGACCGGGCTGGTAGAGCCTCACCAGTACGCGGGCTACTCCGGCGGGCGCAAGACTGTGGCCGTGGGGGCGGCGGGCGAGCCACTGATCGCTCACACCCACGGGCCGGACTTCCTGGACCACCCCGGCACCCGGCTGGGCCGGATCGAGGGGAATCCTTTCCACGAGGCAGTCACCGAGGCTGCCCGCCGTGCGGGCCTGCGCTTCATCCTGAACGTCGTGCTGGACGACGAGAAGCGCGTCGTGTGCGTCAAAGCAGGAGAGCCGGTGGAGACGCACCGGCAGTTGGTGGCGTTCGCCCGCTCCATCTACGAGGTGAGCATTCCCCACCAGTACGACGTTGCCATCGGCGGGGTGGGCTATCCCAAGGACGCCAACCTCTACCAGGCGAGCCGCGCCGCATCCTACCTGTTCTTCGCCCCCACGCCCGTCGTCAGACCGGGGGGATTTCTCATCATCCCGGCCCGCTGCGAGGAGGGGGCCGGGGCAGGCGTGGGGGAACAGCGGTTCCTCGCTGCGATGCGGGACGCTCCTGACGTGCAAACCATCCTGGACGACGCCCGCCGTCACGGTTACCCGCCGGGCCAACAGCGGGCCTTCGTGATGGCGAAGGTACTGGAGGAAGCACGGGTAGTCATCGTGGGCAGTGAATGCCCGGACGTCATCGCTGCCTGCAAGATGACGCCCGCCGCGACGATAGAAAAGGCACTGGCCCTGGCGGCCCGCGAACTGGGGGACGAGCTCGACGTGCTGGTCGTGCCCCACGCCCTGCTGACGCTACCGGTGGTACAGCAATAGGACCAATCTACCAATTTGCCGACTTACCAACCTACTATGACCCAAGCGAGCAATTTACCAACTGACCAATCTACCACGGCCGAATCCGCCGAGGACGAAGCGCGCCACTGCGTCCGCTGCGGGCTCTGTCTCTCTGTATGCCCCGGCTATCGCCAGAGTCTGAACGAGACCGATTCGCCTCGGGCGCGGGTGGCGCTGGTGCGCGCCCTCAAGGAAGGGCTGCTGCAGAGCCCCAACGATGGGTACACGGACGCCTTCTTCCGCTGCCTGATGTGCGGTGCGTGCACCTTTGCCTGCCCTAGCGGCGTCGCCGTGGATCGCATCCTGGAGCTGACACGCGGCGAACTGGCCAGCGAGGGACTGCTGCCCGAGGCCCTCTCCGACCTCGACGCCCGCATCTCGGAGTACCGCAACATCTCGGCCGAGGCCAACGAGGGGCGGCTGATCTGGGCCGAGAACCTCCCCAAGCCCCCCACCGGCCTGGGCAAAGAACAGGCCGAGGTGGCCTACTTCGTCGGCTGCGTCAGTTCCTTCTTCCCCCGCAGCTACAAGGTGCCCCAGGCATTCGTGCAGATCCTCGACCGCGCCGGTGTGGACTACGCGCTGCTGGGTGGGACCGAGTGGTGCTGCGGCTACCCAATGTTCATCAACGGAGAACTGGACCGCGCCCGTGAGCTGATCCGCCACAACGTGGACGCGGTACGGGCGATGGGAGCGAAAAAGGTCGTGACGACCTGCCCATCCTGTTTCCACTTCTGGAAACACTCCTACCCCGCCGCCCTGGGAGTTGATAAGCTAGAGGACCTGGGGCTGGAGGTCCAGCACGCCACCGAGTTCCTGGCCGACCTGCTGGAAACAGGCGACGTCGAACTGCACGAAGTGCGGGAGGACGTGACCTATCACGATCCGTGCGACCTGGGGCGCAAGGGTGGCGTGACCGAGGCACCGCGCCGCATCCTGGCCCAGATCCCCGGTCTGCGCCTGGTCGAGATGGCGGAGAACCGGGATAGCTCCCACTGCTGCGGCGGCGGCGGAAACCTGGAGACCTTCGCCCCCGAGGTGAGCAAGGCGGTTTCCCGCACGCGCATCCGCCAGGCCGCCGAGGTCGGAGCAAAGACCGTCGTCTCTGCCTGCCAACAGTGTGAGCGGACGCTGGCCAACGCCGCCCGCGCCGAGCGGCTGCGCATCCGCGTCAAGGACATCAACGAACTCGTGCTGGAGGCGATGAGGGGATAGGCGACCCGGTAGAGACGCAAGATTTTGCGTCTGCACGGCGGCAGAAAGGAAATGGGGCCACCGGCCAAATGCCAGCAAGATGCTGGCGGTCCAGGTCCGAAGGGCAATGGAGGGTAGATGACAGGACAGTGGATACAGGAACTGAGAGAGGCGATTGGCGACCACAAGGTGCTTTCCTCACCCGTGGATCTGGTCGCTTACTCTTTCGACGGCACGTTTGAACAGCAACTGCCGGATGCCGCCGTGCTGCCGGAGACGACGGAGGAGGTAGCGGCGGTGGTTCGGATCGCCGCCCGGCATGGTCTGCCTCTCATCGCCCGGGGTATGTCGAGCGGGCTGGCCGGTGGCTCTATTCCAAGCGGTGGCGGCATCGTCGTCTCTCTGACCCGCATGAACCGCGTGCTTGAGATCGACGAGGAGAACATGACCGTGGCCGTCCAGGCGGGGGTCGTCACCGCCGACCTGGAGGCCGAGGTGGCCAAGGTAGGGCTCCTCTACCCGCCCGATCCCTCCAGCAACAAGCAATCCACTATCGGCGGGAACATCGCCTGCAACGCCGGAGGGCCCCGCTGCCTCAAGTATGGCGTCACAGGGGACTACGTGATGGGCCTGACCGTCGTGCTGGCCGATGGACGGATTCTGAAAACCGGTGGCAAGCCGATCAAGAACGTGGTCGGCTACGACATGACCTCCCTCTTCGTCGGTTCGGAGGGGACGTTGTGCATCATCACCGAGGCGCTGCTGCGGCTGATGACCATGCCGCAGTTCGCGCGCACCGCCCGCGCCGAGTTCCTCTCGCTGGAGGACGCATCCCGCACCGTCAACGCCATCCTCGCTGCTGGCGTCGTCCCGGCGACATTGGAATTGATGGACGAGACGGCTATCGTCTGCATTGAGGAGGCGATGCACCTGGGGCTACCCGTGGATGCCAAAGCGATGTTGATCATCGAGACGGATGGCTCGGACGAGGAGACCGTCCTGCGGGAGATCAAGACGGCGGCCCGCGTCTGCCGGGAGAACGGCGCCCGCGGGGTCCGCGTGGCACGGGACGAGGAAGAGCGGGCCGATCTGTGGCGTGCGCGTCGAAGCGTGAGCCCATCGCTGGCGCGCAAGGCCCCCAACAAGCTGGGGGAAGATATCACTGTTCCCCGCAGCGCCATCCCCGAAGCGGTGCGCCGCATCAAGGCCATCAGCGCCCAATACGGGCTGCCCATCGTCGTGTTCGGCCACGCCGGGGACGGCAACCTGCACCCCAATATCCTCTTCGACCGCCGCGACCCGGAACAGTGGGAGAAGGTTGAGCACATGGTGGGGGAGATATTCAACGTCGCGCTAGACCTGGGGGGCACCTTGAGCGGTGAACACGGCATCGGCACATTCAAGCTGCCCTACGTGACCGAGGCCCTGGGTCCGACGTCCATCGACGTCCAGTGGCGTGTCAAGCAGGCGCTGGACCCACAGAACATCCTGAATCCAGGCAAGGTTCTGCCGCCGGATTGGGACAATCCGCAGCCCTAGGCGGCATCCCGGATGCTCCAGTCCGCCCCACACACACCATGGATTATCGTCAAACGTCAAGCGCGACAGGAACGCGGGCATCTCTGCCCGCCAGCGTCAAACGTCAAGCGTCAAGCGTGACGGGAACGCGGTCATCCCTGCCCGTCAGCGTCAAACGTCAAACGCCAAGCGTGACAGGAACGCGGTCATCCCCGGACGCAGGAACAATGTCCGCGCCCGCCAACCCTCAACCTCCAGCTTCCAACCTCCAACCTCCAACTTCCAACCTCCAACTTCCAACCTCCAACCGGAAGTCTGGCGAGGTGTTCTGGTTGCTCGTGGTGACGGCTCTTGCCCTGATCATACGCCTGCCGTATTGGCGGACAATCCCCGCTGCCGGTGACGAGGCCAAGCAAGTCGTCTACGCCCTGCAAATCGCGCAGGGGCAGGGTTTCCCCCTGGTTGGTAACGACGCCTACGCTGGCCCGTTTTTCTTCTACCTGCTGGCGCTGCTGATCCGCCTGGGGGCCAGCGATCCATTCATGGGGCGCACGGTGGTCCTGGTGACAGGCACCCTGACCGCGACCATCACCTACGCATGGTGTCGCCAATTGGGCGGACGCAGCCGACGGCAAACGGTCGGGATCAATGTCCTCGGACGCAGGATCAAGATCCGCGGGAACCGTGTGGCAAGCCTGACAGCCGCCGGGCTCGTCGCCGCCAACCCGCACCTGATTCTCCTGAACAGCCACGTGGGGGGCACGACGTTGCTCCTGCCGTTCTTCACCACCCTGTTTCTGTATCTCCTGTCTCGCGCCGTTGAAACAGACCGCCCCGGGTGGTTGATCGCCGCCGCGGTGATGGGCGGCCTGGCGATCCAATCCAACCCGGTCGCCGGACTGGCAGTCGCAGGTGGCTGGGTGTGGGCCACTTTCCGTGTACGCCGATCCCAACGCTTAGGCAGGCGCTGGCCCCTCTGGCCTCTCGTGACCGGTCTCTGCGTGGCGTTTGTGTACAGCCCCGTGATCGTATACAATATCACCTCGGGCATGGATAGCGTAGAAGTCCTGGATCAGCGCCCATATCTGTGGGAGACCCATCCGACCATCCAGACGTTCCTATCCAATGAATCGCGCCTGGCCCAGCAACTCGTGCGCCAGGTCAGCGGCGCGTTGGCCGGGGATGAGACCTTCCGCAGCCTTCTGGGAGTCCCGCTGGTGTTCCTGGTATGGATGGTGGCCGGACTGGCCTACGTGACCCGCCGGGTCTCGCTGCTGCCACTCGCGGTGATCTCCCCTTTCGTCCTCGTGCTCCCCGTCGTGAGCAGTCACTACGGCTTGCTCGACCCCATCCGGTTCACGTCCCTCCTCACGCCGGTTTTCGCCGTCTGCATGGGGCTGTTCTTCACCGTGGCGCTGGACCGCGCCGCGGCGCTCAAAAGCGCGAATAGAACAGGCAGGCTCCCGGTGCGTGTTGCCACGTGCGCCCTGCTCGTGGCGCTGATGGCATACCCGCTCGTCTCGCTGTGGCGGTATTATCGCTCCATTGAGCAGAACCAGCAGAGCGGGCGCGCCCTGATGAACCTCTCGCACCAGATGGTCGCGGCCAATGACGGAGAGCCGGCCTATATCAGCCATAGCCTTGGCACGATGGCCGTCAAGGGAATCCCCTATGTGCCGCGCGCCTACCTCGTACTCGCCGACATCCGGCATGAATTCCTGCCGCCAGATCAGATCGTCGGGCGGCTGTTCGAGCTTCCGGGGGCCGCATCGATGCTCATCAGCGACCAGGACGCCGAGGTCATACGACAGTTCGCCCCCCTCACGCGGTGGGCCGGCCCGGCGAACGAGGAAGCGCAGCGGCGAGGATACGGCCTCTACATCCTGGGTACCGGGTCAGTGCTTACCCGGCCCGACTTCGTGCGAACGGGCGATGAAGCGCTCGGCGTCGCACCGCGGGTGCCCGTCGGAACCCCGATAGGCGAGGGGATAGAGCTGATCGGCTATGACACCCCCACCAGCATCCCAGCCGGCGAGATGCTGCACTTGACCGTCTACTGGAAGGCGACCGCCCCTATGCCTTCCGGGACGTATATGGGGTTCGTGCACTTGAGCGATCCGGCGACGACGGCCCTCGTCGCGCAGGACGACCACGTGCTGGGCCAAGATCAGTACCCGCTCAACGCCTGGCAATCACAGGACGTCGTCGTGGATCATTACGTCCTGCCTGTGCCGGATGACGTGGCGCCCGGCGAGTACGCCCTGCGGGCCGGCGTCTACACCTGGCCCAATCTGACCCGCCTGAACGTGGCCGAACATCCGGATGACGTCATCGAGTTAGGGCACGTGGAAGTAGGGGAATAGCTCATGCTTGGAGGTCCGAGGAATCGCCGTCTGCCACGGGGTGTGTCGCTCATCGTCGCCCTGATCGTGTTCTTGCTGTTGACTGGGCTGGCTTTGGACAACCTGATACTGCACTTCGCGGACGCGCTGCCGAAGGACAACATATACTACGATTACGCCATATTCTGCTGGGACATGTGGTGGATGCGTCACGCCCTGGTCGAGCTGCGGACAGATCCCTTGACGACGGACTACGTCGTCTACCCCTTCACGCACAGCCTGGCCTTGCACGTCCTGACGCCGTTCTGGAGCCTTCTTTCCATTCCTCTTCAGTCGTTCATGGACCTGAACGTTATCCTGAATGCGTTCATAGTGATTTCCTTTCTCCTCACCGCCTACTTCACTTCGCTGTTTGCCCACCGCCATGGGAGTTCGTGGCCTCTTTCGATACTGGCTGGCACCTTGATGGCGTTTACACCTGCCATGATTCGCCGGGCTATGCTGGGCCACATTAACATACTGCCGATGTGGTGGATTCCTCTCTCCCTGCTGGCGTTTGATCTCGCCTGCGACTCACAGCACCCGCGACGGGACCGCGGGCATCCCTGCCCGCCAGCCTCCAACCTCCAACCTCCAACCTCGTCCCCTAGACGCAAAATCTTGCGTCTCTACACCAACAACTTCCAACCTCCAACCTCCAACGTCCAGCTCTTCTCCGCTCTCCCGCTGGCTTTCTGTTTGTACGCCGCCCTGTTGACAGATTTTCAATACATGATGTGGGTGCCCGTAGTCCTCGGCCCATACGCCGTTTTCCGATTCCTGTCCCCAGAATTTCGCTCAGACCGAGGCCGTCAGTACAGGCTCCTGGCTCGCCTCGCCCTGGCCGTCCTGGTATTCGCCTGTCTGTTGCTGGTGTACCCTGCACGCCAATTGCTTCAGTTGGACACGAGTGGCTACCCCCAGGCCTCCCTGGAGACCGCTCACGCCTACTCCCTTCCCGCGCTCGCACCTGTCCGCCCTGGGACGGGCGAATTCACGCTTGGGCTGCTCCTCGTCCCCCTCGCGATAGCGGTGTGGGTTCTGGATAAGGATCGAAAGAGGGGGATGGGGTGGTTGGCCATGGCAGCCATCGCGCTTCTTCTCGCCCTGGGCCCCTACCTGTCTTTGGAACCGTACACAGACTTTCGCCTCCCTTTGCCCTACCTCGCGCTCCATAAGCTACTACGCGGGCAGTACCGTACACCGGTGAGATTTGCCATTCCCGGGGTCTTCAGCCTGAGCGTGTTCGTCGCTACGAAAGGCCAGGCCGTGTTCGAGCGCCTGAGAGTGGCCCGCCCCGTTCGTCTCGCTTTGGTCGGTGGGCTGCTCGTCCTCATCGTCTTGGATTACGGCCTGCTGCGTCCGTTTCCGATCTTCTTCCCCAAAGAATACGCCGTGTATGAAGAGGTGGCAGAGGACCCTCGGGACGTCGTCCTGGTGGACGTGCCCCTGGGGATATTCAGTTACGCCCAGTTTGGGCATGGCGAAAAGCTGATCTACTACCAGGCCATCCACAAGAAACGGATTCCCAGCGGCGCCCTCTCTCGGTTGAGTTTGACCATCTACGACTATCTTCACTCATTCAACGTGCTCGAGGCCATGGCCGGGATACAGGATCTCACCCCCGCTGCCACAGATGAACTCACACACCTGATTGAGGAGTGGGGCATCGGCTACGTCTTTGTCCACCGCGATATGTACTACCGGGAGCGGCTGAAACAACTGCCTCCGTTCTTGACAGAGCATCCCTCACTGTGTTTCTGGCGTGAAGAAGGGGACCTGTTGGCCTACCGGGCACGCCCACCGGAGGGCTGTCCCCCGCTGGAGGGGACCGGTCAAGTGAGCTTGGGCGCATCGGGGGACGTGGCGCACGTGGGCACCGGCTGGTATCCCCCGGAGAATATCGGCGGCGTCACGGGGCGCTGGGCAGGCGGCATCCCAACGGCCACGCTTCGACTCGACCTGCATCCGCAGACCTACTGCCTGAGCTTCAACGCATGGGCATATCCCCCCGACCAAAGCGTGACGGTTGAGGTCAACGAGGAAACGATCGCCGTGCACCCTATGCCGGAGGCGTGGACGGTCTACACCGCCACGATACCGGCCTCCACCATTCGGCCTGGGGAAGCGACGCACATCCGCTTTTCCCACGCGGCTCTGCTCGCGCCGAGCCAACGGACCAGCGGGGAAAGCACAGATGAACGCCCCTTGGGGGCAGCCTACGATTGGGTGGTAGTTGAGCCATGTGCAGACTAGCGCGCCATCGGAATGGCGCCTTTGTAAGTATGGTGCGCCAGCACGCGCGAGCCTGGCTCCCTGGGCTCATCGCCATAGGCATCCTGCTGCTCGTCTACAGCGGGACGCTGCAGCGCGACGTAAACGGCAGCGGAGACCACTACATGATCGACGTGGGAGAGGTCCAGGTTGCCCTGAACCTGTGGGGAACGATTCACCACACGGGCTATCCCCTGTTCACCATCCTCGGGGCCGCGCTGACCCACACATTGCGAGCCATCGGGTTCTCGCCGGCCACCGCTGCGTCTGCCGTCGCCACAGGATGGTCGCTGCTTGGCCTTGCCGGCGCATACTGGCTGATCTCACGCGTCACCGACGGCGCTTACGAACTGGCGGCCCTCACGACACTGGCCTTGGGCCTGGCGGAGACCTTCTGGATCCACAGCGTCGTGGCTGAGGTGTACAGCTTCAGCGTGTTCCTGACCAGCGCCGCCCTGCTGGTGGGGATCGAGCTGGCCGATCGCTGGGACGAACGTCTGTGGTGGTTGGCCATGCTCCTCTTAGGTGTGGGCGTCCAGCACCACCGGATGCTGGTCCTGCTCGCACCGTGCGTGCTCCTCCCTGCCGCCCCTGCGCTGTGGCGCAGACGCTCCGGCTGGCCACGCCTGGCCCTGGGCTCGGCGCTTCTGTTCGCGCTTCCTTTCCTCACCTACGCTTACCTCCCCCTCCGCGCCCGGCAGGGTGCCATCTGGGTGTACGACCAACCAAACACCTGGGAAGGCTTCTGGACCGAATTCACCGGCCGAGCGGTGACGCCACTGCTGATGACGTGGCCCGACAGCGCCTCGGCGTGGACTGACAACGCGCGCTTTCTCGGAGACCAACTGGGGCAGCAGATGCCCCTCATCGTGCTGCTGGTCGGTGCCGCCGGTCTCGTCTGGCTGACCTGGCGTCGCTCGCTCTGGGCCGGGCTGGGTCTCCTGGGCACGGCCCTCGCTTTCATGGCGTTCGTGACCGTGTTCCCCGCGGCAGTATGGGCGCCCACGGTGCTCATGCCAAGCATCCTGCTGCTGATGCTGGGGATCGCCGTCCTGTTGCACCGCCTCATACAGACAGCGCGGCACCTGCGATGGGTAGCCTGGGCAGGGCTGCTGCTGCTCTCGCTGTGGCTGTTCCAGGCCAACTTGCCATTCGTCCACAGCCTGGTGAATGACGCACAGGGGAGAGAGGTGATCCGGACGTTGGAAGCGCTTGAGGATGCCGATCTCCCTGGAGGTCGAGACGTCGTCGCCCTGCCCTGGGGAGGCAGCCACTTCGCGGCCGCCTACGGGCTGTTCGTGAGCGGTGAACTGAACGGCTTCGAGCTCGTGGATCACTTGGCGGATTTCCGCTCGATTGTCCAGCAAGAGGGCAAAGTCATCACGCTGGCATTCAACCTGGGGATCTGGCCTCTGGAGTGGTGGACCGAGCTGCTGGGTGAAGCGCATTTCTCGTCCGCTGCGCCGGGCGTCGCGATGATCAGTCGAGATATGCTGTACCAGGACAAGCCTGCTCGGGCAAGCTTTGACCTGGGAAACGGCGTGCGCGTCCGAGCGGCCGATCTGGCGTGGGCGAAGGAGCCGCTTCGCTACCCTTCTGACGAGAAGGAGCCGCTTCGCTACCCTTCTGACGAGAAGGAGCCGCTTCGCTACCCTTCT
>CAZYSK010000062.1:27024-34636 GCA_964649415.1 uncultured Anaerolineales bacterium
GACGAAAAGGAGCCGCTTCGCTGTGACGACAAGGCAGACACGCTGCAGGTGACCGTCTACTGGGAAGCGACACAGCGTGTACCGGCGGATTACCGCGTGGCGGTCCATCTCGTGGCCAAAGATCCACCCGACGGCGCCCAGGACGTCCTGGATCAAGCGGACTCCCTCAACCCTGTGGGAGGCTGGTACCCCACCAGCCTGTGGGCTGTCGGGGAAGTGGTGCGGGATGACTACGCGCTGAGCGTCCCGCCGGGGGGGGCGCCCGTCGCCGTGCGAGTGGCAATGTATCAGCAGGAGGAGAACGGCACATTCGTCAACACAGACTGGCTTTCGCTTCCCATCCCGGCCCGACCCGGAGCAGCGAAGTGACACATGGGACGGCCAACGTCTAGAGGATAAACAAAGGATACGTAAGGAGGTCATAAGTGGCAAAGGTTTCCCCCAAAGAAAAGGTGATACAGGTTCTGAAACAGCATCCCAACGTCCTGAACAACCCGGATCGGAGGACGCTAATCCAGGCGTCGGTGGACAACAAGGAAGCGCTCATCACCGCCAATGGCGCGTTGGCGACTTGGACGCCGCCCGAGTCTACTGGCCGCAGCCCAAAGGACACATACATCGTGCGCCGCCAGGAGAGTGAGGCCACCATTGACTGGGACTCGCCCAACAATATTCCCATGGCGCCCGAGACGTTCGACATGGTATTCGAGGACGCGCTGCACACGCTTTCCGACAAGCCCAGGGTATACGTCACGGACCGCGTGGTGGGAGCAGACGCCTCCTACGCCTTGCCTGTGCAGACGGTCTCCGACCAGGCGCTGGCGGCGCTGTTCACGGACAATATGTTTCGCCCGGTGCCCGAGGACGTTCAGCGTAGCGTCTTCGCGGAGCAGGGCTTTGTCCTGCTGGCCGTGCCCTACGACAAACTGGACCGGGATAGGTACGAGGGCCGGCTCAGGAAGCTGCCCGACGGCCGGACGTCTAACATGGCGGTGGCTATGGATTTCGACCGCATGCTGGGGGTCGTGTATGGCTCGGCCTACGGCGGCAGCGTCAAGAAACTCATCTTCACGGTCATGAACTACATCCTGCCGGGCGCTGGTCTCTTGCCCCTGCACTGCTCGGCGAACGAGGGACCCGAAGGCGATTGCGCCCTGCTACTCGGGCTTTCGGGCACGGGCAAGACGACGCTATCGGCTGATCCGCGCCGGGCACTGCTGGGCGACGACGAGCACGGCTGGAGCGACAACGGCGTCGCGAACTTCGAGAACGGCTGCTATGCCAAGCTGATCAACCTGCGCGCCGACAAGGAGCCGGAGATCTGGAACGCGGTGCTGCACGAGGACCACTATCTGGACCACGGAGCCATCGTCGAGAACGCCATGATGTATCCCGACGGAACCTTTGACCTGGACGACGAGCGCTTGACGCCCAACTCTCGGGCGTCGTACCCGCTGGTTTTTCTGTCCAACATCAAGCCCAATTCCAAGAGCGGCCAACCCAGGACAATCCTGTTTCTGACCGCCGATGCCAACGGTGTGCTGCCGCCCGTCTCCCGCCTTATGCCCGAGCAGGCGATGCTGTGGTTCTTGATGGGCTACACCAGCAAGCTGGCCGGCACCGAGACCGGCATTGTCGACCCCGTCTCCACCTTCTCCCGCTTCTTCGGCGAGCCCTTCATGCCCCGCAACCCAGACGTCTACGCCCGTATGCTGGGTGAGCGCATGCAGGAACACGGCACCAAGGTCTACCTGGTCAACACTGGATGGAGCGGCGGGCCGTATGGGGTGGGAGAGCGCATGGACATCAACCTGACGCGAGAAATCGTCAACGCAGCGCTGAGCGGGCAACTGGACGGCGTGGACTACGTCAAGGACGAGACCTTTCACATCTTGATCCCCAAGCAGTGCCCCAACGTCCCTTCCGATGTGCTGTTCCCCAAGAACACGTGGACGGATAAGGACGCCTACGATGCCCGAGCCAGGAAGCTGGCCAACGACTTCAGCACTCACTTCGACACAGCGTACGGGGATAAGAACATTGACACAGCCATCGCCAGACAGTGCCCGGGGAAATAGGCTCTATATGGTATCTTAGGAGGTGCGATGACTACTGCAGAAGACGCGACACTAACCAGAGAAGAGCTATTGGCCAGGGCGAAGAAACCATCCCAGGAGGCCATGCGTCTGCACCCATTCTACCGGGGAAAGATACAGACCGGCCTCAAGTGTGTCGTCCGGGGGCTGGACGATTTCGCCATCTGGTACACCCCCGGTGTGGCCGCCCCTTGCCGCGCCATCCAGGAGAACCAGGATCTGGCCTACGAGTACACCAACAAGGGCAATACGGTCGCCGTCGTATCCGACGGCACGCGCGTGTTAGGACTGGGTGACATCGGTCCTGCCGCCGGTATGCCGGTGATGGAGGGCAAAGCACTGCTCTTCAAGTACCTGGGCGGTGTGGACGCCGTCCCCCTCTGCCTGGACACCAAGGACCCCTATGCCATCATCCAGGCCGTCAAGCTCGTCCAGCCATCCTTCGGAGGCATCAACCTGGAGGACATCTCGCAGCCCAAGTGCTTCCGGGTGCTCGACATGCTACGCAGCGACCCGGAGGTCAACATCCCGGTCTGGCACGATGACCAACAGGGCACGGCCACGGTCATCCTGGCAGGCGTGATCAACGCGCTGAAGGTGGTCGGCAAACGCTTGGAGGACATCAACGTCGCGCTGATCGGCACCGGTGCAGCCAACGTCGCGACACTGCGCTTGTTGCTCGCCAGCGGCGTCCAGTTCGGTCGCGTCATTGCCAGCGACAGCAAGGGCATCCTACATCCAGATCGGGAGGACATCGCGCGGCGCAAAGTCGAATTCGTGGACAAGTGGCGCATCTGCCAGAACAGCAACGCCAAAGGCCGGCAAGGTAGCCCCGCCGACGCCATGCGCGGCGCGGACCTGTGCGTCGCGTGCAGTAGGCCCGGCCCCGGCACCATCCTGCCAGAGTGGGTGAAGGGGATGGCTGAAGACGGGATCATCTTTGCCTGCGCCAACCCCATTCCCGAGATCTGGCCCTGGGAGGCGAAGGAGGCCGGAGCGCGCGTCGTGGGCACAGGCCGCAGCGACTTCCCCAACCAAGTCAACAACTCGTTGGGCTTCCCCGGCATCTTCCGGGGGGTACTGGACGTGCGAGCCACGACGATCACGGACGAGATGGCCATTGCTGCCGCCGAGGAACTGGCTTGCTGCGCCGAGGAGCGCGGAATTGACGACGAAAACATCCTGCCCACGATGGACGACTGGGAAGTCTTCCCTCGCGAGGCAGCGGCCGTCGGCTTGCGGGCCCAGGAACAAGGCGTCGCCCGGCTCAGCGTCTCCCACGATGAACTGCTCAGCAAGGCAAGGATGACCATACGTCAGTCACAAGATATGACCCGTTTCTTGATGGAGAAGGGATTGATCCCGCCCGTGCCGGCGGAATGACTCTAGGCGACTCCCAGAGGAGGGATGACAATGTACGATATGATCATCATCGGCGGCGGGCCGGCGGGGATCACGGCGGCTGCGACGGCCATCAACCAGCGATTGGAGACACTGATCATCGCAGAGCGGTGGGGCGGCCAAACGACCTACGCTATGCAACTGGAGGAAATGGAGGGACGAGAGGTCATCACCGGGGAGACGCTGCTAGACGCCTTCCGGCGGCAGCTTGACTACCTGGACTTCGTGCGCCGCTTCGAGACGGTGACGAAAGTGATGCCTGTGGAGCAGCACTTCGTCGTGCACACCGCTCAAGGGGACTGCTACGAAGGGCTCACTCTCGTCATAGCGACCGGCGCCAAGCCGCAGCGGCTCAACGTCCCGGGAGAGACTCGACTGACCGGATACGGCTTGAGCTACTCGGCGCCCACGCACGCCAGCCTGTTCGTCGGCAAGGACACGGCCGTCGTGGGACACGGGCGGCGTGCCCAATGGGCCGCCGCCGACCTGGCCCGCAAGGCGCATCGGGTCTACCTACTCGCGCCCGAAACGCTGCCCGAGACGCCCCTCGTCAACAAGCTCCGCCTTATGGAGAACGTCGAGATATCTGAGGGCGTCAAGGTAAAAGAAGTGTGCGGTGAGCGCTTTGTGGAGGGCCTGGTGGTTGCCACGCCAGAGGGCCAGGAACGCGAGATACCACTCGCAGGCGTGTTCGTCAAGTTACCGCGCGTCCCCAACTCCGGTCTGGTACAGGAGTGGGTGGACTGCGACAGGCGCGGTCACATCATCGTGGACGCGAACTGCGCCACCACTTGGCCGGGGGTATTCGCCGCCGGTGACGTGACGCTCGTATCGGAGCAGGCGCTGGTGCACATCGGCGAAGGGGCCAAGGCCGCCATCCTGGCCTATCACTACCTGCTGATGCATTGAGAGCGGATCCGAACTCCGCTCCTGCCCAGCAAACAACTAACCCTTGGGGTTAAGCCCCAAGGGTTAGGCTTTTGAGGAGGTCCCGGCCTAGAGGGCGCTGAGAGCGATGGCGATGGCAGTTGCGATCAACGCCACCAGCACACCGATCACGATGAGAGCGACCACCGAGCGCTCGACGCGGTGGCGGAAACGTCCCGTAGCCCACAGAAAAAGCCCCACAGCCAGGGCGGCGCCAATCAGTACGCCCGCCGTGTACGTGAAGGCGGTGGCCATCAAGGCCGGTAAATCCACCTGCACGACCAGGCGGTCGAAGAGCAACAGCGAGAAACGGCTGCCCAGGAAGGCGAATCCGATGCCAACAAGCAACCCAACCAGCGTTAAGGCAATGCCCTGAAGCCGTGCCTTCCCTCGCTCTAGCCACATCGTGATAACTCCCAGCACGATCAGGGCCAGCGCAAACGTGAGCACGACGATGGATATGAGCTCGATCATCTACTGCCTTCCAATATGCCGGGGATCAAACGCCACACCTTCAGAACAGCTTCAACTGTTCCGCCTCTGGAGGAAGCTCGGACTCGGCAATCTGAGCTGCCTGCCGGATCAACTCAGGAATCTGCAACATGTCCTCCTCGACGGTGCGACGCAGGCTCGGCTGGTGCAGCGCTGCTGCCGGATGATACATCGGATAGTAAATCACGCCGCCGATCTTGCGCGGCTGGCCGTGAATGCGCGAGATGCGTGCCTTGGGGAATGCCCGGGCCATGGAGAAACGACCCAAAGTGACCACCAACTCAGGCTTAATCAGCTCGATTTGCCGGTCGAGAAACGGCTTGCAGGCCTCGATCTCCTCCGGCAGCGGGTCGCGGTTCCCCGGCGGACGGCACTTGATCACGTTGGCGATGTAGACATCCTGGCGGCCTAGCCCGATCATCTCCAGCAACTCATCCAGGAAATTGCCGGCCGCCCCCACAAACGGACGTCCCTGCTGATCCTCGTGAAAGCCTGGCGCTTCACCGACAAACATGATGTCGGCGTCCGGCAGTCCTTCACCCGGCACCGCTTTGGTACGTCCCCGATGCAGAAGACACCGTGTACACTCGGCAATCTCGGCCGCCAGCGCTTCCAACTCTGACACGCTCCCCCTCCTTAACCTCACACTGAACCTCACACTGTGTTGAGGATTGAACGAACGTCTACGCGCAAGGACACCTATGCGGGAGATTATAGCGTATCCCCATCGTTTTGTCCAACGTCCATCTGCAGGTAGCGCAGGCTCTTCTCCAGCGCCCGCCGCAGCTCGACCACTCGAGCCCGATAGTCGCCACGGCTCACCTCGACCTCCATCAGCCAGGCGTCCTCGCCATCCCGGTAGTAGCCCTTGCGAACGCCCTTGAATCGAAACCCGTACTTGCGGTAGAGTCCCTGGGCTACATGGTTAGACGGGCGTACCTCCAACGTGACGATACCGACCCCCAGATCCAGGCTCTGCGCCATCGCAGTCAGAAGCAAGAGCTCGCCCAACCCTCGCCCACGCCAGTCAGGATGCACAGCAATCGTGCTGATGTGCGCCTCGGCAGGCTCGAATCGGAAGCCCACGTACCCGATCACCCGGCTTTCATCCACTTGCCCCGTCACGCCGCGCAACCAGCCGCGCAATCCCCGCCGGGAGGACGTATGGTCGCTCGCTGCCGGCTTCAGCAAGACGTGGTAAGAGGAACGTGCGTTGTGATTCAGTTCATACAGAAACGACGTCGCAAGCCACGGCGTGGGGAAAGAAACCCGCTCAATGGCGACCACCGCCGAAACATCGGCCGGCTCCATGGGCCGGATCGTGTAGGGTAGAGGCTCATCCATCACGTGGGATGCTGAACGTAGATGGGAACCAACGTCGCCGGATCGTCGGTATCGCCCCGGTTCAATCGCTGCCAGGCCAACTCCGCCAGAAAACCAGCTCGCCTTAGCCGCGCTGCGGCCGGCACGAGCACTGCCAACTCACCCAGGGCGGCCAGTGCATCCGCTCCCGCCGGGTCAATCTCTCCACAGAAGCGAGTCGGGGAAGCTGTCTCTTCCACCAGGGCGGGCCAGGTAGTGAGGCGTGGATCCTCACGCGCACGCCACTCCCCCTTCCGCCACCGGTACGTGGCCACACAGATACGACCACGTCCAGCCTGCAACACGGCACACAGGGGTCTGCGATCCCGTCCCTGAGCCGCCGCAACCACGTCAAGCGTAGGCACGCCGACCAGCGGCAACGCTAGGCCCAGCGCCAACCCCTTCGCCACAGCCATGCCCACGCGCAAGCCGGTGAAGGATCCCGGCCCACGCGTCACAGCCACACCACTGAGGTGCTCGGCCCCCTGACCCACCTGGGCCAACGCAGCCATCAGACGGGGCGCCACCTCGACGGTATGCCTGCGCGGCGACTCCCACGTGTGCTCCACCCGCACACGGAACCCATCGTGCAGTGCCAGGCTGGCGTAGTTGGTAGATGTGTCGATCGCGACCAACATCTTGCTTACACCCCGAAAGCGTCGCGACGGAATTCCTGCAGCAACGCCTGATGGCGCTCCCCGTGGGCCTCGAAGCGCAGGATCCGCCGGGACTGCCCCGCGTGATCAGCGAAACGCAGATTGACCCACATGCGTTCAGGCAGCATCAAGGCACGCGCTCGTTCCGCCCACTCAATGACGCAGACCGCGCCTGGGTCCCCGAGGAACTCGTCCAGCCCCAGACCCAGTGCCTCGTCCACACCGGAGATGCGATAGAGATCCACGTGGTAGAGCTTAACCGCGTCCCTGGGTCGCGCGTACTCGCGAACCAGGACGTAAGTAGGGCTGATGAGTGTCTGGGCCACTCCCCAGCCTCTGCCCATACCCTGGGTCAGACAGGTCTTGCCCGAACCCAGTGGCCCCTCCAGGCAGATCACGTCCCCGCCTAGCAGCAACGCACCCAAGCGCGCCCCCAGACGATTCGTTTGATCCGGGCTGCGACTCGTGAACTCCAAGGTATGCTGATCCAGTATGGGTGTCATTGGCAATGGCTTCTGCCGGGAACCTGTCCCTCCACCGATGGACGGGGAAGACTTTCTGGGCAGCCTCAAGAGCGCATCCAACTTAGGAGCGATTATACAACCGTTACCTGGGCTCGACAAGGTGAGCGTATCACGGAGGGGACAAAGGGGTGAGGAAAACGGGGGCAGGCGTTCG
>CAZYSK010000063.1:0-34440 GCA_964649415.1 uncultured Anaerolineales bacterium
CTCCGCAGACTCCGTAGCTCGCTACGAACTGGCTCCTGGTTCGTAGTGAGGCACGAAGGTCCGCCGGAGTGCCGTGAGACGCTACTCCGCAGACTCCGTAGCTCACTACGAACTGGCTCCTGGTTCGTAGTGAGGCACGCAGGTCCGCCGGAGTGCCGTAAGTGCCATAAGTGCCGTGAGTGCCGTCCTACTACGAACTAGACTGGGCGACAGGCGTTCGTCGCTCGATGACGATCTCGCCGAAAAGCCGTTCCTGCTGCACCTGAACCCGGTCCTGCTTGATCAGTTCGAGCACCGCCAGCAGCGTGACGATGATTTCGACGCGGCTGGTGGCTTCCGACAGCACGTCGCGGAAGCGGATTCGGCGCCGCCGGACCAGGTGTGCCTCGATGCGGGCGGTCTGTTCGACGATGGTCACCGTGATGGGCGCGACGAGCTCTCCGACCGGCGAGCCGGGTATCGTGTCCAGCGCTTCCTGAACGGCGGTCAACAGATCGTCGAGCGTCGCGCCGTCCAGGTCGACCCGTGGGGCGAGGCGGGGGAGGGGGGCGAGCCGCACGTAGCCGTGCAATCCCCGTTTCTGTCGCTCGTGTAGGTGAGAGGCGATCTCCTTGAAGCGCCTGTATGCCTGCAATTGCCGCACCAGTTCGTCGCCCACATCCTCGGCCTCTGGCTGCATAGCTGGGGGACGCGGGAGCAGCGCCTGGGACTTGATGAGCATGAGCTTGGCGGCTACGACAATAAAATCAGCCATCTCCCTGATGCGCTGCTTGTCTAGTTGCGCCAGATAGGCCAGGTACTGGTCGGTCACCTGGGCCAGGGCGACCGTGGTGATGTCGAGTTCTTCCCGCTCGATGAGGTGAAGCAGCAGGTCCAGCGGCCCCTCAAAGACAGGCAGTTGAAGCTCGTATGCGGGAGGTGTGGCCATGATTCCAGATTATAGCACAAACGGTTTGCTTTCCAAGATTTCCCCCTGCCCATGATTTGTGGTATAATTTTGATTCACTAGCCCCGGTGGTGGAGGTACGCGCGTCGCCCGGGGCGGCGACTTGTATACAGGAGAGGCTTGTGCTCAATCCCATTGATGCTTTTCTTGGACTCTTTTCCCTCGACATTGGCATTGACCTCGGCACGGCGAACACACTCGTCTACGTGCGGAGAAAGGGCATCGTTATCAACGAGCCGTCTTGGGTGGCCATTGATCGGGACAGCAGGAGAGTCCTCGCCATTGGCTCCGAGGCCAAGGAGATGGTCGGCCGCACGCCCGCCAACATCGTCGCCATCCGCCCGCTTCGCGATGGCGTGATCTCGGAGTTCGACGTCACCGAGGCGATGCTGGATTACTTCATCAAACGGGCGCACAGCCAGTTGTTGCTTCCTTTTCCCCGCCCGCGCGTCGTCGTCGGCATTCCCAGTGGCGTGACCGAGGTGGAGAAGCGCGCGGTGTACGATGCCGCTATCTCCGCCGGTGCGCGGGAGGCCTTCTTGATCGAGGAGCCGATGGCGGCCGCCATCGGGGCGGGCCTGCCTGTCACCGAGGCGCGCGGCAGCATGGTCGTGGATATCGGCGGTGGCACGACTGAGGTCGGTGTCTTCTGCCTGGGCGGCATCGTCGTCAGCCGCTCGCTGCGCATTGCCGGTGACGAGATGGATGAGGATATCATGCAGTACGCCCGCCAGAAGTACAATCTCTACATCGGCGAGCGCATGGCCGAGCGGGCCAAGATCAGCGCCGGGTCGGCCTACCCTCTGCCCGAGGAGATGACCATGACGCTGCGAGGCCGCAACCTGGTCACCGGGTTGCCGGAACCTGTTGAGGTCAGCAGCATTGAGCTACGAGAGGCACTGAGTTCGTCGGTTGGCATTATCGTGGATCTGGTCAGGGACACCCTGGACGAGACGCCGCCTGAGCTGATAGCCGACCTGATGGAGACCGGCATCTGTATGGCCGGTGGCGGTTCCCAGTTGAAGGGCCTGGCTGAGCGCATCAGCGAGGAGACGAACATGAGGGCGTGGGTGGCCCAGGACTCGATGACGTGCGTTGCCCGTGGCGCGGGCATGGTGCTGGAGGAATTGGACGTGCTCAGCGAGGTATTGGTCAGCACCGACGAACGGCGGCCCAAACCCGCTGCCTTCTAGTCGGCGCCCGCTGGCTCTGACGGGTTTCTAGCAGATGTTTGCTGTCCGCGGAATCTCCTAAGGTAAGGGGAATTACTGTTTGGAAAGGCACCTACGCCAAGCCTGTCGAGTCTTGAGTCGTGCCTGGATGGGATCATGAGAGAGTCCCCCCTCCGTTCGTGGCTCCCCCTGGTGTTGCTTGCCCTCGGATTGTTGCTCCTGGTGTTCAGTGAGGCTGGCTATTTGGGCCCGGTGGAGCGCGTGCTCCACTACGTGCTTGATCCGTTGCAGCGTATGTTCTCAGGTGTGGCGATGTCTACGGGCAATCTGTTTCAGGCCGTGCGCGAGGTGCGCGACCTGCGCGCCCGCGTCGAGGAACTCCAGACCCAGGTGGACGGTCTGATGGTCGAGAACGTGCGCCTGCGAGAGTATGAGGCCGAGGTGCAACAGCTCCGCGCGCTGCTGAATTTCACCAGCGAGTATCCCATCTCGGCGCCTCTGGGTGCCGACGTGGTCGGCCGGGAGACCGGCGAGACGTATCCGTACGGGGAGGTGGTGGGCACGGAGACGAACCCCTACCTGCGCTACGTCACCATCAACGTGGGCGCTTCGCAGGGGGTGGAAGTCGGCATGCCGGTCGTCAGCAACGGCCCTGGGCTGGTGGGGCGTGTTGCCGAGGTGAGTCCCCGTGCGGCCAAGGTGCAACTGCTCAACGATCCTGAGAGCGCCGTCGCTGCTCTGCTCCAGGTCTCCCGCGTCACCGGTCTGGTCGTGGGACAGCCCGATGGCTCGCTGCGGATGGAGTATCTCCCCCAGGACGAGGAAATCAGCGCGGGCGACCTGGTGCTGACCTCGGGACTGGGCGGCTTCATGCCCAAGGGCCTGGTCATTGGCCAGGTGACCGAGGTGCGAAAGATGGACTACGAGCTGTTCCAGGCTGCCATCGTGCGGCCCGCGGTGGACTTCTCGCGCCTGGAACTGGTGCTCGTGATTACCGAGTTTGAGCAGATTCCTCTCGATGAGTTGCCTGCTGAGGAGCCGCAGCCGGAGGAGCCATAGGCCCGTATGCCCCGATGAAGCGGGTTGGTTTCAACCCGTGGGGCGTCCGCGGCCATTGGAGGTGTGCGATTAGTCTCTATCTTACCGTCCCCCTTCTAACCGGTGTCGCGTTGGTTCAGACGGTTCTGCTGTCCCGGGTGAACCTGTGGGGAGCACGCCCGGACCTGATGTTGCTGGTTGTGCTCATCTGGGCCCTCGTCCGTGGCGCAGAGGAGGGGTTGGTGTGGGGATTCATCGGTGGGTTTATCATTGACATGTTCTCCGGGGGGCCGATGGGTGCCACTATGATGGCCCTCGTGGTGGCCGCGTTGCTGACCGGGCAGCCGTGGGCTGAGGGTATCAGTTCGGCCGTCGCCCGGCTGCTGTTGGTGACGTTTGTCGCTGTGATTGCCTACCACCTGATGCTGTTGATCGTCATGGCCTGGACCGGCTTTCCGGTGGACTTCGGCAGGGCATTGCTACAGGTGGCGGCGCCATCGGCGTTGTTCAATGCGGTCCTCGCGCCGTTCGCCCGGTGGCCGCTGAACTGGCTGGAGCGACGCACGAGAGAGGAGCGGTTCGCATTGTGAACGCGAATCAGGGCGAGAGGAAGCAGCAACCCGCCCAGAGTGCCTGGCAGGCGCGCTGGGCGGCGATCAGAGCGGCTCCACGGGTTATCCTGATGGGTGTGGTGATCCTGGGCGCGTTCGGTGTTCTTGGCCTGAGGCTGTGGAATCTGCAGTTCGTGCAGGGCGAATACTACCGCGAGCGGGCGAGTCGTCAGAGCACGCGGCTGGTGACCGTACCTACCGCTCGGGGCATTATCTACGACCGCAATGCCACCCCCCTGGTGCGTAATGTCCCCAGTTTCGACGTGGTGATTATCCCCGGCTACCTGCCTGAAGACGAGGATGAGACGCAGGACGTGCTGGTCCGCCTGGCCGTCTTGCTCGGCATACCCTACACCTCCGCCGGCGCGGGCGAGGGCGGCGAGGAGGCTGCACCTGGTCTGCGCGACCTCGTGGAGGACTTGCCCTATTCGGCTCTCTATCGCCCCCTGGTCGTCAAGCGCGCGGTGGATCGGGATACGGCGCTGCTGGTGGCCCAGCAGTCCCTTGTCCTGCCCGGTGTCTCAATCCAGGTAGCGTCGGCGCGTGAATACGTGTACGGCCCCCTGGTGGCGCAGTTGCTGGGCTACCTCGCTCTCATTCCCGAAGGCACCGCAGATGAGTACGTCGCCCAGGGCTACGACCCGGACACCGATCGCATCGGCGTGGCCGGCGTTGAGGCCACCTATGAGGATGCGTTGCGGGGGGAGAAGGGAGAGCAGATTGTCGAGGAGGACGTGCTCGGTCAGCTTGTGCGCGTGATCGAGGAGCGCGCCGCGCCGGTCCCCGGTGATAACGTCTACCTGACGCTCGATCTTGAGCTACAGCAGGCGGTTGAGGACGCGCTGCGGCGCGGGATGGCGGACCCGGACGTGAATGCCCCGCGTGGCGTGGCGATCGCGATGAACCCTCAGACGGGCGAGATCCTGGCGATGGTCAGTCTGCCCACCTATGACAACAATCTTTTCACGGAGGGCATCTCGCTCAGCGACTGGCAAAGCCTGGGCGAGGATCCGCATCGCCCGCTGCTCAATCACGCGATATCGGATGGCCTGCCGCCTGGGTCAGTGTTCAAGATCGTCTTGGCCGCTGGCGCGCTTCAGGAGGAGGTGTTGACCTCGCGCACGCGCCTCGCCTGTCCGGGCAAGATCGTCGTCCCCAACAAGTACTACCCCAACGATCCGGGCCGGGCGCAGCCCTTCTACTGCTGGAACCAGGCTGGCCACGGCTGGCTTGACATCATAGGCGGCGTTGCCAACTCGTGTGACATCTTCTTCTACAAGGTCGGCGGCGGTTTCGAGGACACCGGCTTCCGGGGGCTGGGGGTGGACCGCATCGCCGAATATGCCAGGTTGTTCGGCTTCGGCGAAGCGACCGGGGTGGAGTTGCCGGCCGAGATCGACGGCCTGGTGCCGTCGAGAACCTGGAAGCGGCTCACGGTCGGTGAGAGCTGGTCCACCGGCGATACCTACAATCTATCCATCGGTCAGGGCTATCTCTCCGTCACGCCGCTGCAGATGCTGAACGCGGTGAACGTGGTCGCCAACGGCGGTGTGCTCTATCGCCCCCACGTCCTCCACCACGTCACACACGCCGACGGGGCCGTGAGCCAGGCGTTTGAGCCGGAGATCATGCGCACGTTGCCCATCAGCGCGCATCACTGGTCCCTCGTCCAGCAGGGAATGGAGGGCGCTGTGGTCTACGGCACCGCGCCGCGTGCGCAGATCGAGGGCCTGCGAGTGGCGGGCAAGACCGGCACGGCGCAGTACTGCGACGACATCGCGCTGGACATTGGCATCTGCGGCGTCGGGCTGGAACAGCCGACCCACGCCTGGTTCTCCGCCTACGCGCCGGTCGAGGCACCGGAGATCTCCGTCATCGTATTCCTGTACAACGGGGGTGAGGGCTCGGTGGCGGCCGTGCCGGTGGCCCGCGACATCCTGGACTACTACTTCAACGGCCCTGAGGAGATACCTGAGGAGGGGGATGAGACCGCGCCCTGATGGCCTGTTGCGTGCCGTGGGAGCCGGCGGAGCGGGCGCGATCTGGGGCCTGGGGCTGGCCCGCCTGGGGGCGGAGGCGGGGTTCTGTTCATTCCTTCACGGCTCGCTCCTGGGCGTCGCCGGGGTGGTCGCTATGTGCGCTGTGCTAGCTGGCGCCGTCGCCGCCGTCGCGCTGCGGCGGGCGGCAGTGTTCATTCCCCTGATTCTGCCTTTCCCCTACGTCGTTGGCCTTACCCCCGGTCCTCTGGCCGGCTGTGTGCTGCTGATCGGCGGGGCGCTGCTGGCGCTGCTGCTGGCTTGGGGGGATCGCGCGCGTTGGATGCCGCCTGCTGTTCTGGGTCTGGCGACGTTGGGCTTGTACCTGCGCACGCTCCTGCCCGGCGTCGGCCAGGCGGACACGTTCGAGTTCCAGGTCGTCGTCCCGCTGTTGCGCGTGGCGCACCCGACCGGCTATCCACTCTATGTCCTACTGGGCAAACTGTTCACGCTGCTGCCGCTGGGCTCGGGCCACGGTGGCGGCGCGGGCAGCGTGGCCTGGCGCGTGAACCTGGCCTCGGCTGTCTTCGCCACTGCGGCCGTGCTGGTGCTCTATGCGCTCCTGACGCACCTACTCACTCGCCCCCGGGGCTTCGGCGAACCTGGGCTTCGCCGCGCCGTCACGGCTGGCGACGCGGCTGAGCCGGGGCAGCGCGCCGTCGAGGGCGTCGCGCGGTGGCTGCCGGCCCTGCTGGCTGCGCTGGCCTTCGCTTTCTCTGCCACCCTGTGGTCCCAGGCCATCGTCGCCGAGGTGTACGCGCTGCATAACCTGCTCGCTGCGCTCATTCTATACCTCCTGCTCGCCGCCTGCCCGCACGCTCCCACATCCCCACATGCCTTCCTGCTGCCGCGTCGCTGGCAGTTGATCTTCCTGTTGCTCGGCCTGAGTTTCACCAATCACCTGACGACGGCGCTGCTGGTGCCGGCGGTGGCGTTGGCCTTGCTCTGGGACCGGCCCCGGTTGCGCTTGCGGGATTGGCTGTTCGCAGCTGCGCTGTTCCTCCTGGGCCTGTCGGTTTACCTGTTCATTCCCCTGCGCTGGCCGGCGCTCAATCGCGGTCAGTGGATGACGCTGCGTGAGTTCGTCTCCTACGTCACCGGCGGGCAGTTCCACGCCGCGCTGCAGCTCGATGGCTGGCGCGACCCGGTCCGCTGGCGTATCGTCGGCCGGCTGCTGCGCGAGCCATTCGGCTGGGTTGGGGTGGGACTGGCGGCAGCCGGTGTGGCCGGGATGGCTATTTACCGCCGGCGGGCGCTGGCGCTGACCGGTGTCACCTTCCTGGCCTTCTTCGTGTACGGCCTCGACTACTACGTGCCCGACATCTCCGTCTTCCTGCTCCCGGCCCATCTGATCCTCGCCATCTGGATCGGCGCTGGCCTCGCCGGTCTCATCACCCTTGCCACATTCCACCCTCCACCCTCCAATCTCCAACCTCCACCCTCCACCCTCCAATCTCCAACCTCCAATCTCCAGCTTCCAACTTCCAACCTCCAACCTCCAACCCCCAATCTCTTGCAAGAAACCCGGTTTTTCAGAAAAAACCCGGTTTCTTCCATTGTTTGTCATTTGTCATTTTCCTCATTTGTCATTCTATCCGCCCTCCTTCCCCTCAGCCGCATCTGGCTGAACCTACCCACGGTCGACCAGAGCCGGAACCACGGCAACACCGCCTGGGGCCAGTACGTGTTGAGCCTGCCCCTAGCGCCGGACAGTGCCATCCTGGCCGACGTGGAGAAGTTCGCGCCACTCTACTACCTGCAACAGATCGAGGGCCTGCGGCCTGACCTGGACGTCATACTGCTCGGCAGCGAGGAGCTCTACCAGGCGGAGCTGGCGGCACGCCTGGCGGCGGGGCAGACGGTGTATCTGGCGCGTTATCTGCCGAACCTGGAGGGGCTATACCTGTGCTCGGTCGGCCCCCTGGTCGAGGTAAGCGATCAGGCTTGTGCCGGCGGCCAGGTTCCTGGTGGCACGGGCGTGCGCTTCGGCGAGGAGATTCGCTTGCTCGACGCCGATCTGAGCGCCGATCCCTTGGGGCGGGCGCTGTACCACGTGACGCTCCGGTGGGCGGCCGACGCGCGCGTGAGCGGCGACTTCGCCGTCCGGCTGCGGCTGGTGGGTGGCGTTGCTCAGGTCCACTGGGAGAGCGAGGGGGTGCGTCCGGTGGGTGGGCTGTACCCGACTAACGCCTGGCCAACCGGCGTCGCGATATCCGACTATCACGAGCTTGCGCTCCCTCCCTGGCTTCCACCCGGGGCGTACACGCTGGAGGTGGGGCTGTTCCCGCCCTTCGGGGAGCGTGGCCTGGGTGTGGACGGCGGGACGACGGAGTGGCTGGCGCTGGACACACTCCAGGTCGTGCCGCGCTCTGGCCCGCTGTCGCCGCTTGCGCACGAGAGGCGCTCGTGCTTCGCCGGTGGCGCATGGCTGACGGGCTACAACGTGGGCGGCGAGGCTTTCGCCGGCGCGCCCTTCGTCGTGGACCTTTCCTGGCGCGGCGTTGGGGCGGACACGGTGGTGCGCCTGGCGTGGGTGGACGCGGACGGGCGCGAGGCCGGGTCTGGTGTGTTCCCCCTTGCCGCTGGCTCGCTCCGCAGCCGGCACGTCATCTCCGCGCCGCAGCGGCCCGGTGGCTACGCGCTCCATGTGGGCCTGGTGGGCGAGACCGTCCGCTGCGGCTGGCTTGCTCCGTCCACCGCTCAGTGCCCGCTGTCGCCGGTCAAGGTCCTGCCCGCCCAGGAGGGTCTGGCCCGCTTCGCCGATCTGTTTCTGCTGCTGGACGCCGAGGTGGGCGAGGCGGCCGCGCAACCCGGTGGGGTCGTTCCGGTTGCCCTCCGCTGGCGCGCCCTGCGGGCCATGGATGAGGACTACACCGCTTTCGTCCACCTGGTGGGCCCCGATGGTCGGCTGCGTGGCCAGGTGGACGCGTGGCCGGTGCAGGGCAGCTATCCCACCAGCCGGTGGTCGCCGGGCGAGGAAGTGAGCGATCCCTACGAGGTACGCCTCGACTCCGACGCGCCCCCCGGTCTATACCGGGTCGAGGTCGGCTGGTACCTGCTGGCGACCATGCAACGCCTCCAGGTCGTCGACGCGGAGGGGCATCCGAGCGCGGATTCCTTCGTCGTGGGTGAGTTCAGCGTCGGCGAGTAGGTGGGCGGGTTTTGGGAAAAACCTGGTTTGTGTGCTATAATCTGGTTGGACTGCAAGGGAGAGGCGAGTGGGCTCAGAAGCGATCACCATCAAGGGCATCCGACAAGGACTGCTCGTGACGCTGGGGGAGAGGGGGTGGGGTGTCGAACTGCGCGCGTTGGAGGCGCGTCTCGGCGCGAGCCCCTCTTTCTTTCAAGGTGGCAGCGTGGCCCTTGACGTCGGCGCGCGGCGACTGAGCCGTTCCGACGTGGAGGGGCTGCGTAGCCTGCTGGCCCGCCATCAGGTTGAGCTGTGGGCTGTGGTCAGCACCGACGCAGACACGACGGCCGCCGCGCAAGAGATCGGCCTGGTGACCGACGTCGGGCCAGCCCAGCCCAGCGAGCCAGAGGCCGCTTCTGAGGGGGGCGAGGAGCCGGCTCTGGAAGGCTTGGTCGTGCGACGGACGCTGCGTTCGGGTCAGGATCTGCGCCACCCGGGGCACATCGTGCTCATCGGCGACGTCAACCCCGGAGCAGAGGTGGTGGCAGGCGGCAACATTGTCGTGTGGGGGCGGGTGCGCGGCATGGTGCACGCCGGGGCCTTGGGCGACGAGGGGGCCGTGATCTGCGCGCTGGATCTGTCCCCCACGCAGCTCCGTATCGCCGGGCACATCGCCCGCTCTCCCGATGAGCGGCGGCACAAGCCTGTGCCGGAGATGGCCTCCGTGCGCGAAGGACGCGTGGTGGCCGTGCCCTGGTCGGGATCTGGAACGGGTGCGGTCAGGCGACGCTGATCGGGAACGGGCGGGGTAAGGAGATTCGATGCCGGGAAGAGTGATTACAGTAACCTCTGGCAAGGGCGGGGTGGGCAAGACCACGCTCACCGCCAACGTGGGCGTCGCCCTCGCGATGCAGGGACAGCGGGTCGTGGTCATTGACGCGGATGTCGGCCTGCGCAACCTGGACGTGATGCTGGGGCTTGAGAATCGCATCGTCTACGACCTGGTAGACGTGATCGAGGATCAGTGCCGCCTGCGCCAGGCGCTGGTGCGCGATAAGCGGCTGTCCGAGCTCTTCTTGCTGCCGGCCGCGCAGACCCGTGACAAGAGCGCGGTCCAGCCCGATAACATGGTGCGCATCTGTGAGGACCTGCGCGAGCAGCACGATTTCATCCTCATTGACTCACCTGCTGGCATCGAGCAGGGCTTTCGCTACGCCGTCGCCCCAGCCGACGAGGTCATCATCGTCACGAATCCCGAGGTTGCCGCCGTGCGTGATGCCGACCGGGTCATTGGGTTGATCGAAGCGGAGGAGAAGGGGCCCGCCCGGTTGGTCATCAACCGGCTTGATCCGGATATGGTGCGGCGCGGCGACATGCTGAGCATCGCCGACGTCGTCGAGTTATTGGCGATCGACCTCGTCGGTATCGTGCCGGAAGACAAGGCGATTGTGATCGCCACCAACCGTGGGCAGCCCCTGGCTTTCTCAAGCGACAGTTCTCTGGCTGGCCACGTCTTCCATAACGTCGCCCGCCGGTTGCGAGGTGAGGATGTGCCGTTCATGCCGCTGCGGGAGCCAGGGGTGTTTGAACGCCTTATACGTTTCGTGCGCTCTGGGGGGGAGTGAGTATGAAGTTCTTTGAACGCCTGACGGGCCGTGGTCACACAGTAGGGAGCGGGGAGGTAGCCAAGGAGCGGCTGCGCCTGGTGCTGGCCCACGATCGCACCAGCATTTCCCCCATGATGCTGGAGACGCTCAAAGACGAGATTGTCACGGTGATCTCGCGTCATATCGCCATCGACGAAAAGGGCGTTCAGGTGTCTTTTTCCCAGGACGCGCGTGAGACGCGCCTGGTTGCCGACATTCCTTTGTCGCCCAAGTCTGGGCGCTACAAGAGATAGCACATGGGCCGGTTTCGCATCTGGCGGCACTTTGACTACGTGCTGTTCGGGGTCATGCTTCTGCTGACCGCCTACGGCGTGCTGATGGTCTATAGCGCCAATCTGGGCAGCCCTGATCCCCGTCTGCACGACCTGTGGCGGCGGCAGGCTGTGATTGGCACCGTCGGGATGGTGCTGATCCTGCTGCTGGCCGTTTTCCCCCGCGACTATCAGTGGTTCGGCGATTTCTGGTGGCTGGCCTACCTCCTCGCCGTGCTCACGTTGGTGCTCGTGCTCGTCTTCGGGCAGAGCGAGATCGGCGAGGTGAGGGGCTGGCTCTATCTGGGCTCGTTCCACTTCCAGCCGGCATACCTGGCCATGGTCCTGCATCCCGTCTCGGTCGGGTCCATCCTCAGCCGCAGGCGACGCAAGCGAGGCTCTTCCTCCACGCCCCTCTTTGGAGCGCCGAAGACGACCCTCGTGACCGAGCAGCCCCCCGACCGCCCCGATTTCGTCAGCTACGTGCTTTCCGGCGTGATGACGCTGGGCCTGGCGGCCTTGATCTTCGAGCAGCCGGACATGGCCACTGCGGCCGTCTTCCTCGCCATTTGGCTGGTCATGCTGTTCGTCTCTGATGTGTCGCCTCGGTATCTGGTGCTGACCGGCTTGTTGGGCCTGGGGTCTCTGATCCCTGTCTGGGACTTGATGGCACGCTATCCGTACATGCGCGATCGCGTGATGGGTTTCTTGAGTCCCGGCAGTGATCCGAACGTCAAGTACCAGCTCGATCAGGCTTTCATCGCCATTGGATCGGGCGGACTGTGGGGAAAAGGGCTCGGCCAGGGTACGCAGAGTCAGCTCCGATACTTGCCTGTGCGCCACACTGACTTTGTGTTCGCCGTCCTCGCCGAGGAACTCGGCTTCGCCGGTGCCGTATTGCTCTTCGTTCTGTATTTGCTGCTGTTCCTGCGTCTGCTGCGGATTATCCTGATCGCAGCGGATTCCTATGGGCGGCTGTTGGTGGCCGGTGTACTGACGATGATTCTGTTTCAGCTCGTGGTCAACGTCGGCATGAACCTGGGGATGTTGCCTGTCGCCGGCCTGCCGTTGCCCCTCATCAGCTATGCGCCGGCGACGCAGTTGGTGACGGCGGTCGGCATCGGCATCGCGGAGAGCGTGGCCATGCGTCACCGCAGGTTGGAATTCCAGTGACCGACGAGGTGGCTTTGTGAAGCGGGCCAGAGTGGCCATCGCCCGGAGACCGAGCCGGTATGAGAGCGTGTCAGGGGCTCTGGAGGCAATCGCGGATCAGGTGGAGCTGGATGCAGCGCGTTGCGTCCTGGTCAAGCCTAACTTCGTGTCGGTCGACCGCCAGTTGGCGGCGACTCACGTGGATGCGGTCCGGGCTGTGCTCGACTTCGTCCGGGCCCGTCACGATGGCCCTGTCGTCGTAGCTGAGGGAGCGGCGCTATCTCCGACGTGGGACGGCTTCCGCAACTATGGCTACGACTCCTTAGCTCAGACGTATGGCGTCGATTTGGTGGACCTGAACACCGACGATACCGTGCCGGTGCGGGTTCTCGATCGTCACCTGCGTCCGTTGACGGTGCACCTGGCCCGCACCGTCGTCGAGGCCGACTATCGGATCTCCATCGGCCCACCCAAGACGCACGACGTGGTGCTCGTCACGCTCTCCGTCAAGAACATGGCCATGGGCGCGTTGGTCAATCCAGGCTCCGTCCGGCCCGGCCATGGACTGCCGGGGCTGACGCGGCGGCTGGCTGGCTTGGCGCCGAAATGCGTGTGGCGTTCGGGGTTGGCGGAGTGGGGCAAGAGCACGTTTCTGGGGCGGCTGGGCGGGTCCAGCAAGATGGCGATGCACCAGGGCTTTCCGGCCATCAACCTGAACCTGGCGCTGGTCGCCCGGCGCGTTTGGCCGCATCTTGCCGTCATAGACGGCTGGCAGGGCATGGAGGGCGAGGGCCCTGGGCAGGGCGATCCGGTGGACTGGCGGCTGGCGCTGGCCGGCACCGATCCGCTGGCGCTGGATGTGCTTACGGCACACCTGATGGGCTTCAATCCGGAGGACGTGGGCTATTTGCACTACTGTCGTCTCCTCAATCTGGGTGTGGGAGACGTAGAGCAGATTGAGGTGGTAGGCGATGGTGTGACTGAGGGCCTGCCCGCCTTCGTGCCTCACCCCGCATATCAACGCCAGTTGGCATGGCACCTGGACAGTGTGGAGCGGTATCTCAACAATGAGCTCACCGAGACAGTCACGACTCCAGCAGGCCTTGCACGGTCGGTGTGAGGCCATCGCGGATAGTTGGCACAGAGCCGTTGCGGGAACCATCTCTGCATCGCTCAGTGCGGCTGAGGTGCGTGAGACCCTGGCTGAACTGACGGGACAGGTCATTGATCTCCTGTTCGCCGAGCCTCTAGACCGCGTCCAGGCCCGGGCGATCGGTGCATCACTGGCCCGCTTCGACCGCGCCCAGCCTGAGACCTTGGGCAGGACGCAGGAGACGCTGGTCTGTCAGCTTGCTGATCTGTTCCCCGATCAGGTCGCTGTGCTACAACCCCGGCTGGCCGCCGTTCTGGGTGAGATGGCGATCGGCTTTTTCGAGCAATCTCGCGGCGTGCTCCTTGCTGAACAAGGGCAAATCCGTGAGGCGCTTGACGCCGAGCGCATGCGCATGGCGGGTGAGTTGGATGACTACCGGCAGCGCCTCGAAGATGTGGTGGAGGAGCGCACGGGTGAGCTGATAAGCGCTGTCGAGTACCTCGAACGAGAGATCACCGTGCGCAGACGGGTGGGGGACGCGCTACGCCAGCGCAATCGTGAGCTGGGCTTGCTCAATCGGGCCAGCCAGGTGCTCACCTCGACCCTGGACCTGGATCGGGTGCTTCGCACGGTCCTGGAGGAGGTGCGCCGTCTGCTTGGTGTGACGGCCTGTTCGGTCTGGTTGGTCGAAGACACCCAGGAACTGGTCTGCCAGCAAGCCACCGGCCCCGCGAGCGAGACTGTTTGTGGCTGGCGATTGGCGCCCGGAGAGGGGATCGCTGGCTGGGTGGCTGATAGCGGCGAGAGCCTGATCGTGGCGGACGCGCGGGTCGACGCGCATCACTTCACGGGGGTGGAGCAGCGCATTGGGATGGAGTTGCGCTCCATTCTCACCGTTCCGCTGCGGGTCAAGCGCGGTGTGATCGGCGTGATCCAGGTGCTGGATACGGACGTCAGCCGTTTCGATTCGGCCGATCTCACGCTGCTGGAGTCACTGGCCGCCCCGGCAGCGATCGCTGTCGACAATGCCCGCCTGGTCGAGGCGCTGCGCCAGCGCACTGTCGAGCTGTTAGCGCGCAACGAGGAACTGGATGCCTTTGCCCACACCGTGGCCCACGACTTGCAGAACCCCCTGGGCCTCATCATCGGTTTCTCCGAGGCCTTGGGGGAGGAGTATCCGACGCTGTCGGGTGAGGAACTGCGTGACTACCTGGGCAGAATCGCGCGGAGTGGCCGCAAGATGGGCGACATCATCGATGAGCTGCTGCTGCTGGCCGGCGTGCGCCGGATGGAGGTGGAGATGGCCCCGCTGGATATGGCCGCCATCGTGGCTGAGGCCCAGCAGCGCCTGATCCCCATGATTGAGGAGTATCAGGCCGAGGTCATTCTCCCCGATGCCTGGCCCATTGCGCTGGGCTATGGCCCGTGGGTTGAGGAAGTCTGGGTCAATTACGTGAGCAACGCGATCAAGTACGGCGGCCGCCCCCCGCGCATCGAACTGGGTGCCGAGGTTCAGTCGGATGGCACGGTGCGCTTCCGGATAGGCGACAACGGCCGCGGTCTCACGCCCGACGAGATAAGCCGGCTGTTCATCCCGTTCACCCGGGTCAACCAGGTCGGCAGTAGAGGACATGGACTGGGACTGTCCATCGTGCTCCGCATCGTCCAGAAACTGGGCGGGCAAGTGGACGTGGACAGCGAGCCGGGGCGTGGGAGCGTCTTCTACTTCACACTGCCGGGAGTCGCCTGACCCCCAGCCTCCGCTCCTCCTTGCGCAATTCCCATAATCGGCTAGAATAACTGGACGGTACCCCGCGTGGACGGCCCGCAAGGTGCATTGCCGTCCACCGTTATGTCTGTTACCAAGTCCGAGGAGATACGATCTTGAAGAACACCCCATCAGATGAGAAAGAGCCGACCGAGAGCGTCGATGAGTCCGATGCTAAGTCTAGCACTGACTTCATCCGCAGGGCGGTCGAGGAGGACCTGGAGACGGGCCGCTTTGGCGGTCGCGTGCACACGCGCTTCCCCCCGGAACCGAACGGCTGGCTGCATATTGGGCACGCCAAGGCCATCTCCATAACCTTCGGCGTCGCAGAGGATTTCGGCGGAATCTACAACCTGCGCTTCGATGACACCAATCCGGTCAAGGAGGAGGTCGAGTTCGTCGACGCCATCCAGGAGGACATCCGCTGGCTGGGATTCGACTGGGAAGACCGGCTGTTCTACGCATCGGATTACTTCGAGCAGCTCTACGATTATGCCGTGCAGTTGATCAAGCGGGGCAGGGCGTACGTCTGTGACCTGAGCCCCGACGAAATGCGTGAGTACCGCGGTACCCTGACTGAGCCGGGCCGGAACAGCCCGTATCGCGATCGCTCGATCGAGGAGAACCTGGATCTGTTCGCGCGCATGCGGGCCGGCGAATTCGAGGACGAGTCCCGCGTGCTGCGCGCCAAGATCGATATGTCATCTCCCAACCTCAACATGCGCGATCCGGTCATCTACCGTATCCGCCGGGTGACCCATCACAGGACGGGCGACGACTGGTGCATCTATCCGATGTACGATTTCGCCCACGGTCTCAGCGACTCCATCGAGGGGATTACGCATTCGCTGTGTTCCCTGGAGTATGAAGACCACCGTCCGCTGTACGATTGGTTCCTGGACGAACTGGAGGTCTATCACCCCAGGCAGATCGAGTTCGCCCGTCTGAACCTCAGCTACGCGGTGATGAGCAAGCGCCGGCTCCGGCGGCTTGTCGAAGAGGGGTACGTAGACGGCTGGGATGATCCCCGCATGATCACGCTCGCGGGTCTGAGGAGACGCGGCTATACGCCGGAGTCGGTCCGGAACTTCTGCGATCGTATCGGAGTGGCCAAAAACCCCAGTATCATTGACATGGCGTTCCTCGAGCACTGTGCCCGCGAGGATCTGAACGAGCGTGCCCCGCGTGTGATGGGGGTCTTGCGCCCGCTCAAGCTGATCATAGACAACTACCCAGAGGATCAGGTCGAAGAGATGGAGGCCTTGAACCATCCGCAGGATCCTGGTATGGGCACGCGCAAGGTGCCCTTCTCGCGCGTCCTGTACGTCGAGCGAGATGACTATCGTGAGGATCCGCCGAGGAAGTGGTACCGCCTGGCCCCGGGCCGGGAGGTACGGCTGCGATACGCCTACTTCGTCACGTGCGTAGACGCCGTGAGGGATGAACAGACCGGTGAGGTGATCGAGTTGCACTGTACGTATGACCCGGCGACGCGGGGCGGCTCGGCCCCCGATGGGCGCAAGGTCAGGGGCACGCTGCATTGGGTCTCGGCACAGCACGCGCTCAAGGCCGAGGTGCGCCTGTATGACCGCTTGTTCCTGAATGAGAACCCCCGCGATGTGGAAGAGAAGGCGGATTTCACGTCGAACCTCAACCCCGACTCCTTGGAGATGCTGACCGATTCCCGCGTTGAACCCAGTCTGGCGGGCGTGTCACCGGGAAGTCGCTACCAGTTTGAGCGGCAGGGTTACTTCTGCGTGGACCCCGATTCCTCTGCGGACGCGCTGGTGTTCAATCGAACGGTATCACTAAGGGACTCGTGGGCCAAGATAGAGAAGGCGCGGAAGCGGGGCAGGGGGAGGTCATGAGCGTTCGCGTTCGCATGGCCCCCAGCCCCACCGGCGAGCCGCACATCGGCAACGTGCGCACAGCCGTGTTCAACTGGCTCTTTGCCCGCAAGATGGGTGGTCAGTTCATTCTGCGCATTGAGGACACCGACCGGGTGCGGTACAAGCCCGAGACGGTCAGCACGTTGATGGAGGGCCTGCGTTGGCTGGGCCTGGACTGGGACGAGGGGCCAGCCTTGCAGGAGTTGCAGCGCTTGGGCCTGGCGGATGGTGCGGCCTACGCCGTCGGCGGCCCGCGCGGGCCGTACGTCCAGTCTGGACGGCTGGCGGAGTACAGGCAGGTGGCGCAGGACCTGATCGAACGGGGCTGGGCCTACCGCTGCAACTGCACCCCAGAGCGGCTCGAGCGGGTGCGCGAGCGCCAGCGCGCTCGCAAAGAGATGGTGATGTACGATCGTCACTGCCGCGACCTGCCGCCGGGCGCGATTTCCCCGGACGAGCCTCACGTCATCCGGCTCAAGGTCCCTCTCACGGGCGAGACGGTCGTCCACGACGTCATCAAGGGCGACGTGGCTTTCGAGAATGCCGGTATAGACGACCAGATTCTCTTGAAGACGGACGGTTTCCCCACCTACCACCTGGGGGTCGTGGTCGACGATCACGCTATGGGGATAACCCACATTGTCCGGGGCGACGACTGGATCGCCAGCACCCCTAAGCGTATCCTGATCTACCAGGCGTTGGGTTGGGAGATCCCGACCTACTGCCACGTCCCGCTGGTTAACGGCCCTGATGGCAGGAAACTCTCCAAGCGGCATGGGGCAACTTCCATCACCGAGTTCCGCGAGCAGGGCTACCTGCCAGAGGCCTTGTTCAACTTCCTGGCACTCCTGGGCTGGGCCCCCGGGGAGGGCGACGAGCAGGAGATTTTCACCCGGGAGGAGTTGATTCAGCGCTTCGACCTCTTCCGCGTCAACCGTGCCTCGGCGGCCTTCTCCTACAAGAAACTGGATTGGATGAACGGCGTCTATATCCGTGCCCTGCCGGAGGAAGAGTTGCTGGATCGGTTGCTGCCCTTCTGGCAGAGAGCCGGCCTCGTCCCCGACCCGTGCCCGGATGGCGAGCGGAAGCGGTTGCGGGAGGTTGTTCCACTGGTGCAGGAGCGGCTCAAGCGCCTGGCGGACGTCGTCGAGTGGACCGCGTTTCTGTTCCGCGAGGTCGAGCCCCCCCCGGCCGAGCGCCTGGTGGGCAAGAAGATGGGTCCGCAGGAGAGCCTGGAGGCTCTGCGGCGGACGCGGGGCCTGCTCGCGGAGGTGCAGCCTTTCGAGCCGGAGGCCATGGAGCCTCCCCTGCGGGCGCTGGCCGAGGAACTCGGGCTCAAGGCCGGACAGCTCTTCGGCATCGTGCGCTGGGCCGTGACGGGGCAGCAGGTCGCTCCCCCGCTGTTTGGCACGCTGGCGATTCTGGGCCGGGAGCAGGTGTTGGCCCGTCTCGACGCGGCGGCGGGCGCTCTGGCGGCCGGCATGGATACGCTGTCCGTACCCGCGTAGCTCACACCGATCCGCTTCCAGACTGATCATGTCCACGATTCGCCTGCAGGACGTCACCAAGACCTACTCCCGGCGAGCTGTCCCCGACAGCCTGGTGGCCAGCCGGGGAGTTGTCGGCAGTCAGGCGGACCATGCCTTCGCCGAGCGGGCGACAGCGCGCGCCGTCATGGTGCACGAGACCATATCCGCGCACGACGGCCCCGTCGTGGCGCTGGATCACGTGAACCTCACCATCCCGGACGGGCGCACCTTCGCCGTCGTCGGGCCGTCCGGGTGTGGCAAGACCACCCTGCTGCGCGTGGTCGCCGGGTTGGATGTGGACTTCACGGGCCGCGTCTTCTACGACGATCAAGATATGCGGGATGTGCCCCCCAAGGAGCGCTACATCGGCATGGTGTTCCAGAACTACGCCCTCTACCCCCATTTCGAGGGTAGGGGCAACCTGGCCTTCTTCTTCAAAGTGCGCCGGGTGCCCGATGAGGAGGCCGAGGAGCGCATCCGCATTGCGTCAGATATCATGGGCATCGGGTTCAGCGAGCTGCTCCCGCGCAAGCCGGGCACACTGTCCGGGGGGCAGCAGCAGCGGGTGGCCATCGCTCGGGCGCTGGTGCGGAATCCGCGCCTGTTCCTGTTCGACGAGCCTCTTTCGAACCTGGATGCCAAGCTACGCGCGCGCACCCGTGTGGAGATCAAGCGCCTGCTGCGTCGCTTCCACATCACCGCGGTCTACGTCACCCACGACCAGGTGGAGGCCATCACGCTGGGCGATGAGGTGGCCGTCATGCGCGCCGGGAAAGTCGAGCAGGTCGGCGCTTACCAGGATCTACGTCGGGATCCGGCCAACGCCTTCGTCGCCGGTTTCCTCGGAAGCCCGCCGATGAACTTGCTCACCGGGGGCACGGTGGGCGACGGTGAACTGCGCTTGAACGAGGTGGCTGTCCCTCTACCCGACCCGGTGAGGGCACGCGTGCACGTAGGCCAGGCGGTGACGCTCGGCGTTCGGCCTGAGGCGACTTCCCTGGCGCTCGGTGACGGCCGGCTGCCGGGAGGGATACGCCTGCGCGGCGAGGTGGAAGTCGTCCAGCCGGACTTCGCCCATCGCACCCAGTTGGTGTATGTGCGCACGGGGGATCTCACCTACGCGGCGACCGGCGTGGGCGCGGAAACCGCGCCCCTACAGATCGGCGACCGGGTTGAGGTCGTGTTTCCCGCCGAGCAGCTCTACTTCTTCGACGGCGAAAGCGGCCAGCGCATCGGGCGCCATCAGAATGGCCCTTTAGAGGGTGATCGGGTGATAGGCGCGGTCTACGCGCCTCCTCGGCCCGACGTCTGACGAATGACGTTTCACGTTTGACGTAGGACGCACCACGCAACACGCACCACGCACCACGCACCACTCCGCTTATACGCGCAGATAGCTCCTCCACTCCGTCGGCACCTCGCCGGAGAAGACCAGGTAGTTGACGCGGGGGGTCTTGGGCTCCCATCGCAGGCGCATGCCGGCCTCGTGGGGCCTGCGGTCTCCCTTGCGCCCGTTGCACCGGCGGCAGGCGCACGCCGTGTTGCCCCAGGTGTTGCCCCCGCCCCGGCTGCGTGGGATGATGTGATCCACCGAGAAATCACCACGGGTCATGACCTTGCCGCGACGGCGTTCCCCGACGCGAGCGCCGCAGTAGATGCAGGTATAGCGGTCACGAACCAGAACACCGTGCCGGCTCCACACGGCCCCACGTTGGGGAACGTACACGTAGTAGCGCAAGCGCAGCACAGAGGGTACCTCGAACGCGGTGCTCGGCGTGCGTAGCCGGGCCGCGATACCGTCCACCCCCTCGACGACGTCCCGCATCAGCAGGTTGACCGCCCGCCGGACGGAGATGATGCGCAGCGGCTCGTACGTAGCGTTGAGTAGCAGCACGTGCGTTGCCATGCTATGTTACCTCCACGGGTCTCAGTGTCTGTTCCTCGTGACGTGCATCCGTTGGCAGTGTACCATGCTTGTACTAAGAGAACGTTAAACGCACGTTAATCGTCCCCGAGAACGTCGGTCCATCCCCTGGGGGGAGACCCCGCCCCGCAGGACGACCAGGTGGAGGTGCGGGGAATCGAACCCCGGTCCCTGAGGTTGCGCTGCCGGTCATTGAGGGTTTGCAAGTTGGCCTCTTCCCTCTCGCGACACCCTTGGCCCCTGGTCGAAGCCTATCACCCCCATGCAGGCCGGTGGTGTGCGCCCGGCCTGGGTTCCTCACCGCGTCCCGACGACGGTCTCATTCATAGGTATGCTTCGGCGCCCCCGCGACCCTTTCCCCGCTGGGGGCGACACCGGCTCCCTGTCCCCTTCGACGATGGCCCCTCGTGCCCGCATGCCGCACGCGGGTTCCAGGGGGTACGTCTCATCGTTCGCCGCGCTGCCCTGCACCCGGGACAGCGCCGGGGAGCCTCGACCCCGGAGCCCCGATCACCCCGGACGGTGCGAACATTGATCGTGCGTTCGGGGATAAGAAAAAAGCGCGGAATCCTGAATCAGACCCCGCGCTTCTCGCCAACTGAGCAAGTCAAGTTGCTTGTCGTGCCTCCTCCCCTGGCGAGAACTCGGGCTTGTACCCCAGGACCGACCACAGCGTCGCTTCAAACTCGGCTGGGCTGATCGTATGCTGTTCGTAAAGTGCGGTTAACTCCGAGACCACCTGACCCGCGATGTGCGCCCTGACGAGATCGGCTATGGCACACCCATGCGTTTTCGCTTGCTGGCGCATCCAGTCCAGTGTCTCGGGTGGCAGGCGCATGGCCAGCGTGCGCGTGGGCAGGCGGCGCGGGGTGGGATCGTCGCTCGTCCGTGCGCTGTCCAAGATGGAGCGCACGGCGGTAGAAACCCCTGGCCCCTTGATCCAATTGCTCAGATGATCCAGGTACACATTCATCTCAGTTAAGATTATAGCACAGTCTGTACCCGTGTCAAGGGTACGTTGACTGGGGTAGCGCACGTCCAAGCCGTGGTGCGTGTCCCCGGATCAGTGGCTGCAGGGCCTCTCTCGTGCTGGCGTGACGTGGTGAGTGCGTTGCGCCCGATCCGATGTGAGGCGCGCTTGCGGGCGCTTGCAGGCCGTGCTAGAATAGCGTCTCTATGGCTTATGTCGAGTTGGAGTGAGGGGAGGTAAGACGCTATGGGAGCGAAGTTGCGGGGCAAGGTCTCGCTCATCACCGGCGGCAATTCCGGCATCGGGCGCGCCACGGCCCGGCTGTTCTCGGCACAGGGTGCTCGTGTGGTCATCGCGGCCCGAGACCCGGCCCGTGGCCAGCGGGTGGTCGACGAGATCGCACGCTCCGGCGGCCAGGGGCTGTTTATCCCCTGTGACGTCTGCCAGGCCGCCGACTGCCGCCGTGCGGTTGAGCGAAGCGTCGACGAGTTTGGCTGCCTGGACATCCTGGTGAACAGCGCCGGCGTGATCTATCCCCATCGCAGCGTGCTGGACACGAGCGAGGAGGAATGGGATCGCACCATGGCGGTCAACGTGAAGGGCGTGTACCTGATGTCCAGGTTCGCTATCCCGTGCATGATCGAGGGGGGTGGGGGCAGTGTCATCAACGTGGCCTCGGTCTGGGGACTGACGGGCGGCACGGGCGCGGCTGCCTACTGTGCCTCCAAGGGCGCGGTCGTGCTTCTCACCAAGGCCATGGCGCTGGATCACGCGGGGCAGAACGTCCGCGTCAACTGCATCTGCCCGGGCAGCGTGGACACGCCCATGCTTCGGGACGAAATGGCGGGGCTGGGTGGGGTGGAGCAGGCCTATGCGGCATTCGCCGCCCGGCATCCTTTGAACCGCATCTGCGCGCCCGACGAGGTGGCCCAGGCAGCGCTGTACCTGGCATCCGACGCTGCGTCCTTCGTGACCGGCTCCTCCCTCGTCATCGACGGCGGGCGTACGGCAGGCGGTAGATCGTGAAGGGAATCGGCCACTGCGTGAATCGGATTCTGGATGGGGATGATTGCGTTGCATCGGGCCAATCAACGCAGCGGCGCAACTACCTTCTCGGCGTCCTCAACAGCGTCTTCATCCAGTTGTCCATGAATCTGAGCCATCCCAGCCTGGTGCTCTCCGTCTTCGTCCGTGCGCTGGGAGGGTCCAACATGCTCATCGGCCTGCTGCCTGCCATCCGCTTCGGCATGTGGTTCCTGCCTCAGTTCCTCGTCGCCGGGTGGGTCCAGACCCGACGGCGCAAGCTGCCGCTTGCGGTGGCGTTGGAGATCTTCCGCGCGTCCGTCTACGGGACCCTGGCGCTCATGGCCTACACGCTGGGCCGCTCCCATCCCACGCTCGCGCTGCTTCTCTTCTTTGGATTGTTCACGTCTACCCGGCTGACGGCCGGCATCGGCGGCCTGGTGCGTCTGGACATCATCGGCAAGATCATTCCTTCGGCGCGGCGGGCCTCGTTCTTCGCCACCCGCAACATGTGGGGCGGTGTGGTGGTCTTCTGTGCCGGTTTCCTCGTGCGCTACATGCTCGATGATACCCGTGGGCCGGCGTTTCCGATCAACTTCACCCTTCTCCTTGGGCTCTCCTGCGGCCTTTTCCTCGTTGCCACCTTGGTCCTCAGCCGCATCAAGGAGCCGCCGGCCTCCGGCCTGCCGCCCCGCCATTCGTTCCGGGAGCAGCTGGCACGCGCGCCTGAGATGCTCAAGCGCGACCCGTCGCTGCGACGCTACCTGCTGGCGCGGATACTTCTGAGTATGACGCGGCTGTCCGAACCGTTCTACCCCGTCTTCGCCCTCGACGTTCTCGGCGCTCCGGCATCCATGATGGGCTTCTACCTCTCGGCGATGACGCTCGCGGGCGTCCTGTCCAACCTGCTCTGGCAGAGGGTGGGCCGGGCGCGCGGCACCCGCTTCCTGGTCAAGAGCGCCAGTCTGCTCACCGTACTCGTGCCCGTGTTGGCCGTGGCGCTGCCCTGGCTCCTGCGGCGGCTCGGCTTCACCGTCGCGGAGTACGGTCTCCTCCCGGCCTACCTCTTCACCACCGTCTTCGTCGTTGCCGGCAGCAGCAACAGCGGCCGCGACGTTGGCCTGACCGCCCTCCTGCTCGACACTGCCCCGGCCGAGGAGCGCCCCAGCTACATCGGCCTGGTCAACACCGTCCTCGGTTTCGTCAACTTCCTGCCCATCCTCGCCGGTGCCGTCGTGGACCGCGTAGGTTTCCAGCCCATCTTCTTCACCGCCGCCGCTCTGCTCCTGCTCGGCTATCTCGTCATGCTTGGGTGGAGGCCCGCCGGCGAGTCTCGGCAGCCGGAGACGCTTTGACTTCTGTGCCGAATCGTTATACACTAACCTCCGTCGCTGCCAAGGGGAGGATCTGTGGGGCACATTATGACCCCCGGTCAAGCAGATTGTCCGAGAGGCTTGAGTGAGATAAGGAGGGGGCCGAGATGAGATCAACCGCGCAAGCTGATGGGGTATCAGTGCACGCGATCGCCGGCACCAACTGTGTCATCCTCGCCATGGATGCCGAGCCGGCGGCGCGACAGGACCTCAAGGGATTCGCGATTCGCTCGGGGCATCCCGGTTCCGATGAGGGGCGATGGCTTCGAGGCTTCAAGTTCTTCGAGGACCTGGTCCCCGATCCACAGCCGGGTGAACGTCGCTCTACGCTCGATCACCCGATCCAGAGTTTCCTCTGGGGGCACTACTCGGCGACTCCCGACCGCGCGTTTCGCTACACGGTGCGGCCGCTATATGGCGACCCCGGGGATCTCAGGGCCGGAACCGACGTGGTCGTGGATGTGCGCACGGAGGCAGAAGATCGCGGCCAACACGCGGTTTTCTTCAATCGCGGTGCGATTCCGAGCCAGAAGTTCGCCGATCTCTTCGGAAACCAGGGCCCGGCAGACGTGAACGATCCCACGGCGGAGGACGTGTGGTGGCTTTCGCGGGGGCTACTGCGTGCCGCGCTTGGATTCATCGGTCAGGCCAGGGGACCGCGGTTCGAACTGCGGGCCGCCGCCTATGAGTTCTCCTATCGCCCGATTCTCGACGCCTTCGCCCAAGCCGCAGCGTCTGGTGCCGGCGTCCGCGTCGTCTACGAGGCGGGACAGCGCAAGGAGAAGGGCGTCCTCAAGGACACGTCCACGACGGTCGGAAACCGCGAAGCCATCCGGGATGCCGGCCTCCGCGACCAGCAGAACCTCACCTTGATCGAGCGGACCCGCCGCCGGGCCATCCCGCATAACAAGTTCATCATTCTTCTGGAGGACGGGCACCCGGTTCAAGTGTGGACCGGCTCGACGAACTTCACACCGTCCGGCTTCCTGGGGCAGGCGAACGTGGGCCACATCGTCCGTGATGAGGCAGTCGCCCGTGCCTACCTCGCCTACTGGAACGAGCTCGCTAGCGATCCCGAGCCGGAGCCTTTGCAGGATTGGTGCTCCGCGCACTCGCCTCGCCCTGGAGATGGACCGCCACCGGTGGGCATCACCCCGATCTTCAGCCCCCGGCAGCGATCCAAGATGCTGGATTGGTACGGCGACCGTGTAGAGGCCGCGACCCAAACCGTGATGCTGACGGCGGCTTTCGGGGTCACGAGACGGCTCGCTGAGCGCTTTGACAACGACCGGGACTTCCTTCGCTTCCTCATCATGGAGCGAAGGAACCGCAGCCCTGAGACACAGGCCATGCTGGAGCGGGACATAGACACGCGCATCGCCCTCGGTGCGGCCCTCAACCGGGATGCCATCGAACTCAAACTCGGCGGCCATCGCCTCGATGAGTGGTATCGTCGGGAGGAGCACTTCCGCCGGCGTGGTCACGTCTTCTACGTCCACACGAAAATCATGCTCGTTGACCTGTTGACTGACGATCCCCTTGTGTTCACGGGGTCTGCGAACTTCTCGCCCAACTCGCTCCTGTCGAACGATGAGAACATGCTTCTGATCCGGGGTGACACGGGTGTGGCAGACGTCTATCTGACCGAGTTCACGCGCTTGTTCAACCATTTCTACTTCCGGCACATCGCTCAGAAGCTCGCCGGGGAGGGACGAGGCGATCCCAGCAAGGCGGCGTTTCTCGACCCCACGGATGGATGGGTGCGGCGATACTTCGCCCCGGGCACTTACCATTCCCGGAGGCGCGAGTTGTTCCGCGCGCGGCTGTGACTGGTATCGGGACGCGCTGGGTGACGTCGAGGGCTGGGTCCTGTGAGCACGCTCCGGTGTGTAGATCTGGGAGGCATCGACATGCAATGGCGAATCACACCCTACGCCACCGCTCTGTTGTTGTCCGCGGCCATCACGGCTGTGGTAGCCATCGCCGTCTGGTACAGGCGCACCGCTCGAGGGGGCGCAACGCTCTTCTGGTTCATTCTGGCCGTCATCGAATGGCAGTTGACGGGCGCCTGCGAGGCGGCTGCCGTGGGAATACCGGCCAAGATCCTCTGGTCCAAGATCTGCTATGTCGGCACGCTGAGTTCCCCCGTCCTTCTGGCCACCTTCGCATTCCAATACTCCCTGCGCGAGGAGAGGCTGACCCGCCGTAGGTTGGCCCTGTTGTGGGTGGTCCCCATCATATCCTTCGGGCTGGCCATCACCAACGAATGGCATCACTTGATCTGGACCAGTTTCACCCCCTTCTCTGATCCCGCCAGCAATATCCTGATCTACGGCCACGGCACGTGGTTCTGGATTATGGTCACCTACATCTACGCGCTGTTGTGCGCCGCTACCGCCGCGCTGATTCTGGCGGCCGTGCGGTATCGGCACCTATATCGGCGTCAGGTGGTCTTGCTCTTGCTTGCCATGCCTTTCCCGTGGATGGGCAACATGCTGTACGTGTTCAACTGGGGGCCTTTCCCTGGGCAAGACCTCACGCCTGTCAGCTTCGCGCTGACCGGGGCCTTGCTGGCCGCGAACCTGTACGCTTACCGTTTCCTGGATCTCGTCCCAATGGCCCGCGATGCGGTTGTTGAGACGATGAAGGACGGCATATTGGTGCTGGATGCGGAGGATCGCGTCGCGGACATCAACCCCGCTGCGTGTCGGCTGATTCAACTCGATGGACACTGCATCGGGACGCGCATAGACACGGTACTGGCGGCTTGGCCGGAGTTGGCAGAGAGTGGCAGGGCCCCAGAGTGCCCCCCGGTCGAGATCGTCCTGGGGGGCATCCCGCCGCGCCACGTGGATGCCCAAGTGTCGAACTTGCACGACCGGCATGGTGCCATCTCCGGACGCATAGTCGTGTTGCGCGATGTCACCGAGCGCGCGCGGGTGGAGGAGGAGCTTAGGCAACACCGGGAACACCTTGAGGAACTGGTGGAGGCGCGTACCTCCGAACTGCGACAAGAGATCGCCGAGCGTGTCCGAGTCGAAGCAATTAGGGCGCAGGCGGAGGAATCGCTACGTCTGGCACAGCAGGAATGGGAGGAGATATTCCAGGCGATCGGCCATCCGACGCTGATTCTTGATCCGCAGCACAACGTGATAGCAGCCAATCGGGCAACCGTGCGTGTGACGGGCAAACCGCTGGGAGAACTGGTGGGCAAGAAATGCCACGAAGTGTTTCATGGTACCGTCACACCCCCCAAGAGTTGCCCTTTGGAGCAAATGCGCCTGTCTGGCCACGTGGAAACGGCCGACATGGAAGTGGAAGCGATTGGCGGCGTATTCATGGTCTCCTGTACGCCGGTTCTCGACGAGCAGGGAGAGCTTCAGAAGGTCATCCATATCGCCACGGACATCACCGAGCGCAAACGGGCGGAGAGCAATCTCCACCGGCGCAATCTTGAGTTGGAGTTGCTTTACCAGACTGGCAAACAAGTCGCCTCCTCATTGGAACTGGACCAAGTGGTCGCCGATCTGCTGGAAGCTGTGCGCCGTCTGCTCGACGCCAAAGCCTGCTCCCTCTGGTTGCTTGATCCGCAGACCGACGAGCTGGTTTGCCAGAAGGCTGTCGGTCCGGACAGTGGGAGAGCAGCAGGATGGCGGCTTTCCCGGGGGCAGGGTGTCGCCGGCTGGGTGTTTGATCGGGGACAGAGCCTGGTTGTATCAGATGCGCGGACAGACTCGCGTCATCACAGCAGCGTTGGCGAGGCAATCGGCTGGGAGATTCGTTCTCTGCTGGCCGCGCCACTGCGGGTCAAGAACGGGCTGCTGGGCGTGATCGAGGTGATTGATGAGCAGGCAGATCGCTTCACCGGCGACAGCCTGCGGGTGCTGGAATCGCTGGCGGCAACAGCCGCCATCGCGCTTGAGAATGCCCGGCTCTACGACCAGACCCGACGAGACGCTGAAACGAACGCCCTGCTGCTGCGAGAGGTCAACCATCGGGTCAAGAACAACCTGGCCGCGATCATGGGCATGCTCCATGTCGAGCGGCGCTATGCCGAGCAGTCTCCGATCCGGCGCACGTACCAGGCCTCTATCGATGACCTGCTGGGGCGGATCAAGGGACTGGCGGCGGTGCATGAGACCCTGTCAACTTCCAGGTGGGCTCCCTTGCCTTTGGATAGGTTGGTGCGTAAGATTGTCGACACAGCTTTGCAGGCGCTTCCCTCCGACAAGCGGGTGGCGACCGATATCTCCGCGACCACGCCGGTTTACGTGAGCCCTGAACAGGCCCACAACCTGTCCATTGTCATCAACGAACTGGCGACCAACGTGGTCAAGTATGCCGCTCGGCCCCGCGAGACGGCCCGGCTCGGCGTGTGCATTGTGCTGGAGCATGGCGGCGAAATGATCCGGTTGGAGTTTCGAGACGATGGCCCTGGTTTCCCGGAGAAGGTATTGCGCGCGGAATGTGATGGTGCGGGCCTGTACCTGGTTCGCAATACCGTGCGCTGGAGCCTGCGCGGCGAGACAGAAATCCACAACGACCACGGTGCTGTCGTGACAGTTCGTTTCCCCAAAGCTGTTGAATGATCGGTGGGGATGGTCAGGACGGGATGGGCTTGAGCGTCCGGGACGGCGGGAGTCCGCGCGGTCCAGGGAGCGAAGGATGAAACTGAAGGAAGACGTGCGTGTCTTGATCGCTGAGGATGATTTCCTGGTCGGCGAGATGATCCGAGGGGAAGTGGAAAGCCTGGGACACACGGTGGTGGGTGAAGCGCCGGATGGTCAACAGGCTGTGGCGATGACCCAGTCCCTGCGACCTGACGTGGTGCTGATGGACATCAGGATGCCGGATATGGACGGTATCGAAGCCGCGCGACGCATTCACCGTGCTCATCCCACGCCGGTCGTCGTGCTGACTGCCTACGACGCGCCGGAATTGGTGGCGCAGGCTTGCGAAGCCGGGGTCGGTGCCTATCTGGTCAAGATGCCCGGGGCAGCAGAGATCGGGCGCGCGATTGCTGTAGCTATCGCGCGCTTCGACGACTTGATGGAAATGCGCCGTCTGAATGGGCAACTCCAGGAGGAAATCGCCGAGCGTGTTCGAATAGAGGCAGTTCGGGCACAGATGGAGCAGCAACTCCGGCGGCAGGAGCGGCTGGCGGCCGTAGGTCAACTGGCCGCCGGCATTGCCCACGACTTCCGCAACTTGCTCACTACCATTATCCTGCATGCTCAGATGGCATTGCTCCGGCGCGACCTCCCGTCAGGCCTGGCCCAAGACCTGAAAACCATCATGGGCGAATCACTCAAGGTATCGGACCTGGTGCAACAGATCCTGGATTTCAGCAGCCGCGCCATGATCAAACCGCGCCCGCTTGACTTGCAGTTCTTCGTCGAGGACGTGGTCGACGTGCTGCGGCGCACGCTCCCGGAGAACGTCCATCTTACGCTGGGGGTGGGGAAGGAAGCTTGCACCGTGGAGGCTGATCCCGACCGCATGCGGCAGGTGATGACCAACCTGGCGCTCAATGCCCGCGACGCGATGCCGGAGGGCGGAGAGCTGCGCATCGAGGTCAAGCGGGCGGCCATTCAGAGGCCCAAATCTCGTATCCAGGACCGTGGCTCGGAAACCGAGGCGGATGGCGCTTGTCGGGACCGGGCGTGGGTGTGTCTTTCCGTCTCGGACACGGGGACGGGGATGACGGAGGAGGTGCTGGCGCACTTGTTTGAGCCTTTCTTCACCACGAAGGACGTGGGAGAGGGGAGAGGGCTGGGGTTGGCCCAGGTCTACGGCATCGTTCGCCAGCACGAGGGCTACGTCGACGTCGAGACGGAGATAGGCGGGGGCACGACGGTCTACATCTACTTGCCGGCCTGCGAGCTTGAGGACGGGGAGGGGGACGAGGAGATAGGTGGGCAGCGAGCGACGATCCTATTGGTAGAGCAAGAGGAGGGACTTCGGCAAGCGGGGCGCAGGATGCTGGAATCGCTGGGCCATCGTGTGCTGACCGCGTCGAGTGGGCACGAGGCACTGGCGCTGTGCCAGTCGCCCCGCTGGTCGCAAGGGCGGTGCAGGGTGGGCCTCGTGATCACGGACGTGGTGATGCCGGACATGGAGGGCAAGGAACTGGTGCAGCACGTGAGGCGCAGGAATCCCGGCCTGAAGGCGCTGGGCATCGTCGGCTGCGAGGTGGAACAAGCTACGAGGGAGTCAAGTGAGTCTGGCTTCCTGGACGTGATCCAGAAGCCTTTCAGTATGGACGTGCTGGCCCGCGCTGTACGCCGGGCGTTGGATGCAGACGACTGTGAGGGATGAGGTGTTATGAATGACGATGCAGGCTGCTGCTGGATGTGCTGTGCATCCAGCTCCTGGTCGTGCTCGGCGCGGAGATCTACGCGTGATCCATCCCGCTGGCCGTGTGTGGATGTGAGAAGGTCACTGCGACCACGAAGTCGCTGGTGTAAGCCCCAGCTATGGCTCGATTGATACCTTGACTTCTTCGGTCGTGCCCTTGCTTCCCGGCAGGTCGAAGGGCGCGCTTGCAGCCAGCGTCTTGCCGCCTTGGCTCTGGTAGACGACCCATCGGAATGGCCCCTTGCCCAGGTCAGCTTCGACCACCCACCACCGCTTCTTGCCCGCTAGCAGGGGTTCCTCGACTTCGTCGAGAGTGCCTTGCCACCCCTCGATGGTGTGCCAGGTCCCCTTCTCGTCCTGCCACTGGACGACAGTCCACAGGTTGTCCCAGGAGGTGCTGGTCGAGGCCCAGGTCTCGGGGAGCTGAACGTGCAGCTCGATGAACCCGCCGGCAGGAGAGGACGCGGCGGTGACCTGGGAGGTGTCTTGGTCAGTGGTGGGCCGAGTTGGCAGAGGAGGCAGTAGGGGGTCTGGGGATTGGGCCTCCGACGGGCCAGACGTGGTGGCGAGGACGAGGCACACGAGTGCGACAGCCAGCAGCGTGAAGACGCAAGTGTGTTTGAAGCTCATGTCGATTCTCCTTCGAGGACACGGCTGAGACCCGATGGTCTGCATTCAGTTGTATACGCAGGTTGTGCGGCTTAGGTGGAGGCGAACGCTATATCCAAAGTATAGCACGAAAGGCGGGCCGGTTTGTTTCAGTTTCATTTCAAGTTCATTTCGCCCTGTAACGGAATGTGGCCTGTGCGTGAGCAAACGCGCGCCGCGTGGCATCCACGGTTCGCCGGATGAGGCGCGTGTCACCAAGTGGGCCTGTTTGACGAGGCAGATGAACGGTATACAATCCGCGTATGGCTGCGTCAAGTGACGTGTGTCACTTCGTGTTCACTCGGATCCCTATGTCCGTGGGTTCTGGCGCGATAGGTAGAGAGGCGTCTCTTGGAGGTAGGTGATGGCGAAGTCGACGGCGTGTTCTGATGGGTCGGATCACTCGGCTGCACGCGTCCCTGTCGCGCTATGGCGGGCTGCTTTCCAAGTCAGCCGTAGTCCCATCTGCCTGTTGGACAATGAGGGCAAGGCGCTGAGTTGCAACCGGGCGATGGCGGATTTGCTCGGGAGACCGTCCGCCGAGATCTGCGGCCTCCCATGTGGCGAGTTCCTGCCTCAGGTACCAGATCGGCTTGCACTCGTGGCGGGGACGCTCCGCCGGCAGATGTCCGAGCTGTCTCTGCGCGGCCGGTGGTTTCACGTCATAGTGGACCCGATACCCGATGAGAACGGCCGTCTCGCGGGGATGATGCTTATCCTGGCCGCTGTCCCCGTGCGAGGGGAGACGCGGGAGGCGCTGTTGGAGGCAAACGCGCGCCTGCACACGCTTCAGCAGGCCACGGCGGCCGTCCACGGCAGCATAGACCTGGACGAAGTGTTTCGACGGATTACCGAGGGCGTCGTGCATTCCCTAGGTTACAACACGGCATTCGTCTTGATGCTCGACCGCGAATCAGAGCGCCTTGAGACGAAAGCCGTCTCAACCAGGACCCAGCTTCTGTCCCGAATCGGTGAGGTGCTGGGAGTCTCCCTCGACAGATTCTCGTTCTCGGCGAACCCCGGTTGGAACGCTGTTCCCGGAGCGTTGATGCAGGGCACGTCGGTAGTTGCCGGTACCCTGTCCGAGATCGCATACCCCATTGTCGGCAGACAGACCTGCATGGTGATCCAGAAGCTCACGGGGACGAAACGCTATGTCGTGGTGCCACTGCAGGTTGAGGACGACTTGATGGGGGGCATGGTCGTCGCGAGCACCCAGGATCAGGTCTCGGAAGAGGAACTGAGTGTGCTTGAAGCGCTTGCTCACTCCGCCTCCAATGCGATTGCGAATGCCAGCCTGTATGCGCAGGCCAGGCAGGCGGAGGCGGACATTGCGCGTGCGGCCGAGGCGCTGCGCGAACGGGAGCGGCTTTTCCGGCAAACTTTCGATGCGATTCCCGATCCCGCGATCCTGTGGAAATGCGAACCGGATGGTCGAATTGTCATGAGCCTGGTCAATCCAGCCGCCGATGTGATGTCTGAGGGGAAGATCGCGGATTTCATGGGCGCCACCGTGGATGAGTTCTTCGCTGGCGCTCCCAACGTCGTGGCAAACATCAGACGTGCACTTGCGACAGGGGAGCCCATCCGGGTAGAGTTGCCCTACCGCCTGCGTACCACCGGCGAGGACAAATGGGTTACTGCCGACTACGCCAAGGTCTCCGACGACTACCTCTTGAACACGATCCGCGACGTCACTGAGCGGGTGGAGGCGGAGCAAGCTCTGCGGACGAGCGAGGGACTCCTTTCCAGGGCTGAAGAGATGGCACACCTGGGGAGCTGGGAATGGGATGTCAAGGAGAATCGAGTCACGTTCTCGGATGAGTGGCAGCGTATTCACGGCTGCAGGGTCAGCCAGCTCTTGATGGAGGATGTCTTGTCCATTGTCCACGCCGACGACCGGCCGGCGGTCAAATGGGCTCTCGATCGATCGCTGGAGGCCGGAGAGCCCTACGACATCGAGTATCGTGTTGTCAGCCAGGATAGCGGTGAGGTGCGGGTCGTCAAGGCCCGCGGCGAGGTGTTGTACGACGGGGATGAGCCGATTAGGTTGCGTGGCGCTTGCCAGGACGTCACCGAGCGCGTGCAGGCCCAGCAAGCGTTGCGGGCAAGCGAGGAATTCCTTCATCGCACAGGCGAAATGGCGCGGGTCGGCGGATGGGAGATTGATCTTGACACCAATATGGTGATGTGGACAAGGACCACGAAAACCATCCACGAGGTGCCCGATGACTATGAACCCACTGTGGAGCAAGCTAGTGAGTTCTTTCCAGGTGAGAGCCGCGAAGCGATCACCCAGGCTCTTCAAAACGCCATCGACCACGGGGAAGCCTACGACCTGGAGCTGGAATTCGTGAGTGCGAACGGGCGGCACCTTTGGGTGCACACCATCGGCCGGCCTGAAATGGAGAATGGCCAGTGCGTCCGTCTGTCCGGTACGTTCCAAGACGTCACCGAACGCAAGGGGATGGAGCATGCGCTGCGGGAGAGCAACCGTCAACTGCAGAAGGCTTTGGAGGATCTGAGGGAGACACAGGAGCAGATGGTGCGACGGGAACGGCTGGCTGCGGTGGGCCAGTTGGCCGCCGGCATCGCGCATGACTTCCGCAACCTGATGACCGCGATCATCCTCTACGCGGAGTTGTCACTGCGTAGCGAGGGTCTGTCGCTTGATCTGGTGCAGAACCTGGAGGCTATCCTCGGGGAGTCGAGGAGGGCCGCCGATCTGGTGCAGCAAATCCTCGACTTCAGCAGTCACTCGATTATCGAGGTCCGGCCGGTGGACCTGGAGGCTCTCACTGAGGGGGTTCTGGGCGTGCTGCAGCGCACGATCCCGGAGAACATCCGGTTGGTTCTGGATGTCTCTCCCAAGGGCGCGCCGTTCGTGGTGAAGGCCGATCCCGGTCGCATTGAGCAGGCGCTGATGAACCTGTCGCTGAACGCTCGCGACGCGATGCCGCACGGCGGGGAACTGCGGTTCGGGCTGTCCAAGATTCGGCTAGGTCCGGGCGATGAGCCGCCGGTAGCGGACATGCCGGCGGGCGAGTGGGTGTGCCTGGCCGTTGCAGACACAGGGACCGGGATGGTGGAAGAGGTGCGCGCTCACCTATTCGAACCCTTTTTCACGACCAAAGAGGTGGGGGAGGGGACGGGCCTGGGGTTGGCGCAGGTGTACGGCATCGTCCGGCAGCACGAGGGCTACATCGGCGTGGATACGGAGAGAGGGCAGGGAACGACCTTCTGCATCTATCTCCTCGCTTGTGAGGTAGCGGAGACAAGCGTAGAGGACGATTGTGCGACGACGCCGCGTGGGCAGGGGGAGACCCTCCTGCTGGTGGAGGACAGCGACAAGCTGCGGGATGCAGGGCGGGGCATGTTGGAATCACTGGGCTACCGGGTGTTGAGCGCGGCAAACGGGCGTGATGCCCTGGCGCTCTACGAGGCACGGGGTGGGGTGGCACTGGTCATCACGGACTTGGTGATGCCGGAGATGGGCGGCAAGGAACTGGTTCAGGAACTGAGGCGTTTGGACCCTAACGTGAAGGCCTTGGGGCTCACCGGTTATGCGACAGAGGACATGACGAGCGAGTTGAGTGAGGCGGGCTTCCTGGAAGTGATCCACAAGCCTTTTCAAGTAGGTGCACTGGCGCGGGCGATCCGCCGCGCCCTGGACGCGCACTAGACGCTACTGCGTTCACGGCGAGCGCAACCACCTGTTCGTAGTGAGGCACGTAGGTCCGCCGGAGTGCCGTTCTGACGCTACTCCGCTGCGCTGCGTAGCTCACTACGAACGCGATGTCCGGTCCAGGTTCGTAGTGAGGGCGGATGCAGACATCCGTCCGCAGGTCTGCCGGAGTGCCGTC
>CAZYSK010000064.1:0-34080 GCA_964649415.1 uncultured Anaerolineales bacterium
CTGGCGCGCTCGCTGGGCGCGCGCGACCTGGGCACCTACGCCTGGCAGATCCACGTCCCGGACGTCGTGGCGCTGTTGCGCACGCTAGCGCCCGTGCTGGAACGACGGATCGCCGGCTCGCCCTTCGCCGGACTGACCCGCGACGTGCGCGTGCGCCTCTACCGCGAGACCATCCGGCTGCGCTTCCAGGAAGGCCGGCTGTCCGAGGTCGCCAGTCTGGGCTTCAGCGGCGGCGAGGAGATCAGCTTCCCGCCGCTGCAGTTCATCCCCCTGGTGCTCGGCTATCGCACGTGGGAGGAACTGCACGCCACCTACCCAGACGTCAGAATCGCGCCTGCGTGGCGGCTGTTGGTGGACACGCTGTTCCCGAAGGTAGCGGCGTTCATCTATACGATCTATTGATAGCCAGACCCTAAGGGTTTGAAGACGGATGTCTGCATCCGCACCCTTAGGGTCTTTGGGTCTTTGCTCACAGAACGCTACGGAGAGACACGCATCACCAGCGGCAGGTATATGAGCGCACGTGGCACGTCCGACTCCGGCCCGGTCTTCGTGGCACTATAGCCGCACGTATCGGTGACCGTGAGCCGGACGGCGAACGTCCCCTCCGTGGTATAGACGTGGTTGGCGTGCCGGGTGAACACATGCGCGCTGCCGTCACCGAAGTCCCACTCCCAGGCCACGATCGGTGCGCCGTTGGTCGTGCTCGTGTCGGTGTAGTAAACCGTCATGCCGACGACGGGACGCGCGGTGCTCTGCTCGAACTCGGGGTCTATGATCGGCTGGATCACGGTCAAAGCCACCCCTTCGCCCGGCGGGCTCCCCAACCCCTCGCCGCTGTTCACAACGCGGTAGGCGTCGTTCACGACCTCGAGACCTGCCGTACACGGCAGCGTGCCGTTGAACCAGCCGGTAGCGGTGCCGTTGGAGCCGGCGATACTGCTGAAGGTCCAGCGCATGTCGCCGCCGGACAGCGTGCCATCGCCACCGACGTTGCTCAGGACCGCCGGGACGGTGTCCGCGAGCACGACGTCGGTACACGCCGCGGTGCCCAGGTTGGTCACCGTCAACGTGTAGGTGAGCACGGTGCCGGCCACACCGTTGCCCGCCCAGGTCTTGCCGACCGAGAAAGGCGAGACATACGCCGCGGCGCTGGCGGTGTTGTTGGCATGGTACGGTTCGGCATCGCTGATGGGGTTGCTGCTGGCGATTTCCGCGCTGTTGACGAAAACGTCGCCCAATCCCGCCGTGTCTGTCACCCGCAGAGTCAAGGAAATCGCGTTTTCCCAACCCCTGCCCAGAATACCAACGTCGAAGACCAGTCGATCCCCGATCTTGTTGGGGACGATATAGGGACACTGTGGCCCATCGCAATGTCGCAGTGTGGAAGTGACGTACCCTAGCCCGGCCGGCAATGTGTCGGTTAGCCAGGCCGTGTTATTCCAGTCTACGTCATCCACCGACCGCTCGCCCCGGTTGCCGTGTCGCAGCGTGAACGTCACGAGATCTCCCGCTTCCACCCACGGTGAGGCGACGGTCTTGACCAGGTACAGGTCGGGGCCGGTGCCCCTGACCGCGGTGTAGATATTGTCGGCCGGACAGACGTCGCCCGGCGGCACGCTGATCTGGACGACGTTGGTCAGGAGTCGCCCCTTTTCGATGACCGGGTCCACGTCCACCCACAACTGCGCACCCCAACTCCCCCCGGGTTCAAGAAAGCCATCCGCCACCCAGATAGCCTGGTTGTGAGTGTAGTTGTCCGTGAAGAAGACGTCACCCCACCACCAATCCAGGTTGCCCCGGTCAAACGTCGTCGAGAGCGGGTACGTGTCGGTGATAGTGAAGCCATCAATGCGCGTGGTGCCCACGTTGTAGTAGCGGATATAGTAACTCAGTTGCCAGGGCGGCCCACCCTCCCACCCCGCCCCCTTGACGATCATCAGGTTGGGGCCGGGGTCATGTACGGTGAGCGGCACCTGCGCACGATTGTCGTAGAGATTGTCATCCGTGTAGCCCGCGATGACGATGGGGCCGATCTCGACCTCATTGGTCAGCACTGTGCCCGACGCTATCCCTGGGTTGATGCGCAGCACAGGTCGTATGTCCCCTAGTAGTTCGCCATCCTCGCCGGGGTTCAATGTGCCCAGATCCCAGACAACTTGGCGCGCCGTGGCAAAGACGGGTGGGAATGGAGTATCCTGCCATTCCCCGTTGCGTCGCACGTTGCGGGTGGAGGTGACAAACGCAGTACCCGCCGGCAGCGTGTCGGTTATCCACACGCCGTAGACCGGAATGTTGCTGCGATTGATGTAGGTAATGCTGTAGTTGAGATCGCCTCCAGCAACGGTACTACCATAGCTGAAGTCTTTGTACACGCTGAGGCTCAAACGCGGTCCCCACACATCCATCGTATGAGTGGCCCTGTTGTCGCCCAGCTCTCCTGTCTCGTTGGTCGTGGCGATCTCGACCACGTCGGTGAGCGGGGTGCCCTCGGGAACCGTGTCGCTCAGGTGGAGCGTCAGGTAGAGCCGACCTCCGCTCCCGCCGGCGATGACGGGCCGGGTGAAGACAACCCGGTTCCCTGTGGTGATCACCGGCGTCCATAGCACGTCGGGGGAATACCAAGAGACAAAGGTGGTCGAGAGGGGCAGCGTGTCGGTCAGCGTGGCGGCGCCGCTGCCGGTGCTGCCATCGTTGCGGTAGTCAATGACATATTTGAAGTCGCTTCCGGGGGCAGGCGAGTCCCTGTGGTTCCACTTGCTCACCCATAGATCCACGTCGGGCGTCTGTAGGTCATCCTCCTGGGTCCACGAGTTGTCCCCCAACTGCACGTCGTCGGGCGTGCAGACCTCGACCTGGTTCTGGAGCGGGTCGCTGGCGCCCGGTCCCACCGCGACGACCATCCAGAAACGCACGCGGCTGTCCGCCGGGACCGTGCCCAACGACCATGTGATGACGCGGCCGCTCACGTGGGCAGGGAAGGCGGCATTGTCGGTCACGTAGGATGTGCCGACGGGGAGCGTGTCGGTGAGCACGACGCTATCGGCGTCCACCTCGCCGTTGTTCTGACATTCGACCCAGTAGACGAAGTTGCCGCCGACGGCCGGCTGCCCCTGGCTCCACTTATTCACCCGGAGTTGGGGGGCCGGCTCCCGGAAGACGTTGTACACCTCGTCGCCGTCGGGCTCGAGGTACGAGACGGCCAATTCTTGACCGGGCCGGACGTCCCACTCGTGCACAGGGTCCCATTGGCAGAAGTAGGGGATGCTCCCATCAGGCATGGCAGTGGAATACTTGTTTGGCGCATCGCCTGGAGCGCCCCACGTGTGGCATTGGACAACAAGCGGCCGCGTGAACCACGCGGCGTACACGTTTCCGCCGATGCTGTCGTTGTCCACGTCAATGCTGCCGGTGATCGTGCCAATGTGGACCGCGTTGCTGTACCCGTTGTCCACCGCGGCGTAGACCCAGTCACCGGGGGCGATGTCGGGCTGCTCGCCCATCCAACCCTGCCAGTTGGTCGCGAAGCCGGTCCTCCCTCCCCACCAGGGCACAGCGCCCGTCGTGAGCGCCGCCGTGGCCTTGATCGTGTAGCCGTCGCTCTCGGTGAGCGTGATCCAGACCGTGTGCCCAGACTCGTAGCTGCCCTCCACCCAGTCGTGGGCGTAGTTGACGCCCATGATCGGAATCTGCACGGTCTCCCTGTTGACCGCCGGATCGGCGATCCGTGCCTCGGCCGCCGGGCCAGATACCACGAGCCACAGCAGCCCCACTACCAGCCCCAACCCAAGAATCAATGACCAGGCCAGCCTGGCCCCTCCGGTGGTGTTCGTTCTCCCCACCATGATTAGCCTCCCTTTCGCTGTTCGCACGAACTGAACTCTTGAAAAGTCGTGTCAGAACACATGGGCACGTTCAAGCATTGGACCTCCTCTCGCCAAGGACGGGCTAGAAACCGTGGCACCCGCCACAGAAACGAACTCACCCCACACAGGCACGCAGAGCAGCCTGGACTAGGGGTAGGTACGCCGCCGAAGCGGTGCCAGCCCGCGCATGGGCCACGCTATATGGAAGATCAATGAGAGTTGCCGTGCATCCCGGTCGGGGCCTGACCGGGAACGTACAGTGGCCACGAGGAACCCAGCCCGCAGAGGCTGTGCGCCGGTTTCCTCATGGGGAGCTACATAGTTGCGCTATTTCCGTACAAACGCGCCTATGCAATTGACGGGAACATACGCACTGTCCCACTGAAAACCGATCTAGCCTCAGTATACACCCAAACAGGCTCCGTGTCAATAACTCTTGCATGCACCCATGCCATTCGCGCACACGAATCATGGCACGACCAGCGCAATGGAAGCACGGATATGGCCGCAATGGCACGACCGGCATGCCAGACACTGCGCTTATGAAAACCTTAAGGTTGCCTTGACACCATCGTGATTGACAGAAACGCCCACCTGTGATATACTGGCGACAGTCGAGGACGGAAAGCAAACATGCATACAAATGCAACTCAGATGACCAGCATAGACAAATACGGCGTCAAGCGAAGCAGCAGAGAAGAGCTAGGCTACCCAGCGGGGTAAGGCTTCTCTGAGTTGAACGAGCCCAGATAACCACGAGCCAGCCCCCAAGGGGCTGGCTCTTCTCTTGCGCGATGGTGAATCACCATCGCGCTTTTGCTTTCCGGTCACTTACGCATACCACATTCAGTCAGGAGGATCAACAGTGAAAAGCGAAGTCAACAAGGTAGTATTGGCCTACTCCGGCGGGCTCGACACCTCGGTCATCGTGCCCTGGCTCCAGGAAAACTACGGCTGCGAGGTCGTGACCTTCACCGCCGACCTGGGACAGGGTGGCGATGAACTGGTCGGGCTGGAGGAGAAGGCCGTCGCCAGCGGGGCCAGCAAGGCCCACGTCGTGGACCTGCGGGAGGAATTCCTCACCGGATACGCCTTCCCCACCATGCAGGCCGGCGCGATCTACGAGCGCCTGTACCTGCTGGGGACCTCGTTTGCCCGACCTGTCACCGCCATGCACATGGTACGAATCGCCGGGCTGGAGGGAGCCGACGCAGTCGCCCACGGTTGCACGGGCAAGGGCAACGACCAGGTGCGATTCGAGCTGACGGTCAAAGCGCTGAACCCCTTCCTCAAAACCATCGCCCCGTGGCGAGAGTGGGACATCCGTTCCCGCGAGGACGCGCTGGCTTACGCCCGCGCCCACAACGTGCCCGTCGCGGCGACAGAGAAATCCATATACAGCCGTGATCGCAACATCTGGCACCTGAGCCACGAGGGCGGCGTGCTGGAGGATCCCTGGGCCGAGCCGGAGGAGGAGATGTTCTGCCTGACCGTCGCGCCGGAATCCGCCCCTGACGAGCCCTGCTACCTGACGTTGGACTTCGAGAACGGTGTACCGGTGGCCATCGACGGTGAGCCGATGGGACCGGTGGAGCTGTTGACCCAACTGAATGAGATGGGCGGCGCCCACGGCGTGGGCCGCGCCGACATGGTTGAGAATCGCCTGGTGGGCATGAAGTCGCGCGGCGTGTACGAGACCCCCGGCGGGACCATCCTGTACACCGCCCACCAGGGCCTGGAGAGCATCTGCCTGGACCGGGACACCCTGCACTACAAGGAAGTCGTGGGGCATCGTTTCGCCGAACTGGTCTACTTCGGCAAGTGGTTCACCCCGCTGCGCGAGGCCCTGTCGGCCTTCGTGGCCAAGACGCAGGAGCGGGTAACCGGCACGGTGCGCGTCAAGCTGCTCAAGGGGAACTGCACCGTCGTAGGTCGCAAGTCGCCGTACAGCCTCTACCGCGAGGACTTCGCCACCTTTGGCCACGATGACGTGTACGACCAGGGCGATGCGGAAGGCTTCATCAACCTCTTCGGGCTGCCGCTCAAGGTCCGGGCTATGATCGACCTGCAGAACGGCAAGACGGCGGAACTGGAGGCACCGGACTACAGCAAGTTCAAGCGGGACTGAGGGAAGAACAGCGAATCACGAATGGCGAATAGCGAATGAGCGAATGGCGGATGGCGATGTTGGACTTGGGACTGCGAACTCTGGGCTTTGGACTTGGAACTGAGGACTAAGAGTATGGCGCTTTGGGGAGGACGTTTCACGCAAGGGACCGACGAGCTGATGAAGCGCTTCAACGACTCGATCGGGTTCGACCGGCGGATGTATGCAGCCGACATCCAGGGCAGCATCGCCTACGCGCGGGCGTTGGCACGCGCCGGGCTCATCACCGGCGACGAGCGGGATCAACTGCTGGCCGGGCTGAAGCAGGTGCGCGCCGAGTTCGATGGCGGCAGCTTCCAGCTTGAGGCCGGCGACGAGGACATCCACACCGCGGTCGAGCGGCGCCTCGGCGAACTGGTCGGGCCGGTAGCGGGGAAGCTGCACACAGGTCGCTCCCGCAACGATCAGGTGGCCACAGACCTGCGGCTGCACCTGCTGGACGAGATCGACGCCTTGCGCAACGCGCTAACCAGCCTGCAACAGGCCATCATCGAAACGTCCGAGACCCACCTGGACGTGCTCATGCCTGGCTACACACACATGCAGCAGGCACAGCCTCTGCTGTTCAGCCACTGGCTGATGTCCTTCTTCTGGAAGTTCCAACGCGACCAGGAGCGCCTGGATGGCGTGGCGCAGCGCACACGCGTCTGTCCGCTGGGCGCAGGGGCGCTGGCAGGCAACCCGTTCGGCGTCAACCGCCAGGCTCTTGCGGCCGACCTCGGCTTCGCCAGCATAAGCGAGAACAGCGTGGACGCGGTGAGCGACCGGGACTACGTCGTCGAGTTCCTGGCCTGGGCCGCACTGGTGCAGGTGCACCTGAGCGGCCTGGCCGAGGACCTGATCGTGTGGGCCAGCCGCGAGTTCAGTTTCGTCGAGGTGGCCGACGCCTACTCCACCGGCTCCAGTCTCATGCCCCAGAAGAAGAACCCGGATTCACTGGAGTTGATCCGGGGCAAGAGCGGGCGCGTGATCGGCCACCTGGCAGGCCTGCTGACGATGCTGAAGGGGTTGCCATCGGCCTACGACAAGGATATGCAGGAGGACAAAGAGGCGCTCTTCGACACGATAGACACGCTCAACATGTCACTGGCCGTGGCCACAGGCGTCATCCGCACGCTGACGGTGAACGCAGACCGCATGGCCGCCGCGCTGGATGACGCCCTGCTGGCCACCGATCTGGCCGACTACCTGGTGCGCCGGGGCGTGCCATTCCGCGAGAGCCATCACCTGGTCGGCCAGGCCGTGAAGCGCGCCGAGGAACTGGGCGTGCCTCTCAAGGCGCTCGATCTGGCCGAGTATCAGGCCATCCACCCGGCTTTCGGGGAGGATGTGTACGCGGTCTTCGACTTCCAGCGCTCGGTGGGGGCGCGGAATACGCCAGGGGGCACAGCGCCCCAGGCCGTGCGAACGCAGATCGAGCGTGCGAAAACGACCCTGGCGCGATTGGGAAATCGCGCCTACGAAGCGTGACGGATGAAGAACGACTGGCAGATGGATAAGATGCACGTACACACAGAAGCAACAGAATTATGGAGGTTTTGTCATGGCTGAATGTCCCGAATGTGGTGCCGAACTGAATCTGGCTCCCGACACGGAAGAGGCAGAGATCGTGGTCTGCCCCGACTGCGGGGTTGAGCTGGAAGTGGTGGGGGTAGATCCCATCGCGGTCGAGCTGGCTCCAGAGGTCGAGGAAGACTGGGGGGAGTAGGGCCGATGCCTTCCCACCCCGCGATTACGATTGGCGTGCTATGCTCGCGGGTGCGCGTCGAGGAAAAGCTGATCTTCTCGGCCCTGCAGGAGCGGGGGATAGACTACGAGCGGATTGACACGCGGCAGGTGACCTGTGATCTGGACCACGGCAGCCTTGGCGAGTGCGACGCCGTGCTCGTCCGTTGCCTGAGTCACTCGCGCGCTTACTACCTGACACGCTGGGCCGAACACCTGGGCGTGCCGGCAGTGAGCCCCCATCGGGTGGTCGCCACCTGCACCGACAAGCTGCTCGCCAGCGCCGCCCTGCAGGAGGCAGGCGTGCCGACTCCGCACACACTGGTCGCCTTCACGCCGCAGGCGGCGCTGGAGGCCATCGAGGAAATGGGCTATCCCGTGGTGCTCAAGCCGCTGAACGGTTCCTGGGGCAGGCTCCTGGCCCGGGTGAACGACCGTCACGCGGCCGAGGCCATCCTGGAACACAAGACCACGCTGGGCGGATACCAGCACTCGGTCTTCTACATCCAGGAGTACGTCGAGAAGCCGGGGCGGGACATCCGTAGCTTCGTCGTCGGCGACGAAACCGTGGCCGCCATCTACCGCCAGTCCCCGCACTGGATCACCAACACGGCCCGTGGGGGGACGGCCTCGAACTGCCCGATCACGCCGGAGGTGGATCGCGTCTCACGGGCCGCTGCCCAGGCTGTGGGCGGTGGCGTCGTCGCCGTGGACATCTTTGAACATCCCGATGGCCGCCTGCTGGTGGGCGAGGTCAACCATACCCCGGAGTTCCGAAACAGCATCGCACCCACAGGGGTAGATATCCCTGGTAAGATCGTGGACTACGTAATGGAGGTGGCAACTATGAAGCAATCGGGGCGATAAGAATAGGCGTTCTCTGTTCGCTCGTGCGCACGGAGGAGAAGCTGATCTTCCAGGCGCTGCGGGAACGGGGCGTAGCGTTCGATCGAATAGACACGCGGAAGCTAGTACTGGATCTCAATCTGGACGGGCACGGCGCAGACAAGCCCATGCAGTCCAGAGGGCAGTTTGATAATTACGGTATCGTGCTTGTTCGCTGCTTGAGCAATTCTCGTGCTCTGTGCGCGTCCAGGGTCCTGCAGATGCAGGGCGTGCGGACGGTGAACACACGTGACGCGATCGCTACCTGCGGGGATAAGATCTTGACGAACCTGGCCCTGCTAGAATACGGCATTCCCACCCCCCGCGCAGCGATGGCGTTCTCCAGGGAATCTGCTCTTGTAGGCGCGCACGACATAGGCTATCCGGTGGTAGTGAAGCCCCCAATCGGCTCGTGGGGAAGGCTCATGGCCAAGGTCAACGACCGCCAGACGGCGGAGAGTATCGTCGAACACAAGGAAGCGATGGACAACTCAGGCGGCAGTCCGTTCTATGTGCAGGACTACATCCACAAGCCAGGATACGATATCCGCACCCTGGTGGTGGGAGATGAGACCCTGTATGCCGTCCGTCGCAGTTCGGCCCACTGGATCACAAACACGGCGCGCGGGGGGCAGGTCTCCAATCTCGCCGTCACCGACGAACTGGACCGCCTCTCCCTCGCCGCAGCCGCGGCTGTGGGCGGGGAGATCGTCGCGGTGGACATCCTGGAAGACGCAGACGGTGTCCTGACGGTCAACGAGGTCAACCACACGCCAGAGTTCCATGGAGCCATGCAGGTCACCGACGTCGACATCGCCGGAAAAATGGTGGACTACGTCTTACGATTGGCTGACGGATGACGCGCATCAAGAACTCGCAGCGCCTCGTCTCGCCTTAGGAGGAAGTATGATTCAAGCTGCTATTGCAGGAGCGTCCGGCTATGCCGGCGGTGAGCTGCTCCGACTGCTGCTGGCCCACCCGCAGGTGGAGGTGATGCAGATCACCTCAGAGACCTACGCGGGGCAATACGCCTATTTCGTTCACCCCAACCTACGGGGGCACACCACCCTGCGCTTCGTGCGCCTGGCCGACCTGGGCGCGTGCGATCTGCTGTTTCTCGCCCTGCCCCACGGCCACGCCATGGACCGCATCGAGGACTTCGCCTCGCTGGCCGAGCGGATCGTGGACCTGTCGGCTGACTTCCGCCTGCGCAACCCGGCGGACTACCCCCGCTGGTACGGGCGCGAGCACCCGGCCCCGGACTGGCTGGCGCGCTTCGTCTACGGGGTGCCGGAGCTTCACCGGGAGGAACTGGCCGGCGCGCGGTACGCCAGCGGGGTCGGCTGCAACGCGGTGGTCACGCTGTTGGCTATGTGGCCGCTGTACAGGCGGGGGTTGGTGCGTGAGTCGGTGGTGGAGGTCAAGGTCGGCTCTTCCGAGGGAGGCAACAAGCCCAGTTCCGCCTCTCACCATCCCGAACGGGCGGGCGTGGTGCGTTCGTACATGCCCAAGGGCCACCGCCACCTGGCCGAGCTGATCCAGGAGTTGGCGCTCGACCCAGGCCAACCGGGACTGCACTACTCCATCACGTCGGTGGGCATCGTGCGCGGATCACTGGCGACGTGCCACTGCCTGCTACACGAAGACTTGGACGAGCGTGAGGCGTGGAGGCTCTACCGCGAGGACTACGATAGCGAGCCGTTCGTGCGGCTGGTGCGCAGCAGACGCGGCATTCACCGCTACCCCGAGCCGAAGACCTTGACCGCGTCCAACCACTGCGACATCGGTTTCGTCGCCGACGCGGGCCAGCGCCGGCTGGTGGTCATCGCCGCGATTGACAACCTGATGAAGGGAGCAGCCGGCAGCGCCGTGCAGGCGATGAACGTGATGTATGGGGTCCCGGAGACGCTGGGGTTGGAGTTCCCTGGCCTGCACCCAGTCTAGGCGACTCGGCACGTGTAGGGGTGTGGTTTCCGCGCCCATCTGGCGCGACGGCTGAGGTCATTGAACAGCACCGAGCACCAAGGAGAACGACTTATGATTGTCATCAAAGCCGGAGGTGGCGAGGGACTCGACATGGGGGCCGTGTGTGCCGACATCGCCGATCTGATCGCGCAGGGCGAGCAGGTGATCCTGGTCCACGGCGGCTCCCACGAGACCAACGTCATCTCCGAGAAGCTGGGTCATCCACCGCGCTTTGTGACCTCGGCATCAGGTCACGTCAGCCGGTACACGGATCGGGACACCTTGGAGATTTTCGCCATGGTCACAGGCGGGCGGATCAACAAGCTGCTGGTGGAGCATCTGCAGCAGTTGGGCGTCAACGCGTTGGGCCTTTCCGGGCTGGATGGGCGGCTGCTGGAGGCCAAGCGCAAATCCGCGCTGCGCATCGTCGAGAACGGGCGGCGGAAGGTGCTGCGCGGCGAATACAGCGGCAAGATCGAGCGGGTCAACGCGGCCCTGCTGACCACGCTCCTGGCCGCGGGCTACGTGCCGGTCGTGGCACCGCTGGCCATCAGCCACGAGAGCGAAGCGTTGAACGTGGACGGCGACCGTGTGGCCGCCGCCATCGGTTCGGCGCTGAAGGCCCACCAGGTGATCATCCTGTCCAACGTCCCCGGCCTGCTGCGCGACCCCAAGGACGAGGACACGCTCATCCCTCACGTCTCGGCCTCCCAGGCAGAGGACGCCCTTAATCACTACGCGAAGGGGCGAATGAAGCGCAAGCTGCTGGGAGCGATCGAGGCACTGCACGACGGCGTGGGGCGGGTGACCATCGCCGACGGACGCGTGCCCCAACCGGTGCACCGGGCGCTGGTAGGGGAGGGAACGGTTATTGAATGACAAATGGGGATTGGAGGTTAGAGGTTGGAGGTTAGAGGTTAGAGGTTGGAGGTTGGAGAGCCGAGGATAGGAAATGGAGAGTGGGGAATGGAGAGTGAATGGCGACGAGGACGGATGAACGCTGAGGAAATCATCGGGCTCGAGGATCGGCACGACAGCGGGGTGTACAACAAGCTCGACCTGGTGCTGGTGCGCGGAAAGGGGGCGCACGTGTGGGACACCGATGGCCGGCAGTACATTGACTGCGTCGGTGGGCACGGGGTGGCCAACCTGGGCCACGCCCACCCGGCCGTGATCCAGGCCGTGACGGACCAAGTACGGCGGATGACGATATGCCCCAACGGGTTCTACAACGACCAGCGCGCCCGCCTGCTGGCCGAGCTGACCCGCGTCGCGCCGCCAGGGCTGGAGCGGGCCTTCCTGTGCAACTCTGGGGCCGAGGCCGTGGAAGCGGCGTTCAAGTTCGCCCGGCTTGGCACAGGCCAGACCAAGGTGGTGGCCGCTATGCGCGGCTTCCATGGCCGCACCTTCGGCGCGTTGTCGGCGACCTGGCGCAAGCAATATCGCCAGCCCTTCGAGCCCCTCTTGACCGGATTCGAGTTCGTGCCCTATAACCGGCTGGCCCCGATGGAGCAGGCAGTGGACGAGGAGACGGCGGCCGTCATCCTGGAGGTCGTCCAGGGCGAGGGCGGCGTCAACCCGGGCGACGGCGAGTACCTGCGCGGCGTCCAGGCGCTGTGTCAGGAGAGAGGGGCGCTGTTCATCGTCGACGAGGTGCAGACCGGGTTTGGCCGCACAGGCCGCATGTTCGCCAGCCAGCATCACGACCTGCGGCCCGACATGATGTGCGTGGCCAAGTCCATCGCCGGCGGCCTGCCGATGGGCGGGGTGCTCATCGGGCCACGCGTCGGCGACTTGCCCAAGAAAGTCCACGGCACGACCTTCGGTGGCAACCCGCTGGCCTGTGCCGCGGCCCTGGCGACGATCCGCACCATCGAGTCAGAGCAGTTGGCCCGACGGGCAGCCAAGCTGGGCGAGCAACTGCTGGGCGGCATACAGGCGATCTCCTCGTCCCTGGTGCGGCAGGTGCGTGGGATGGGCCTGATGGTAGGGGTAGAGCTGAAGGGCAAGAGCTCCCGTTACCTGGCCGAGCTCGCCGAGCGCGGCGTGCTGGCCCTCTCGGCCGGGGCCACGGTGATGCGCTTCCTGCCCCCCCTGGTGATCAGTGCCGAGGATGTGGACACCGTGATTGAGCGCACGGCGGAGGTACTCGCATAGTAAGACCCTAAGGGTTTCGGAAACCCTTAGGGTCTGGATTGGATATAGGAGGCACAATGGACGAAATCGCTTTTCTCGAACAGCTCGTCTCCATCCCCAGCGTGTCCGGCGAAGAGGATGCCGTCGCCGAGTACATGGTTGGGCAGATGGAGTCACTGGGCTTCCACGCACACCGCGACGAAGCGGGCAACGCCGTGGGTGTCCTGGGAGATCCGGAGGCCGAGCGGGAGATCGCACTGATCGGCCACATGGACACCGTCCCCGGCCTGATCCCCGTACACAGGCGCGGGGACTGCCTGTACGGTCGCGGGGCGGTGGACGCAAAGGGCCCGTTGGCCACGTTCGTGTTGGCAGCGGCGCGGGCAGCCCCCCAACTGAACCGTGCGCGGGTGGTCGTGATCGGCACGGTGGGAGAGGAGGTCCACAGCCGGGGAGGCCACTATCTGGCACGCCACATGGAGCCACCGGACTGCGTGATCATCGGCGAGCCCAGCGCCTGGGACAGCATCACGCTGGGCTACAAGGGCATACTGACCGTGGACTACCGGCTGACCCAATCAGGCGGACACAGCGCCGGCTCACGACCAGGCCCAGCGCAGGATGCCGTCGCGTTCTGGAACCGGTTGATGACCTACGCGGAGGCGTGCAACGCGGGCCAGGAAGGGCGTTTTACCACGCTCGATCCCGCGCTGAGGGAGTTCCGCACCTTCAGCGATGGACTGGACGATGGCGTCGACATGAACGTCGTCCTGCGCCTGCCACCTGGAGCTGACGTCTCGGACCTGAAGCACAGGATGCGGGGGTGGTGCAACGGGGCAAACCTGTCATTCCCCTACCACGACCCGGCCTACCGCTCGGAGAAAAACTCACCGCTGGTGCGCGCCATGCTGCGGGCTATCCGCGCCCAGGGCGTGCGACCGCGATTCAAACTGAAGACAGGCTCGTCCGACATGAACGTCGTGGGGCCGGCGTGGGGCTGCCCCATCGTGGCATACGGGCCAGGCGACTCATCGCTGGACCACACGCCGGACGAGCACATTGACGTCAGGGAGTTCCGTCGGGCGGTGAAAACCCTGGCACGAGCGCTGGAGATACTCGGAGAATAACGAACGGTCTCGAAACCCTCGCCCAACACCGCGCCCGCCGTGGCGAGACCGCGAACGCGCAGCCCAGGTCGCCGTCAATCCCAAACGGCTTGCGGCTGGACGTCGCGCTTGAGTCCACGGGTCTGTCTCTGTCTGACGTAGATGAAGCCCCCCACAACGGCTGTAAACGGGGCCACCGTGACCAGGCCGAAGCTCCCGACGACCGTCTTGAGAATCTCGGCAGCGACGTAGTTGGTGTTCAAGAGATACAGCGGCGGTGTCCTCTGGACCATGAAGACCATCAGCAAGGCCATGTAGCCCGACGCATACGCCGTCAGCAGCGTGGTGACCATCGTGCTGGTCCTGTTGCGTCCCACGGCAAAGCCGGACCGGACGAGCTCCCGTCGAGAAAGATCGGGCTGCTTCTCAATTACCTCATTCATGGCCGTCGAGACGTCTATAGCCACGTCCAGCAGTCCGTCTCCATCTTGCCCACCAGGGTATTGGAGGCTTCCAGCACCTGCCCCTCGTATTCTCCTGCCAAGACCTCGACCTTGAGCGTCTGCGAGCCAGCATTGATGACGCCAAACGTCTGAATGTCCGAGTTGTCCACCTCCAACACCCTGGCCCGGGCGCGCGCGTGTCCTCGAACCGCGTGTTGCCCGCCTCGCGCCACTCGGCAACCTGGGCGTTGAACTCGTCGTAGGAGGTCGTCTGCGTTGGACGGAGACTGAAACGAACGAAGTGACTATCGCGTGGCCCCACCCCCTTTCTGTCCGGTATGCACGCCTAACAGAGAGAGTGTACCACGTCTGCAGTAACGGTTCTTTGGAAGATGTCTAACGACGGTTTAGGGGTCTGTTAATGGCTGTTTGCAGTGGTTTCAGCTAGAGAGGCACAGGCCGCGTTTCACAGGGGATGGCCCTTTGCTTTTTCATAGATTCCTCATCCCCTGTTCACGGGCTGTTCATCTCGCCGTTGTAAGATTATGTGGGCGGGCAAGGTTGACGCGGATTACTCCAATCCGGCCGATGCCGATTGAGGCAATCCGGCGGATTGAGGCAATCCGTTGCATCATCGCCACAAGGAGGCAACCATGCGCATGGACAGAAAGCAGCTTGCGCCAGTTCACCGGATTGGCACAAGCCAAAGGAAATCTGAGCGCGCCCGCCCCAGCACTGAAGCGAGCCATCCGGCTGTGAGTCACCAACCGGCCAGTGAACATCTAGCATACCCCCGGGCCCATTCGTCGGCCATACAAAGGCCAACGGGTACGTTGGCCCATTCACCGAGCATACAAAGGCCAGCGGCTTCGCTGGCCCATTCACCGAGTATACAAAGGCCAACGTACTCGTTGGCCCATTCACCGAGCATACAAAGGCCAACGCACTCGTTGGCCCATTCACCGAGCACACAAAGGCCAACGTACTCGTTGGCCCATTCACCGAGCATACAAAGGCCAACGTACTCGTTGGCCCATTCACCGAGTATACAAAGGCCAACGCACTCGTTGGCCCATTCACCGAGCACACAAAGGCCAACGTGCCCGTTGGCCCATTCGTTGAAGCAGGCCGTCAGGGTCATCCTCCCGGCCATCCTTGCCTCTCTGCTCGTCAACGTGTTTGTGGCTCAGGCAATGGTGGTGGAAGGCCCCAGCATGAGGCCCAACCTAAACTGGGATCAGCGGGTGATCGTAGAGAAGGTCACGTACGGCCTCATCCACGGTCCGCGCCGGGGGGACGTGGTGGTGATCAACAGACCGGAGGAGAAGACACTGCTCGTGAAACGGGTCGTAGCCTTGCCAGGGGAAACGGTCGCCGTGTGCGGCGGCCAGGTCTTCATCAACGGCCAGCCACTGGAGGAAGCGTGGCCGGTCCGTCCCGGGGGTCCCGACTACCCCCGCACTCGCGTGCCGGACGGGCACGTGTTCGTGTTGGGCGACAACCGGGAGGAGTCTCGCGACTCACGATTCTTCGGTCCCGTGCCCATCGAACAGGTCGGGGGCCAGGTCAAACTCATCGTCTGGCCCCTCGACCAGATCGGCTTGATCCGGTCGTGAGGCCAGACTCAGACACGCTCACAGTCTCACAGCACCAGGACGACGCCGAAGACAACCTCCACCAAGACGCTGATGACGTTGGACTGCATGACCGACTTGTCGACGAGCATGGAGACGGCCCGCACAGCCGCGACGACGAGATAGGTGATCCCGAGCATTCGATATGTCTCCGGCACGTTGAGAACCAACGGCACAACGCCCAGCGCGACGAAGAAGCCGCCCAGCACGGCCCTGATCTCCGTGATGCCTCGGGGGCCATCTGCGTTCAGGCCAGTGAACCCCCGCACCGATCGCGGCCGGATTAAGGACACCAACCCGGTCACAATCGTGCCGACACAGGCGACTATTTGAAGTACACGCACGATCATCATACGCGTCACACTCCTATATTTGCCCGTCTCGGCTCTTGCGGACTCAGGCGGATTCGCCGCCTGCCTGCGCAGCCGCGCGGGCTTTCTTCTCGTTGACGAACAGCAGAAGCACCAGGCCGACGATCAGGAACACCACAATGGAGAGAACCGCCAGCCGTTGCCCCAACTGTTCGGCCAATTCCGCGCCCTGCGGGTACGCCTCGAACCACAGCAACGTCGCATCGGCTCCCCGGGCCCTGAACCAGAGATATGTCTCGGCAGCCAGCCAGCCGTATATGGTTGGGCCAATGAACGACGACGTGCGCCCGACCACTGCGAAGAAGCCGTAGAACTCCGCGCTCTTACCCGCCGGGGCAAACATACCCACCACGGTGCGGCTGACGGACTGGACCGCCGTGAGCGCACAGCCAGCCAGCGCGCCCAGGGCGAAGAAAGTCAGCCGGGACTGATTGAAGAACAAGCCCACCACCGAGGCCATCATCAACAAGATCGAGAGGATCAGCGTGCGCTTGCCACCGATGCGGTCCGCCATCAACCCGCCAAGATACGCCCCAGGGACACTCGTCACCTGGACGATGATCATGAATATCAGCAACTCCTGCTGATTCAGGCCGAATATGACCATGCCAAAGATCGCAGCGAAGTCCAGCGCCATGAGGATGCCGTCGTTATAGATCAGGAAAGCCACGACGAACTTGACGAACTCCCGGAAGCTCCTGACCGTCCTGGCGGTGCCCCACAGCCGCTTGAGCGCGATGGTCACGTAGGACTCGCCCTCCGGCAGGCTCTGAGGTTGGGCACGCTCCCGCAGCCACAGGAAGACAGGGACAGCGGACAGGGCAAAGAAGACAGCCGTGATCACGAAGCTGAGGCGCACGATAAGCGGCCCCCCAACAAACACGACCAGCGGCAGCACCAGCAACAAGCAGAGGATACCTCCCAGCGAACCGATAGCCCAGCCGTTGCCCGAAACCCGCCCCATCTCCTCAGGCGTGGCGATCTCCGGTAGGAGCGAATTGTAAAACACCTGCGCGCTCCGGTAGCCAATCTCGGCCAGGATGAAGAACAGCATGCCTAACACCACGTCGCCCCCCTGGACGAGGAACAGCAGAGCGGTGAACAAACACGCCTGGGCGGTGAAGAACAGCAGGAACTGCTTCTTGGCCCCGGAGAAGTCGGCGAGTGTGCCTAACACCGGCGAGATCACGGCCACGACGAGCATGGCGATGCCCACGGCTATCCCCCACAGGCGTGAGCCCTCGGCCCCACCGACCACCGCATCCTTGAAATAGGTCGAATAGAAGGCCAGCAGGACGACGGCAGCGTAGGCCGAGTTCCCGAAATCGTACAGATACCATCCCCAACGCTCACGGCGGGTAGACACGGTTCTTGCTTTCGGCATAGTCGCTTCCATTGCAGTACTCTCCTTAGTTTTCCAGCTATGGGTGGGACGGTTGATAATTGGGGTAGCGGTGCGCCCAGGGCCGCCCGAGGCGCGATCCAATGTCCCCGCAAAATGAACCACCCCGCTCTATCGGGCCGGGACTCGTGTACGGCTAACGGCGGCCCGGCTCACAAGTACTCAGGCGACGCTTCCCATGGGTAAATCTCGGTCCCCCGGGCGGCAGCGCGAATAGCCGGGTCGTCCGAGTAGTAACCCCGCCGCTCCGGCGGGATCAACTCCGCGACACGTCGCATGATCTCGTGACCGAACTCCTCGAGCTGCTTGCGGCGCGCTCGCCCTCGACCCGTTGTCCGGAAAGGACCGAAAGGCTTGCCGATCCGCAATGTGACGCGGGAACGCCTGCCCTTGCCGATCTCAGAGAAGATCTCGGGCAGACCGTCGAAACCCATAGGAAGAATCCGCGCGCCGGTCCGGACAGACAGGAAGGCCGCGCCAGGGCGGGCGGGCCGCAGCACCGTCGCCCAACTACCGGCCTCAGGGAATATCCCCAGCACTCCGCCCTGGGCCAGCACCGCCTCCGCCGCGCGGAGCGCGTCGCGTGAAGCCGTGCCCCGGTAGACCGGGTAGTAGCCCCACCATTTCGGTATCCCTCTCACCCAAGGGGGGGCGTTCGGCATCTGAAAGCCACCCACGAACTCCACAGGCCAGGGCGTCGCTCGTATCATGGCCACCGGATCGGCAAAGGCGAAGTGGTTGGCGACAAGCAATAGAGGTCCCTCTCTGGGGAGGTTCTCCCGGCCGACGACCCGCAAGTCCGTGAGGGTCGCAAATGCCAGGTGCGCCACCTGCCGTAACACCGCACGCAATACACGCCGGCGGGGATACTCATACTTCGGTTGACTTCTTTTCCGGGCCATATCCAGATTCTCTCCTGCTTCGAGTCTATTTGGCCGGAACCCGGCGCGGGCCGGGGCTCACGGCCTGATATATAAAACAGACAAAAGCCCCCGAAGATTCGGCATCTTCGGGAGATTCGCAAGAACTGCCTCTCTTCCAAGCCCTGCAGTTGGCTATAATCGACGCGCCACGCACTACGAGACGCCGAGGCTGTGCATCAGCCTGGATAGCGTTGCAGGACATTGTAAATCGCGTCCGCCCCGAATTCCACCGCCTCGACCGGGATGCGTTCGTCCGCAGCGTGGATAGTCTCAAAGAAGCTGAAGTCCGGCGGCAGCTTCATCGGCGTGAACCCGTACGTCTGGATGCCCAGCCGGGAGAAGAAGCGACCATCGGTCACCGCAGGCAACAGCAGCGGCAAGGGTATGCCATCCGGGTCCGCCTCGCGGAGAACGTCCGCCAGAGGTTTAAATAGCCCCATATCCGGCTCAGCAGGGGCGGGATCGTAGCGGCTGACCTCGATCGCCACCGCATCACCAACGATCCGTCGCATCTCAGAGAGCATGTCGTCCGGGCTAAAGCCGGGCAACAAACGGCCATCCATCTCCAACGTGATCTCGCTGGGGATCACGTTGACCTTCTCCCCGCCGCGCACAATGGTGGCGTTGACCGTGTTGCGCAGCAAGGGCTCAAATGTACGTCCGCTCTCGCCCAGAATCCCCAGCACACCGTCTGTGAGCGCCGGGGTGAGCAGTTGACGCAGGATCAGGCCAGTGGGGAACGGCAGCGCGGCGGCCATGCCTTCAATCATCCAGCGAGCGGTTGGCGTCACGTGCACAGGCAACCGATGCCGGTCCAACTGCTGCAGAAAATGCGCCAGATTGGCCATCGCGCCGCCGCGCATGGGACGGGATCCGTGCCCCCCTGGGCCACGCACGGTCGCTTTCATCCAACACATCTGTTTCTCCGCGACCTGAATGGGATAGAATATCTTCTGGCCGACGTACATCGAAACCCCACCGAACTCCCCCAAGGCGTAGCGGGCACCCTCGAAGTGGTGGGCGTGGTTCTCCACCAGGTACTTAGCTCCCTTGTCGCCACCCGCTTCCTCATCGCACAGAACAGCGAGTACCACGTCACCAGCCGGCGTCAGCCCCGTCGCGCCGGCACGGAGGATGGCGGCCAACATCATTGCCACGCCTGCCTTCATGTCCAGCGCACCCCGACCCCAGATGTAGCCATCCACCTCCCGTGCCTCGAACGGCGGATAAGCCCACTTCTGGTTGGCCGTAGTGACCACATCCACGTGGCCGTAGAGGAGCAGCGGGGGTGCACCTCCCCGCCCCTTCAGACGGGCAATCAGGTTCGGGCGATTGGGCTCGCTGGCAAGCAGGGTGGTCTCAAAGCCTGCCGCAGTCAGCAAGTCGTTGATGTAGGTGACACACTCTGCCTCGTCGCCCGGGGGATTAGTGGTGTCGAAGCGAATCAAGTTCTGCAGCAACGCCACGGGGTGCTCGTAGATCGTGTGGTTGTCATTCGTAGATGACATGGCGTTCACACCTCTCACAGTGACATATCCCAGCTAATGCGATGGTTGCATTATAACGCAACCGGGAGGCTCACACAAACAGCATAGCAGATAGCAGTTGGTACACGCCGAAACAGACGAGGGCCAGGGCCGACAGGCCCAGCAGGGCGCGGTTTACCTTGGGCCCGAGCTGCCTGGCCGTGCCGAAGAGCACGATCAACCCGCCCAGGCTGGCGACCATGGCGACGTAGAAGCCCAACAGGAAGCCGATCCCGCTGGCGGGAGCCTCTCGCCAACCTCCCAACAGGACCGGGCCGGCGACCATGCTCCAGTAGAGATAGGGCCCGGGACTCAGCACGTTCATGAGGGCAGCCCGGATCAGGCTTTGCCGGCCGGGCGTGGCCGCCACGGATGCCGCCGCGTCGAACGCACGCCACGCCTTGAACGCGTTCCACGCCAGATAGAGGACGAAGAGGCCGCTGGCGACGTGCAGCAAGCGCTGCAATGACTCCGGCACCTGGCTCAACACCAACAGGGCAAGCGCGATGACGGGCGCGTCGCTGACCAGGGGCGCCAGCGCCGCCAGCAGCGTGCGTTGCCAGCCCTTGCTCAGCGCCTGAGATACGACGTAGGTCTGAAACGGACCGGGCTGCACGGCGGCCGCAAAGCCGTACACGACTCCCTGAATCACGTAGCCAAGCATCGGACGCTGCGCCTAGAGAAGCTGCTGCAGGCGGTCGATCGTGAGGGGCGCGGAGCCCTCGTAGTGGTTGTTCACATTCACGTAGACGTCCACTCCATGCGCCACCAACTCGTTCGCCATGCTTGCCACACTGGTCAGCTCCTCGTCCTTGGGCGCGACGACCTCATTCCAGCGCTTGCCGGTCTGCTTCTCAATGCCCTTCCGGTCAGGCCCCAGGAGGCGAATCACGACGAACGGCTGCCGCAGCAGGAGATCGCACCACTGCCGGTACAGATCCGCGATAGGCGGCATCCAGTACCCTTGCAGGAGGACCGGGCTCAGGCCGCTCCGTTCCAGGAACTCAAAGTACGGCCCGTTCAGGTACTTGGGATTCCTCACTTCTACGGCATACCGGTAGCCTGGGGAGAGCTGGTCGGCAAACTGGTGAAACAGTTCCAGAAAACGGGCCTGCGATGGCATCTTCTGCCGGTTGAGATACTCGAACTGGAACATGATCGGACCCAGGATGCCCTCCAGGGGATCGAGCAGCGAGAGGAAGGACGCGAACAGGGATAAGGAGAAAAGATGGGGATTGGCCACGAGCGGATCGGCCTTGCCCTTCCGGTAGAGATGGGTAAGCGTGACGCTGTTGGGCGCTTTGACGGTGAACCGAAAATCGTCGGGCACGGAGTCCCGGTAGCGCGCCACGTCGGCCGGAGCGGGCAGCTTGACGCTGTCCACGCCGAAGAGGGACCAGAACCACTGATCCACCTCCACTGTGTCATAGCGGCGCGCGTACTCCGCCAGGTAATTGATACCCTTCGGGGCAGAGTAGACCAACCCGTGCCAGGACGGGAATTTCCAACTGCAGGTGCCAATCCTCAGATCCGCCATGGCACGATTATACCGGAACTAGATACGGAGGACAAGACCGCCCGCCCAGAGGACGGCGGGTTACCCCCTGTGGCGCGACGTCGGCGGATCGGGAGAACAGATCCAACCCGCTCCCGCCGGACCGGCGTCCGACGGGAGCAGGCAGCGGGTTCGACAAGACGCTAGCGAACGAGCACAGGCAGGTATACCTTGAGGTGAAACGGCTCAGAAGCCCCAGGCGAGCCCAGCGGGTCCAGCCCACACGCGAACACGGCGTCCACAATCTCCTGAACCGGAGACTTCTCAAGATCTGCCTCGGCAGAGCCCAAGCCAGAGCCCGGTCCAGAACGTAGCGCGGAGGACTCACCCGCCCGCGGGCCTCCGGGCGGCGTGATGCTCAGGTCGTACGTAGCCGCCGTGTAGCCATGCACCAGAAACAGATAGGTGCCGTCGCGCAGCGTGTTGAACGTGACGTCGTCGCTGGATCCAGCCGGGTTGATGCTGTACAGGTCAGGCCACAGAAAGCTGCCCGGATACCACACGTACAGGTCCGCGTCGCCCTCGGTGGGTGTGAGCGTAGCCGTCACGCTAACCCCTTGCTGATACCACACCTGATAGGGAATCAAGCCGCCCCGGAGCACCGTCTCGCCCGGCAGCACCAGGCTGGCGAAGTCGACGGCATGCAGATCCAGGCGCGAGCGGTGGCGAGCGCCGTCCTCGACCCACGCACCGACGAAGTGCGTCCCGCTCTCGCCGCCCAGCGTCCACGTGTAGTCAGTCTGGAAGGGCACCCAGCCGCTGGACTGCACAGTCCGCCAGTGTGGGACAGGGCTCGCCGCCCATTCCCACTCCCGCAGGTACATGCGGGTTACGCTCACGTTGTCGGTGGCCGAGATGTGGAGGGTGACCGTGATCCCAGTCAGCACGTCCTGATCGGCAATCGTCAAGCTCTGGACGACCGGCGGTGTCACGTCTTTGCCGTCCTCCCCGGGCATGACCACGACAAACGCGTGACGACGGAACGCGTGGCCGCTGGCGGTGATCGTAGCCGTGTTCAGCACCGGCGTGGGAGACAGGACCGTCGTCGCGGTGACGACGAAGGATAGCGACCGGCGCCCCAGCGGAGGCACGGCCACGCCGGTCCACGAAAGGGTCTCCGTGCCCGAATCGTAGACGCCACCTTCATTCGCCGAGCCGGCGACGTAGTTCATCTCCAGCGGCACAGGGTCGGTCACGTGAGCCGTGGCCGTGACCATACCCCGGTTGTGCAGCCAGATCGTGTAGGTGAGGGCCTCGCCGCAGGTCACCCGAAGCCGGGAAGCCGTCTTGTACGAGCAGTGCAGCTTGGAGCAATTCCTGGGCGAGGGCGACGACGCGAGCAGACCCGGCCAGTCGGGGGCAGCATCGGCGACATCGCCGGCCGGGCACGGCGGCGCATCATGGGCAGGCGAAGCCGCCACCGGACGCGCCAGCGCGAGCAGGACCAACCCCGGGCCGAATGCCAGCAGGAGCGTGAGACCGACCTTGAGAGCAACCGGAAACTTGCGCGCAGAAGGGATCCTCATAGCACTTCCTCCTTAACACATGGGAGCGTGTCATGAACCGCGGATCAACCGAAGTGACGCCTTTGCCTGCATCTCTTCACCATATCTAACGCACACGAGGCGGTTTTGTTACAACGTGCAGCCCCAAAGGCCCGGAGTCAGCTGCAGGGCCGAGAGTCGGATGCCCTATTGGCCAGTCATGCCCGCCTCGGCCACCTGCTGCACCCAATGCATCGCCTCCTGCGGGGTGGACTCGTCGCTGATGATGCGATCGACAGCCTGCCCGAAGATGTCCATGGCCCCACCAAAGCGGACCCACACGGCGGGGGGCAGCAGCACCGCGTGCTCCATAGAAGCCGTGGCGACGGTGGCCACGGCCTGGCCCACCTGCTGTTCGTAGGCGGCGGATTCGGCAAGGGAACGGCGCGGCGGCATGAGGCGATACGTCACCTGCTGGCTGAGGAAGAGGATCCACTCCCAGGAGGCGTCGAGATGCCCGGTCTCAGCAGAGATCGCGTAGCCCTCGACGGCGGCGTTCGTGATTGACTGGGACTCGGAGGGCAGGGACACCATACCCCAATCCACGAGCCACTCCACCGACCACGTCAGCCCGCCCCGCTCGGACAGGTCGCCCATCCACGTGCCCACCCGGCCGTGGCGCAGCCCGTCGTACACGGCGTAGCGGCTACTTCCGAAGGCCTTGCGCGCCTCCTGATCCGTGGGGGCGACGTCGTACTCGTGGAACAGGCGCGCGTACCAGTCGAGAGCCTCGATAGTCAGTGGGTCGTCAAAGGTCGGGCGGGTGGGATCTTGCAGGTCGTCCGCGATACGCCCTCCATGCTGGTAGACGAAGAGCAAAGCATCGAAATGCCCCGGGGGGCTCGCATAGCCGTACACTCCTGCGTCGGGGTCGTTCACGGCCAGCGCGCTATTCAGAAAATCGTCCCACGTCCAGCCAACCTGGGGATACGGGATCGCATTCTGGTCGAAGAGCTCCCGGCTGTAGTACATCACCTGCACGTCCACCCCGGCCGGAATGGCCCACGCCTCGCCCTCGCTGGACAGCACCTCGAGTGTGCCGGGGTAGAAGTCGGCCACGTCCAGTGCTGGATCCTGCTCGACGAATGGCTCCAAGCTCAGGAGGTCGCCCTGCTCGCGCAAAGGATACAAGACGAAGGCGTCAGCGGCGATCACGTCTGCTTCCTCAGTTCTGACGTGCTGGAGCATATCCCAGGACCGCGGCTCAAGCTCGACGGTGATGTAGGGGTGACTCTCGTTGAACTGCTGGGCCAGCGGCTCATAGTAGGCGGTGTCCACTTCGGGGTAGACAAACGTGATGGTCACAGGCTCCTGATCCGGCGCGCCCAGACCACAGCCCGAGAGCAAGATCGCCAACACGCACAGGACCGCGCCCAGTGCCCGCCAGTGCCGGCCCCCAACCTGATCCACGAAGCAGCGTTTCATATCCGCCTACTTCCCCACCCGCTCCACAGGCCGGAAGCGCAGCGCCGACCAGACGTCGTCAACCGAGACCTGGGTCACGGGTCTCAGGCCCGCCGCCGCGATGGCCTCCCAGCCCACGTCGCGCGAGATGTCCGTCTCCACCTTGGAACTGCGCTTGGGGTAGGAGATCCACAGCAGGCCGTCGTGCTTGACCGCGCCCACCGCCTGCGGCCCCAGGCGCTCCAACTCGGCGACGTTCTTCACGAAGAGATGCACGACGTCAAAGATGCCAGAAGGCTCCTCGGCCAACCTGACACCCTCGGGCAAGTCGCCCAGCACGTCCACGTAGCCGGGCGGCGCGTTCAGGATCAGCACCCGCTGCCCGGGCTGCATACGCAGCTTGTTGATCAATGGTGTCTTCGCCATCAGTCTCCTCGCTAGATCTCTACCTCGAGAATCCCCTCCTGCCTGGGCAGGGAGACCACCACGTCACCGTTCACGTACGAACTGAAGCCATCGTTCTTGTCGCTGACCAGGCTGCTGGCCAACACCGGCAGCCCCCTCTCCTTGGACACGTCCCTGACCAGCGGCAATACGCGGGAGAGGTTTTCGTGCGTGAAGTGGTAGATGAAGAGCAAGAAATCCAGCCCATGGGTCGGTATCTGATCGATGTGGGGCAGATCGAAGCAGACGACCGCCTTGAAGCGCCGGCCGTGCAGCTCGAAGGTCTTCTGTTCGGTGCCGGGCGCGATGCCCGCCTCCCGCTCGGTCTGATCCGGGAACAGCTTGCAGTAGCGCTGTCCCGTGGGCAGCAGATCGCAGCAGTTATAGAGCCGGTCGTCGAATTCCGCCAACGCGTTGACCAGCAGGCACTTGCCCTCGGGCAGGCAGAACAGCGCCTTGGCATCGACGCTGGCGCGCGCCCACTCCCACACGTCGGCGCTCCGGTCCAGCACGAGCGACCCGGTGAGAGCATACTCCGGCAGGACAAGCAGGTCGCCCTGGCTCGCTTCAACAAGGCGTTGGATCACGCGCCGGTTGTACACGATGTCGCCCCGGATGATATGGGGCTGCAGGAGCGATATGCGCATCGGAGATCTCCTTGGCAGGATGCGGGAGCAGAGGTAAGGATACCACAAGATGGGGTTGGGGGCAATGTGGGGAAATCGGCAAGTCTGCATGCGGGCTGAAGCTACGTTGCGAGGTCAAATGGTAGATCGCTGATATCGCGCAGACGCCGGCCTTCAACCAGGACTCTCAGCATATCCATCTGATCTTCGTTCATGTGAGAATGCACTCTGTCCCCAAGGTCAAGTCATCGCAAAACGTATGCTCCTTAGCTCTGTGATTGGAGCTAGAGCATACCATGATACCATGAGTCAACAGTGAAACCCCAAGACGCCAGGCTCCCTGCGACAAGGGTCACGATTGCCATGCCAATGGTCATCATAGCCTGGTAACCAGGCGGAACGACACCGTCTATCAGCTTTCACTTTGTTACGCCAGTTGCTGAAGCGCAGCGGGGAGGCGAGACATTAGGACTGCCAACAACGCTGCCACCGCTGCCACCGCCGTCAACAAGGAAAAGCTCAGATGGAATGCTCGTAGAGGGGCAATGCCGTTTAGCTGAGCATGCTCCAGGATAGCGCCTAAAATGGTTGCCCCAAGCGTGCCACTGATGAAGCGAAGCATGTTAAAGATGCCCAAGGCAATGCCCCGTTCATCTTTGCGAACTACCAGCGTGGCCCCCGTAGCGGCCGGCAACTGGGTCAGTCCCATTCCCAACCCGGTCGCGATCAAGGTCACCACAATGGTCCACGCTGGCGTACCTGTATTCCAAAATCGCATGCTTCCTGTGGCAAGGGTCACGACTGCTATGCCAATGGTCATCGTAGCCTGGTAACCCAGACGGTCGGCGGTTCGTCCAGCCAGAGGAGAAAAGACGGCCAGGGTGAAGGCCAGCGGGGCGATGAGAAGCCCGGCAACACCAGTATCAGACCCACGCAACTGAATCAAGTACAACGATAGCGACAACTGAAGACCCATCAAGCAGAAGAACAGAGCGCTCGAGATAACCACCACGACAGTATAACGCACGTTAGCAAAGAGATGCAGTTCGACAAAGGGAAGGGAGACACATCTCTCAGTGACCACGAACAAGACCATCAACGCTGCAAACACTCCCCACAGACTCAGACTGGCCCACGAACTCCAGCCCCAATCACTGCCCCGTGTCAGGTTGAATACAAAGATCAGCATCGCCAGCATGAGCGTGCTCGCGCCCAAAAAATCGAATGGACGAGTATCGTGTTTGCGATCGCACGGAACAACCGAGTAGACCAATATCCCCCCCAGGAACGAGATAGCCCCGGTGAGCCAAAACGTGGCTGGCCAGCCGAAAACCTGCACCAGAAAGCCGCTGATCACCGGCCCCAGCCCATGGGCCGCTCCGTTGACCGTAGCCCACACTCCAATTGCCAGGCCGCGCTCGCGGTCGGGAAACACTTCGCTGATGATCCCCATCACCGACGGCAAGGTGGTGGCACTGAAGATGCCTTGAAGGGCCCGGAAAGCGATCAGCCAGCCAAAACCTGGCGCGAATGCGGCCCCCCAAGAGAATACGGACATGCCCATCAGCCCCACGGTGTAGATCCGGCGATAGCCGTACCGGTCGCCCAGCCAACCAAAGATTGGCATGAGGATAGCCACCAGCAGCACATAGGCAGAGATGACCCACACACCTAGATGCAGTCCCACCCTGTACTGCTCCAAGATCGATGGCAAGGCCACCGGCATCATACTGTTGCCCAGTGTGCCCACCCAGGTGCCAATCAGAACTGCGCCAACTACCCACCAGCGTCGAGAGTAGGTCTTGTCAGTGTCTGGCATCATTCAGAACGTGCGCAGGTTTCCTCGTCGCTTAGCCCCAGCGTCAGGCGGGTGTGCAAGAGGTCAACCAGGCCCTCGACCGGTTGGGCGTGAGCATCCTGTTTGTGCATACTTGTGATTTTTCCGATGGTCACTTGAGTTGGGCGCGGGGCAGCTTGTTCAGATCAATCCTTCCTTTGCAGGAAGGGCAGGTTCCGCCGGATTCCTGAATCTGCTTCACCGTGTAGTCCAGATAACAATGAGGACAGATCACAAATTCCTCCGGCTCTTTGTTCTTGCTCCGCCGGTTCTTGGGTTTCTTCTTGCCGAAGAGAGGCATCGAGACACCTCCTGCACTAGTCGAGGCGCCCCCGCCGGGCTCTCCAGACATGAGAGCGCAGCAGGAACGCCTCGTGACGTGTGTTTGGCCCTGATGTGCTTGCTACATCAAGATGATGGCCACGACGGTGGCTGCGGTGACGCCAGCGATGCAAGGCCAAAAGTTCTTGCGGCACAGCTCGATGGCTGGCACGCCGGTGATGGCAGAGACGGGCAGGACCGCCCAGGGGACGATCACCCCGCCGCCTATCCAGATCATGGCGATCTGGCCCAACGCGGCCAGGGTGGCCGTGTTCAGGTTAAGCGCCTGCCCCCAGGAGGCAGCCAGGGCGCCCATCAGCGGCAGGTCGTTGAAGCCCGATCCGTCCAGCCCAGTGATCCCGGCCAGGATGGTGTGCATGAAGCCAACGACCACCTTGCCCATAGGGATGACGTTGGTCAGGGCCTTGATCAGATCAATGATCAGTGGCCTGCCTGCCCCGCCAAAGATGGCCTCGCTGTGCTCGGGCACACCCATCAGGTAGAAGCCAGCCACGATGAATACCGGTGCAAAGACCTTCATGCCGAACATGAATCCCTCGCGCAGGCAGTTGGTGACCTGTTCCGCGCCTTCTCCGAATCCGTCCTTCCAGAAGCAGAAGAGCGCGAGGAGCACCAAGGACGTGCCACCCAGCACGGCAGTGGCGTCACCGCCGCGGATCTCCAGGAAGATCAAGAGAATCACGTCCACCAGGAAGGCCAGCGGCACCAGCCAGGCCGCGGTCTTGGCCATCGTGGAGTACTCACGGGACTCGGCGGCGGCCTCCTCCTCCTCGAACTTGAGGTACTCGGTCTCGGTCACCGTGTGGGCTTTGATATCCTTGCGCACGACCAGGAACCAGGCCACCGCCAGAGCCACGACGGAGGCGACGATGTTGAGGGGGGTGCTGGCGGCCAAGATGTCGCTCACTGGTACGCCAGCGGCCTCGGCCGTCAGTTTGGGTGCGCCTTGGATCACATAGTCGGTGGCCAGGCAGACGCCGTGGCCGAAGAGGTTCATAGCCATGGCGATGGAGATGGCCGGTAGTCCGACGGCGAGACCTGCCGGGAAGAGAATCGTTCCCACCAGAGCAGTGGCCGGTGAAGGCCAGATGAAGAGAGCAGCGACATACATCACCACGCCGATGATCCAGAAGGCTACGGTGGGGCTGCGCATCAACCGCCGAGCCGGTCGCACCATCAAGTACAGCGCCCCTGACTTTTCCAATCCCTTAGCCAGAGATACGACGATGGAGATGATGAACACAATGTCCAGTAGAACCGCGCCTGAGCGGAGCATGCCGTTAAAGATGCCCTGCAGGCCGCCGATCGGGCTGCCCAAAAGGATCCAGCCCAAGATGAACATCCCGATCAAAGCGACGATCGAGGTATCCTTCCGCGTAGCCAGAGCAACAAAGATCAGAATCACGAATACGGCATAGACCCAATGGGCGGCTGTCAGTTGAACTGCTTCTGCCATTTGAGACATCCTCCTTGGCTTGGTGGGGCCACTGGCAGCTTGGCCAGCGGCCAGGGTAATGGGTCATTAGAAGTCTCCAGGGTGAGCAGGACGGCCGCTTGACGGCGAAGAGGTTCTGCATTACGCTAGCCTCGTGTGAGGGGAGGGGGAGTTCACCCATTCCCTTTCCCCTGACACCCCGCTCGGGCAAGTACGTCCAGGTCGCGCACCCTGTTTGCTTATCCGCGCCTCACCTCCTTTCGACCGCTTGCGGGAGAACTAGCGTATCTCGCGGCCAAAGAAACCTTTGAACCCGGCCTCGTCCACACGTTGCTGGATAGCAGCGACATCAGTGGTGTAGCTTCGCAGTTCCTTCATGCGCTCAAAGTAGATCGAACCCGAGAAGGTATACTTCCTGCTCATCCCTTCCTCGGTCTGCATCTGTTCTCGGACGTAGGCGATGGCGTCGCCCACAGCCGTGGTGCGGGGGATGGTCACCAACTCTCTGCCAAGAACCTGCCTTACACCATTGTGCCCGGCCAGTGTGCCTGTGCAGATGGCCTCGGTGTGGCCCACCAGCAGTCCTGCCTTTTCCCCGGCGCAGAACAGGTTATCTAGCCCTTCCACTCTTAGATAGTTGTCCCGGGGGGAGAGAGCCAGGTAGCGTACCGAGTTCCCTTTGCCACCGGCATAGGGGTCCTCGTACCGGGCGTTCTCCATCCCCGGGATGCGGCGCAGTTCATCGAGAGGGTAGAACGACGTCATCAGTTTCACATGACCGGTGTCCAACAGTACCAGATTCTCAGCGAAGGCGAGGAGGGCGTATTGCTGGCACGCTTTAGCGACCAGTTTCTCCTCGTGAACCAGTTCCTTGGGGACCGGCACGACGGCTACACCGGTGCGATTCAACTCGTCCACGATGGCCCGGTCCACCGAGTCCTTGTGCAGCTTGCAGGAGCCGCTCATCGCCCCAATGCTGCCATCAGGCCTGCGCCCCACCATCTCCTTGACCCCGGCTTTGGCAGCAATGCTCACCCGACCACCCCAACTGGGGCAGCGGAGGACACACATCGCGCAGCCGTTGCCATACTTGCGACAGTTGCCCTGAGGGCCTGCCGTCCCGGTGGTCTCCACGAAGGCGTCACCCTCCAGGCGCTCCCCGCTGTCCAGGACGACCGCCTCCAGGTGGTCATCCTTCCTCTCCACGTCGCGGGCCCGGGCCATCATCCAGAGTTTCACGCCCTGCTCCAGGAGGTAGCGGCGCACGGTCGGTTCCATTAGAGCCACGTCGTACAAGGTGGCATGCTTGTGGCCGGGGAACTCCATATTGGTGTGGCGGGCTACCTGATCGGCCAGACGGAAGAGATCGCCGCCGCCCATAGCGATCATCTCCTCGGCAGCGGTGAAGCGGCCATTGTTGCGCATGATGCCACCCACCAGCCCGGTGCCCAGCAGACAATCGGTTCTCTCGACCAGGACCGCCTCTGCGCCGGCCTTCCTGGCCGCCAGGGCCGCCGCGCACCCGGCCCACCCCCCGCCGATAATCACGATTCTTGGCATCTCTCTATTCTCCTTTGTCTTGCTTGGCTCGTCTCGCTCGATGAAACTTTTCCACCGGTGGCAGTTCGGTGGTCTCACATGCTGTCAAGATGTCAATGAAGGTGGGATGGTCTGCGGATAGCGCTTCTTGCAGCGCCGGTTCTACCTCCTCCGGGTTTTCCACCCGCACCCCGCGCAGGCCAAAGCCACGAGCAATCGCCACGTGGTCGGTATCGGCCGAAAAGTCCACGCCGAAACAGCGTCCGTCGTACAACAAATCCTGGCTAACCTTGATCCAACCAAAAGTGGCGTTGTTGAACTGGATGATGGTCACCGGCAGTCCCAACCGCCCCACGGTCTCCAGTTCGCCCGCGCTCATGCCAAAGCTCCCGTCCCCCATCATTCCCACCACCGTGGCCTGAGGCCGGGCCAGTTTGGCTCCCACCACGCCGGGAATGGCGTAGCCCAGTCCACCGTAGCCCCGAGGAATGATCACCCGCCGCCCGGCGGCCGAGCGCAGATAGGCAGCGGTGAACGGGGTAGGTGTGCCGGCATCGGCGATGACAACGCTGTCGGCTGGTAACAGGCGAGCCAGCGTCTGGATCACCCTCTGCGGCTTGATGGGGACAGTGGTGGCTGTTGCCTGGGTCTCGAAATCGGCCCAGAAGACAGCGACCTCATCGGCGAGTTCGGTCAGAGGATTGGGATGAGGCTGGACGGCCCGAGCACGGACGGCCGCCAGCAGATCGGCCAAACCTAACCTGGCATCCCCCACCAGGCCAACGGCGGTGGGATAATTGCGTCCGATCTCGCTCGGGTCCACATCCAGGTGCAGGATAGTCTGGCTGGTGGTGAGAGGGGGCAGCGTCCATCCCGCGGTGGTCACGGAGTCGGTCTTGCAACCGACGTACAGAACCGTGTCGGCGGATCCGAGCACCCCATTGCCGTAAGGTCGACGACCGTTGCTACCTACCACGCCCAGGCTGAGGGGGTGATCCTCAGCGATGGCCCCTTTGCCACAGATGGAGGTGCCCACCGGCGCGTCCAGCGCCTCGGCCAGCGCCGTCAGTTCGGCCCAGGCCCCGGAGCTGACTGCCCCACCGCCGGCGACGATGACCGGTCTCCCGGCCTGTGCCAGAATGTCGGCCGCTCGTTGCACGGCCGCCGGATCGGGACGGGTGCGGTAGGAGGGGTAGCTTTGGCAAGGCTCTTCGGCGTGAAGCGACGGGTCATTCACTTCATCCGCCAATACATCCATCGGTAGCGTGATCTGCACCGCGCCAGGGCGACCGCTGGTGGCGAGGCGGAACGCCTGACGCATGACGTCGGGGACGCGGTCGGCCTGCTTGACCAGGGTGCTCCATTTGGTGATGGGAGCGAAAAGGGCCGGCTGGTCGAGGGTGGTGAGAACGTTGCGGCCCTCCTTGCTGACGGGGGTATCGGAGTTAATGGCAATGACAGGGATAGAGGAGGCATGAGGTTCGCCCAATCCAGAAGCCAGGTAGGTGGCCCCAGCTCCGCTGGGCCCTTCGCAGACGCCGGGACGGAAGCTGACCCGAGCGTAGGCGTCGGCCATGAACGCCGCCGAGCGCTCGTCGCGGGCCAGTATGTGAGTGATCCCCCCTTGCGCCTGGCGCAGAGCATCGTAGAAAGCTAGACCGGTGTCACCCGGGACGCCAAAGATGTGGCGCACTCCGTAAGCCTTGAGCATTTCTACTACAAGCTGGCCACCAGTGAGTCGCATAGATCCTCCCCTTAAACGCATTAAGATAATGGTAGCACTGGCACGAAGTTAACGTGACAGGCTGCCGCCGCACCTTACTTTGGAGGTATCTTTTCAATAAACCGGGGTAGGGGCAGGTCTTGTACCTGCCCAAGAGGGCGACCACGAGGGTTCGCCCCTACATATTGAGATGATACCTTTGGAGGCACTGCTGAGATGTCCCTGTGTCGGTTTAGCAGAGTGACCAATTGTTGACTAGCGCGAAAACTAACCGTGAGGTCGCTTTTGTTGGGCCACTAAGACAGACCGGAAGTTGAAGGGTCTTCGGGTAAGGAGATGTCTTGCAGTACGCTGTGCAGGTGGTTGCGCATAGCCTGCTCTGCTGCGTCTGGATCCTGACGACGCAGCGCATCTAGAACGCGGCGATGCTCTTTGACCGATTTATTGAGTCGTCCGCTTATCTGGTCGGAGATTGCGCGAAAACGCTGGACATGGTCATCCAGGTTGCGGATGATCAGGGTCAGGCGCTGGCTGTCGACCTTGTCGATGATAGCGTCGTGGAGGCTTTTGCCCAGTTCGGAGCAGACGGCCAGGTCACCCTCGGTCAGGGCGGCCTCAGCAGCCGTGAGGTTTTGCCCGATTTGATCCAGTTCATCGGGAGAGAAGAGAGGAGCAGCGAGGCGGACAGCCAGCCCTTCCAGCACAGCCCGCAGTTGGAAGACTTCTGTCAGGTCTTTGATGGTCACCTCGGTGACGCAGGTGCCCTTGAAGAGAATGCGGGTGACGAATCCCTCTCGCTCCAACTCTTGCAGGGCATCGCGTACTGGAGTTTTGCTGATGCCCAGCTCTTGGGCCAACTGGGTCTCGACCAGCGGAGTACCAGGCTGGAGCTGGACCGATAGAATAGCGCTCTTGATGACGCCGTAAGCTCGGTCTTTGAGAGAAACAGGGCTGCCGACCTTTTCCAGGCGAAATGGCAGGGACATGGGACACCCTCCATGTCTACAACGTATCTCGTATCTGATATCTCGTATACCATATTCTACCAGGGTTGGTGAGAAATGTCAAGCTAGTCTCCCGCCGGGCAGCGATAAAGAACACGTGGGCAGGAGGGAAAGAGTCGGAGCAAGAGAAGTGGGCACTTGAGAGATGTGCACAGAGATGAAACGTGCGCGTGTGGTTTTCAGAGAGGAAACCGAGGAGGTTACCAAGCACAATCGGTCGCTGACGCAGGAGAGCGTTCTCCAGCACCAGCTCCGATCCAGAACGAATGTGCTTTTCGGCCAGGACAGCGGCCGGAAGTGACCCGCATAGGACTTGAACCTATAACCAAGGGATTAAGAGTCCCCTGCTCTGCCAAATTGAGCTAGCGGGCCAAGCGAGGCAATTATACTGAGTTGGGAGCATTTGTCAAGGCGAGGCGGCTTAGGGCTTTCGCAGCGGGTCGAAAGCTCCGGGGGGCAAATCTGTGGGTCTGCAAGG
>CAZYSK010000065.1:0-33107 GCA_964649415.1 uncultured Anaerolineales bacterium
AATCTTGTAAGCCACAATGACCTTACCATCATTTTCTCTCCGACAAACTGCTAGGAGTTCATTCAAGATTGGCAGATGGAGAGCGGTTTCGCCCCTAGCCCTGGCTGCTCACGTGCTCCCGGTATCGCTCCACGGCGTGCTCGATCTCTTCGTAGGCCGTCTCGAGATCGTCCCAGCCTTTGCCCACCACCTCGCCGCTTTCCAGGTCCTTGTACACGCTGAAGAAGTGCGCGACCTCGTCCAGGAAGTGCGGCGGTACATCCTGCAGTGTGCGATACTCCGCGAAAAGCGGGTCGGTCCGGGGCACGGCCAGGACCTTGTCGTCGAGTTGGCCTCTGTCTATCAAGCGGAAGACGCCCAGGGGGCGAGCCTCGATGACGCAACCGGCGAAACTGGGTTCGTTGACCATCACTAGGACGTCGAGGGGGTCGCCGTCGGCGTGCAATGTCTGGGGGACGAAGCCATAATCGCCCGGATAGTGAAGCGAGGAGAACAGCACCCGGTCCAGCTTGACGAAGCCTCCCTGCTCATCGTATTCGTACTTGTTGCGCGACTTCTTTGGGATCTCGACGACTACGTAGATGACTCTGGGCCAATCTGGGCCCGGTGCTAGCTCGTGCCACAGGTTCATCGGTCTCTCCTTTCGGCAAATGGACAAATGGGCAAGTCTGCAAATCTGCAAATCAGCAGATCAGCAAATCGGCAAGTCAGCAAATCGACACGTCTCGTTCGGATGTCGGTATGATGCGTGGCGTGGGCTTGAGGCAGGCAAGATGGTGGGCGCGGGGCGCTCTCCTAGCCGTGCGAGCAGGATGCTGTGGATTGTTCCAATCCGAGCGGTCCGACTGGTGTGGAACGGCGCTGAAGCGCCTGCTGCGAGCGACTGAAGGGGGCGTCCGATGTTGCCGCTGTGTCGAAGCGCTAGGGTTGGAATACGTCTCCTTGCCCTGGCACCGCCACATTGCGTACGCCCAGTTGTGCCAGCCCCTCGGCCAGTGCCGCGGCTGGTTCGGGGTCGCCGTGCACGACGAAGGCGTGTCTCAGACTTCGAGCGATGGGCTTGGCCCAGCCGAGCAGGCCGTTCCGGTCCGCGTGGGCGCTGTAGCCGTTGATTGTCTTGACCTGTGCCCGCCGTGGGTATTCCTGCCCGAAGATCTTGACCACTTTCTGGCGCTCGACCAGCCTGCGACCGAGGGTGTGGGGGGCCTGCCAACTGACGATCAATACGGCGTTGCGTGGATCGGTGATGGTGTGCTTGAGGTGATGCTGCACCCGTCCACCCTCGCACATCCCCGACGCGCTGATGATGACCGCGGGTCCCTCCAGGTCGTTGAGCGCCTTGGAGTCCCCCGTGTTGCGGATGTACCGCAGTCGATCGAAGCCGAAGGGATCGGGATGGCGATCGTGGGCCATGAAGGCCCGCAGTTCTTGGTCGTAGCACTCGGGATGCAGCCTGAAGACGCCGGTCGCGTTCACGGCCAGGGGGCTATCGACGAAGATGGGCACGTCGGGCAACTCGTTTGCGCTGGCCAGCTGGTGCAGGCTGTACACCAGTTCCTGCGTGCGTCCCACGGCGAAGGCGGGGATCACGACCTTGCCACCTCGTGCGCACGTATTGCTAATCAGGTCGTGTAGTTCTTTCTCAGCTTCCTGGTGGGGCGCATGCAGGCGATCTCCGTAGGTGGACTCGATGATGAGCACGTCGGCGGGCGGGGCGGGCGTGGGGTCGCGTAGGATGGGCATTTCTTCTCGTCCCAGATCGCCACTGAAGAGCAGCCGGGTCCGCTGCCCCTTTTCCTCTATCTCAAGCAGGATGATGGCGGATCCCAGGATGTGTCCCGCGTCGAGAAACGTACACAGCACCCCGGGCGCGACAGGCACGGGCCGGTTGTAGCCCACGCTGACGAAGTGCTCCAGGCTGGCGATGGCGTCGGCGTGGGTGTAGATCGGCTCGACCGGCGGCAGGCCCTTGCGGGCGCGCTTCTTGTTGACGTAGGCGACGTCGTGTTCCTGGATGTAGGCCGAATCGCGCAACATGGCGGAGCACAGGTCTCGCGTGGCGAACGTGCAGTAGATCGAGCCCTGGAATCCGCTGCGGACCAGGTTGGGGATGTTGCCCGAATGGTCGATGTGGGCGTGAGAGAGCACGAGCGCGTCTACGCTCGCGGCGTCGAACGGCAAATTGCGATTGCGCTCAAAGCTGTTTTTGCGCTTGCCTTGAAAGAGCCCGCATTCCAGCAATACACGGCTACCGTTGACGGAGATCAAGTGCTGGGAGCCCGTGACTGTCTGGGCTGCGCCAAGAAACTGTATTTCCATACCCAAATCACCTCGCAGTTGTATCCAGTACTCTCAGGATTGCCTCGCCATACGTTCTCTGCCTCCAGGGTCCCAGCCCTTCGATGGCGCTCAATTCCTCTCTCGTGCGCGGGCGACGCTCGGCCAGCGCCCATAGGACTGCGTTGCTGACCACGACGTCCACGTCTACGTCGCGCTCGGCCGCCACGCGCTTGCGCCACGCGCGCAGGTCCTGGAAGCGCGTCACCTCTGCCTCCGAATGGCGCGGCGGGGGTGGGGGAGGCTCAGGCAGGCGAGCACGCCTGCCGCGCGCGATTGCCTGTACGATGCGCGTGCCGTACCGGCGCACGTGGTAGGGTTTGAGGCCGTCTACCGATGCCAGCGCCTCGCGCGTGCGAGGGCGGGCCTGGGCTAGCCTGACCAATACGCGATCACCGAGTATCTTGAAGAGTGGGCGGTCCCGGTGGCGGGCCTCGCGGTCGCGCCAGATGCACAGCTCACGCAAGATGGCTTGTTCACGTTTGCCCAGGTCAGATGCCCCCTTGACGTGCCTGAAGCTATCCGGGTCGAAGGCGTGAAACGTGGGCTCGGAGGCAGCGACCTGGTCGAAGGTCTCTAGCGCCTCTTCCCAACGTCCGGCTTGCCTTAGTTCCTCGGACTGGATGCGGCGCAAGGGCAGCAAGTAGTGCGTATCCAGACAGGCGTAGGCCAACGCCTCTGGCTTCAAGGGCCGCTTGCCCCAGTTGTGGCGCTGGTAGTGCTTGTTGGTATGCACGCCGAAGGTCGCCTCCAGCACATCCCCCAGCCCTACGCGGGGCCAGCCCAGGATGCGCGCTGCCCACATAGTGTCGAACAGACCGGCGAAGCGGAAACCGAAGTCTCGTTTCAGGCACATCACATCGTACTCGGCGGCGTGAAACACCTTCTGCACGCCGGGGTCGGCGAAGAAGTCTCCCAGGGGTGATATGTCAAGGCCGGCTAGCAGATCCACCACGTAGTCGGCGTTGGGGGTCGAGATCTGGATCAGGCATACCTGCTCCTGGTAGACGTAGAGCGAGTTAGACTCCGTGTCCACTGCCAGGGCTGGTTCGTCGGCGAGGGCGTCCACCACGGCAGCCAGTCGTGCGGGGGTGGTGATGACGTCAGGCTGCGGCAATGGGGGCGCGGCTTCCGCGCCGTTCTGTCCATGGATTGTACGGGGGCTCATAGCAGCATTTCCAGAGATAGCGTGGCCAGACCGAGGTAGAATAGGTAGCCGCAAGTGTCGGTCAGCGTGGTCACGAGGATGGGCGAAGCCAGGGCGGGGTCAACGCGCAGGACCTGCATCCCCATGGGGACCAGTGCGCCAGCGATGCCCGCGCTCAGCATGTTCAGAAGGATCGCCAGCCCTACAACGACGCCCATCATCGGTTGCTCGCCGAGCATCAGTGCGATCAAGGCAACCAGGCCGCCGATGACGACGCCGTCAGCCAGGCTGATGGCCAACTCCCGGCCCATCGTGCGCAGGCCGTCGCGGGGGCTGAGTTCGCCGGTCGCGAGTCCGCGCACGGTGACGGTGAGCGCCTGAGTGGCGGCGCTGCCGCACACCCCGGCGACGAAGGGGAAGAATACGGTCAGGGCTGCCACGCGGGCGATGGTGATCTTGAAGAGGCTCAAGACCAGTCCGGAGATCAGGGCGGTCACCATATTGACCATAAGCCACGGGAGCCGGGTGCGGAGCGCGGCCGGGATCGCCACGTCAGGGGGCTGTTCCTCGGGAACACCACCCAGGCGGTATATGTCCTCGGTGGCCTCCTCTTCCAGCACTTCCACCAGGTCGTCGTGGGTAATGAGGCCCAACAAGTGCCTCTCACCGTCCACGACGGGTAGGGCCAGCAGGTCGTAGCGGGCCATGAGGCGGGCGGCTTCCTCCTGGTCAGTATCGGACCGCACGTGGATGACGTCCGCGTCCATGATCTCCCTGACACGGGTGGCGGGAGGCACGACGATCAATTGGCGGAGGGAGACTACGCCGACCAGCCGGATCTCCGCGTCCACGACGAAGAGATAATAGACGTCCTCGGTTTCGGGCGCGACGGTCCGCAGATGGGCAATGGCTTGTCCTGCCGTCATCTCGCCGTGTAGGGTGAGCCTGGCGGACGTCATCAGGCCGCCAGCGCTCTCGTCGGCGTGGATGAGCAGCGGGCGGACCTCGTCAGGCTCCTCCATCTCGGCCAGTACCTCGGCCGCCCGGTCCGGCGCAATGTCGCCCAGGAGGTCGGCCGCCTCGTCCGGCTCCATCTCATCCAGGATCTGGGCCAATTCCTCTGCCTTGAGGCGTGCAGCGACTTCTGCGGCTTCCTCTTCCTCTAGCTCTTCCAGAATATCGGCGGAATCCTCAAGATCGAGGCGCGGCAGGAGTTGGTCTTGCTCGGTAGGGGGGAGCTCGCCAAAGACGTCGGCCTGATCAGGGGGGCGTAGGGCCTCTACAAGCGCTACGGCCTGGTTCCAGTCCCCTACAGCCAGCGCGTTTCGCACCTGTTCCAGGATGGTGTCTACGTTTGCTTGCTCCATAGTCTTGTCCCCTGGTGGCGCGGATGAACCGGCAGCCCCCGACCGTTTGCGGCCGGCGTCTTCTGTGCGTCGGCGTCGGCGACATCCGCCTTGGGAGAATCGATTGTGGCGGGGCTATTATCGCATGATGGTGGGAGATGTCAATGTGCATCGCGGGGGCGCGGTCTCTGCACCTGTCGGCAGACGTCCAGATGCACGCTCCGGTCTTGGGGTGCCGGCAGGATGCCGGCGGTCCGAGTTGATGCTATCGTTGTTCTTGGATGAAGGTCATGTTATAATCACTCTGCAAGCTCAGATGGGCTGCGAACATCCGGGTAGACAGAGGAGGACGACAATGGAAGTAATCACCAGGCAGTTCAAACGCTGTGATCTGGTCAAGGCCACCGGGCGGATTGACAGTGCCACCGCACCGAAGCTGGAGGAGGCCTTTGGCGCGATCACCGAAGCAGGGCGCTTCAGAATAGTGTTTGACTTGAGCGATGTGGATTTCATCTCCAGTGCCGGTTTGCGGGTGATGATCAGCGTGCAGAAAACCTGCAAGCGCTGGAATCGCGGGGAAGTGGTGCTGGCCGGCGTGCCTCGGCGGGTCCACGAGGCGCTGGACCTGGCCGGTTTCGTGCCGCTGTTCAAGATCTTCGAGACCGAAGTCGAGGCCGTTGGGAGTTTCTAGCGTCGCCCCCGAGCGGGCGCGGGAACCACGCCCCTAGCGGTGCCTACTGTGTTTCGCGGCTGCCTTGGTTGCCCGGCTGAAGGACTGAGGCGGCCAGTTGTTGCTAGCAGGCGCCATCACGTGCCTCCGGAGTTGGCGGGCGCGGAGACCGCGTCCTGGAGGGCGGGTGTGGGTAGCGTGACGCCACGAATGGGTGCGGGGACCGTGCCCCTACAAGGTCTTGTCTGTGGATACCTTGCAGACGAATGTCTATCCCGGCCGTTTCGACAGCCTGGCCTCCATCGGTGAGTTCGTCACTCAAGCCGCCGAGCAGGCTGGGCTGGATGCCCAGGCCGCCTATGCCGTGCAGACGGCGGTGGACGAAGCTTGCACGAACATCATTGAGCATTCCTACGGCGGGGAAGGACGCGGTGAGATCGCGTGTACCTGCCGGATCAACGATGAGGGATTGACCGTGATCCTACGCGACCAGGGTCGCCCTTTCGATCCGGACAGCATACCTCGTCCGGACCTCAGTACCAGCCTCGAGGATCGCCAGGAGAGTGGTCTGGGGCTTTTCTTCATGCGTTACCTGATGGACGAAGTCCGTTTTGAGTTCACGGATTCGGGCAACGTGCTGACGATGGTGAAACGCAGGGGGACTGGGATTGAAGGGGCGGATGCAGTCGCATGACCGTTCGATGCTGAGGGAGGTCCTTGGCCTGAGCGAGCGGCTCATCGCCGAGCCTACTGTGGAAGCCCGGCGCAAGCTGATCGTGGAAACGGCCGCACGGCTGGTGGAGGGCCGGGCTGACCTGTGGCTGGCTGCGGAGCCTCGTCGATGGCCCGGAGGGGATGCTTTGGACGCGCCCAAGGGGTCGCCGGATTCTCAGCCAGCTTCGTCTCCTGTGGAGCCGCCTTCCGATCTTGTGCGTCGCGCTCTCGAAGCGGTGGGACAGTCGTCCACGGCGCTTGGCCGTGGGGGAGCGGAGAAAGCCGGGCAAGCGGCGGACATTGGTCGTGCGTCCGCGGACCTTGTGCCAGCAAGATGCTGGCGGTCCAGCGATTGCACGTCCGTTGCGGTACCGCTGCTCACGCAAGACGCGCTCGTGGGAGTGTTGGAGGTGTCCCGGCCCGGTGGCTCTCCTTTCGACGATGGCGAAATCGAAGTGCTTGAATGCCTGGCTGCTCAGTCAGTCGTCGCGCTGCAGGTAGCCCGGCAGGTAGCGGTTGAGCGCCGGCACGTCGAACAACTCTCGTTGGTGTGTCGTGTCAGTGCCCAGATCGCCGACGTGGTTGATCTGGATGAGCTGTCTCTCCGCGTGACCGAGTTGATCCTCGACACGTTCAATTACTACTACGTGGCGCTTTTCATCCTGGAACCAGATGGGGAGGTGGTGCGCCTGCGGGCCAGCGCGAGGCAGTCGGGCCATTCACAGCGCGAACCGGGTGAACTGCCCCGGCGGGTCCGGGAATGCCCGCGTGTCCGCCACGTCGTGCCGCCGCCTCCGCACGAGGTCCGACTCGGGCAGGGGCTCATCGGCCAGGTGGCCCAGACCGGTGTGGAGATCCTGGCGAACGACGTGGGCCAGGAGCCTCGCTATCGCTACGTGGACGCGCTGCCCGAGACCCAGGCCGAGGTAGCCCTACCGCTCCAGATCGAGGAGCAGGTGCTGGGCGTGCTCGACGTGCAAAGCGACCAGGCGGACGCCTTCGATGAGACGGACTTGCTTGTCTTGCGTGCCCTGGCAGATCAAATCGCCATTGCTGTGGAGGATGCCCGGCTCTATGACGACCTGTGCCGCCGCGCTGATCAGCTCGCGGCCGTGGCCGAGGTCGGTCGCGCCGTGGTCTCCATCCTCGACCTGGAGACACTTCTGGAAGAAGTCGTGGAACTGATCCACAGGCAGTTTGGCTATCCGTTTGTCTATCTGTTCACCGTAAACCGTTTGCGGGGACAGATCGTCTACCGCGCGGGCGTTGGCCCCCGCGTGCAAGGCTTGCAGGCTGAGGGGGTGGTCTGTAGCCTGGACGAGTCTGAGGGCCTTGTCCCGTGGGTGGCCTGCCACGGAGAGAGCGTGCTGACGGACGACGTTGACCGCGATCCCCGCTCTAAGTCTTCAGAACTGCGGCCACCTGGCTCGCGCGCCGAACTGGCCGTTCCCCTGGTCTTCGGCGATGACGTGCTGGGCGTGCTTGACGTGCACAGCGATCGCCGGGATGCGTTCACCGAGGCGGATCGCTCTCTGTTCGAGGCCCTGGCCGGCAGTGTGGCCATTGCGATTCGCAATGCAAGTCTCTATCGCTCCGAGCGGTGGCGAAGACAGGTCGCCGATAGCCTGCGCGAGGTAGCGGGTATTCTCTCCGCCAACGTGGCCCTCGATCAGGTGCTGGAGGCCATTTTGATCGAACTGGAGCGCACGTTGCCCTATGACCTGGCCGCCATCTGGCTGGTGCGTAGGGGCGATCTGTGCCTGTCTGCCGTTCACGGGGATATCGCCGAGGTATGCGTCAGCGATATCTCGCCGGACGCCGGCCCGTGGATCTCTCAGGCGCTGAGCGCTGACCAGCCTATCATTCGCTCCCCCCAAGCGCCGTATGAGCCACTGGGGGCCGCGCTGGGTTTTCCTTCCGATTACTCTGCGATTTCCGCGCCGCTGCGCGCCGGTGATCGGCGGTTGGGGATCCTCACCCTGGCCCATCACACCCCTGGGCGCTACGGGGTGGAGTCCCAGGCGATGACGGCTGCCTTTGCCAGCCACGCCGCGGTGGCTATCGAAAACGCCCGTCTGTTCCAGGAGGCCCAGGAAAAGGCTCGCGTCTCGACGGTGATGCTCCAGGTGGCGAAGACCACCCAGGCGCTGGCCACGCTCGACGAGGTGCTCGATGCGGTGGTTCGGCTGGTACCGACACTGGTCGGTGTGGAGCGATGCGCGATCTTGATGTGGGATGAGCCCGGTTTGTCCTTCGTGCCGGCCGCTGCGTATGGATTCAGCCCGGCACAGCAGGCTACCTTCGACCAATGGTCTATTGCTGCGGGCAGCGAGCCGGTTCTCGATAGTCTGCGTATGGACCAGGCCCCGGTCTTCGTATACGACGTGGCCACCGATTCCAGGTTGTCTGGGGAGGTTGTGTGGGCGCTTGGCTTTGAATCGTTGCTGTTGTTGCCCCTTGTTGCCCAAGATGAGGTACTGGGCACTATGCTGGTGGACTATCAGAGCGATTGGCTTGAGCCAGGCGCTCCTGAGACACTCCACGACGACCGGCTGCTGACTATCCAGGGAATCGCTCTGCAGGCGGCGGCGGCGACTGAGAACGTGCGACTGCGGGAAGCCCAGCAGCAAGAGGCCTACGTATCGGCAGCGTTGCTTCAGGTGGCGCAGGCGGTGACCAGTCTCAATGATCTGGACGATATCCTGGGTGCTATCGTCCGCATGAGCCCTATCTTGGTGGGTGTGGAACAGTGCGTTATCTTCCTGTGGGATGCAGAGCAGGGCGTGTTCCGCCTGACGCAGGCTTATGGCCTTCCCCACGAGGTGGAAGCGGATTCCAGGGTCAGACGCTATGCGCCTGGGGATTTCCCCCTCCTTGATGCAGTCCACGAGCAGGGGCACCGGCTGGCATATCCGGTTGGTGACCGGTCACGTGCTACTGACGAAGGGGATGAGCCGGGTGTAAGCGACGGACCATCGGAATGGCGCGTTCAGTATGGAGAGGGGGGGGCATCGGAATGGCTCCGTTCACAGGGGAACGGCGTATCGCCAGTCCCGCCTAGCTTCGAGGCCGCCTTTGGGTCTGGTGCTCCGGGCGACGCGTCAGAGGAGACCTGCTCGCTGATGGCGTTTCCCCTCTCCGTGGGGGGGGATGTGCTCGGAGTCATGCTCGTCGCCTGGCCTGCCGCGGCGACGGAACCGCCGCGCTACTTGCGCCAGGATACGGAATCGAGGCGGCTGGAGATCATCACCGGCGTCGCGCATCAGGCGGCTCTGGCCGTACAGAGCGATCTCCTCCGGCGAGAGATGGGGGAGCGCGAGCGGATGGCGCGTGAGCTGCAGCTTGCCCACGAGATCCAGCAGACCTTTATGCCCGACCAGGTGCCACCTCTGCCTGGCTGGGAGTTGGCTTTTGCCTGGCGGGCAGCGCGTCAGGTGGCCGGTGACTTCTACGATTTCTTCGAGTTACCCGATGGGCGGTTGGGGATGGTTATCGCGGACGTGGCTGACAAGGGCATGCCCGCTGCGCTCTTTATGGCGCTCACTCGCACCCTGATGCGGGCGACGGCGTTGGAGGAGAAATCACCGGCGGCAGCTCTTGCGTGCGTCAATGACCTGCTGGTGCCGGATGCCCATCACGGGATGTTTGTCACCGCCATCTATGCCACGCTGTCCCTGGACACGGGCGAATTGATCTACGCGAATGCCGGGCACAACCTGCCGCTGCTGGTGCGGGCTCGCACACGCCAACTGGAGCAACTCAAGAAGGGGGGCATGGCGCTCGGCGTGCTTGAGGGGGTCCGATCTGAGGACCGCGCAGTCCGGCTGGAGCCGGGCGACCACCTGGTGTTCTACACCGATGGTATCACGGAGGCGTTCTCCCCGGAGGGCGAGCTGTACGGCGAAGGACGTCTGCGGACGGCAATTCAGGCCGCCGGTGATGGGGATGCCCAGGGGATGCTGAATGCCATTGAGGAATCGGTGATTGCCTTCGCCGGTGACGTGCCCCTGTCGGACGATCGGACGCTCATGGTGCTTCGCCGGCGATAGGCCCAGTCTGCCGACTGATCGCGCGTCCGCCGGGGTTTCCGGTTACTCGACGAATATCTCTACTCGTTCGCGGTCCTCTTGGTCTATCACGTCCACGATCTTGCCAGATGCACCCGCCTGCACGGCCCCAACGAGATCCTGCGCGTCGATCTCCTGGCGAGCGAAACGCGCGCCCATGTGGATGCCCGCATTGACCAGGCTCCACGGGATGACCATATCCACCTTCTGCCGGCCGGTCTCCAAGTCCGTCACCCGGACGTGTAGCTGGCGCGGGGCCGTCCCTGCGTCTTCTGACCGCGCTTCCTTCCGGTGCTGGCCCGCTTTCAGAGCCTCCAGAAGCTGCGCTCCCTCCTCGGCAGTGATCTGACGGCTCTGGACCATTTTGAGGATTTGTATCCGTTCCTCTGCCGTGCCCATTGGGCACCTCCACAGGTGTGTCGTGCGGCTGGACCGACCGCTGCGGTCGGCGACATCCGCCTCTAGAGAGTTCATTGTGCGGATGCAGACATCCGCCTCTAGAAAACTCATTGTAGCACATTCTTCGCCGCTTACAACACCACCAGGCCGTTTCTATAGAATCTCCCTGACTCTGTCGAGGAGTTCATCGATGCTGAATGGAAAGGTCAAGTGAAACACCCGGCGATCTGGGTCAGCGCTCGCCGTCTCTTCGCAGATGAGCAATATGGGAACATGCTCGATGTGCTCGGACAACGCACCCATAGCCGTTTGTATGATCGGTTCGCATGAAAGTGAACCGGTTGCGACTATGATTACGTCGAATCCATCTGTCTCAGTCTGAACGCGTTCTCCGCGCAGTGAGCACAGCCATTGATTCGTGACTGCCATGCGAACGCGCGCTAGAATCAACTCGATCGCCTGGGACAGCCTCTCGTCGTCACTGATGACGAGTGCTTTCTTCCCGGCCAATTCTGCAATCATCGTTATCTCTCCTGTCTCTCGATGGTGTGTGGCGAGTGCGCCGTTGGTCTGCCTGAGCTCCTGACTGCCAGTGGGCCGGCGGGCCACGTTGCCTCCTGGTTGCTACCGGGTCTGTCCAGGGCCTCCAGCGCCGCCTGGCGGATTTCGGTGAACCGCACGGGTTTGGACAGGATGCGCTGGACGGGAACGCGCTTGGCCTGCTCGCGCAGCACGTCGCTGCCATAGCCGGTGATCACGATGATGGCCGTGCGCGGGTGCAGCTCTCGCACGCGTGCCGCCAATGTCAGACCGTCCATGCCTGGCATCCCGTAGTCGGTGATCAACAGGTCAAATGCCTGTTGGTCGATGAGCTCCAGCGCCTGCTCGCCACCTGTCGCAACGGCGATCTCGCAATCCGCAAGGCTGGCCAGGCCGTCCCGCAGAGTCAGCAACACGTGTTCCTCGTCGTCCACGATCAAGATTTGTCTTGGTCTCAACCCGTCATCCCCGCAAAGGTGCCATTCTGGTGGCGCACCGTCGTCCTTGCAAAGTCGCCATTCTGATGGCGCACCGTCGTCCCCGCAAAGTCGCCATTCTGATGGCGCGCTGTCCTGCCTAGAAGCGCTAGCCATTCGCCAACCACCTCAGTGTCTTGTTATGAAACCACTATAGCACACAGTGGGGTGGGTGACGTTAGCGTTGCGTGGCAGCTTTGTGGCGGTCACGTGGGACATGGGAAACGGGGCGACCGTATTCCGGTCGCCCCGTTTCTGCGAACAGAGGCGCTCTCACGACGGTGCTGAAGCGCCTGCTGCGAACGGTTATTCGCCTGCTGTGTATCCCACCCCGCGTACGGTGCGGATGACGGACGCATCGCCCGCGGCCGCTTTCATCTTGCGCCGGATGCGATAGATGTGATAGCGCACCATGTCGCGCGCTTCCCACGCCTCGCTCTCGTACCCCTGCACCTCGCGCACCAACTCCTGCGGCGAAATCACGCGTGGGGCCTCGCTGGCCAGGTAGGCCAGCAGGTCGAACTCGGTGGGGCTGAGCTCCACCAAGCAGCCATCCAGTGTGATCACGTGGCGCATGAAGTCCACGATCAACCTGCCGTGTTCCAGGAACCGTGCGTGGGTGTCGGCGGTTTCGGTGGCTTGTTCGGCAGCGGGCTCGGCCGGTGCAGATTGTGCGCCAGCGGGTTCCTCCGCGCCAGTGGCTCGGATTTCCTCCAGGCTTCTGGCCAGGCTGTGCTCCAACTGGTCGAGCAACTCACGCTGCCGTGTCTCGCGCTGGCGTTTCAGCAGTCCCGTGCGCACACTCTCGCGCAGCTCCACCGTTTTGCAGGGCTTGAACAGGTAGTCGTGAGCGCCCTCGCGCAACGCCCGGACCGCTGTATCCAGTGATGCGTGGGCTGTGAGCACGATCACGGCCGTTTCCGGCGACTGGCGGCGCAGCCGGGTCAACACTTCCATCCCTCCGATGCCTTGCATCCTCAGGTCAATCAGCGCTAGATCGAATTCGCGTGTCTTGATGCATTCGAGCGCGGCTTCGCCGCTGTCGACGGCCATCACCTGGTGGCCATCGCGTGTCAATATCTCCTCCAGGAAGAACCGCACGCCCTCCTCGTCGTCTACAACCAGGATCTTGGCTGTCGTGTCCATCGCATTTCCTATCCTATGCGAAATCACTCGGGTGTCTGCATCCGCGGTGTCTGCATCCGCCACGTCTGTTCTACCGGTAGCAGAATCGTGAAGGTCGTGCCCCTATGCCTCTGGCTCGTCGCCGTGATGTCTCCGTGGTGGGCCTGAATGATTCCATAGCTGATCGAGAGGCCTAGCCCTGTGCCACGCTCCTTGGTGGTGAAGAACGGCTCAAAGATGCGGGACAGCGCCCCCGGCGATATGCCCTGTCCGGTGTCGCTGAACTCGATGCGCACCGCCGGTTGGGGCGGCTGAGCGCCTTCGGTCTGCACGTGATCATGGGCGGTAGACACGCGCAGCCTCCCGCCGGCCGGCATGGCGTCAATGGCATTGAGCACCAGGTTCAGAAAGACCTGCTTGAGGTGATCGGGGTTGGCCTGGATTGTGGGCAACGCGTCGGTCCAGTCACGTTCGACGGCGACGTCGCTGTGCTGCAACTGCTTGTTCGTGAGTGCCAGCACACTGTCCAGCACGGCGTGCAGGTCGGTGGCCTGCCATCCTTTGCGCGCCGGGCGATAGAAGTCGCGCATCCGGCGCACGATATCGGAGATGCGCTCGATCTCAGCCCCGGCGGTGGTCAGATAGCGCTGCAATGCCTCTGGACGTTGTTCCCCATCGACTTCCTCCTCGACCAGCGTCAGACAGCCCTGGATTGCCTGGAGCGGGTTGTTGATCTCGTGGGCGATGGAGGCGACGAGCCGGCCCAGGGCGGCCATCTTCTCCGTTTGGATCAGTTGCCTCTGCGCCTCGTCCCATTCGCGCAGCAGCGTCTTCAGCTCTTCGTACAGACTCGCATTTTCCAATGCCACGGCCAGCGTGGAGGCAAGGGCCTGCAGGGTGCGTAGCTCCTCGCGGGTGTAGACGCCCGCCGCGCTGCTGGACACGGCGATGACGCCAATGGCCTGCTCCGGGGTGAGCAGGGGGGCGGCCATCATCGCCCGCGTCGTGGTGCCGATGTGTTGGTCCACCCGGGCCAGAAAACGGGCGTCCTGCTGCGCGTCCTCGACGAGCACCGGCTGGCGATGCTCCAGTGCCCACCCGGTGATGCCCTCGCCCGGTGCCAGGCGAAGCGTATGCCCCCGCTGCTCCCCGACTGTCTGCTCCTGATTGTCTGCCCCTGACCGTCTGCGGTCGGCACCGTCCGCCATCGCCTGCACCAGGTCTAGCTCGCCCGTCTCGGGAACGAGCTGCAGCAGGACAACTGTCTCGGCCTGGAACAGGCGCTGGATCTGTGCCACGGCAGCGTGGACGACTGTGGAATAGTCCAGCGTGGCGGTCAGCGCCAGCCCGATCTCATTCAGCAGCGCCAGTTCGTCGGCGCGCGCCCGCGTGGCCGTGTAGAGGCGGGCGTTCTCCAGGGCCACGGCAGCGATGGACGCGACGGCCTCGAGCAGGCCCAAGTCGTCGCTGCTGAACGTGCCCCGACGCTTGTTGACGATCTCGATCGCGCCGGTGATCTCGCCGGCGTGCTGCAAGGGTGCGCAACACAGGGAGTGCGTCTCGAAGCCGGTGGCTGCGTCTATGCCGTCATACCAGCGGGGGTCCTGGTGTACGTCGTTCACGTGCACCGCCTGGCCGTGCTGGGCCACCCATCCGGCGATACCCTGCCCTGGCTGGAGATATTGGCCACGCAGGCTCTCCCTGGCCGGGTCGTCGGCCGCCGAGGCCAGGGCGAAGAACATGTTCCCTGTGTCCGGCTCACGCATGAGGATGCTCCCCTCGGCCGCGTCCAGTGCCTGGCACGTGAGTCTCAGAACCTGATGCAGCACGGTGTCCAAATCCAGCGACGAGCCGGCGGCGGCACTGATGGCGTTGAGCGTGGCCAGGCGTGTGGAGTGCGCCTGACTGGCGCGGTAGAGGCGGGCGTTCTGGATCGCCTGGCCGGCGCGATGGGCTGCCGCCTGTGCCAACGCCCGATCCCTCTCAAGTGGGGGACCTGATGCCTGCCCGCCCAGGGCCAGCACCGCGAGCAATTCCCCGTCACTCCATATGGGGAAGATGAGGTTGTTGGCGCTCCATCTCTCGGCCACGTCGCGCCTTCCACTGATCGCGACCAGGTCGTCCAGCGATAGCGGGGGCCCTTCCTCAGACGCTGCCGACCGCGGACGGTTGGAGGGTGTCATGCCAGCAAGATGCTGTGCGCAAGGCGCCCTCTCATGCGGAACGTGGCGGTCCCTGTCCTCCAGGCGGCGGGAGAGGGTGTGCAGGCGCTGCATGTCTTCCCAGGGCGTACCCTGGACCTTGCCTCGTTCCAGCGTGAATACGCGGTCCAGGCCATCGTCCCCATGCCCGTCCTCGGGCATCACGATCAGCATGCCCTCGGGCGCGCCCAGGGCTGCGGCGATTTGCTGCAGGGTCGTCACTGCTACCTGCTGCTGGTCCAGCGTGGCCGCCAGTGCCCGATCCAATTCGTTGAGCACCCGCAGGCGGTCCACCTGGCGCGCAGCCTGGTAAAGCCGCGCGTTCTCGAACGCCACGGCGATCTGGCCGGCCAGGGTTTCCGCGACCATCACGTCGCTCTCGTCGAAGGCGTCGACATGGGGGCTCTGGATGTCGAGCACGGCGATGGTCTCCCCTGCCACGCGGACGGGCACGCTCAGCTCGGCCCGCGTGATGATTTCGTCGCTGCCGGGAAGTGGGTTGACGTAGCGGGGCTCGGCGCTGACGTCGTTGGCCAACAGCCGCTCACCGTGGCGGGCCACCCAGCCCAGTATGCCCTCGCTCAGCTTCTGCCGATAGCCTTGGGGCATGATCTCGGCGTAGACGCCGGCCCTGGCCCGGTCTACCAGTTCGCCACGCTCCCGGTCCACGGTGAAGAGCCACACGTTGTGATAGCCGAATCCTTCGTGCATCAGGTGGGCAGCCCGGTCCAGCACGGCGTCCAGTTCGAGCACAGCCGCGATCTGCCCGCCGATCTCGTTGATCAGTGCCAACTGGGCGGCGCGTTGCTCCAGCGCCTGTTCTGCCCGCTTGCGCTCGATGGCATAGCGTATGGCGCGCACGAGCAGGTCTCTGTCGACCTGGGCCTTCACCAGGTAGTCCTGAGCGCCGCCTCGCACTGCCTGAACCGCCAGTTCCTCGTCGTCGGAACCGGTGAGGACGATGATGGGTACCTGTGGCGCTTGCGCGTGCAGCCGGGTGAACGTGTCCAGGCCTGTGCTGTCGGGCAGTGAGAGGTCCAGCAAGACGATGTCTGCCGCCTCCGAGGATGGCAGACGTCCGTCGGACAGGTTTCGCAGCCCGGTTGAGAGCCTGTCTACTGCCTGCAGATCGAAGGCGGTCCCACCGGCCTGGCTCAGCATTATGTGTATGAGTTGGGCGTGGTCCGGGTCGTCCTCAATCAGCAGGACGCTGGTGGGGCGCGTTGCCTGGGCTTGGGGTAGCAGCTCGTTTTTGTCGGCCCGCGTTCTTGTCATAGCCGGATCGTCCTCGACCAGCAGGGCCTCATCTCCATTCGGCACTTCTATGGAACGGGGCGCGGAAACTGCGCCATCAGAATGGCGTGCCCCTACTGCGAATGGAGACGCAGTTTCCTCTCTTGTCTCCCTGTTTCGCGATTTGGGGTTTGAGATTCGAGTTCATATAGAGTGCCCCTGGCGCGATTCGAACGCGCGACCTTGAACTTAGGAGGTTCCTGCTCTATCCGGCTGAGCTACAGGGGCTTGGGCAACTGCCGGCATCCGCCGGATGGCTTCATCCGCATTGCCTTGATGACTATCTACATTATAACACGCCGGTGGGAGCACGGCAAGGTGTCCTTTCACTCCCAGTATACCAGCTTCCCGATTGGCCAGCATGCCAACGTCGTCAATGTGACTGCATCGCGAGTGGCAAGTAGCCGGAGAAGAACTCGAAGAACTCGTGCGCTCCCCGGTCGTAGCCGTTGCCGTGGGGCCGGTAGACGCCTCGGATGTCCACGTCCGGCGCGCCCACCGGCGTGGCTGTATCGACACACGGCGAATCCTCGAGCAGACGGAAGACGCCGCTTGCGGCTGCGCGGAAGCGCGGATCTGCGTTGATGTTCCCCTCGCCGGGCCACACGCCGCTTTCCAGCCCCACGTCGGAGTAGGTGACGGCGACGCTGGAGTCTTCGTCCAGCTTCAGGTTCGTCTCGTTGCCCCACAGGATCGCGTTGACGACGGTGGCGGTGCCGCCCCCGGCCCCGCCACCTTGGTACAGGTAGATGCCGTGACGGCAGTCGGACACGGTGGTGTTCACGATGCGGGCGACGGTGCCGTCCTTGACCGCGATGCCCACGCCGCCGGTGGGATCCTCTGGCTTGCCGTAGCAGTGGTAGATCAGGTTGTTCACCAGCGTCATGGTCGTGGCGTCGCTGATGGAGATGCCCTTGTCGCCGCAGTGGTGCAGGTGATTGCGCTCGATGATGGCCGACGAGTGATTCAGGTCGATGCAGTCGTCGGAGACGTCGTGGATGTGGTTGTCCAGCAGGACCGCCGGCGTAATCATGTGGCTGACCTCGATGCCCTCGAATTCATAGGCCCCATGCCGGGCGTCGTGGATGTGATTGCCCTGGATGAAGGCGTACCCGTCGGTGACGTGCACTGCATCGCGCTGGATGTCGTAGATCTCGTTGCGCAGCAGATAGATCGTGGGCTCGTAGCCGCCCCAGGCGTAGGTCTGGACAGCGACGCTGAAATCCGTGTGACGCAAGATGCTGTCGGCGATAGTCACCCGCGATCCGTAGGCGGAGACGCCGTGGGTGCGCGGGTTGCTGATCACTTCCTGGGTGTACTCCACAACTGCGTGGGTGATGCGGTTGTCTTCCTGGGTGCCTTGGAGCAGGATCCCGCCCCAATAGCCGTCCCCCTGTTTGGTGAAGACGATGGGCTGCACGGCGGTACCCTCCGCGAGCAGCCGTCCCCCTTGCTCCACACGGAGCGTGCGCTCTTCTCCGAAGCGGAGCGTCGCACCGGGCTCGATTGTCAACGTGGCGTCCCTCGACACGAGTATGTTCTCACTGATGCCGTAGGGGGAGCCGCCTGCCGTGAGCACCGTGTCCTCCGTCAGTGTGCCGCCGTGGAAGGCTTCCCAGTACACGGTGATCGTGTGGCTGTCCAGGCCGTCGGTGACGGTAAAGACGTTTTCGTGCGCCCAGAGCGAGCCTGTGTATCGCCAACTCGTGACACTCGGATAGCTCACGCCCACGCTGCTCTCGTTGACCTGCACGTCGCGGAGGGAAGAGCAATCGCCCACCAGCGCGACCTCTCCCTCAGTCGTGACGAAGTCTCCTCCACCGTTGGTGGTGATGGAGAGCGACGCGTCGGGTATCTGGCTGTTCAGATTCGGGATGCGGTTGGCGACGTACCAGCGGAGCCAGTTCCGCTCCTCGCTGCCCACCACGTCTGGCAGTGCATCAATGCGCGGGAACATCTCCGCCTCTGACAGCTCGTTCGCCGCGATGCTGGCGATGTCCTGGTAGTACCAGCGTGTGAAGGCGGGGTAGTTCAGGATGCGCCGCACGATCTCGCCGGCGAACCAGTTCGGCTCCCAGATGGAGTGATCCGGGTAGGAGAAAGTGTAGTCGTGGTCCCAGGATATGAGGACGAAGCGCGCGTCGGAGGGCCGGTGGTAGAGGAAGTAGTCGTCGCCCTGTCCGATCCACAGCGCCCCCTCGTGGTTATCGAGCACGGCTTGTACAGCGAACCAGCGCAGCCACTGGCGCATGTCGGCCACCGACTCCGCCTCGGTGCGGAAGCTCTCGTCGGAACTGTTGGTGAGCGCGTCAGTCAGTGCGATGACGTCGGCGTAGTCGTCGTCATCGGTGTTGTTCTTCTTCAGGTAGTAGGGGCTGTAGCTTGCGGGGTCGGTGCCGCGATAGCGCAGGTCCGCCCCGTCGAAGCCCCGGTACAGGTTGCCGGTGTCGTCGTCGGGGAAGTGGGCCTCCAGGAAGTCGTTATCCACCTGTTCGATGTCCAGGTAGTCGCCCTCGCGGTCCTTGTTGACGTAGAGCGTCACGAAGCGCGTGTCCGACGACGGCAGCCCGGCGCGCTGGAACAGGTCGTGGGCCAGTGCCTCGCGGCCCAGTTCATCGCTGACCAGGTTGATCCGCTCCCGGTCCTCGAACTCGTGCTCGTCGCGGAACTTGACGCGGTACGGGCGGGGCAAGCAATCGCGGGAGCCCTCGCCCCGGTAGCGCACGCCAACGTTGTAGAACACCTCTTCTGCGTAGACGAAGGTCGCGTCCAACAGCTCGTTGGAGAAGAGATCCCGCGTGGTCAGCTCTGCCTGGTTCTCCTGCGTCATCATGAGGCGGTAGATGGGCAGGTCGCCCGTGGGTGGCGCGTCCTCCACCAGGTAGAGGCGGCTGATTGTGACCGGGAGCCCCGTCTCGCCGGAGGTGCCCCCTGGCGCGCCGTCGGGCACGCGCCGCTCGGCCCATTCGTCGTCAATCGCCGCTACGTAGAACTCGACGTACACCCCATCCGGCTGGGCCGGGATGACGGCGGTATAGCGGAAGTCGCCGGCCGTCTGGTCGCCCCCGCTGCCGTCGTCCACCATGGCCAGCGACGTGTAGTTGGACCACGATTCGGGGCGGTAGCGCAGCGTCACCGCCATGACGGCGCTGTTGTCGTCGACGACTGCCGTGACGCTCACCGGTTGGCTGGAGGTGGGGAAAGCGGGCGTGTGCGCCACGCCGGTGACGCAGGGGGGGATGTTTCCGGTGGAATAGACGCTGTTCTGTGCCGCTGGGGTGCCCAGGCCGCTGCTTGCCTCCCAGGAGCAGGGGCGGTCGTTGTCGAAGTCCGGGCTGGTCAGTTCGAGCGAGGGGCCCTTGCCATCGGGTTGTGACGGCCAGGGAGGATGATCGTCGTAGGTGACCTCGTCCACCTGGATGCCCCCGGCGTCCTCGATGGCCACCCGCTCGCCGCCGTTGGAGAGGCTGCCGCTGACGAACGGCCCGAGTACCCCGCTGATGCCGTAGACGGCCTCGACTGTGGCCGGGTCGTGGCCGACGAGTACGTAGCCGCCGGGGGGGATGGACGCGCCCTGCGGGAAGGTGTACTGGATGCCATCGCTGAATCGCCAGCCCGAGAGGTCGACCGTGGTGGCACCCGCGTTGTAGAGTTCGACGTACTCCTCGCCGTGATCGTCCGACGCGGGGTGGTACTGTATCTCGTTGATGACGATCTGCGAGTCGGCCGGGGATGGCAGGTGCCCGGCGGCGCGGGCGGACCCGCCCACCAACAGGCACACGGCCACGAGCAGCAGCCACGCGCCGATCGACGACGGCCCCCGGGTGGCGCGGCGCTTCGTAGCGGGCGCTTGCGCGCTGTCTTGGCAGAAGGCGAGCCTCCGCGGCCTCAGCCATTGGGGATTTGGCATGTGGGGTGTGGGACTTGATCGCCTACCCATCGCCTATCTCTGTCCGATCCCGACCGTCTGCCCCCTACCGCAACCGGTCAGGTCTCTAGTTGAGCAGCAGTTCGCGCACGTGCCCTAATATGAGGGCTATCTCTTCGCCGGCGTATCTGGACGACCACGGTCAAGGGCAGGGCCTAGTGCCTGATTCATTCATCACCACTATACCACAACTCGCGTTACAGAAATGTTACAGTTGAGTGATCAGACATCGCCGTTTTCGCGTATAATGGTATAGAGCGCGTGCTCATGATGCGGGATAGTGTGCAGCGAGGATTCGCCCGTCATGCCATCCGGTGTTGCTGACAAGCCCGATATCGACTTGCTGATTAGACGCTGGCAGGCTGGCGACGAGCGTGCAGCCGAGGCTCTGTATGATCACCATCGGGATCTGGTTTTCCGCCTGGCGTACGGCTTGCTTGGCGAGCCGGCTGATGCCGAAGAGGTGGCACAGGATGCCCTTGCCTATGCCTTGACACGCATCGCTCGCTACGATCCCCAGCGGGGCAGTTTCGTCACGTGGCTGCACGCAATCACCGTGAGCCGATGCAGGGACAGGCAGCGCCGTCGCCGCTCCCCCAGCCTGTCCTTGACCGCCTGGCTGCAGCGTGGACACTGCCTTCCCGACCCGGCTCTTGACGCGGAGCGTCACATGATCCTCCAAGAGACGCGCAGTGATGTCTGGAACGCGGTCCAGGCGCTGAGCCCGTTGCTGCGGGAGGCAATTCTGCTCCGCTACTGGGCTGGCCATACGTACCGTGAAATGGCCGAGATCCTGGGTTGCCCCCTTCGCACGGCCCAATCGCGGGTCCGGCTGGCTTACCAGCGGCTGCGGGCGGCGCTTGCCCCAGCCGACTCGACGAATCGCGAATAGGAGGGAGACGGTGAGCAGCCATTTGAGCGACGAACAACTTGTTGGCTACGTCCACCAGGCTCTGAACCATGTCCAGCAAAATGCCGTAGATCGGCACCTGGCGACCTGCTCTCGCTGCCGCGCCCACCTGGCCGACTACAGGGCGCTGAAACAGCGTATTGAGCATAGTGTGCTGGATAGTCTTAGGGGAGCTCGTCCGTCGCCCCAAATGACATTCGCCGTCATCGCCCCACGCTTGAAGCGCTCAGGGAGGTTCAAGATGATGGCTAGACAGTCCCGTCAACTTCTCTCCGGTGTGGTCGCGCTGGCTGCACTCATTGTGCTGGTATTGGGGATGAGGTTCATTCTCAAAGACATGCTCAACGACCTGGACGCCGGCGGAGAACAAACAGACCAGGTGCATACGGAACCGCCATCTCCATCTCCATCTCCATCTCCGTCTCCGTCCACTTTCCGCATCGCCCTGATCCTGCCGACAGGCAGTCTGCCGGTGTCGGAGGCGGCACTGGCCGCGCAGCAGGGGGCACTGCTGGCAGTTGAGCAACGCAACGATGCAGGTGGTGTGCTTGGTCTGCCCGTCGAGGTGGTCAACTTTGACTCGAAGTGTTCCGCGGAAGGCGGGCGGCAGGTCGCTGGTGAAGCCCAAGAGGAAGACCTCCTGTTTTACGTCGGAGGACTGTGTGCCAGTGGGGCCGTTGTCGTGGCAGAAGAAATCACGGCTGAGATGAGCGTCTTTCTCGCCCTCAACGCACACCCACTTGTGACGACTGACGACAACGGGAGACACAGGCGAGGCGTGTACTCCATCGCGTTCCCAGAGACGCTCCCGGCCAAAGCGATGGCCCGCTACGCGCGCGAGCAACTGCGTCCCCAAACCGCAGCTATACTGTATGACGGGAACAGCTCATCGAGCACCAACCTGGCTAACGAGTTTTCTCAAGTGTTTGCTGGCGAGGGCGGCGAGATTGTGGAGATGATCGCTTACTCAGGCCCTGCGGAGGACTACGCCGCCTATCTCGCGCCTGTCGCTGTTGCTTCTCCAGACGTTTTATTCCTACCTACCTATGAGCCTCAGATCAGCGATGTAGCCGCTCAGGCCCGACAGATGGGCATCGAGGCTGTCCTGCTGGGGTGGGATGGCTGGATACACGTAGATGGGCAGGTTGTGAGAAGCGGTTACTATTGCACCGCGCTCACGACACTCGATCCCCAGGTTCGGGCATTCCTGGAAGATTGCGCGGAGTTCGCTCCTCTCGGTCACGAGGTGCAGACGTTCTTGGAGACCGGCGATGCACGTTTCAGGAGCCAGTCCACTGTCTTCGCCAACTTTGCCGCTTTGGGATACGACGCGATCCAGGTACTGCTCGACGCAGTCGAGCAGGCCGGAACGACTGACGTCGCGAGCGTGCAACAGGTGTTGCTGGACTCAACGTTCCAGAGCCTGACCGGCCCTATCGATTTCGACCAAAGCGGTCAGGCATATCGGGATCTGGCGCTCGTCGAGATCAAGGATGGGGAACATCGGTTTATCGCGTACATATCACCTTGATGTTTCTCCTCAAGGGCCTGATGGGAGTCTGAGATTTGGGGCTTGTGAGCTGATTTCCTACTGGTTGCTCGCTCCCGGCGTAGGCGGGTCCAGGAACGCCCACGTGCCCGCGCCGTCGGGCCGCCGCCCGTAGGACACGTCCTCCTGCTGGGGGCCGAAGTCGAGCGTGTCGAGCGGGACGTTGGCGTGGGCGTCGTCGGCATATATGCCAATCGCCTCCCCGTCCCGGTTCAGCTTGAAGTCCGCGTGGAGCGCGCCCTGCCCGCTATCCCTGTCGCACCAGACGAGCAGATGGCCGCCCGGCGGGATGCTCGTCCCGGCGGGAAAGGTCCATTTTCTCGGATCGCTCAGATCGTCTGTCAGGTATAGCCCGTCCAACGCGGCCGTGCTCGTGCCTGTGTTGTACAACTCCACCCAGTCGTCGTACTCCCCGGCCTCATCCTGGTTGACGCTCTTGTTGTCGGCCAGGAACTCGTTGATGCGCACGCCTGGGGCGGCGTAGCCAACCACGTAGCCGTGCGTGACGGCGGGCGCGCCGGTGGGTTCGAAGGTCCGCTGTCCGGCACCGTCCAGCGCCTCCAGGTAGTAGGCCACGGTCGTGCCCTCGGGCTGCGGCGGCAGGGCCGCCTGCCAGCCGGTCCCGCCGGGCGTCATCGGCGCGGCCAGGAAGCCACCTCCTGTGTTGTACCACAGCGTGGCGGACGCGATGGGGCTGCCGGCGGTGATGGCGGCGGTGACCGTCACGGCGTCGCCCGGCCCGGGCCAGGCCGGCGTGCGCGCCACCTGTGAGAATTGGGGTGGTCGCAGCCGGTTGGACGCCCCCGGCGTGGGCAGATCCATCGCGTGCCAGGCGACGCCGGCATCGGGGAAGCGGCCCCAGGAGACGTCGGGGGTCTGGGGGTTGAAGTAGGCAGCGTCAACTGGTGCGCCGTAGCGGGCCTGGCTGTCGAACAGGCCCACGTACTCGCCTGCGCCGGACAGCTTGAAGTTGAGATGACCGTCCTGGTTGTCCCCGTCGGCCCACAGGATCAGATAGCCCCCGGCGGGCACGATGGTGCCGGACGGAATCTCAAATTGGGCGGACTCGCCGACGTTGTTGCTGAGCAGCATACCGCCCATATCCACGTCTGCCGTCCCGGCGTTGTAGACCTCGATCCAGTCGTCGTGCTCGCCGTCCTCATCCTCCAGCGTGTGCGTGTTGAGCGCCATCAGCTCGTTGATGTAGAGCGGTGGGCGGCTCCAGCCGACGACGTAGCGGTAGTCGCCATCGGGCCAGCCTGGCCGGTCTACCGTGCTCATCCCCATCTCGTCTGTCGCCTCCAGGTAGTATTCTACCCACGTACCGTCGGTGTGCGGCAGGATGGATGCGCCGTAGATGCCATCGCTGGGGTCGACGTCGTCGTGCGCGCCGTCGTCATACATCGGGACGCGCTGGTAGGGCGGTGGAGGCGCGCCGGGCGCGAAGGCCCGGTACCACACCGATACGGTGAGCGCGTTCCCCTCGTCGCTCACGAGCGCCATCACGCTGACGCTGTCGCTGCTGGTGGGCGAGGCGGGCGTGTGGGCCGTCCCGCCGATGATGGGGGGGCGGCCCCGGTTGGACCAGCCGGGGGTCGGCGCGGCGAAGAACTGCCAGGTCTCGCCTCCGTCGGGGGTGCGCCCGTACGAGACGTCGCTCGTCTGCGCAGCGTAGGCCAGCGCAGAAACGGCCGCGTTGCCGAAGACGTCCCGGTCGAAAAGGCCGATCTGCCCGCCGCCGGCGTCGAGCGTGAAGCTGGCGTGCAGCGGCCCTTCCGCCTCCTCGCCGTCGGCCCAGATGAGGAGCGTGCCATCCGGCGGGACGATCGTGCCGTCGGGGATGCGCCACCCGGTGGGGGCGCCCAGGTCGTCGCTGAGGTACATGCCGCCGAGATCCCACGCCAACGTCGCGCTGCCGTTGTGGATCTCGATCCAGGCATCGTAGTCGCCAGCCTCGTCGGCGACGGTGTGTGTGTTGGCGGCCAGAAGCTCGTTGATCGTCAGCGGCATGGCCACGTCCAGACAGAAGCCGGGCATCTCGCCCTCGAGAAACTCGATCCGGTGGGTGACGTAGGTCTTCAGTTCGTCCGGGCCGTCGGCGAACCGGAAGCCATCCGGTTGCCAGCGGTTAGGGTCAGCCTCAGCCCACGGGCGGACGCGGACAAATGCGGCGTCAATGCGGGGGAGCATCTCCGACGGGCTGAACTCGCCGGCCATCAACTCCGTGAGGCGGCGACAGTAGAAGGCGCGGAACTCCGGCACGTCCATCATACGGTCAATCAGCGCGTTCCATTTCCCATCGATTTTCTTGCTCTCCTGCGTGCCACTGTCTATCGGGTTGTCCCAGCTCATCTCCGTGTCCAGCAGCCCGCCCACGCCTGGCCCCCACATGTTGTGCCCGAAGGAGAGGTCCAGATCCCAGGGCAGGATGTGCCAGCGATCGGTGCTGAGATCGTGGTAAATGTAGTAGTTCTTCTCCAGCATCTCGAAGTTGCCTATGAGGACGTTGACGGCGTACCAATCGATCCAGCCGTTCACGTCCAGCACCTCTGCGATGGCGGCCTGAAACTGGTCGTCGGGCGTGTAGTTGATCAACTCGATGAAGTCGACCACGTCTGCGTGCCCACTCTGGCGGTTGGTCTTCTTCGGGTAGTAGTAGGTGTACCACCAGTCTCTCTCCGCCGGATCCTCGATGTAGTCCAGCACGCGCAGGTTGCCGTAGAAGGGCTTATAGAGGTTGCCGTGTGTCTCGAGGCCCTGGCGGTGGAGGAAACGGGCGTCCACCTGCTCGACCTGGGAGAAGAGGCCGTAGTAGACGTCGTTGACGTAGAACCGGGCGTAGTCGGCGCGCGGGCTGGGTACGCCGCTGCGGGCAAACAAGTCGTAGGCGATCCAACTGCGTAGCAGGGTCTGATCCGGGTAGTCGGAGTTGAGGTTCAGTTCTTCGTGCGCATGGCCGCCTTGATCGTACAACAGATCGGACCCGGGGAAGAAGATCTTCCAGCATTTCTTGGACATCAGGCGAGACACGTCGCCCCGGTAGCGCACGTCCACGTCCCAGGAGCGCTCGTAGGTGAAGGTAGCGGGGATGGTCTCGTCCCGATAGGGGTCTCGTGACAGCCAGTCCAGGTCCAGCGGATCGGCGTGGAGGTGGTAGACGAGTGGGGCGGGGGGGTAGTCGCGGGTAACCAGGGGCAGGTAGACGTGCCGGTCCTGCCCTGGGCTACCTGGACTAGGCTGGGGGTGTGCGGCGTGGGCGACGTCGGCGGCTGCCAGGAGCAGCAGGCCCACAGCTACCCACACAATCGGCCTTCTGGTGCTCATCGTGCGCCCTCTCGTGCACCCGCCCCGGGGCCGGCATCCCCGCGTGCGCGGCGGGTCACCAATCTGCCAGCGCTCACACGGGGCACCGCCTCGTGACCTGTCAGCGACGAAATTGTATCATGTTAAGGTGCCGAGGGCAAATGGCGTTTGACTCGGGCGCTCAGGTGGGCTAGAATTGCGCGTGATGGTGTACCCGTGTGAACATGTTCAGCCTGGCCGATATCATTCCAGGGGAAGCGGCTGGCGAAGAGAGGGGGTGATGCCAGGAGTCAGAGGTCGCTAGTCCAGAGTCCAGGGTTGAGAGTCAGTGGTCGTGGTGTTCGTCTCGTGGGTGCTCTAGCCATGATGCGGATTGTTCCAATCCGTGTGCAGAAGTCTCTTGCGCGGTTCACGTAGCCACTAAGCGAAAGGAGTCCAGCATGGGCGCGAAGAAGATTCTGATGTTGGTCGGCGATTTTGTGGAGGACTACGAGGTGATGGTGCCTTTCCAGGCATTGCAGATGGTGGGCCACAGCGTAGACGCGGTCTGCCCAGATAAGCAGGCGGGCGACAAGGTGCGGACGGCGGTCCACGATTTCGAAGGTGATCAGACGTACAGCGAGAAACCGGGCCACAACTTCACACTCAACGCCACGTTCGACGAGGTGCAGGCGGAGGACTACGACGCACTGGTCATCCCCGGCGGGCGCGCGCCGGAGTACATCCGTTTGAACGAGCGGGTGCTAGAGATGGTGCGCCACTTCGCCGAGGCGGACAAGCCGATCGCGGCGATCTGCCACGGGCCGCAGGTGCTGGCCGCGGCGGGCGTGCTTGACGGGAAGAGCTGCAGTGCCTACCCGGCCGTCGGGCCGAGTGTGGCGGACGCCGGCGGGGAGTACGCGGCGATCGCGGTGGACCAGGCCCACGTGGATGGGAACCTGGTGACGGCGCCGGCATGGCCGGCGCACCCTGAGTGGCTGAGCAAGTTCCTGGGGGTGTTGGGGACGAAGATTGAGCTGTAGATTGATGTGCTTGGAGACCACCCTAGCCGGCAGCGGTTGGGGTGGTCTTGTGCCACAGGAGCCTGCATCTCCTCCGTAAGGCCCTGCTCCCTCTCATCGTAGAAGCGTGGGGGCAGATCGGTTATCAGCGGCGGCAAACCTCCGCTTGAGTCTGTGTCCATAGAAGGGGAGAGCGCCACGAGGGTGGTATTGTGCGCGGTATTGGCCTACCGTCGTGACTATTCCTCTGGGGATGATCACTTCGTCAGTGACAGGTTGACCCATATGAGCCATCTGGATCGAGTCGCTATATATCCTTCTTTGCCAATCGTCGGAGTTCACCAGATGGCGTTAGATGCCGCTTGAGAAACTGGTAGGCTACGTCGGCCACCGATCTCAACTTGCCAGGTACTAGATATGAACTCTCTTCAACATTCTTCAACATCAACTCAATCCTATCTCGGACAGCCTCGAATGCTGACGCTTCCTCCTGTTCAGCCAGCAAACGGCTCGCTTCAAGGCGAACCCTGGCATCTTCGTCGTCCAATAGATCAATCAAGACTTCGATCACTCGTGGATCGTCTCGCTTGGCCCGCCACCGGATCACATCGAGGCGAACCCTGATATCCTCGTCGTCCAATAGATCAATTAGGACTTCCACCGTCTGCGGATCGTCCCGCTCGGCCAGCAGCCGGGCCGCATCGCGGCGAATCCAGCCATGTTCAGCATCCAATAAACCCACTAGAGCTTCTACCACTCGCGGATCGTCTCGCTCCGCCAGCCATTGCTCCACATCGGTGCGAACCATAATGTTCTCAGTGTCCAATAGATCTACTATGGCGTCTATCCCCCGCGGATCGCCTCGCTCCGCCAGCCACCGGGCCGCTTCGAACCGAAGCGTCGCGTTCTCGTCGTCCAGCAGATCCACTATAGCCTCTGCGCCCTGCGGATCGTCTCGCTCGACCACCCACCGCGTCGCCGCAGAGCGAACCCGAGCATCCTCGGTGTCCAGCAGACCCATTATGGCCTTTGCCCCCCGCGGATCGTCTTGCTCGACCAACCACCGCGCTGCGGCAGAGCGAATCTGAGCATCCTCGGTGTCTAGCAGATCCACTATGGCTTCCGTCCCCCGCGGATCGTCTCGCTCAGCCAGACACCGGGCCGCATCGAGGCGGACCCTGTCATCCTCGGTGTCCAGCAGACCCACCACAGCGTCCATTCCCCGCGGATCGTCCCGCTCGGCCAGCAGTCGCGCTGTAACAAAGAGAAGCTTGGCATCTTTGACGTTTAGCAGATCGACCAGATCTTCCACCTTCCACCGACTGCCTCGCCACGCTAGCCATGGTACAACATTGAAGGAGACTCCAGCATCCTCGGCGTCCGACAGGTTCAGCAGGGTCTCCACCACTCGTGGATCTCCTCGCTTGACCAGCAAACGGAGCGCTTCAGAGCGAACCTTGGTGTTCTTGTCGTCTAGCATATTCAGTATGGCGTCCGTTCCCCGCTGGTCGTCTTGCTCTGCCAGCAACCGGGCCGCATCGAGGCGAACCGTGGCATCCTCGGCGTCCAACAAAATGACCAAATCATGCTCAAAGTAACGCAAACCCAAGCAGCTTGCCAACTTCAAGATATGAGACGAATCTAGGGCGCTTTCGTTGGCCAGGTTAGCCAAAACGCGGGCGTATTCCGTGCCGCCAAGGTCAGTGAGTATCTCTTCAACATCCGATTGCAGAGAGCGAATGGGTGTATTGAGCCAGACTTGAAATAACTCCCGCAAGATCGATTTGACCAGATCCCCTGGACCGGCGGGTACGCCGTCAGCAAGGACACGGCTTGCCAAAAGAAGGTCCCGGTTAATGGCGTCTTCGTACGGTGACGAGTTCAGGTCTCGGAGAGCTTTGATCAATTTGCCAGCGTTCGCGCGACGTTGCGTTCCCAGGTGCCCCGCCATCAATAGGAGCACCTCACGCCAGTAGGGGTCGTGCGCATAGTTGACAAGGTTGAGCTTACCATCCTCCCAACGACCGGCCAGGCAGTACGCGCTTAGGTATTCTGCAAAGGTCTGGTGAAGAAAACCGTAGAGTTCGCGCCCGTCGGCATCAGTCCCGCGTGGGAGGAGTATCCCGCTGTGCAAACTGAGATTGTCCAGCATTTTACGGCTGCTCTGTCTTGCGTCGATTTCTGACATTGATCTCAGATGCAACATGGATTCGACCAACAGCTCCATTAGCGAATACTCATCGATGTAGTTGCTCGTGGCGTCAGAGAGCACGCTAAGCGCCACGGGTGCAAGCCATTCCCGAATTAGCAACTCATCGAGCTCCACCTGCCGCTGGGCGCGAGGCCAGCTTTGGATTAGGGTCTGGGCGGCAGCGTCATACAGCAACACCCGTTGATCGGGCAACGCTCTGCCTTGCCACTTGATCAGCGCGATGATGGTGAGCAGGAGCGGATTCCGCGCCAAGCGGTGAATGCTTTCGTTGCTCGTTATCGCGTCGAGAAGTTGCTGGCGCTCCGATGGGACATCAATAGCATCCGGCATCTCACTGTGTATCGCACCGTACCAGTTGTCGACAAACTCCCTGATTTGCTCATCCTCTAACTCGGCAAGCGTGAAATGTGGGAAGCGGCCTATGAGCCCGCTACGTTCGTAGCCCACGATCCGAGTGGTGATGACGATCTGATTATCGTCAAAGGCTGGGTCCGCGACGAAATCGCCAACTCGCTCTTTGACGCGCTGCCGCAAAGCGGGTTTCCCGACCTCGTCGAGACCATCGATGAGGATCAGCGCTTCACCTGCTGCCAGAGCGTGCTTGATGAGAGGGAGAAAACGTCCAACTTCATCCCCTATGTATTCGTCGAGGCTATCAACTCGGCCCCGGTCCAGAGCTTCTCCGAAGTGGATTGCTCGGATCCGGATGGGAAGGCGAGCGGCGGGCTCCTCGCCGATCAGATCTGGGCGGCCGCTACAGGCTGACCAGGTTACATAGCGCGTCAAGGTGGACTTCCCGCTGCCGGGGTCTCCTTGAACAACAAGTCGGGGAAGATGCAGAAGGGGCCTGATTTCAAGCGTCTCTACTCGGACGCGTACGAGCTCTTCGGAAGGAAATGCTTCAAGTGCTTCAATGAGTGACCGGGCCCACTCCGCCTGGGCCGGAGCCAGGAGTTGTTCTTGCACGGCCTTCTCATATTCTTCTTGGATGGCCATGCCTCTAGACTGAGAGAACTCCGCCGGCGACTTCAGTTCTTCCTGCGATAGGCCTCCTGGTACTATTGCTTGCGATCTGAACTGCTTGAGCGCTTCAATGAATTGCCCAGCTCTAATGGTCATTGGTGGCTCTGGCAGGTCGGTTACTCGGGCTTTCAGGGGGATGAACACGTCTTCCATCCGAATGCCGATCGTTCGGTTCTGGACCTTTGGAGAGATGCCCTGCATAGTAATGCATTCGTACTTCTCCGCCATCTTGATGCAGTATTCGCGTCGTAGGGATTCTAGGTCAGGCGGTGGCTCAACTACTGCCTGGCGGATGTCTTGCAGCAGGTTCAGTACTTCGGCGAAGCCGACGCGCTCGGCAAAATAGGGATGCGCTTGAAATGCCGGTCGAAGGTAGCACGTGACAAGGGTTTCCAGAGCCGCAGTAACCTTATCGACGGGCACCGTCATCCCCTCCAAGGAGAACGCATTGCGTTTGACGGCGTCGGAGAGCGAATCCACATCTGGCTTGCTTGCAAAGATCTGACGGAGGATCATGGCTCGATCCAGGCGGTAGGTATCGTGCTCCGCAATGTGGGTCAATACTCGGGCGACCGCCTTTGCGGACTCCGACTCACCGTGGTCTTTCTCGTACTGCTCGATGCCGTCCCGAAAAGCGGCGTGGAAGGCTTTCTCAGCTTCCGGATCCTTCAGCCACTTGAGTCGTATCTTCAGTCCATCTTCGATCTTTCGCCCCGGGCGTGTGGCGCTTAGTTGGCCTGCTAGCCAGGTGAGTGCTGGGAGCCACAGGCCCACGGTATCCAGAAGCAGTTTGAAAGCGTCACTCATCGGGTGGCCTCCTTGGTTATGTGTAGACCGAACGAGCCTATATGCTTATTACTCTTGTGTAGCCGGACTCTCTAGATCGTAATTGAACCCATTGGGTTCCGCCATACTCTGCCAGGATGGTCGGTGCACCAGGCAACTCGTCACTCTCGCTTCTTCGTGGGGCTCCAGTCTGGCCGCTGGATTCTGCATGGTGTAGAGCCGTGGATCATTGGCCAATTGATCACGATGTATAGAGCTAGAAGATCTCATCCAATTGCTGTGCCTTCATCCATTCGGTGGAGTTCAAACGCGCGGCGTCCTTCCGGGCGCGTCGAGCAGCGCAGAGAGAACAAGAGTGCGACAGGCGCGCCCACCAGACGCGGAGGTTGCTGGTGTGTCCGTGGTGGATTGGTTTCTCGTGCGCCGATTGGGGCACATGGGGCACACGAATCAGCAAGACAACGGTGCTGCAAAATGCGCTCCTTAAGGATTCCATCCAGACTAGAGGATTGTATCAGTAGGATATCCGTCGTTGACCACTTTCCTTGATCCAACCTTGATCTAGTGGGTTTCTTGGAAGCAGATCTGAAAGAGAGGCCCTTTTCGGTTCTCCGGCCTGCTCAGAACCCTGGAATAACCCGGGCGCCTTGACTGGCCATCCACGCTCTAAGTCATCTGAGAGCAATAGATGAACTGAAGGACCCTCTTGCTGATTCAAATCATCAATCAACGCAACAAGGATTGGGTGCTTTTCGTTTGCCATCATGCTGAGAAACACTACATCCGTTCCGATATCGCGTGCAACCTGGTAAGTCCGTTTAAGTTGATTAGCGATTTCAGCCGCTGTCCCTTCACTACACCCTTCTCCCAGATCTTTGCACTCGGCAACTACAAGGTAGCCATCGCATGAAGCAAGGATGTCGAGATCAACTTCCAGATCCCTCTGAATGGCCACAATCCCCGGAATATGAAGAAAGCTCCTTTCAGATAGGTCCTGCAATAGCAGCGTTGTGAGAATCACTGGAATCGCTCCCTGCTTCGTCCCAAGTTCCACCAAACGGTTCAACCGGTAGCTGAACTGTGCATTGAAGGGGAGTTGAAACACCGTCAAGCATCCCGCGCAGGATACAGTCTCCGCCACATCCTCCAACGCATACCACTCTTCTAGATTGCACTCAGGACACCTCAATCGATATCCTCGCAGCAAGATGCTATCCCTTGACAAATCGGCCAGCCAGTCTCGGAAATCTTGCTTCTGTTCCTTGGGGCAGTGCACGAGTCCCTGTATTCCATCAAGATCGTAAGTCTTATTACTCTCAGCAAGTCTTTGGAAGAGACTACGGAAAAGCGGTCTTCGCAGAAGGTCCACTAGGCTGGCGTTGCTGAGCAACCTGGTCATGCCGGTTATATAGCGGCATTTATCAGTCAATTCTGTCTGGTAGCCAAAGGCTTCCAACAACTCACTGAACATCTCGTCTTCTGAAGGTAAGACGATCTCGACGAATTCAGTAGACTGCTTCCCGTTGACACGTCTGGATAACACATCATGAGCTCTTCTGACCAGGTAGCCACTTTGCTCCGCCCATTTCTCGTTTGGCCTACCATTGAGGATGTAATTCAGCCGTGGGAAGTCCGGTGGGATGAAGCCTTGTTGACGGCGGACGGGTTCGGCTAGATCGAGATCGAGGATCCAACTAGCCCCGCTTCTTAAGTATTGGCTGTTAAAGGCCGGGAGAGGCCGCTTCACGCGCGTGCGATTCCCCTGCCAGGTCAACTCCTGTTGCTGCTCTCCGTGGATGGCTCTGAACAACCCCATCGTGAAATGGGAGATCCTTAGGTCAATGAAATCAATCCCATCTCGGAGCAAGGAGGCCAGTCGGGAGCGGAAGGTCTGTAACTCCTGGCTATCTACCGACGATGAGGCAACTACCATGAAGTTAGTGCCCACAAGCCGCTGGTTACACCACTCAGCCAAGTGCATCAGATTCTTCTCGGTGTAATTGGCCCCAAAAACTGGACCACGTTCTAAGGTGAAAAGGTTGGTGTACAATAACAGCACGTGGAGGTTCAAACATGTCCA
>CAZYSK010000066.1:0-7074 GCA_964649415.1 uncultured Anaerolineales bacterium
CCAGGCCCGCTCGCACGTCGTCATAGAACGGATGCGCGATCTTGGGCACCACCGCAAAAACGAGGTCCCCGGCCTCTGCAGCAGGCTCAACCTCCTCTTCTGCTTCAGCCTCCGCGGCTGGCGCGGCTTCCTCGGTCGCTGGGGCTTCCGTCGGCTTGGGGCCACAACCGGAGAGCGCCAGAGTGACGGCCATCAAGCACGCCACGATCACAAACATGATGTTTCGGAACCGGTTCATCGTATCCTCTCTCCTTCTCTCTTTTGCAAGGTTTGGCTTGCACATCCTATGTAGTCCCGTGGGGACCATACGATATATTCCGTCAGCGCAAGCTGGCGGAGCGATACGCGTTCCTTGACGCATCAGCCCAAATGATTCTCCTCCGCCTCACCTCCTTTTCTCACAACTCTATGAGAGCCGAATCTCGTCACTCCTGCCAGCGCACTCCGACGGACCGAGTCTCTTGCTTCTTACCGATCTAGTCAGTAGCGCCACGACGCTGCCGCCACTGGTCAAGCGTCACAGCGAGGATGATGACCGTGCCGACGACGGCCTGTTGCGCATACGTGTCTATCCCGACGAGCACCATGCCGTTCTGAAGGATACCCATCATAGCAGCGCCCATCAGGCTGCCAAAAATCGTGCCTTCACCACCCATCAGGCTGGTGCCGCCAATCGCCGCCGCCGCGATCACGTACAACTCAATGCCCAGGCCAGCCATCGGCTGCGCTGAGACCATCCGGGCCAGCAAGATCAAACCGGCCACCGCACAGCAGGCCCCCGAAATCGTGTACACCAGCACTTTGACCAGGTTGACCCGGATACCGCTCAAGCGAGCCGCTTCCTCATTGCCTCCCACCGCATATATGTACCGCCCGAGGAAGGTCCGGCTGAGGAAGATCCCACTCACCAGCATGAGGGCAAACATCACGATCACGGGTACAGGGACCGGACCGACGTACCCCTGTCCCAGGAACAAGAAAGAGGTCTGTTCCTGCGGGATCGTGACCGACCAGCCGTGCGTGATCCAGTACATCAGGCCACGGCCTATGCTCATCGTACCCAGCGTGGCGATGAAGGGCGGGAGTCTCAAGCCGGTGATCATAACACCATTGAAAAACCCAACCACCACCCCGCTCAGGAGCCCGGCCAGCACGGCAAGGGGGGTCGGATAGCCGCCTTGAATCAACAATGCCGTGATCAACCCTGCTAGCCCCATAGTCGAACCCACCGCCAAATCGATGCCTCCGGTCAGGATCACCATGGTCTCCCCGATGGCCATAATAGCCACCAGCGAAAAGGCTCGCATCACGCTGAAGAGATTGGCTGTCGTGAGGAAAACGTCGGTGCTGATGGACAGGATCGCCGACAATATGATGACTGCCAGCACGACATTGAACTCACGCCAATTGCCGATCCGCTTAATGGCGGTGCTCATCCAATTGACCGAAGTTGATTTGGCTACATTGTTGTGTGTGCTCATAGAGCATACCCCCTCATTAAGAAGCTTATTGCCCGTGGTCCTGCATACCTCTTCAAACGTCGCCGTCTCGATGGCCCGCCGACATCTATCTGTACATTCCCCCCACTCGCATCTGGGATCATGCGAGTTGCAGCAAACCCACTTCGCGCGTCACGTCAGGCGCGGAATCGGTTCAGCAATCGCTCCAATTCGGCGTCGTCAATCGCATAGGTATGCTCCGGAGCGGGGAAAGCACTGCTCTCCACCTCGCGTCGGAAGTCGCCCAACGCCGCGACGATTGACTTGGAGATATCGGCATATACCTTGAGGAAACGCGGCGACAATTCCTTGTACAGCCCCAGCATGTCCTGCGTGACGAGCGCTTGGCCATCGCAGTGCGCCCCTGACCCAATCCCTATCGTCGGGATGTCCAGGCTCCGCGTGATAATCTCAGCAATGCGGACCGGGAGGCATTCCACGATCAAGGCAAATGCCCCGCTGTTCGCCATCCCCACCGCGTCCGCGATGATCTCCCAGGCCGAGTCGGCGTCCCGCGCCGGCAGCCGAAAGAGACCCGCGCGCACCGCCTTTTGCTTAGTCACTCCGACGTGCCCCATCACCGGAATCCCGGCGGCCACAATAGCCCGCACCAGCATACCCTCCTGGCGCGTGCCCTCCAGGTGCACGGCGTCTGCCCCGCCCTCCTTCATCAGCCGAGTGGCGGTACCCACCGCCTCTTCCATCCCACTGTAAGAGCCGAAGGGCAACGTCGTCACGACCATGCTGTTTTCGACCCCGTTGCGCACCGCCCGCGTGTGATAGACCATCTCATCCACAGTGACCGACACCGCCTCCGGGCGGCCGTTGCCCACCGTGCCCACCGCATCGCTGACCAGCACGATGTCCACCCCGGCCTGCTCGATGAACGAGGCCATCGGGAAATCGTAGGCCGTCAGCATCGTGATCTTCTGGCCACGTCGTTTCTTCGTCTTGAGCGAAGTCGTCGTTACTTTGGACATTGTACTCACGTGTCGCTCTCTTTCGTTCCCACCTTACTCACTGCCAAGGGTAGCGCAGCGAACCTTACTAGCTACCAAAGGTAGCGCAGCGGCCATCCCTCACACTACCAACGATAGCGTAGCGGCTCCTTGCACCCGGTTCGCATTCCCGGGTAGAACAAACCCGCGCGACTCTGGGAATCAAGCCCTGCTCCCCGCCGATACCGGTCAGGGGAAGCCGGAGGGCTGCCTATTCCACGGTCTCTGGCAATAGCACCTCAAGGTCCAGATGCGGGCTGGGCAGAATCCGCACCGACACCACCTCGCCGATCCGACGCGCCGCCTGGGCACCCGCTTCGAGGGCCGTCCGCACGGCCCCCACGTCCCCACGCACCATAACCGTCATGTAGCCGCCGCCAATGGCACGCCGATCCAACAGCGTCACGTTCGCCGCCTTCACCATCGCGTCGGCCGTTTCGATGCACGCCACAAGCCCCTTGGTTTCGATCATGCCAAGCGACCGCATGCCAGGATCCAACTGCTCTGACACTGAAATTGCTTTCGTGTTCTCCGCTTGCTTGTCTGCCATTGATTTCTATTCCTTCCTCCAAGCGATTGCCCTCTCAAACCGAAGGGAATCCAGGATGCCAACGATCGCTGCATCCGTGGGCGACGAATCCTGTCCGGTGGCCACCCGCGCCGAGCTGCCCTGAGTGACGATGACCAACTCGCCCTCGCCTGCGCCCACCAGATCCACCGCCACGAAAGGTTGCCCGATCACCTCACCCGTGGCATCCGCCCGGCGGACCAGCAACAGCTTGGTCGTCTTCAGCAGATCGTGCTTCAGAGTAGCGACAGCCGAGCCCACAACTTTGGCGATAATCATATCTTTCCCCTTACGCTGATGTGAACCTGGGTGCCAGCGTTCCGCTCACTCGCTATCCAGTTGCTTGACCAGGTCCACCAGTTGGTCCACAACCGCGCTCGATCCCCCGGAGACCATTGTCCCCTCGGTCTGCCCCTCATCCAGCGGTCCGTGCTGACACCCCCTGGGTTTGGCCCCCAGGCTCACAGTGGAACCCACTGCCAGGGCCGCAACTGGGGTTGAGGGTACTACCGCCACCGGATTTGATTGACCACGCCTCACCAGAGAGATACCCACCTGACGCGCCGTGTCCCTGGCCAGGTCCGTTAGCACGGTGTCCTCATCGACGACCAACTCTGTCTTCCCTTGGGCAGCCAGCCTCTCGATGTCTTCCGCGCAGTAGAAGGTCTTCACCTTAGCTCCCCCCGCCGTCTGACTATGCCACCCGTCCGCTCAGACTATTCACCGCTTGAACGGCCGCATCGCGCCCCACCTTGGTGTCGGACTCCGTACCGGCGATGTACAGCCGTCCATACCGCCCCGAGGGCGAGTAGTGCACCAGCGTGATGTTGGCTGCCTTCTCTGCCTCGTTCGCGGCCAGCATCACGTAGGCCGCCGGGGCCACCTCGATCACACAAAGCGTCTGCCCCCGCAACAACAGCCCGCCCTTGCTGCGCTGATTCACCAACTGCGCCTCGTACGCGTCCACATTGGTGACCATCTTGACACCAACTACCTCGGGCTTCTGCCGATCCTGCTCCGAAAGACCAAACCGCACCAGCGCCTCGCGACCCGCCACGATCACCGCTTCCTGGAAGAAGCTATGGATCTCCAGCGACCCGAACTCGCGCTCCACTCGCAGCCACCCAGGTCGCACGTCCGTCGTCTTCAACGCCGCGTCCATCACTTCATAGACATCGGCGGCGGGCGCCAGCTCGATTAGTATCTCGGCCATACCCTCCACCGGCACGTCGCCCTGCAGCAATGTCCCGGTCAGCGCCGCATACTGCGGCTGCATTGAGTCAATGAGTACAAATGTCCTGAGTTCCATATCTGCTCCTTACCGCGACAGGTCGCCGCCGAACTGCAGCGCCGCTCAATCGACTAACGCCCGCACGACCTGAGGCGGGCCCTGATGAAGGATGTTCTCCACTGTAGGATGGGGACGGGCGATCACGTGCGCGGCTACCAACTCACCGGCCCGTCTCGCCGCCGCCGCGCCGGCGTCCACCGATGACTGAACCGCGCCCACTTCGCCCCGCACCATGATGGTCACGTATCCCCCACCAATCTCCTCCTGGCACAGCACATCCACGTGAGCCATCTTGCTCATCGCGTCCGCTGCCTCGATCGAGGCCACCAGTCCTCTCGTCTCTACCATGCCCAAAGCTGTCTTCGGCAAACTCGTCGTTGCCATGAACGTATCCTCCTGTTGCTTTTACGAACTGCCTACGATCAGATTCGCTACCCCAATGCCAGCGTTGACGTCAACCTGGGCCCCTAGCTCTCGCAGCGCGTTGCCGGTGGCGGTTAGCAAGCTAGTCACCCGTCCCGGAGATAGGTCAGGGAGTCGTGCCGGATCGACGAAGAACACCCGTGGACCCACTCGCCCATACGCCCCGCTCTGACCAAAGATACGGGCAATCGCCGCTACCACATCGGTGGCGCTTATTCCCTCGGGGGTGTAGATATCCGTCTGGGTCCCCTGGCAGAACCGTGCCGGCGAGTCACAGCCGGGGCAGTCCCTCCCGTCAACGGTCAAGAGCAGTCCCATCTCGCTCACACCGAAGCGGACGGCTTTGGCCGCCACGTCCACGAATTGAGTCGCGGTCACTGTGCCATTTGCTGATGGCATGCCACCACTGTCCCAGGCTGCCACAGATTGAGCCCCTCCCCACAGGCGGGCGATCGTGGCGCGCAACTCACGAGCCGAGGCCAACGGATCCGCGGCCTGATGGATTGCCCGCCCGGCGATGATGACGGACACCGGCAAAGCCTGGAAGAACGGCAAAAGATCGACCGTGATGCCACCGGTGACCGTCACTCTGAAGCCCATATCAATGAGTTGACGGATAACGACTAAATCGTTGTCCGTCCATTCCCGGTCAGCCGCCTGCTCATCCCAGCCCCGATGGTAAACCATGCGCTCCACACCGGCGGCACGCCATTCCTGCGCCCGGGCGATGATGTCGCGGACACCCGTCAGCTCCATCAGCATCTCCTTGCCACGCTGACGGGCGACGTTCAAAGCAGCCTGGACCGTGGCCATTGGCGCGCCACCGATCACAGTCATCATGTCCGCGCCAGCGTCGAAGGCCAACTGCGCTTCCAGTCCACCTACGTCCGGGGACTTGACGTCGGCAAGGATGAGCTTGTCTGGGCAAACCTCTCGCACAGCCCGGACGGCATCCATGCCGGCTGCTTTGCACAGGGGGGTGCCGATTTCGATGATATCGACCGCAGGAGCCACTTGCAGCGCCATAGCGAGGGCTGAGGGAAGGGAAGTGAAGTCCAATGCCACTTGAAGCAGGGGTATGGAACTCATAGCACGCCTCAATGCTTGCCTCCTGGAAACATGTCTAAGTATCAAAGCCGACTCAGCCACGCGCCGGACGCGCAACGTGCGAAAGTAGGGATGGTATTAGAGGTCAGCTTGTTCCATCACAGGGGTACATTTATTTCAAGTAATGAAAATTATACCACATTTTGACTCTATTGTCAACCTTTTTCCGCCGAAATACCGCAAAGTCGATTTTCTTTCATGTCTTCACCATGGGCACGTGTTGACTTTTCCTCACTCCCCTGTAGAATGAAGCAGACACGAAACCCAACATCCTGACCCTGGAGCAATTCATGAGCAGCGAACATTCCATCCTCGTCGTCGATAGTGATGAAGCCTTCGCCACCATGCTCCAACAAAGCCTGGAGCAAGGTGGGGAATACCATGCCACGGTGACAACCAATGGAGTTGAGGCCTTGCAGGCGCTGGACGGGGATACTTTCGACCTGGCCATCGTGGATCCGAGCCTGACCGATCCAGACGGGACACCCGTGGCGCGCACGCTACGGCAGCAGCGGGCTGAGTTGCGACTGCTGCTGATCCCATTCATGGGAGAGCAAGTCCCATCCGAACTCGCCGACCTGAACACGCAGGGTGTGCTGCCCAGGCCATTCTTCTTACCCGAGCTGCCGGGCCGCATTGCCGACGCGATCGCGCGGCCCGTCGGGGGCGGCCCTGCCGCCGCCCGAACGGCAACGCCCAGCACGCCCAGGCCGCCCAGCCCTGTGCACGCGAGTATCCCACAGGCCCGCATGGAAGAAGCTACCCGGGCAATGAAAGCACTATCCCGGGAACTGAACGCCGATGTGGTGATTCTGACCTGTAGGGGGAAGTTGATCGCCCGGACCGGCAGGCTCTCGGAAGATGAAGCCGAAGGGCTGGCGCAGGCAGTGGGCGAAAGCTGGCAGACGTCGGCCCGCGTGGCGCAGATATTGGGCCAGGAACAACTGCGCTTTGAACAGAGCGTCGAGGGTGGCGAACACATGCTCTACTCACTGGCCGTCGCCGAGGACCTCATCCTCTCGGTCGCCCTGCGTGCGAACGTCCCCCTTGGCCTGATCCGCCACCACACCAAAGCAACGGCAGAAGCGGTGCGGCCCCTGGTGAGCGCCGGTCACTAGCCAGGCCCACGGCTCAGTACTCACGCGCAGCACCAAGAGCCCGGCGGACAGCGCGCCATCAGGAATGGCG
>CAZYSK010000066.1:7174-32844 GCA_964649415.1 uncultured Anaerolineales bacterium
CGCCATCAGAATGGCGTGTCCAAACAGAAATGCGCGCCATCAGAATGGCGTGTCCAAACAGAAATGCGCGCCATCAGAATGGCGTGTCCGAACGGCAACGGCGCAGCACCTCCGCCGAGTGTGAAGGAGGAATATGCCTCAGAACAACAAGCTGGTTCTGATTGACGGCCACGCCCTGGCCTACCGGGCGTTCCACGCCCTGCCCGAGGACATGCAGACGTCGCGTGGCGAGCTGACTAACGCGGTCTACGGTTTCACGTCCATGCTGCTCAACGTCCTGCGCGACGAGCAGCCGACCCACATCGCCGTCACCTTTGACAAAGGGCTCACGTTCCGTCACGAGATGTACGCCGAGTACAAGGCGCACCGGGTGAAGATGCCCGAGGAGATGCAATCCCAGATGGCGCGCGTGCGCCAGGTGGTGGAGACGCTGGGTATTCCCGTGTTCGAGCAGGAGGGATACGAAGCGGACGACCTGCTAGGGACGCTGGCCCGCCAGGCAGGAGAACGGGGCATTGACGTGCTCATCGTCACCGGCGACATGGATCTGCTGCAGTTGGTGGACCAGCACACCCACGTCCTCACGTCCCGCTGGCGCTTCTCCGACACCGTGACCTACGACCTGGACGGCGTCAAGCTGCGCTACGGCCTGGTGCCAAACCAGTTGGTGGAACTGAAAGCCCTGATGGGGGACAAGTCGGACAACATCCCAGGCGTGCGTGGCGTAGGCGAGAAAACGGCCACCAAGCTGATCCAGGAATACGGCACACTGGAGGCAATCTACGCGCACCTGGACGAGGTTCAGACCCGCTTCCGCAACAAGCTGGAGGCAGAGCGGGACATGGCCTTCCTCAGCCGCCGCCTGGGGACCATCGTGCGCGACGCGCCCGTACAACTTGACCTCAATGCCTGCCGCGTGCGCTCCTTCGACCGGCAGCAGGTGCTAGATCTGTTCCATGAGCTAGAGTTTCGCTCGCTGCTCGAGCGCCTTCCCATGCAGGCTCAGCCACAGCCGGCGGGCATACCCCAACAACTCAGCCTGTTCAGTCGAGGACCCGACGCAGTGACGGGGAGCACCGCCGCCCCTTCCGCGGCCTCTGGCGCACAGTACACGATCGTGGCCGACGAGGAGTCGCTCTCCCAATTGGTGGCCCGGCTGGGCGACGCGCCCGCGTTGACACTCGACACGGAGACCACGAGCCCGGATCCCATGGAGGCCGAACTGGTCGGCATAGCGCTCACCGACGCCCCAGAACTGGGCTACTACATCCCGGTCAAGGCTCCTCCCGGCGACCCAAGGCTGGAGTTGAAGACAGTGCTCGCCTCGCTGAAACCGCTGTTGGCGGACGCGAAGCGCCCCAAGACCGGCCACAACCTCAAATACGATCTGACCGTGCTGCGGCGGGCGGGCCTGGATGTCGCAGGACTGGCGTTCGACACAATGATTGCCGAATGGCTGATCAATCCAGCTTCCAAGAACTTGGGGCTGAAGAATCTGGCCTGGGCGCGGCTCAAGCAGCGGATGACACCGATCACGGACCTCATCAGGAAGGGTAAAGGGCAACTGACCATGGACCGCGTGCCAGTTGCCCAGGCGGCTCCCTACGCCTGCGCCGACGTCGATATGACGCATCGCCTGGCAGCAGTGCTGAAGGCCGAACTGGAGGAAAAGGAACTCTGGTCACTCTTCACCGACGTCGAGATGCCATTGATGCCCGCGTTAGCAGAGATGGAGATGGCAGGTGTCAGGCTTGACGTTGCCCTCCTCGACAGGATGTCTGAGGAACTGACCGGCCGGTTGGGCGAACTGGAAAACCAGATCCAGGACGTAGTCGGCTACGCCTTCAACGTGAACTCGACCCAGCAACTCTCCGATGCGTTGTTCAAGACGCTGGGGCTACCCACCCAGGGACTGCGGCGGACCAAGTCCGGACACTTCTCGACGGCGGCCAACGTGCTGGAGAGGTTGCGGGGCAAACACCGTGTGATTGACCTCATCCTGGAACAGCGAGCGCTGGCCAAGCTCAATTCCACCTACGTGGACGCCCTGCCTCGCATGGTCAACCTACGCACCGGCCGGCTGCACACGTCCTACAACCAGACCGGGACCGTCACTGGGCGCATCAGCTCGAGCGATCCCAACCTCCAGAACATCCCCATCCGCACAGCGCTGGGACGGCAGGTTCGTTGCGCCTTCGTCGCTGAGCCGGGTTGGCAACTGATCGCCGCCGACTACTCACAGGTCGAGCTACGCGTGATGGCCCACATCTCGGGCGACGAAGGGCTGCTGAGCGCTTTCGCGCGCGGGGAGGATATCCACGCCAGCACCGCCGCTGCCATTCTGGGCGTGCCTCTGGCAGACGTCACGGCCGACATGCGGCGGTTGGCTAAGGCGGTGAACTTCGGCCTTTCCTACGGCCAGACAGCCTACGGTCTGTCACAGGCGACCGGGCTCACGCAGGCCGAGGCAGAGGATTTCATCAAGGCCTATTTCGAGCGCTTTCCGAAGGTCCGAGCGTACATCGATGACACCAAAGCGCAAGCTAAGCGCCAGGGGTACGTGGAGACGCTGCTGGGCCGCCGCCGCTACTTCCCCGAGTTGCAGCCCGGTGCCAAGGCCAGCCACAACGTCCGTCAGGCCGCCGAGCGTATGGCGATCAACGCCCCCATTCAAGGCACTGCTGCTGATATCATCAACATCGCGACGATTCGCCTGCACCGTGCCCTTCAGGAGAGCGATCTCCAGGCGCGGATGACCCTCCAGGTGCACGACGAGCTGGTCGTCGAGACCCCCGACGCGGAGGTGGCGACCGTTGCGCCCCTGATGCGCACGATCATGGAGAGCGCCTTCGACCTCAAAGCGCCTCTCAAAGCCGACCTAAAGACAGGCCAGAACTGGGGAGACCTGTAGCCTTCCCGCCCACGCACTATCAGAACGGCGACTCTCTCAAGGGCTACGGTGCCGCGCCGAGCTTGGCCAGCGCCTCGGACATGCGCTCAAGCGCAGCACGGATGTTGCCCATCGAGTTCGCAAAGCACAGCCGCAGATACCCCTCACCGGCGCTGCCGAAGGCGCTCCCCGGCAGCACCGCTACGCCTGCTTCTTCCAGAAGGTAGTTGGCCAGCCAGTTGCTCGTGCGGCCAAAGGCCGTGACGTTCGGGAACACGTAGAGCGCACCCTGCGGCGAAAGGCACCTAACGCCCGGGATCGCGTTCAGGCCCGCCACCAGCACGTCCCGCCTCTGTTGATACTGGGCCACGACCCGCTCGACCTGGTCTTGCGGGCCGGCCAATGCTTCCAGCCCAGCGTATTGGGTGAACGTGGCCGTACAGCCAACTGAGTGAGTCAGCAGCAAGGCGACCCGTTCCGCGAGCGCTTCCGGCATGATCCCGAAACCAAGCCGCCAGCCGGTCATGGCATAGGTCTTCGAGAAACCGTCGCAAATCACGGTGCGCTCGCGCATGCCGGGCAGAGTGGCAATGCTAGGCACCTGCACATCGTCGAAGACGATGCGGGTGTAGATCTCGTCGGAGAGCACCCAGATGTCGTGACGCTGCGCCATGGCGGCGATGTGCTCGAGCACGGACAACGGGAGCACGCCACCGGTGGGATTGCTGGGCGAGTTGAGGATGATCAATCGCGTGCGCTCACTCACCGCGCGGTCGAAGATCTCCAGGTCGAAGGCGAATCCCTGCTCCTCCCGCAAGGGCACAGGCACAGGAACGCCCCCGGCCACGCCAATCATAGCCGAGTAGGTAGGGAACTCGGGGTCAGGGTAGATCACTTCGTCGCCCGGACGAACGAGCGCCAGGGTGGGAAAGAACAGCGCCGGCTTGGCACCGGGGCCGACGACGACCTCTGAGGCTTGCACATCCATACCCAGGCGCTGTCCGGTGTACTCAGCGATGGCCGCGCGCAGAGCCGGGACGCCCGCCGGTGGATTGTAGCGTGTGTGCCCCTCCTGGATAGCGCGAACTCCAGCCTGCTTCACGTTCTCAAAAGTGGGCACGTCCGGTTGCCCGATCTCCAGGTGGACGATATCGCGGCCTTCGGCTTCCATGGCCTGAGCCTGGGCCAGTACCTGGTAGGCCCCCTCTGGGGCCAGGTGCCTGACGCGTTCAGCGAATTCCATCATGTTTCACCCCTCGGTTTCTGTTCTCGTTGTTACCACTCAGCCAAGGTGGGACGCACTTGGTTTTCGTTCGAGGATTCGACTTCCAGGACCTACAAACGCTTCAATAGCCATCAAAGGCGGACGTCCGCGTCCGCGTTTTCGGGGCAGGAAGTACGTCCCACCTGAACAGCAACTTCTCGTTCTTGTGCCGAAATGATACCACCGTTGTCCCGTTTTTGGAAGCCCTTTTGCGCCGCCGCGCACGCGCGCAGTCCGTCATCTATCGTCCATCTATTTGACAATGCGGGGGGCGATAGTATAATCATCCCTCAGTGTGCAACGCGATTGCACGAAATGGGACAGGCAGACAGACGTACCCGTATTTCATTATGTTGAACCTCTCACGAGCAACAGGAACCAGGTTTCTTGGCCTTGTTTTATGGAGTAACTCATCATAGGCTTCACGGTAGCCGCAGTCAACAATCCGGCGGATACACGGCATCCAGTAGAGAGAAACCTGGTTGCTTGGGTTTTCCTCGACCGATCCCCCCCTGTGTCGTGCAGACAACACAGTAAACCTAAGGAGGCATAATGGACACGATTCTCAAGAGCGCGAAGAAGACCGTGGTGATCAGCCCCGAGAAACCGACGGCACTCATCGGCGAGCGGATCAATCCCACCGGAAAGAAGCGGCTGGCGGCTGCCCTCTGCGAAGGCAACCTGGACATCGTGCGCAAGGAGGCCCTGGCGCAAGTGGACGCCGGCGCAGATGTGCTGGACGTCAACGTAGGGGCCGCTGGCGTGGATGAGGTGGACCTGCTGCCCAAGGCCGTGCGGCTCGTCATGGAAACGGTTGACTCGCCTGTGTGCATAGACAGCGCCGATGTAGACGCGCTGCGCGCCGCGCTGGACGTTCACCGAGAAATGGCACCGGATGGCAAGCCGCTCATCAACTCGGTGAACGGCGAGGAAGAGCGCCTGAGTGCCGTGCTGCCCCTCGTGGTTGAGTACAAGGCGGCTGTCATCGGCCTGGCGATGGACGACGACGGCATTCCCAGCACGTCAGAGGACCGTCTGGCCGTGGCCCGGAAGATCGTCGAACGGGCGGAGGGGCTGGGGATTCCCCGCGAGGATGTCGTGATTGACTGTCTGGCGCTGACAGTGGGCGCCGACTCGCAGGCTGGCCTGGTTTCCCTGGGGGCTATCCAGATGGTGCGCGCCGAACTGGGCGTCAATATGACGCTGGGTGCCAGCAACGTCTCCTTTGGCCTGCCAGAGCGCGAGGTGATCAACTGGGCCTTCCTGGCGATGGCCATCCAGAACGGGGTGAACTGCCCCATCGTGGACGCGGCGAAGGTCCGCCAGGCGATTCTGGCGGCTGACATGCTCCTGGGGCGCGACGACTATGCCATGCGCTACATCCAGGCATACAAGAAACGCCAGAAGAGCAAAGCATAGTCCAGCAAGGCATAGCACGCGACGTTAGGTAGTGTGAAGACAAAGGCGATGCACTTCATCGGTCGATGAAGCGCATCGGCTGGTGAAGCGCATCTTATGAGCATTGCACTGGGTATAGACACAGGCGGCACGTACACCGACGCGGTGCTGGTGGACCAGGCTAGCAACGCCGTGTTGGCCAGTGCCAAGGCCCTGACCACCTATCACGATCTATCCATCGGAATTGGAGAGGCCGTGACGGCTGCACTCGACGGCCGGGCAGTATCCCCCGCCGATGTGAACCTGGTGGGCCTCTCGACCACGCTGGCGACCAACGCTGTGGTCGAGGGCCGGGGCAGCCCGGTGTGCCTGATGCTCATCGGCTATGATCCGGCCCTGATCCAGCAATACGGATTCGATCAAGATTTGGTGACGCAAGACGTGGTCTACCTACGCGGTGGGCACGATGTGGAAGGCAACGAGGTCAAGCCACTGGATGAGGCCACGGCGAGAGACGCGATCCTGGCCCGGCGCGAGCACGTGGAGGCATTCGCAGTTTCGGGCTATTTCGGCGTGCGGAACCCGGCTCACGAGCTACGCATTCGGGATCTAGTCGCCGAGTTGACCGCCTCTGCAGACCGGGGTCCTCTACCCGTCACCTGCGGTCACGAGCTGACCACACGCCTCAACTCCGTGCGCCGGGCGACCACGACGGCCCTCAACGCCCGCCTGATTCCGTTGTTGCGGGAACTCATCGCCACCGTTCGCCGGACGTTGGACGGGCTCGGCGTCGTTGCCCCGCTGATGGTGGTCAAGGGCGATGGTTCGCTGGTCCGTGCCGGGTGGGCTATGCATCGACCCATCGAGACGATTCTGTCTGGACCGGCGGCCAGTGTGGTGGGAGCCTGGCACCAGGCGGACCGTCAGGACGTGTGGATGGTGGACGTGGGAGGCACGACGACCGACATCGCCGTTTTGCATAGGGGGCGTCCACGGCTGAACCCGGAGGGGGCACAGGTTGGCCGGTGGCGCACAATGGTCGAAGCGGTAGATGCCCACACGATCGGGCTAGGCGGCGACAGCCTGGTCCACCTGGATGGCGAACGTGTGATGAGAATCGGGCCCCGCCGCGTGATGCCGCTGTGCATGCTGGCGCACCTGCACCCGGAGATCGTGGACGAACTCCGACGGCAGGGTCAAACACCGCAGCGACCGGACGCGATCGGGCAGTTCGTGCTCCTGCAACGCCAGGAAGTGCCCAGGTTACCGGACGATGACCAGGCGCTGTTACAACAGATGGCACAAGGCCCCCAGTCGTTGAGCCTACTGATCGAACGGCTGCGCTACGGCGCTTTGGCGATGAGGCGGATCGCGAGGTTAGAGGCACAGCGGTTGATCCTGCGGGCTGGATTCACGCCCACCGACGCGCTGCACGTATTGGGCCGCTTCGAGAACTGGGACACCGAGGCATCGCGCCTCGGTGCGGGCTTCCTGGCCAAGCAAGTCGGCCTCTCTGTCCCCGCGTTCTGCGAGCAGGTCGTCGCCGGTGTGTCGGACCGGGTCACGACCGCGCTGGTCAGCAAAGTGCTGAGCGACGAGATCGACGGCGCGGCACCGAGGCGGTACGTGCCCGATTGGCAACGCGAGCCCGCGGCAGGGGCACTGCTGAGGCGGGCGCTGGGCGAAGCACCGCAGTCGGACATAGGCTGCCAGTTGACGCTGCGACAGCCAATTGTCGCCGTCGGTGCGCCAGTCGAGGCCTACCTGCCGCGGGTAGCCGAACAACTGGGCACCGAGATGGTCATCCCTCCTCGCGCGGACGTGGCGAACGCCATCGGCGCTGTGGCGGGTGGCGTGGTGTTGCAGCGGCGGGTGCTGATCCAGCCCTTGAGCACCAACGAGCACATTCGCCTGCATCTGCCTGACGGGGTGCACGACTTCGCCTCGCTGGAGGAAAGCGTGGCCTACGCGAGACGAGTCATGTCTGATCATCTGAGGACACTCGCAGGCCAGGCCGGTGCCGACCAGGCGGAGGTGCAGATAGAGCGGGTGGACCATGAGGCGTCTGTTCAGGCCGAATGGGGGCAGCGGATCTACCTGGGCACAGAGTTGACGTTTACGGCCGTAGGACGGCCGAGCCTGACGCGGCGGGTATAGCAAGAGCCGTATCGCTGGATCGGGGAAACCCACGCTCCTGGCGTGTTAGGAACCAAGAATAGAATGCGCGACGCATTCGCAGGCAAGACGTATCATCAAGGAGGTTATCGAAAATGGCAGGTGTCTTAGAGGATATCGCATCGAAGCTGTATGCCGGTGACGCAGACGAGGTCGCCAGCCTGGTTCAGAAGGCGCTGGATCAGGACATGAAGCCCGAAGAGATTCTGTCAGGCGGATTGATCGCCGGCATGGACGAGGTGGGCAAGGATTTCAAAGCCGGGGACCTCTTCGTGCCTGAGGTGCTGATCGCGGCCCGCGCCATGCACGCCGGTATGGGCGTTCTGCGCCCGCTGTTGGCGGAGAGCGACATGCCCAGCGCGGGCAAGTATCTCATCGGCACGGTCCAGGGCGACCTGCACGACATCGGCAAGAACCTGGTCAAGATGATGATCGAGGGCGCTGGATTCGAGACGGTTGACCTGGGGACCGACGTGCAACCCCAGGCCTTCGTGGAGGCCGTGCGCGAACACCAGCCCGAGATCGTGGGCATGAGCGCCTTGCTGACCACCACCATGGTCAATATGAAGGCCACGATCGAGGCGCTGGAGGAGGCCGGCTTGCGCGACTCGGTCAAGATCATGATAGGCGGCGCACCGGTGACCGCGGCCTACGCCGAGGAAATCGGAGCCGATGCCTATGCGCCCGACGCGGCCAGCGCCGTGGACGTCGCACGGGGCTTTGTCGGCTAGACCACGTCAAGCGCGGAGCGCGTAGCGGCCAACGCTGGCGCATGTAGACAATAAACACGGCCCTCCCGCAGATCCTCAGATCTTGCGGGAGGGCACAAGCGCAATCAGTCGCAGCCAGACCAGGAGGCGCATGGCGTCGCTCATATGATGAAGCGGCACACCGGTATGCGGCGCATCGGTATGGGTGGCATTCCCATACGCGGCATCCCTCCTCTCAGACCAGCCACCTAAGGAGCGCGCGGTATGTCTGCCGTAGATATGGACGCGAAGGTCGCAGCCTTTCTGAAGGTGCTGGACCCGACGGACAACGCGACCGGCGGGGGCACAGCGTCCGCCGTGGCCGGGGCCATGGCGGGGGCACTGGTCGCTATGGTGGCCCGCCTCTCTGTGGGCAAAGCCATAGCACCAGACGCCTTCTACCGCGAACTGGACGCCGAATCACAGGCCCTCTCAAGCGAGCTGTTTGAGGGCTGCCACGTGGATTCGCTGGCTTTCGAGACCGTTCGCAACGCCTTCAGGCTACCCAAGCACACCGAGGAAGAAAAGACCGCCCGCAGCCGGGCGATCCAGGCCGCGTGGATCCACGCGGCCCGCGTGCCGCTCGCCAACGCCGAACGCTGCGCACGCGTGCTCGAACTGGGCAGCCGCCTACAAGGCCGCTCGAATCCCAGCGCGGCATCCGACCTCAAGTGCGCGATGTACCTGGCACGCGCCGGCCTGCTGGGATGCCTGGACAACGTCGAGATCAACGTGCCCGCCATCAAGGATCAGCAGATCGCCGCGGAACTGGCCGAGCGCGCCCGCGAGTTACGCGAGACATTCGGGAGTGAGCGCCAGGAGTGAGCTGCGGGAGTTAACCGGGAGTTAACAATGAGCCAGGTGCTACTGTGCGAGCCGAACGTCAGCGAGGGGCGAGACCTGGAGGTTGTGGAGCAGATTGTGGCCCAGGTTCGCCAGGTTGACGGCGTGAGAATCCTGGATTACTCCTCAGACGCCGACCACAATCGCTCCGTGATCACGTATCTGGGCGCACCCGAGCCGGTCATCGAGGCGAGCAAGGCTATGGCGTCGAAGGCGCTGGCACTCATCGACATGCGCAAGCACACCGGCTCGCACCCGCGCATGGGCGCGGTGGACGTGGTGCCTTTCGTGCCTATACGTGAGGTCGAGACCGAGGAAGCCATCGCCATCGCGCGGCGCTTCGGCAGCTTCCTCGGCGGACTCAACGTGCCCGTCTACTACTACGAGGACGCGGCGACCCGGCCGGAGCGAAAACGGCTGCCCAACATCCGCAAGGGTGAGTACGAGGCGCTGGAGGACAAGCTCAGGGATCCAGACTTCGCGCCTGACGAGGGGCCGGCGGTCTTCAATCCACAGGCCGGAGCGACGGTCACCGGCGTGCGCTTCCCGCTGATCGCCTTCAACGTGAACCTGCACACGACCGACCTCTCCATCGCCGAGCGGATCGCGCGGGCCGTGCGCCATATCAGCGGCGGGTATCGCTACGTGCGGGCGATTGGGCTGGCGCTGGCCGACAAGGACATGGTCCAGGTCTCGATGAACCTGGTCAACTACGAGAAGACCCCGATTCCACGCGTGCTTGAGACCATCCGCTCGGAGGCCGCGCGCTACGGCGTGAACGTCGCCGGAACCGAGTTGATCGGCCCGGTGCCGATGGGCGCATTGGATGAGGTCGTCAAGCACTACCTGCAAGCCCACGATTTCTCACTGGAACAGATCATAGAGCTGACAGACCTCTGAAATCCGTCAGGTCTTGACATACAGCACAAAGGGGGACACGCATGAAAGCCGTTCGTCTGGTCGAGATCGGAAAGCCCTTGGAGTTGCAGGAGATACCCAAACCCACCGTGGGTGACCGGGACGTGCTGGTGCGCATCAAAGCCGCCGGCATCTGCCACTCAGACGTGCACTACCGCGCCGGCACCTCGGCCGTGGGTCCGTTGCCGCAGACGCTGGGACACGAGGTCGCCGGCGTTGTGGAGGAAGCCGGCTCGCAGGTGCGCAACGTCCAGGTGGGCGACCGGGTGTGCCTCCACTACCTGCTGAGCTGTGGCGACTGCTATTACTGCTCCCTGGGCAGCGAGCAGTTCTGCGTCGAGGGGTCCATGATCGGCAAGTACTGCGACGGGGGCTACGCCGAGTACATCGCCGTGCCCGCGCGCAACGCGGTGCCCCTGCCTGACGAGATTCCTTTCGAGCACGGCGCCATCATGATGTGTTCGTCCTCCACCTCTTTCCACGCCCTGCGCAAGACACGGCTCGCGCACGGGGAAACGGTGGCGATCTTCGGGGCCGGAGGCCTGGGCATGTCGGCGATTCAGCTTGCCCGGGCGATGGGCGCTCTGGACGTCTACGCGGTGGACATCGACGAGGGCCGGCTGAAGCGGGCCGAGAGATACGGCGCGATCCCGGTGAACGCCAGGCAAGGCGACCCCGTGGCCGAGATCCGACGGCTGACGTCGGGCAAGGGCGTGGACGTGGCCCTGGAACTGATCGGGCTGCCACAGACGATGCGGCAGGCCGTGCTCTCCCTGGCGGTGTTCGGGCGCGCCGGGCTGGTGGGCCTCACGACCCAGCCGTTCGAGATCTACTCCTACGCGGAGCTTCTGGGGCGGGAGGCCGAGGTCATCGGCTGTGCGGACCACCTGCTGCACGAGATTCCCCTGCTGCTCGAATACGCGCGCCGGGGACAGCTCGATCTCTCGGAGGTCGTGACGGACACCGTGCCGCTGGATGCCGACGCCATCAACGGCACGATGGACACGCTGGAGCAATTCGGTGGTCAGGTGCGCACCGTGATCACGCCCCAGGCCCGAGCCCGTTCGTAGTAACGGCACCGCTAAAGCGGTTACTACGAACCGGACGGCGAACCTACCCACAACTCAGGACAGCGCGTAGCTCAGCGCCGCCTCGGCGTGGATGGCCGTGGTATCAAACAGCGGCAGCCCGGCGTCCTCCTCACTCACCAGCAAGGGGATCTCCGTGCACCCCAGGATCACGCCCCCGGCCCCGCGCTCGGCCAGCCGCCCGATGATCTCGACGTATCGGGCGCGCGACTCGTCGCGGATCTCCCCGGCGATCAGCTCGTTATAGATGACGTCGTTCACGACCTGGCGATCCGCCGCCCCGGGCACCAGGACCTGGATGTCCTTACGCGCCAGCGCGTCCTGGTAGAAGGTCTTCTCCATCGTGAACCGGGTGCCCAGCAGCCCCACGGTCTCAAGCCCGCGCGCCAGAATGGCCTCGCCCACGGCGTCCAGCAGGCTGAGCATGGGGACGTTGACGCTGGCCTGCACCTCGTCGAAGACCAGGTGCATGGTGTTGGTGGCGATGATGATGAAGTCGGCCCCCGCCGCCTCGAGCTTCCCCGCCGCCTCGCTCAGGCCCTGCGCCACCAGGTCCCACCGCTCGGCGTTGGGCCAGTCCACGTACGGCTGAAAGCTGACGCTATAGATGATGATCTCGGGATAACCGTAATCGCCGAAGCGTTGCGTGTACGTGCGGGTGATGTACTCGTAGTATTCTGTCGTCGACTCTGGACTCATGCCACCCAGGATACCAATGCGCTTTGACATCGTGCCCCCTTTCGCCTAAAAGCAGGTGGGACGCACTTCAGAAAGTGCGTCCCACCTTATCCTGATTCACTCGAAACACACCCGGTCGAAATCGGTGTCCTCGAAACCGCGCACGTGCTGCGCCCTATCTTCCCCATACTCCCGGGCAAACGTCTGCATCGCCGCATCAACAGCCTGCTCGTTCGCCTCCCCGAGCGCCTCACTCAGGGTCTCCTTGAACGTCTTGTAAATGTGGCCCGTGTGATAATCCCAGGGCTTCGTCGCCCGAGAGCCCACCCGCTTCTTACCGATCGCGTACCGCAGCGTGTTCCACACGCCCATCCCCTGGCTGCGATAGTGGAACGTACAGCACGGCGCGCCACCGCTCATCGTGCCTGCCACCTCGAAGTCGAAGCCGGGATTGAAGCCGCGCATGATGGCCGTATCGATCTCCTGGCAGTAGAGCCTGCCGTAAGCCAGCACCGCCCTCTGACTCCAGGTCGCGTGCCACGAGCAGCGCCGGGCCTCAACCGTGAGGTGGGGCCTCTTCTGCACGATGACGAACTCGTTCTCGGCCTCTCCGAAGTCCAGCTCGCCGTAGATCAGATAGCCCACCATGTCGTTGGTGTGACCGTCCGCCTGGGCGCGCAGCGCCATCCGCCGCCCGCGCTGCTCTCCATACGTGCGCACGCCCTGCAGGATGGCATCCTCGCCCCGCTGGCCGAAGCGCTCGACGGCCTCCCCGGCGATCCAGGCAAACAGCATCGCGTGGTGTTCGACGCCGAACGTACTCATAACGGTTCCTCCTTAGATCATACGATGAACGACGCGATCGTATCCTCTCAGTAATTCGGGGTAGGGGCGGTGCCTTGTGCCTGCCCAATCGGGCGACCACAAGGGTACGCCCCTACATATCGAGAAGCTATCCGCGGCCGACGTGTACCTACGACACCATACTACCATCGGGGCTTTTGTCAAGCCGTGGATTTCGCTTGACGGGAAGGGCAGATCATGGTATGATTGCGCCACTTGGGGGCGTAGTGTAGCGGTTAACATGCCGGCCTGTCAAGCCGGAGATCGCGGGTTCGAATCCCGTCGCTCCCGTCGGACATCCACCTCTGTGCCTGTGGCAGAGGTGGATTCTTTTTATCCGGCACCAAGCGGGCTGCGGCTGCTGGAGACCCACGGCGTCACGCAGAACAGCCACCGCAGTCCACCTTCAGACGTGGCCCCAGGCGATACAATACGCAGTCCCGCCTTTGTCGAAGATGACGCTCCCCCGGCGAGCCCGACACGGCCCTGCAGGAGATACTGAGTTCGCTCAGCCCGGCCCCGTGACTGCCGAACGTGGCCTTATTAAAGGTTTGTGGTATAATCTTTAGTAAGAAGTGGGCGTATTAAAGGATCCTTTCGTAAGTCATCTGCTCACTCGAAGCGAGAAAGCGATATGGAGCTAGAGGAATTTCGCAACAGCCCGGCCGGGCGGCTCGTGCGTGTGGCGCAGGGGGACGATTGGGCCTTCGTGCCCAATCCACTGCCCCCACAGTTGACCTGGTCCCAAGGCCTTGTGACGGCGCTGTCGGACGCCGATCGGGCCTTGGGTGAGCTCTCCGGCCTTGGGCGCTGCATACTCAACCCGCACCTGCTCATCGTCCCCTTCTTGCGGCGCGAGGCCGTGCTTTCCTCCCGTATTGAAGGGACACAGGCGTCGCTTTCCGATCTCTACGCCTACGAGGCACGGCAACTACCGCTCTTCGAGCAAGCGCCTGACGTTCACGAGGTGCACAACTACGTGCAGGCGCTCGAATATGGGTTGGAGCGTCTTGAGACGCTGCCGCTGAGTTTGCGCCTCATCCGCGAGATCCACGAACGTCTGATGGAGGGCGTGCGCGGCGAGCACCAGACCCCCGGCGAGTTCCGCCGTAGCCAGAATTGGGTCGGGACACGGGACTGCACGCTGAGGGAGGCTACCTACGTCCCTCCTCCCGTGGACGAGATGCAGGCTGCCCTCCACGCGTTGGAGGACTTCCTGTATAGCACACCTACCCTTCCACCGTTGGTGCGGTTAGGGCTGGTCCATTACCAGTTCGAGGCCATTCACCCGTTCCTGGATGGCAACGGGCGCGTCGGGCGTCTGCTGATCACGCTGCTTCTTTGCCGGTGGCGGCTTCTCTCGCAGCCGCTGCTCTACCTGAGCGCCTACTTCAACGCTCACCGACAGACATACTACGATCTGCTGCTCTCCACCAGCCGGCAGGGCGCGTGGGAGGCCTGGCTGACTTTCTTTCTGCGCGGAGTGGCCTCACAGGCGCGGGACGCGATCGCCCGCGTTCAGCGCATACAGGACTTGCGGGAGCGCTACCGAGAGCAATTCCAGGCCACGCGGGCGTCGGCCCGGCTGCTTCAGGCCGTTGACCTGCTTTTTGCGCGCCCCATCGTCACCGCCGGCCAGATGGACGAGGCGTTGCACGTCACCGCGCCCACCGCCCAGAGCTACGTGGACCGGCTGGAGGAGGCCGGCATACTGCGCGAGATCACGGGCCAGGCCCGCAACCGGGTCTACCGGGCCGACGAGATATTGGACGCCATCGAGGGATCGCTGGAGAAGACTGCAGACGACGAATAACGACCCGCTGCCCGTTATGGGAGTAGGCGCAGGTTAATGCGCTCGGACATCCACCTCTGTACCCCATAGCAGAGGTGGATGCTTGTTTTCCGGCCCTCGCGTTTTGACTTCCCGGCGGATTTGCACTATACTTGCGTCAGTGCCAGATAAATAGGGGGTCTCGCGGCCGAGGAAGAGCCTGAGGCAGCAACTACGGCCATGGAGATACTGTACCACAAGCGGGCTCTGACAACACCGCTTCCCGCCGGTATCAATCGCCAGTGAGACTTCACCTGCCGTAGCGATGCCTGGCGCGAAATCGAACTTTGCAATGCGGGGGCAATGAGGGGAACGCCACATTGAAGTCGTCGCTCGATCTATCCACGCTGGAATCCCACCTCTGGGAAGCGGCCAACATCCTCCGTGGCCCGGTGGATGCCGCTGATTTCAAGACCTACATCTTTCCTCTGCTCTTCTTCAAGCGCATCTCCGACGTCTATGACGAGGAGCGCGTCCAGGTCGAGGCCGAGTACGGCGAAGGCGTGGACTTTGCCGAGTTCCACCGCTTTCAGATCCCCGAGGGCTGCCACTGGCGCGACGTGCGCGCCCACACCACCAACGTGGGGCAGGCGCTGCAGAACGCCCTGCGAGGCATCGAGCAGGCCAATCTCTTCTGCAGCACCGGGCTAGCCGCGTGCATCCTGGTCTTTCGGATGCGCAAGCCGCCAGAACGCCAAGGGCGGGTGCTCGTCATCGACGCCTCCGAGCTATACGAGCGCGGCCGCAACCAGAACACGCTGGAGTCAGAGCACGTGGAACAGATCCTGGCCTGGTACCAGGCCTACGAGGACGTGGAAGGCGCCGCGCAAGTTGTAGGCCTGGACCAGATCGCCGAGAATGACTGGAATTTGAACATCCCGCGCTACGTGGAGCCGATGATCGAGGAGGAGACATTGACCGTGGCCGAGGCCACGCGGAATCTCAAACAGGCGTTGGATGAAGCATACGCCGCCGAAGATCATCTCGAAAGACTGTTGACGGAAGCGGGCTTGATGTGGGTACGAACCGGAGGTAAGAGCTATGTCGTATCCTGTTAGGAATCTTATCGAAGGACGTAATGAACCGATCAGCGTTCGCCCCACCGACTCGGCGCAAAGAGCGTTTGGCCTGATGATAGAGCACGACTTTAGCCAGCTTCCCGTCATAGATGAAGCCAAGAAGCCCTTGGGGATGATCACTCACGGCTCAATCTTGAGGGCGTTGAGCAACTTTGATGTCCAGCTGGAAGAGCTGGGGGTTTCTAATGCTATCGTCAAGGCCCAGACCTATCGACTAGAAGACGACCTCTTCGATCTTCTGGATCGTCTGAAGGAGACCAATGCCGTGTTGATTGTAGACGGCGAGGAGAAGCTAATCGGCATTGTTACCAGCTATGACTCGACAGAGTACTTCCGTCGGCGTGCGGAAGACATGATGCTGGTGGAAGACATCGAAACTACGATCAAAGACTTCGTGTCGACGATATTCGCCGATGAGACAGGAGAACCCGATCAAGAAAACCTTGCACGAGCGATTGAACAAGTAACTAGCTCACATCGAGCCCTGTTGGGCCGATATCGAAACGCACTACGGCACTACTTGAAGCTTCAAGGTCAAGAGCAACCGCAGATTGATTCGGACCATGCAGAAGAAAGCTTCTCAAACCTTGCTCCGAAGGAGAAGCCCAAGGCTTTCGATGACCTGACGTTGTACGAATACACCGAACTGCTGCTGTACAAGGATCATTGGGGGCTTTATAGGCCGTTCTTTGACTTGGAATCTTCGGCCTTGCGCAACCTGCTGTCAGCCGTACGAGACACGAGAAATGATCTAGCCCATTTCCGAGGCGAAATCTCGGCCACGCAACGCGATCAACTGCGTTTCTGTGCCGATTGGCTGGCCCGGCATCCGGTTGAGCAGTTGACGGAGCACCTGTTCGGAATTCCGGTGAGCTGGCCCTTGTATGAGGGCAAAACCGCCAGGGAACCGATAGTGATTCGAGAAGCAGAATCTGCCTACGAAACGTCTGCACAGGCTGATGATACCCTCATCCCTATGGAAGAGGTTCTTGGCCCTGATGATAGCCGATACGCTCCACTCGCCATCTGGCTTCAGAGTCGTCCCGCCAAGGATGACAGGGTACAGATTACGTTCGAGGAAGTGGAAGAGATCATCGAGGAAGACTTGCCCCCCTCAGCCCGCAAGCACCGAGCATGGTGGGCCAATGATTCCGTGGGCCACGTTCAATCGCAACAGTGGCTAGACGTCGGATGGCGGGTAGCGCAGATTAACATGACCGAGGAAAGGGTCGCCTTTGCGCGTATCCGAGAGCGCGAAGCAGCCTACATTGATTTCTTTAGCGCACTGCTAACCGGGATGCGCGAGAAACCCGGGTTTCCGTTGAGAAACCTTTCACCCGATGGACACAGCTGGCACACTGCGGCGAGGTTGCCGGATCCCGGTCCCGCGCATCTGCATTTTGCTTTCTCCTTCGCCCGCGGTAGGCGTTTCCGCGTTGAGCTGTATATTGATAGCGGAGACAAGGAGAAGAACAAGCGCGTATTTGACCGTCTTCGCGCAAATCGTGACGAGTTCCATGAAGCTATAGGCGATCCGATAGGCTGGGAACGCCTGAGTGAGAAACGGGCCTCGCGAATAGCCTTGTATCACCCGGGCAGCATCACAGACGCTACGGAGACACTGGTCGCGTTGAGGGATTGGGCCGTTGATGCAATGGTCCGCTTCTATGAAACGCTCGCGGAACCCTCCCTAAGGGCTTTGGGCGAAGCGGAGTCTTCGACGTGCTAATGCCACAATGTGGCTTCTGTCGAAAGCGGATAAGAAACCAGGTTTTTCGAGCCAAAAGAGCGCTTTTCCGCGTCGAGAGGCTTCAAGACTGATAGCCATCTTGGCACCATACGTCAAGAACCTGGTTTCTGAATGAACATGCAAGCAGGAGTGCCTTGAGCGACAACCATTCGCAGATCACCCAATCCCAACTCGAATCCTACCTCTGTCCGTCGTCATCTCCGAGTGGGAACAGAGTTTGCGCACGCTGCGGGCGTCGATGGAGAGCTTGTTCGCGATGCTGAAAACCCCTTCTGTGGAGCAGGAGAGATGATAGAGATCGAGGGCATTCCCGCGCTACCCGACCGTGAGCAACGTATCGCAGAAGTGACTGTCGATTGTCACAACCAGGCAGAGGAGCTTTCTGCCTTCGGGGTCTACTTTACCGATGCGATGCAGTTCCCGTTCGCTGCCACATGGCGCGATCCCGACGAGCCGGGGCACGTCGAACCGGTCACTGCCCTGGATGTGGATACCATTGACGAGCGACGAGGGGTTTTGCTCCAGGTAAAACGTGGCGACAAGCAGCGCCGCTTGCTGGCCGAGCAGATCTGGGCGGACGATGAGAGCAATGCCAATGCCACGATTCTCGATGACTATCGCTACTGGATCGAAGAACTGAACGGGCTGACGCCGGGGTTTGGCTAGATGAGCGAATACCAATACTACGAGTTCCAGGCTATCGACCGGCCGCTGACCGAGGAGGAGCAACGAGCCGTCACCGAACTTTCCAGCCGCGTGGCGACACATCCCCGGCGAGCGGTATTCACCTACAGCTTTGGCGGCAGCCTTCGTCGCAGGCCAGAGGACTTGCTGGCCGACTATTACGACGCGATGCTCTACCTGGCCAACTGGGGCAGCCGTCAACTGATGTTCCGATTTCCCAAGACGCTCGTTGACGTGGCAGAGATGCAGCAATACGAGGTGGTGACGCGCGAGGTTGCCTCCGATGCCGTCGCCGCATATACCAGGGACGAGCACGCCATCCTCGATATCCAGTTGCACGAAGAGGAAGGGCTCGGTTGGGTCGAGGGCGAGGGCTGGTTGGACTCCTTGGTGAGCTTGAGGGACGCAATTCTGCAGCGAGATTATCGCCTGCTCTACCTGGCCTGGCTCAAGGGCGTGACGCTTGAGTACGACGTGGACGAGCAAGCGCCAGAGCCGCCGGTGCCGCCCGGATTGCGGACCCTGCCGCTGGCGCTGGAGAATTTCGTCGAGTTGTTTGACCTGGACGAGGACCTGATCCAGGCAGCGGCGGAACGCAGCGGCGAGTGGAAAAGGACGACTTCGGAAGACGAGCTGCGCCAGGCGATTGAAAAGCTCACCGCCGAGGAGCAGGACCGTTTCCTGCTGCGGTTGGCAAAAGGAGAGCCGCACCTGACGTTGGCACTGAACCGTCGCCTGAGCGCGCTGGCCGGTCTCGACGTTCCGCCCGGCGACGCGACCCTGCGCCGCACCGTGGGCGAGTTGTTCGCGGCGGCAAAAGCCCTGCGCCAGCGGCGAAGCCAGGAACAGAAAGCCCGGGCCGAGGCCAGGCGCGTCGCGGAACTAAAGGCATTGGCCGAGCGGGAGGACGAGACCTGGCGCGAGGTCGACGCACTGATCCAGCAATCGCAGGCCAAGCCATACGACCAAGCGGTACAGTTGTTGAAGAATCTCCGCGACCTGGCCAGATACCAGGACTGCGAAGCGGTTTTCGAGGGCCACATGCGCGAGCTTTGCGACCTGTACAGCCGCCGCCACGCGCTGATGAGGCGCTTGCGTGGGGCTGGTCTAGTCGAGCAGTAGGAAATTGAGTAATGATCATTCCATCCATCAGCGAAGCGGCCATTCGCCGGCAGGCCACCGCCAGGTCGTTCAGCCGGGGCGAGAGCTACTACCAGGCAGGCGCAGTAGTCTCCCTGGTGCAGCGCGGCAACGTACTGCAAGCGGAGGTCGAGGGCAGCCAGTACGAGCCCTACCGCGTGCAGGTCACATTTGATGAAGGCGGCATCACCGGCGCGGTCTGTGACTGCCCCTACGATTGGGAGGGCTGGTGCAAGCACATCGTCGCCACACTGCTGGCCTGCCTGCACGAGCCCGACCTGATCGAAGAACGCCCCACCCTCGAAGAGTCGCTCTCTGGCTTGAGCCGCGAGCAGTTGCGGGACCTGCTGCTGCACCTGGCAGCTCGCGACCGGTACACAGCCGACGAGATCGAGAGCCAGATCGCGTTGAGCCAGGCCACCCCGGGTGAACGCGAAACCGGTGTCTCACCCCAAGATGCTCCGCAGCGGCACACGCCGATAGACCCCCAACCCATCCGCCGCCAGGTCAGCATGATCCTGCACTCCCTGGCCCGTATGCGTCCCTCTGAGGCCTACTGGCACGTGAGCAGCGTAGTGAACCAGGTACGCCAACTGCTGCACCAGGCGCAGGGTTTCATCGAGGCCGGGGATGGGAGAAACGCCCTCCTGATCCTGGAAGCCGTCACCGACGAGTACGTGGAAGGCTGGATCTGCCTGGACGACTCCGACGGTTTCGCCGGTGAGTTCTTCGGGGAGTTGGGGAAGACCTGGACCGAGGCCAGCCTGGCGGCCGGCGACCTCTCGCCGGAGGAACGCGAGCGGTGGGCGCAAAAGCTGACCCGTTGGCAGGCCGAGGTCGGTGAATACGGAATAGACGACGCGTTCGATGCAGCCCAGGCGGCCATCCTGCAGGGCTGGGACTACCCACCGCTCCAACGCACCCTGCAGGGCGAGATCACCCGGCTGGGAGCCTGGGAGAGTGAGGCGCCGTGGTACGCCGACGAGCTGGCCGTCGCCCGGCTGAGGGTGCTGGAGCGGCAGGAGCGCTACCAGGAGTACCTCCACCTGGCCCAGGCCGAGGGGCAGTTGGGATTGTACGTGCTCATGTTGGCCCGCCTGGGCCGGGTACAGGAGGCAGTAGACGAAGGGCTACAGTACCTGCACGATCCGTCTCAGTTCCTGGCGCTGGCCCGGGTGCTGCGCGAGCGGGAGGAACTGGTAGCCGCCCTGCACGTCGCCGAGCACGGCCTGACCCTCGAAGGCCACAAGGGTGAGCTGGCCGCATGGCTGAGCGACCTGGCCGACGGGATGGGCGAGGCCGAATGCGCGCTCGAGGCAGCGACGGTCGCGTTTCGGGAGACGCCCAGTATGGCCGCCTACCAGAGGGTGCAGGAGCTGGCAGGCGAGCGCTGGCCGGAGCTACGGGAGGATCAGCTGGCCCACTTGCGCCGGGCTTCGGGCTATCTCCACTCCCAGGCTCGGGTGGACGTCTTCCTCCACGAAGGCCTCCTGGACGACGCCATCGCCGCCGCTGAGCAGGGCGCAGGATACGATACACTCGAGCGCGTGATGGACGCCGTCGTGGGACACCGGCCAGAATGGGTCATCGGAGCCGCGCGCCAGCAGGCGGAGCGCATCATCGAAGCCGGACAGTCCAAGTACTACCACCACGCGGTAAGCTGGCTGACGAGAGCGCGGGCGGCCTACCAGGCCGCGGGCCGTGAGGCGGACTGGCGGGCGTACCTGGGCAGGATTCGCGCCCGCCACGGCCGCAAGCACAAGCTGATGCGTATGCTGGAGGGATTCAGTGGATGACGACCTTACTCGCGACAAAACTACACCAACCCTCCCTCCCGCTCAAACGGGTCCGACGCCCATCCCTCATCCAACGGCTGAATGAAGGTCTCGAGTCCGGCCGACAGATTACGCTCGTGTCGGCACCGGCCGGGTTCGGAAAAACGACCTGCGTCAGCGAATGGGTGAATGCGTCCGGGCTGCCGGTTGGCTGGCTGTCCCTGGATCCTGCGGACGATGACCCGGGGCGCTTCTTCGCCTATTTCGTCGCCGCGCTGCACCAGGTGGACGCGAACCTTGGCCGGGAGATCGAGGGTGTGTTGCGCTCTGGACAGCTTCCCCCTGCCGAGGTCATCAGCACGACCCTGATCAACGATATGCTGGAGCTGGGTGGCCGGTTCTTGCTGGTCCTGGACGATTTTCAGGTGGTCCAGGATGGGTTCATTCTCGAGGTCGTGGAGAAGCTGGTAGCCAACCCGCCCCTGCCGCTGCACCTGGTCCTGCTCACCCGCGAAGACCCGCCCCTGCCGCTGGCCCGGCTGCGGGCCAACAACCGGCTGACCGAGATCCGGGCAGGGGACTTGCGCTTTACCGGCAGCGAAGCGGACCGTTTTCTGAACGGGGTGATGGGCCTTTCCCTTTCCCAGGCGGATATCGCCGCCCTGGAGGACCGCACAGAGGGCTGGATCGTCGGATTGCAGCTCGCGGGTCTTTCTGTCCGGGATCGGGCTGACCCATCCGGTTTCATCGCCGCTCTGAGCGGCAGCCACCGGTTCATCTTGGCCTACCTCACCGAGCAGGTCCTCGACAGACAACCGGACGAGATCCGGCCCTTCTTGCTCCAGACCTCTATCCTGGATAGGCTGAGCGGCGACCTGTGCGATGCGGTCACTGGTCGCTCAGATAGTCGTGCCTTGCTGGAGCGGTTGTTCGGCGCCAATCTGTTTCTGATCCCCTTGGACGACGAGGGGCAGTGGTATCGCTATCATCATCTGTTTGCCGGCCTGCTGCGCGACCTGCAAGCGGCTCGCCAGCAGGACGAGACGGCTGAACTCCATCAGCGTGCCAGCCACTGGTACTCTCAGGCAGGAATGGCGAGCGAGGCCATCCAGCACGCCCTGGCCGCGGGAGACTATGCGCTGGCCGTGGACCTGCTCGAAAGTCACGCCCCAGGGCTGATCATGCAGGGATACGCCAAGACGGTGAATGCTTGGGTGCAGGCGGTTCCAGCGGAATGGGGTTCGCAAAGCCCCAGGACTCACCTGGCCTTCGCCTGGATGCATTTGCTGCGCGGTTCCTACGCTCAGGCAGCCCCCTACCTGGCCCGTGCGCAGGCAGCCCTTGCAGAGGAGCTCCACCGAGGAGAAGAAAACGCTTCTCTCAAGGCTGAGTGGCTTGTTATGCAATCCTTGAAGCTATATGGGCAGGCTGAGCCGGTGGAGAGCATGGCTATGGCTACTCAGGCGCTGGACATCGCGCCGGAGCAGGATAGCCGCGTGCGGGGCCTGGCTTATTGGGGGCTGGCCAGTGCCTACGAATTGATGGGAGATTACCCACGCGCTGTCAAGGCTTATCAGATGGCCATTCAGCATGGCCGGGCGGCAAGTAACCTCGTCGCCGAAATGATGAGCACGGCCGGCCTGGCCACGATGGCCTTTGAGCACGGCCAGTTGCACCTGGCCTTTGAGATTGCTGCTCCAGTAGTTACCCGGATAGAACGATCCGGCTCGCTGCCTCCCATTGGCGCAGTTATGTATGGTGTGCTCGGAGAGGCCTGCTATCAATGGCACCAGGTCGAACAGGCACGGCGCTACACCGTGCGCGCCATGCAGTTGAGCACACTGGGCGGTTACAACTCAGGTGTGATTTTTTGCCGGGTGCTCCTCTCTCGTCTGTCTCAACTCGAAGGGGACCTGGAGACCGCCGCCCGCGAGATCCAACAAGCCGTCGACCTGGTGCAGGTGGAAGCGCCTGATAACGTCCGGCAAGAAGTCGTCTCCCAACAGGTGCGCGTCTACCTTGGCAGGAAGCGTCTCGCCGCGGCCCAGATGGCGCTGCAGGGACAAGGGTTCTCCTTCCAGGGTCGATTCTCTTTTCCCGATCTCCCGCCTGGCCAGCGCGTCACCCACTCGATGGGGCTGCTGTATAACAGCAGCCTCCACGTTCTCCTGTACCAGGCTCGGGCCGAGCGTGATCTGGCCGATTTGAGGTCCGGGATTGAACTGGCGGACCGCTTGATCGCCGGAGCGCTTCAGGGCCAGTATCTCATCGTCGCGCTGGAAGCGCTCTTGCTGCGCGCCCAGATGCACGCCGCGCTCGGAAACAGCCAAGACAGCCTGGCGGACTATGCCCGCGCCTTGGAACTGGCCGAGCCGGAAGAGTTCATCGGCGTGTTCGTCGAACAAGGCATCCCCGTGGCCGAGGCCCTGGAGGGCCTGGTCGAACAAAACCGGCATGGGACCGTTCAACCGGGCGACGTCAAACAGATGCCCTTTGTCCGCAGCATCCTGGCCGCCTTTTCCCGCCCACAGCCACCGGGCGCAACGCGCGGCGAGCAGCCTGCTCCGAGTGCGCTGATCGAGCCGTTGACCGGCCGGGAGATAGACGTGCTGCGCTTGATGGCCAGAGGGCTGAAATACAAGGAGATCGCCGCCAGGCTGTTCATCTCCCTGAACACGGTGCGTTTCCACGTCAAGGCCATCTATGGCAAGCTCGACGTGAACAACCGCACACAAGCCGTCGAGCAGGCACGCCAACTCCGGATACTCTAAGCTCCCATCCGACGAAAGCCTACATCTTTTTGCGGCGCAGACTACATTTTCGTGTGGTCCGCGCCGCTTCACATTCGGGTAAGATAGGACTTAGCCAAGACTTCGGAAGTCTCAAACATGCTTTCCCCAGCAGTCTTGGCGTGATTTCAAGCTGACTTTGCCTTCGAAACGCCGACTGGAGACTTCCGAAGTCTTCAGAATGCTAGCCAGAAAGGAGAAAGCGCATGCACGATATCTGTACCTACCACATCGAGGTACGGGGTCAGGTGGATGAGAACGACCTCAACGCGGGCAGCCCGCTTCAGATGGCGGTGGTACGGAGGGATACAGCCACGACGCTGTTTACGGTCTGCGCCGATCAGTCGGGCCTCATCGGGCTGATGCGGCACCTGCACGGACACGGGTTCGTGCTCTTGTCTGTAACCTGTGAACGGTAACCACGATCTTTAGGAGGAAAAATGTCCGCTGAAACCATGTCAGGTGATCTTGCCAAGAGGGGGTCCTCACAAATGACGAAAGAAAGATCATCCTTCCAAAACCTCAACGCGACGCGCGTTATCGCCACAACCATCGGTGTGCTCTTCGGATTGCTCTCCGGTGTGAACCACGGTTTCTTCGAATTCTTGCAGGGCAATAAGCCCACCGGCGGCCTCTACATCCTTGCGATCGGGGAAGCGCAAAGATTCTGGCCCCTGGCCAGCGAGGGTGCCTTTACCCTCATCCCGAACTTTCTGATCACCGGTATCGCGTCAATGGCCGTGGGGGTGGCGATCGTGATCTGGTCGATCTGGTTCCTGCCTGGCAAACACGGGCGCACGGTTTTCCTGGGACTGTTCATCCTGAGTTTCCTGGTGGGCGGCGGCATCGGCCAGGTCGCCTTCTTTATCCCGGCGTGGGCCTTTGCAACGCGCCTGAACAAGCCGCTGACCTGGTGGCGGAAAGCGCTGCCACGCAGCACCTGGCCGTTCCTGTCCAGGCTCTGGATTGTTACGCTCGTGCTGGCGACTGTCCTCGTGCTGATCGGCGTGGAGATGGCCGTTTTCGGCTTTTTCCCTGGACTGACAGACCCCGCAAGCATTGAGAACACGGCCATGCTCTTTGTGTTTTCGGGAGCCATCCTGTGTGTGGTTTCATTCATCGCCGGGTTCGGGCACGAGCTGCAAAGAATGGATCGGAACACGGGAGGAACGCCATGCTGAGGTTCATAGCCGGCGCATTCATCGTGCTGCACGGCCTGGTTCATCTGCTGTACGCTGGACAGAGCCGGAGGTTGTTTGAGCTTCGACCCGGGATGGTCTGGCCCGTTTGACCGCCATCCTTGTATTCCGGTGGCCCAAACTCTAGTCCGAATCTCCCACACTGTGACACGGCGGACTTCGACGCTACCCAGGCCGGGCAGCGCATCACCGGCGACGCGCTGAGTCTACCGGGCCGACGAGGTATTGGACGCCATCGTAGGGGCAACCCTTGTGGTTGCCCCCAGCGCTCAAGCATTTGCGCCGTCCAGCGCGGGGGCGTATAATGAACGTGCAGCCACGGAGGTGATAGCATGAAAAGAGACGAAGCCCTGCACCGTCTGAGAGCCAGTCAGGACCAGCTCAGTGCCTTACCCCGCTCCACCACCTGATGACCGCCAAGATCAGAACACAAACGCAGAGACGCGGAGACGCAGGGAAACCCTCAGAATCCCTTGCGCCTCTCCGCCTCTGCGCCTCTGCGTTAACTCCCTGCCCTGAGGAGTGAATCCCGGCATTCCATTGCCCCGAGCCCGCACTTGTAGTATACTTGTGATCG
>CAZYSK010000067.1:0-90 GCA_964649415.1 uncultured Anaerolineales bacterium
GAGCGCCATCGGAATGGCGTGGTCAGATGGAGGATGGAGCGCCATCGGAATGGCGTGGTCAGATGGAGGATGGAGCGCCATCGGAATGGC
>CAZYSK010000067.1:190-32342 GCA_964649415.1 uncultured Anaerolineales bacterium
GCGGTCAGACGGAGGATGGAGCGCCATCGGACGTACGAACAGACGCCCCACCAACCTACGAACCTAGCGATCTACCGAATTCCGATCAAGCGGATCGTCCCAATCCGAGGGTTGTGATGTGCGTAGATGACGATGAAGGAGTGATCGGTCTCTTCCGCCGTTACCTGAGCAGACAGGGCTATCGGGTTGCCAGCCTGACGGACAGCGCAGCGGTGGTGCAGACCGCCCGGCGGCTTCAGCCGTTTGCCATCACCCTGGATGTCGTTATGCCCGGCAAGGACGGCTGGCAGATCATTCAGGAACTGAAGGCCGACACGGCGACACGGCATATCCCGGTCATTGTGTGTACGATCGTAGGTGACAAGAAAGAGCGTGGCCTCAGCCTGGGTGCCGCCGGCTACCTGATCAAACCGATCCTCGAAGACGACCTGATAGATGCCTTGGAACGTCTAGACCAGGCGGATGCCCGGCATGAAGCGTCAGTGGAAGCGGCCGCTGAGCTTCCCTCAACGGTGGGAAGAAATCGTCTGGAAGAAGAAGCGTGCCGGGTGCTGATCATCGACGACCATGCAGACGACCGAAAGCTCCTACGCCGAATGATCGAGGGGCAGGATGGTACGGACGTGGAACGGCAGCGTCGATATGAGGTTATGGAAGCCGCCGGAGGCGAAGAGGCCATCACCCTGATTCAGGAGGCCCGTCCCACCATCATCATTCTAGACCTCATGTTGCGGGACATGGATGGCTTCGCTGTCCTGGAATCCATCAAGGGGGATGAAGCCACTCGCTCCATTCCCATAATCATCGTGACTGCCAAGGACCTGACGCCGGAGGAACAGGACACCCTGCATCGAGGCGCAGAGTCTCTGTTGCAGAAAGGGCTCTTCAAACGGCAGGATCTGTTGGCAGACGTGGCTGCGGCTCTTGAGCGGATGCAGACGTCGACATCTGGCGTCGGGCGTCAGCGGAAGGGCCTTGATCATTCGGACGTTGATCCCGACCGTCTGCCCGACCGTCCGCGGTCGACGTCGGCTGCGTCCGAGGCAGAAGACGGAGTCTAGGAGAAATGAACGAATCTACTGAACAAGAGCGATTCAGACACCAAGTCTGGTTGGAGTGCAAAGCGTGTGGCCATCGAGTCCCATTCACCCATCCCGTGAAGGTGTGTGAGCAATGCGGAGGGGCCTGGATAGACGCCCGCTACGACTACGAAGCCGTACGGAAACTATGGCCCGCTGCCCTACGCGACCGCCCTTTCGACATGTGGCGGTATCGAGAGCTACTCCCGGTTCGTGACCACGCGCACAAGGTGACTATGGGCGAAGGCGGGACCCCCCTGCTCCAGGCAGCCAACCTGGGAATGATGCTGGGCTGTCCGCACATTTACTTCAAAGACGAACGCCAGGGACCGACGGGCTCCTTCAAAGACCGACAGGCCGCGCTGGCCATCTCGGTGATGAAGGAGCACGGCGTGATGGAGGCGGTGGTGGCATCTACAGGCAACGTCGCCATCTCATACTCGGCCTACTCTGCACTGGCCGGCATCAAGATGTGGGCGTTTCTCACCAGCCTGGTGCCCTCGGAGAAGATGCGCGAGGTGGCTCTCTACGGCAGCGAAGTGGTCAAAGTGACATCCACCTACGACGAGACCAAGAAGGTCGCAGCGGAGTTCGCGGCGCGCAAGGGGCTGTTCCTCGACCGGGGCATCCGGGGCATCTCGGCCCGAGAGGCCATGAAGACGGTCGCTTTCGAGACAGCTGAACAACTGCCCGCGCTCCTGGGCCTCAGGCCAAGCCATGGCGACACGCCCTGGCGCACACCGGACTGGTACATCCAGGCAGTGAGTGGAGGAATGGGGCCGGTAGGCGTGTGGAAAGCGTACGAGGAGTTGATGACGCTGGGCCTGGTCGACCGAATGCCGAGACTGGCGTGCATTCAGGCGGCGGGCTGCGCGCCGATGGTCCACTCATTCCAGAAAGGGCTGGACGAGGCGGAGACGGTGACCAACCCTCAGACACTGGTCATCACCATCGCCACCGGGAGCCCTGGCCCGGCCTATTCCTACCTGGCCCACGTTATCCGGGAGCATGGCGGCGCTTTCGAGGCAGTCACCGACGATGAGACGTTCCGTGCCATGCACGTGATGGCCAAGCTAGACGGCATATCAATGGAACCAGCGGCGGCGACAGCTTTCGCCGGGTTGTTCAAGCTGCTCAACAAGGGCGTCATCGGGCGCGATGAAGTCATCGTTGTCAACTGCTCGGGTCACACGTTCCCGGTCGAGAAGCACCTCCTGGGAAACGAATGGGCGCGCACGGTGGAGTTGCCTGCGGAGAAGCCAACCGTCCAGGAAGGAGCCGCTTTGCTTCCCTTTGCAACAGAAGGGCTGCTCGGGACGCTGGGGCAACTGAACGGGCGGGTCCGGTCAATCGCCATCATCGAGGACGACTCACAAGCCCGGCTGCTGCTGCGGCGCATTCTACAGACGCGCGGCGAATACCAGATCTTCGAGGCTCCCGATGGCGCTGCGGGGCTCGAGATGGTGCGCGCCCAACGGCCTGACGTCATCCTGTTGGACCTGATGATGCCAGGCATGGACGGCTTTGAGGTGTTGGACGCGCTCAAGGATGACGAGCAGGTAAGCGACGTGCCAGTGATCGTCATCACGGCCAAGGAGTTGACTGCGACGGAGCGAGATCGGCTCAGCAAGCAGACCGAGAAGTTGCTGGAGAAAGGCTCCTTCACCGACGAGGACCTGCTGGAAGAGATTCTGAAGCGGGCATCGTGACGGCACTCCGGCGGAGACCTGACGGGGCGAACAAAAAGCATGGAGCGCCATCGGAATGGCGCCTTCAAATGGAGCATGGAGCGCCATCGGAATGGCGCCTTCAAATGGAGCATGGAGCGCCATCGGAATGGCGCCTTCAAATGGAGTATGGAGCGCCATCGGAATGGCGCCTTCAGATAGAGCATGGATCAAGCAATCAAAGTACTATACGTGGAAGACGATCCGGCAAGTGTGACGTTGGTGCGTCGCGTGCTCGAGAATGAAGGTTACCAGATTGTCGCCGCCCCTGATGGCCTTTCGGGCATCGAGGCAGCCAGGCAGGAACTGCCGGACCTGATCCTGATGGATATCGACGTCGGAGGACTGGACGGCTACGAGGTGAGCACCAGGCTACGGAGCATCGAGGAACTGAAGAAGGTACCCATCGTGGCCGTCACTGCCGCACGCATGCGCGGCGACCGAGAACGAGCGCTCATAGCCGGTTGCACTGGCTACATCCCCAAGCCCATCGACGTAGATACATTCTCGGAGCAAGTGCGTTCTTTCCTCCGGGGGACCAAGGAGGATGTTGAGTCGGCGGAGGAGAAAGCGGGGTACCTGGTCGAGTACAGCCATAGGCTGGTGGACCGATTGGAAAAGAAACTGCGCGAGCTGGAGAAGGCTCATGCGGATCTCCAGCGCTTGGATAAGATGAAGACGGACTTCATCATCCTGTCCAGTCACGAACTTCGCACCCCTCTCACCGCCATTTATGGCTACGCCCAGATTCTCCGATCCAACCCCGCCATCCCCGGCTCCGCCGATGATGCTGGCAGTCCACGCTGCATCGTAGAGAGGATGGCGGAAGCGACGTGGCGCTTGAACCAGGTGATAGGCGATATCCTCAACGTCGCGCTGCTTGACGCCCGGGAACTGGACCTGGCGACAGAGCCGGTCTTCCTGGACTCTCTGATACACAAGGCCGTGCGGAGCATCAGCGACTCAGCGCCTGATCGGCAACTGACCTTCGATCTCGGAGGGCTAGATAACCTCCCGCGGGTGACAGGGGACTCGAAACGCCTGTACCAGGCACTGTGGAACGTGATCAGCAACGCGGTGAAGTACACGCCCGACGGAGGGCGTATCCGTATCACAGGAGATCAGATCGAGGATACGGCGCACGTGGCTGTCCAAGACAATAGGGGGCAGGATACAGGAGTACCACGGATAGGAGAAATACACGATGGGAGAGGCGGAGGGCAGGAGGCAGGAGGCAGGGAGACGGCAGACATTAACCCCGACCGTCTGCCCCCGACTGTCCGCGGTCGGCACCGTCCGCGGTCGACGCCGGCTGCGTCCGTGCACGTGGTCGTCCAGGACAGTGGAGTAGGAATTCCTCCAGAGGATCAGGAACGCATCTTTGATCGCTTCTACGTGCTGGAGAACACGGATCTCCACTGCTCCAGCAAGACGGCGTTCAAGGGGGGCGGGTTGGGCGTTGGGCTCACCGTAGCACGGGGCATCATCAGAGCGCACGGGGGCAGAATCTGGGCAGAAAGCGAAGGGTACGACGAAGAGCGGCTGCCGGGCAGTACCTTCCACATCCTCCTGCCGCAGAGACAGGAAGAAGCGGGAGGCAAGAGGCAAGAGGGGTCGCCGGACATGCTGACAGATTGGTGAGCCGGCGGGCCTTAGCGTAAACCGACGGTCCGGATCGTTCCAATCCGTGGATATCCCGCGGCAGGCCTAACCGTGCTTCCACTCCAGGGGCTCGTTGCCCTGCGCCAGGTGCATACCCGGATCGCGCATCATCAATACCATGCCAACGACCAACAGCGCGCCGCCGATCCATTGCACCGGCGACAGACGTTCACCCAGCAGCAGAAAGGCAAGCGCCAGGCTGATTAGCAGTTCGAGCAGGCCGAACAAAGCTGTCTCCACGCCTCCCACCCGCTGCAATCCACTGAACATCGCCAGCCGCGACAGGGCAGTCGTCAGTCCTAGCGCCAATATAGCGGATAGACCGGAAGGTGTGACGGGCTCCACCGGCTGTCCCTCCAACACCCGTGCCAGACCCACCACACCCGCCATGGCGGTCAGTATGTACAGCGTAGCGGTACGGGATGGCACATCGGCCAACACCCACTGCCCCAACACCAGATGCCAACCGTAGATAGCCGCCGACGCGACCATCATAGTCACTCCCAGCCAGTCCAACTTGCCCGTCCCTGAGCGCGTCAACAGAAAGACTCCCAGCATCGAAAGCGCCAGGCGAGCCAACGTGAGCATCGTCAGTGGCTGCCCAGATGCAAAGAGGAATAACACGACCCACAGCGGATAGAGCGTGTTGAGCAACGCGGCGAGGGAAGCGTCGAGACGCGAGAGGCTGGTGTAGTAAAACAGGGAGCCCAAACCATTGACTGCCCCCACACTGATGCACCCAAGCAGCCCACGCCAGGAGATGACAATCTCTCGACGCCACAAGAGCGCGAAGGCCAGCCAGATCAGAACGGCTGCGACAGCCGTCCGAAGTGCGGCGAGGGTGAAGGGCGTGACCCCGCTCCGATAAGCGAACTTGCCCAGAATGGGCGCCCAGCCAAGAAAGAAACTGGCCATACACGTGCTCACGATCCCATGACGCTGCTCGCGGCTCAAATGGTCCATCTCACTCCCATCGGTTCCAGGCGGGCGCGGGGACCGCGCCCCTACGCGGTGGCTTGTGGACGCCATCAGAATGGCCTTCTTGGGTTGATCGGGGCCATCAGAATGGCCTTCTTGGGTTGATCGGGGCCATCAGAATGGCCTTCTTGGGTTGACTAGGGCCATCAGAATGGCGTCCTTGAACAGGACTGGTGCGCCACCGGAATGGCGCCATCCTATTGCGCGATGACGGCGTTTGTGATACACTCGCGCTTGATGACTCAGAGACAAAGACATACGATTGCCGCGCTGGCGATCGCCAACATCGTCATTATTCTCGCCTTGTCAGTGCTCGTGGCACCGTCTACCGGTGGGCGCAGTGACCGTGCCCATTCCATCGTGAAGGGAAGCGATGCGGCCCATTCCACTATGGAGGGAAGCGAAGCGGCTCCTACCACTGTGAAGGGAAGCGAAGCGGCCCCCGGCCACGAAGACCACGCCCCTGTTGAGCTGGTGTGCCAATGGAAAGCCACGCAGTTGCTCGCTCAAGCCGGCCTGGGCGGCAAACTGACCCTGGCTCCTGATGGACCGCTCCAGGTCGAGATCACCACAGACCTGACAGGGCAGATGCCACGGACGCATGCACCCGGTGGAGAACCTGTCAGGTCCGTTGACGAGGCCGCCCATTCCACCATAGAGGGAAGCGAAGCGGCCCAATACGTATGGACAGCCTTCGACATCGCACTGGCCTTGCTGGAACAGGAGAAGGAATGCGCCACATTCACACAGGTCGAAGTCAGGATTCTGGCGCACGGCCACACCACCACTACGCAGATCAGCGCGATCGTCAATACGGCTGACCTGTCATCTTTCAGCGCAGGTGAACTCAGCGAGGACGCGTTCATCGAGCGCGTGGAATACACAAGCACCGCGATAAGTGAGAACGGATTGTTCCGATCCGAGTAAGAGTATAGCACACTCGTTCCATCGGCACAAGAGGGCAGGAGGCAGGAAGCAGGAAGCAGGAGGCAAGGGACAGGGATGAAAGACAGCGCGCCATCGGAATGGCGCCGTCTGATAATGGATGGCGCGCCATCGGAATGACGCCGCCTGATGGGGGATAGTGCGCCATCGGAATGACGCCGCCTGATGGGGGATAGTGCGCCATCGGAATCGCGCCGTCTGATGATGGATGGTGCGCCACTGGTCAGAATGGCAAGTCCAAAAGGGGTAAAGACACGGTGAAGCGATTGGTTCTGATGTGCGTCGCGGCCTTGCTGCTTCTGGTGGCTGCCGGTGCGCCATCAAAACGGTGCGCCATCGGAATCGCGCCGCCTGATAGGAGGTGGCACGCCATCGGGCGCACGGACAGCCGCAGCGTCCACAGAATGGATCGCTTCGGCTCCCTCTACAGCGGAATAGCGACGTCCCAACAGGAATGGCCGGTGCGAACTCTGCACTCCGGCTATCACTTCCTCCCACCCTACGCGAATCCCCGCGACCGCTTCGGCTTCGACTCGGGGAGCGACCTGACCACCTACGCAGTGGAGCAACTCCAGGCCGGTTGGTATAGCGATTGGAATACCAACCTCAACCCACCCCACCCTGATGGCCTGACCTACGTCCAACTGGTGCGGCTCCACGCCGGGGCCGATCCGCAAGACCCAACCCAGGTCACAGTGGCTCCCAGCCCGGAGATCATCGCCCAGATCGCGGCCGCACACCCGGGATCCCTGTGGCTCTTGGGCAACGAGCCGGATTCCCTCTACTGCGGCAGTCCGATCTACCCTGCAGTGTACGCCCACGTCTACCACGACGTCTACACAACCATCAAGGCACTGGACCCCAGCGCACTGATCGCCAACGGCGCTGTTGTCCAGCCCACGCCCTGTCGTCTGGAGTACCTGGACATCGTGTGGGATACGTATGTCCAGGCCTACGGCGAGCCGATGCCGGTGGACGTGTGGAACACGCACGCTTTCATCCTGCGCGAGGTGTACGGCTCATGGGGTGCCAGCACACCACCGGGTGTGGACCCAGGCTGCGGCGTCGCTTATCCTGTCTACGACGGCGATAACGTGGACGTGATGCGAGATCACCTCGTGGCCCTGCGCCAATGGATGAAGGACAAGGGAGAACAGAACAAGCCCCTGATCATCAGCGAGTACGGCGTGCTGTGGCCAGAGTGGTTCGTGGACGAGCGGGGACAGGCTTTCACGGCTGCCCGGGTGAGCCAGTTCATGACCCAGACCTATGACCTGTTTCTAAACGAGACCTACCCGGATATCGGTCTTCCCCAGGACGAATACCGGCTGGTGCAAGCCTGGGCCTGGTACAGCCTGTCCGACGACCAAGACTACAACGGCTACTTGTTCCACAGCAACTCCAAGGAAATCTCCCCAATAGGTCAAGCGTACGCCGACTACACCGCCGCCCTGACGGACACGCAGTACACCGACCTGACCGCCCAACTGTGGGCGGACGTAGAGCCGCTGGCACACCTCACCCCAACCCTACCCTACGACGCGCCATCAGAATGGAGCCTTTGTGGAGATAGCGGTGCGCTGACCGCGACGCTTCCAGTGACGGGAATCGTCGCCAATCTCGGTCCGTTGACCGCCACAGGCGTGGTCATCGCATGCCCAGGGTCGGGATGCCAGCTCATCCAGGATGTGCCTGGACGATATGTGGAGGACATCGCCCCGCTGCCGCTGCCGACGCTTGCCATCACCGCACCCGGGGTATACGATCTGTCGCTCGTCGCCGACGCGCCGCAGTCGCTGCCCGACGTACGCCGCTGGAACAACTCAAGCACCGTCAGCGTGGACGCTAGAGCCGATCTGACGGTCTTGGAAGCAGTCTGGTGCATCCATTCCCAGGAGCCCGCGAGCGATGTGCTCTCCGTCACCCTGACGGTGGAGAACGAAGGGCTCTGGCCCACGCCGCCCATTTCCGGCGCGCTGCACTTGAACAACGCCCAAGGCTCCCTGGTCCCGACGGTGCGGCAGGTCTCCGTCCCGGCCATGGGATCTCGTGCTCGAGCAGTTTCGCTCCAGGAGATGCCCCTTCCCGGTTCCAGTGAGGATCTGTACCGTCTGACGATTGACGTAGACAGCGCTGCGGTCCTGGACGAGCAGGATGAGAGCAACAACCAGGCCCAGATTCCGATTCCCATCGTCGTCACGACCACGCTGCAACCCACCGCCACCGGCGCGCTAACCTCGGCCAGCGGCCACACAGCCTTCTTGTTCCCGGCCACGTCAGTGACGCTGCCCACAGAGATACGTTTCACGCCGCTCCTGACGTCTGAATTGCCCCCAGGCCCACCATTGGGCGTGTCGGCGTTTGACCTGCGCGCCTATCGGGGTGGCGAACCTGTGTCCCCAACGCTATCCTGTCCCATCACCGTCACCTGGCAGTACAGCGATACGGAGGTGACAGGGCTGTACGAGAGCGGCCTGGGCCTGTATAGCCTGGCATCAGACGGCCTTTGGCAACGTGTGTACCACCCGGTCGAGCGACACGATCTGGAGATGAACCGGCTGAGTACCTGCGTCCACCACTTGGGCACGTATGTCTTTGGACAGGGCGACGAAATCTATTTCCCATCCATGCTGCTCGGCCCAGAGCTAGGAAACTGGCTGAGACACCAAGGTCTTGAGAAAGCGCCAGTTTCTCCTGCCGTCTCTGCTGCAGGAAGTTGTCCCTCCGGTCTTCCGCCGCGACTGACACCGAACGTGTCCCCTGCAGGATACTGAGTGCCACATCCCACGTCATCACTGGCTGCATCGGAGTGGGGAGTAGACACTAGGCTGGCTCACCCCGCGGCAGACTACCGCGCGTCTGGTGGGGAAGGCTGACAGATAGTGGCCTGCCTCGCTTCGTCCAGACAGATTCCATCTGGGGATTGGCAATCGGCCTGACGCCCCTTATGCCCGCGATTCTGCTCACGACAAGGGTGACGGCAGGATGGTGACGGTCGAGTTCGCCCTGGTTCGTGGTTCCTCTCTGCAGCGGGGCCAGGAATCAGACACGGACGTCCGCGTTCACCGGAAGTTGAGCCCCGGCAGGAACGAGGGCAGGGGAAACAGCGCCGGGATGATCTCACCCAACGTGCCTGAGACACTGCGGACATTGATCGTGCGTCCGCGGACGTTGACCGTGCGTCCGCGGACATTGATACCGACCGTCTGCGGTCGGCTGCGTCCGTCCGCTGGCGCTCCCATCACCAGCCGCGTTATCTCACCCCCGTCCAGTTCGAGCCGCTCCCGACCCAGCACGGCGCGAAACCGGTCCCCCTCCTGCTCAAAGCGAAGCCCGCGCCAAAGGCGCGCGTCGAAGCACGCCTCAACGTAGTCCCGGAGGTCGGACATCAGGCCAGGAAGATTGACAATGCGCATGGTGTGCTCGGGCAGAGGCAGACGCACTCCGGCGACACCCCGTTCGTGAAGCAGACGCAGGAAGTCCGCATCCTGCCAAGGCACGAACATCCGCAGTCCCCGCAGATCCAGCCGGGCCATAACCTCGGCCAGCGCGCCGGCGAGCGCAACCCGGCTGCCAGCATACTCGTACACCTCCCGCACGCCCGAGTCCGGCTCGCGCAGATTCTCCCAGGGGAAACTCAGGAACAGGTAGGCCACCGGGCGACCTCTCAGTTCCACAATCCAATCCTCCGCCTGGGGGAACTCCTCAGGTTGGCAGAAGTGCCGGGTGAACACCTCTACACACCGCACAAAGCGCACCGGCTCTGTCTGGTAAAGACGGGAGCACAGAGAGGCATCCGACTCGGTCGCCGGGCGGAGCGCAAGGCCGTCTACCCTCAGATCGACCTGACCGGGCTTGAGCACCACGTGCTCAAACTCCTGGGAAGCGACACAGCCAGCCCGCCTGTAGAGCTCGCGGTCACCAGAGACGAGCATCAGACGAGCACCTTCGGCGGTCAATTGGCGGGCGCAGTGATCGAGCAGCCGTGTGGCTAGTCCTAGACCCCGGTAGTCCGGGTGGGTACACACGCTGCCGATGCTGGCGACGCGCAAGGGGCTGCCGTACACGCTGACCTGACTGTGCCAGATGCCGATCTGGGAGACAGGTTCCCCCTGGTGGCAGATGACCTGCATCCCACCACGCCGGGGCGGGGTGTGCGCGGATTCGCCGCACGCGGAGGCAGTTTCCCCCAGATGCAGTCCGTCCGCCTGCTCAGCCTCCCCCGCAAACTCCGGGAAGCACAACGCATCCAGTCGCCGCGAGGCCACCAGCTCCTCCCGCCGGAGGAGGCGCGGCCCGTCCAGATCATCCAAGGAGATCGAACACCCAGTATCCATATCCATCATTGCAGTCAACGCAGAGGCTGTGAGGACACCCTGTGCCTATGGACGGCACCATCATTCCGCCAGCGGATGAGGTTTCATCGTGCATCCGGTGACGCTTCTTCCGCGTCCAGCCGCTCCAGGCGCGCGATATCCGCCATCAGCCGCTTCAGCCCGGCCTCGTCGAAGACCACCGTCACCATCTCGTCGCCGCCGTCGGGCCGGCTCTGGATGACCAATCCATCGCCGAAGGTCGCGTGCCGCACGCGCTGGCCTGCACGGAACTGCAACTCGCTAGAGGGGCGAGCGCGAACGCGGGAGAAACCGGGGCCTTCCCGAAAACCTTGGGTTCTGCTCCTGGGCGCGGCCACCACGCCCGTTGCGGGCTTTGATCGTGCGCGCGCGCCTCTACGTCCCCACGAACCACCAATCAGCTCAGGGGGAACGTCCTCCAGGAACCGGCTGGGCACCGAGGGCTCGCTTTCGCCGTAGCGGGTACGCCGGAAGGCGTAGGTCAAGAAGAGCCGATCCTCGGCACGCGTCAGCCCGACGTACATCAGTCGCCGCTCCTCGGCCATCTGCTCGGGATCGTCCAGGGAGCGGCTGTGAGGAAGCAGGCCATCCTCCAGGCCGGTGATGAAAACGACCGGGAATTCCAGTCCCTTGGCGCTATGAAGCGTGAGCAAAGTCGGTGCATCCGCCTCGTCGCTCAGGTTGTCCACGTCCGAGACGAGCGCGACGTCAGCCAGGAACTCGGTCAACGTCATGTCCTCGTACTCGGCGGCCACGTTGCGGAGCTCCAGCACGTTGGCCCAGCGATCCTCGCCTTCCTCGGTGCCATCGCGCAGATAATCGCCGTAGCGGGTGTCCTGCAACACGCGATCTATCAACTGCGCCACATCCATGGCATCGCGTGCGGAGATCCAACCTTCCAGCATCTCCAGGAATGACTCCAACACCCGCCGCGCCCGCGCGCCCAGCTTCGGGCCCTGGCCCGTCGCGTCGACCACGTCCTGGATCACCTCGTAAACCGAAACGCCGCGTGTCCGCGCCGTCTCCTCCAGCGCCGCCACCGTCTTCTGGCCAATGCCCCGGGGCGGGACGTTGATCACCCGCGCCATACTCACGCCCTCTGTGGGATTGTGGATCAGCCGTAAGAAGGCGATCAAGTCCTTGATCTCGCGGCGGGCATAGAACCGGGTCGCCCCGACCAGCTTGTAGGGCAGGCCCGCGCGGATGAAGGCATCCTCCAGTGCACGCGACTGGGCGTTCGTCCGATACATCACCGCGCAGTCGCCGGGGTGCCCCCCCTCCTGGGCGACCAGTTGGGCGATGGTATTCACCACGAACAAGGCCTCGTCGTCCTGGTCGTAGGCCTCGTGGACGACGATCTCGGGGCCACGCCCCCGGCGCGTGAACAGCGACTTGTCCGTCCGATCGGGATTGTGACGGATCACCGCGTGGGCGGCGTCCAGAATCGTCTGCGTCGAGCGATAATTCTGCTCCAGGAGGATGGTGAGGAGGTCGGGGTAATCGTCCCGCAGGCGGCGGATGTTGCGATAGTCCGCGCCTCGCCAGGCATAGATGGACTGATCCTCATCGGCGACGCAGAAGAGGTTGTGATAACGGCTCGCAAGCTGCTGCAACAGCGCGTATTGAGCCTGATTGGTGTCCTGAAACTCGTCCACCAGGATGTACCGGTAGCGCTCCTGATACTTGGCCAGTACATCCGGGTTCTGCCTGAAGGCCCGCACAGTCACCATCAGCAAGTCATCGAAGTCAAGCCCGCTGTTGGCCGCCAGCAGGGCCTGGTAGCGTTCGTAGATGCGCTTGACGACCTCACCGTAGTAGGAGCCGGTGGTGTATGCCTCCGGCGTGATCAGCTCGTTCTTGGCCCGAGAGATGGCCCCATGCACCGCCTGGGGACGATAGCGCTTGTCGTCCAGGTTCAGGTCGCGGATCGCCTGCTTGACCAGGCGACGCTGGTCATCGGCGTCGAAGATGGCGTAGTCGCGCGGGATACCCGCGGCGTCGGCATCGCGGCGCAAAATACGGGCGCACGTGGCGTGGAACGTGCCCAGCGTGAGACTGCGAGCGCGAGAGGGTCCAAGTAACCGCTCCAGCCGCTCTCGCATCTCACGGGCCGCCTTGTTGGTGAAGGTGACCGCCATGATGCGCCAGGGGGCGACGTCTAGCTCCAGAACCAGCCAGGCGACGCGGTGTGTGAGCACGCGGGTCTTGCCGCTGCCCGGCCCGGCCAGCACCAGCACCGGGCCGTCGGATGCGGTGACGGCTTTCTGTTGTTGAGGGTTGAGTCCTTTGAGAGTGTCCACGGCGTCAGATTGTAACACAGGTGCACACAGCGCGCCAGTCTTGCCGTTCGGCAAGCCATGGACTATAATAGCACCACATATCAGGGGGGAGGATGGTTGTCACTCAGGAACTACGCATACACACCCGCGGCCACTGCGATATCCAGGACATCACCGCACAGGTGGCTGGCCTGGTGAGTGACTCGGGCCTGCAGGCCGGTATCGCCACCATCTTCTGCCCCGGCTCGACCGGCGGTCTGACGACGATCGAGTACGAGGACGGCGCACTGGCCGATCTCCAGCAGGTCTTCGACGAGATCGCGCCACCTGACCGGGCCTACCGCCATCACCTGCGCTGGGGCGACGACAACGGCCACTCTCACGTGCGTGCAGCCCTCATCGGCCCCTCACTCACGGTGCCTTTCGTCGAGGGCCATCTCACACTCGGCACGTGGCAGCAGATCGTTTTCCTCGACTTCGACACCCGTCCCAGGTCGCGCCGGTTAGTCGTGCAGATCATGGGCGAATAGCGCCCTCGGACACTTGTCGCGTCCATCGGAGATAGATCGGTGAACGTCCCGGATCACGTCCGGACTCAGATCGAGACAATCCCCCGCAGGCCCGGCGTCTACCTGATGCGCGACGTCAGCAACACCGTCATCTACGTCGGCAAGGCGGTGGACCTGCACAGCCGCGTACGCTCCTATTTCCAGCCTTCCGCCTGGGACATCCCCAAGGTACGCGCGATCGTGTCTGAGGTCGCCGACGTGGATTTCCTGGTCACGGACTCAGAGCTGCAGGCGCTGATCCTCGAGGCGAACCTGATCAAAGAGCACCGTCCCCGCTACAACGTGCGCCTCAAGGACGACAAACGCTATCCATACATCAAGATCACCTGGGCCGACCCCTTTCCCCGGGTGCTCATCACGCGCCGCATGGAACAGGACGGCAGCCGCTACTTCGGCCCCTTCACCTCCAGTTCGGCTATGCACCAGACGCTCGATCTGCTGCGCAAGTCATTTCCGTACCTGACCTGCAATCGGGAGATCACTGGCCACGACGAGCGTCCCTGCCTGTACTACGACATCAAGCTGTGCCTGGGACCCTGCATTGGCGCGGTGACGCAGGAGGAATACCGGGCCATGATTCGGGGACTGGCTCGCTTCCTCGAAGGGCGGAGCGAGGAGGTGATCTCGGACCTGGAACAGCGGATGAAGGCGGCCTCCGAGGGGTGGGACTTCGAAAAAGCGGCTTCACTGCGGGACCAATTGCAGGCAGTGCGGCAGGTCGTCGAGCGGCAGACGATCGTCTCGTCGGTTGGCGCCGATCAGGACGTGGTCGCCTTCGCCCGCGAGGAGAACGACGCATGCGTGCAGGTCTTTTTCATCCGGAGCGGCAAACTGCTGGGACGGGAATACTTCCTGCTGGAGGGGACACAGGACGAAGACGAGCGGGAGGTGATGGCCGCCTTCCTCAAGCAGTTCTACGAGGAGGCAGCGTACATCCCGCCCGAGGTGCTGCTGCCGGAACAGATCGAGGAAGCTCTGATCATCGAGCAGTGGTTGAGAACCAAGCGCGGAGCCAAGGTGGCGCTCCAGGTCCCCCGCCGGGGCCAGAAGCGCCGGTTGGTGGCGCTGGCGGCGGAGAACGCCACGGAGACGCTCGCCGCCCTGCGTGCCCAGTGGCAGGCCGACGCCCACAAGCACGAGCAGGCGCTGGCCGAGATCCAGAAGGCACTGGAACTCCCAAAGCCCCCGGCACGCATCGAGTGCTACGATATCTCCACCACGCAGGGGACAGAGATCGTCGGCAGCATGGTCGTGTTCGTGCAAGGCGTGCCGCGCAAGTCGGGCTACCGGCGCTTCGTCGTGCGCAGCGTCCACGGGCAAGACGACTACGCCAGCATGCGCGAGGTGCTCGAGCGACGCTTCCGCCGCTGGCAGATCGCCACGTCGGACGAGGCGCTGGGTAGCCGGGACATCAAGGGATGGGCCAAGCTGCCTGATCTGCTCATCGTGGATGGCGGCAAGGGGCAGCTAGGCGTGGCGGTCGAGGTGCTGAAGGCCTTCGACCTGCTTGACAGGATCCCCGTGGCCGGGCTCGCCAAGCAGCGCGAGGAGATCTTCCTCCCAGGGCGGGGGAAACCGGTCCTGCTCCCCCGCCGCTCCCAGGGCCTGTACCTGGTGCAGCGCGTGCGGGACGAGGCGCATCGCTTCGCCATCACACACCACCGCACGCGCCGGCGTCGGGCAGGCGTGGCGTCACAACTGGACGGCATCCCCGGCGTGGGTCCGGCGCGGCGCAACGCGCTCCTCAAAACCTTTGGATCGCTCAGCGCGATCCGCGCGGCCAGCGTCGAGCAGTTGGCTGCCGTGCCCGGCGTCCCACGCACTGTGGCCGTCTCTATCAAGGAGAACCTGTAGACCCCATCCACAGCCGACGTCGACCGCGTGCAACCGAGGGCGTGTTGCGCATTTGGCAACGGGCGGCGGGGTGACTACCCAAACTGAGTCTTCTGTGGTATAGTTGCACTGGTCAGGTCTGGGCCAGAGACCCCCCAATAAGAAGCCAGGTTTGTCACTGTCGAATTGTTAACAAGAAACCGGGTTTTTCGGAAAGACCTGGTTTCTGCTGCTGGTGTCACAAGAGGTGTACTTGGCCGCCCCGTATCCAGTCTGGTTGCGCTGGTTCGCATACACGTTGCTGCTCACCTCCGCCATCCCGGCAGGGCTGACCATCTACCAACTCATCAGAGCACGCCACGCCCCGTATTACGTCTTGCGCCGGGAAGCCTTCACGCGCGCCAAGCGCTGGCTCCTGGCGTCCCTGAGCCTGGAGGCCGTGGCCGTCTTGCTGCTGCTGGCGGCTGCGTACATCCCGAACCTCATGCCCGTCTCGCTTCCCACCTCGACCATGACGCCGACGGCCACGGCGACACGCGCGCCCACGGCCACCCCACGCCCGACTCGCACGCCAACCACGACGCCCACGCGTGCGCCCACGGCGACCCCGCCGTTTATCCCTACCCCGACGCAGGCGGTGCCTGTACCGGAGATGGCGCTCAGCCCGCTGCCCTCGGCCGTGCCGGCGGGGGAGGACGCGCGTATCGCGGTCATCACCCTCGCCACCGAGGAGGACGCCGCCGGCCAGCCCGTGGATCCGGGCAATGAGTTCGCGCCCGGCGATCACCGGGTGTACCTGTTCTTCACGTTCGAAGCCATGCAGCGCGGCGTCCCGACGACCTTCGCATGGTACAGAGACGAGGAATTGATCGAATTCTGCTCGGACACGTGGCTCTGGGGGCAGGCCGAGGAACGCGACTGGGGCGAGAAAGGCAGAACCTCGTACTACTGCAAGCCGCCGGTGGGGTGGGAGCCGGGGACGTACGAGATCCGCGTCTTCATCGAGACGCGGCTGCAGGGCATCGCGCAGTTTGCGATCAGGGAGGAATGAGAGGTGTTGCGGGCTGCGTGATGCGTGTTGCTCAATCCTGGCCCGCCACAACGCAATCGTGAGCATGCATCAAGCACTACATCAGCATCAGCACGAGGGCCAGTGCCGATACGGCCGGCACGGTCAAGTTGTCGATGCCCCACGGTGAACATGCCTCGACGAGTACGGCGGCCAGCGCCGTCACGGCCGCGGCTCCCGCAGCAGTGACCGCGCCCAACGATCCAGGGCCCAGCAGCAGGAGCGGCACGAGCGTCGCGATCCAACTGATGAGGAACAGCACCACAGACCCCTCCAGCGAGCGGGTGCTCCCGGCGACGGTGTAGCGCCGCTGCCCGATGCGCCGCCCCACCACCGCGGCCAGCGCGTCCCCCCACGTCATGGGCATCAGGCTGGCCACCAGCAGGTCGGGCCTGCCCCACAGCAGCCAGATCAGGGCCGCGAACGATATCGGGAAATAGACGGTGCCCAACTGGCCCTTCTCCCCGGTCTCCATGGCCTTGAACGTCCCGCGCCAGTAGGACAAGGCGTTGATAACGACGAAGGCCAGCGGCGGAATGATGGCGAAGGCGCGGCGCTCGAACAGCAGTACCGTCCCGAAGGCCCACATGCCGACGGCGATGTGGATGAACTTGCGCGTGAAGTCCACGGAATAGCCGCGCCACATGCGCAGCCCCTCGGCGACGCCGATGGCGGCGAAAACGTAGGCGAAGGAGGATAGTAGAGCGATGGTATCTTGGGGCATCGTTGCACCTTACACTTGATGGATGAGGATGGGCGACAGCCACGTGGTATCGTTGCGATCAATGGACAATTCGCACCTTGCATGCCAAAGCGCAACTTCTGGTCTGCCCTGGTCCAGCAGGGACTTATAGAAGGCCAGGGCCAATCGCCGAGCGCCGTCGTCGGATACAGGCCAGCGATAGCCCACCACCGAGGGCACACCGGCCTGGGCGACTGCATCGGCCAATCCGAGGAAGTCATCATCGAGCAGAGCAACCTTTCCACCCGACGCTGTGCCGTAGCAACTGCTCAGATAGACGAGGCGCACCCCCGATTGCCCAAGTAGCAGCCTGACTTCGGTCGCCCGCATAGGCACGATGCCCCCTTGCTTGTCCGCCTCAGCCCAGAAGTAGAGGCTACTTTCTTCGGGAGAGTCGGCCTCATAGGAACCATGCCCTGCATAATGTACCACGTCGTAGTTCTGTGCCTTCAACTCTGCTCTGACGCGTTCGTATGTGGCTTGTTCCGTGGCGATGAGCTTCACGTCAACCGGGATACGATCCTGGCCTTTCAAATAACTGGATAGCTCTTGTGCCTCGGCATCAGCCCCATCAATCGGAGGCAGAGTCTTCGAAGTCGTGTTCGACGCGATGATCAGCACGCGCAGTTCTTTCGTCAGTGCCAGCACGCGAGGCGAGATCGCTTCGCGCTTTGGGGTAGCCTCACACACAAACCGGGCAAGCGGATGCTGAAGCACCAGGTATTCCTGAGGGGCATCCGAGTACATGAACTCCATTGGAAGACACACATACTCCCTGGGAGTCTCAAATTGCAGCGAGAGCAACTGGCTGCTGGCACGGGCCGTCAGATAGGTCTCTTTGGCCTCGGGTTGCTCACCGAATACGTCACGCCATAGGTCGCGACCGATCTGCTCGACCTGCAAACGCAGGTTGTTCCAGTCTTGCCTGGCAACTTCGGTCCTCCTCGCATATCGCTCGACGTCTAGCACCAGCGCCCTGCCCGACCGCCGGGAGCAAACGTGATAGCCACGCGATCTTATCGCCAAGTGCTGCCTTGCCACAAGAGACAGGGACAGCCTGGATTCATCGCCGAAATTCTTAAGCTGTGGTTCTCTTGGCTCGTCGCATATCCCCGGCCTGTCTCTCGTCTCCGCGATGATCTCCAAGACTTGTTTGACCACATCTGGCGTCTTCTCGACGAATTGCTCTACCCCAAGATACCGAATCGCGCGGACGATTTGCTTGGCCCTCACATAGCGCGTTAGCAAGATGACGTGGACCTTCGGATCCAGAGCGCGGAAAGCCATCGCCAGACTCGAACCACTTTCGTCCTCCTCGCCACCTTCGTGCAGACGTACATCAATGAGCGCAAAATCGAAGGGCTCCTGTATGACCGCGTCCAGTGCCTGTCCCTCATTGGATGCCACCCGCACGGTATGCCCCTCATCGGAGAGCCGCCCGCGCAATGTATCCCGGAAGTCAGGCTCATCGTCTACTACCAGTATCTTGTACATCGCTACGCCCCCTCGCGCCATCGCCTGCGACTGTGGAAAAGGATCACCGGACAAGCCACTCAGACTCACTCGACTGCGTCCCACCTCTCCCGTATGTAGCACATGGCCGCCCTAACATCCAGGTTCCGCGTCGAATTGCCCATACGCACCCAGAACTCGTGAGAGTCACCCTTGCCCAAGAAAACCGGCCTTGGGCTTTCGTCAATGGAGACGGCGCAGATGCGCTTGCCATCCATCAACTCGAAACGTGGGTGGATATACAGCACGTATTCCGCACCCAAATTGACCTGGACAATATCGGTCAGCAACAGTTGGAATCCGTCGATATCTGACTTGCGCAGGGTCTGCAAGTCTCTTTCAATACCCAGTATCGTGCCATCGTCAGCGACGCCAAGGAGCAGATGCCCGCCCCCGCAATTCAGCATCCCGGCTATCGCCCTGGCAATCTCCTCCTGCAATCTCTTGTTGACTCTGTTCTGCCTGTAGTCCCAACGAATACTGGACTTAAACTCCACCCGGTCATTCTCACCCTGGGCGATCAATTCGACGACATCTGGGGCCGCGCATTCAACCGCGCGCTTCACATATCCCGGCAATTGACTCACTTCGGATTTCTCCAGGAAGCCAAAGGCTGGCGCAACCCCGTCGTGGTCCGGTTGGAGGGCCTCACGCACCATCTTGACGTCCGCGTAGCCGGTCAAGATGATGATAGCCACGCTGGGGTCCTTCTCTCTGATCTCGTGCATGAGCACAAGGCCGTCGCGGTTTTCTTCGTCAGCCTCGTCCAGGCGGACGTCCAGGACTGCGACGTGAAAACGCTCGGCATCCACCATGTGCAGAGCTTCGGCTCTGCTGGACGCCAAGCGTACGTCGTAACCATCGTCTGACAGAAGACCCGACAGCGTCACGCGCACGTCGGGCAGATCATCCACGACAAGAACGCGCCCTCTGTGCACCAGACTCCGCCTACCCCCTCTGCCCTACCGCGCTAGTACTTCCCCCACAACCCGCACCAGATCCTCAGTTTCTGTCTTGGGGATATAGTTGGCCACAAGTCGCTGGCCCTGTGCATCCGGTTCCATCGCCCGACGCATTATATCAGATGTACCATAGCCCGTGATCATTACGACTCGGATTGCAGGCCAGCGGTGCCTGATCTCGGCTGCCAGATCCAGTCCCTCAGTGTTACCTTCGTCCGTCTCGTCCAGTCGCACGTCCAGCAGCGCTAGATCAAAATGACCAGTCCCAAGCAATTCCAGCGCCCTCTCCTGAGACCCGGCGCACTGGACGTCATATCCTGCGTCCTCCAGCAAGCCACTGAGCGTCGCGCGCCAGTCGGGCAGGTCATCCACTACCAAGACTCTGTTAGGTCCATCTGTCATTGTCCCCCTCCTTCGCGGTTATCATGACGTCGATGCCCTATCGCGGCGGACGAGGGAATAATACCCTCGACGTGCTCAACCAGGTCCCGGTCACCGAAGGATTTGGCGAAATAGCGCTTGGCCCCCAGCCGGTAAGCCGCCAGGGCCTCCTCAGTCGTGGGCTGGACGGTCGTCACCACGACCCGCTTATCGGCGTATTTCTCGGCGATGATCTCAAGCACGTCCAGGCGGCGGGAACTCGCGATGACCAGATCGAACTGGTTCGCCTCAAGCTCGGTGATGGCAGTCTCCTTGTCAGGCGCGACGACTATCTCGAACTGGTTCAAGTCGTTCTTGGCGAACTCTATCCAGCAAGGTTCATCGTCGATGATCAGAATGCGCGTTCTCATCGCGACACCTCCCCTCCTGCCCCTGGCGCTGGGATATGAACCAGCATGGTCGTTCCCGTGGAGTCGCTGCGCTCTATTTTAACATCACCGCCCAGACTTTGCAACATCAGGCTGTTCAACCACAACCCCAGCCCGCTCCCCCCTCTCGGCTCCTTGGAAGGGACGGGCTTGGCGAACAGGCGTTGCTGAACTCTGGATGGAATGCCTGGCCCCGTATCCCGAACGCGCACGCAGATGCTGCCGTCCGTCAGACGGCTGGCAACAGTCAACCGACCGCCGTCCTCCATCGCACGATAGGCATTGTCAGCCAGGTTGCGAAAGACCTCGGAGACCTGCCCAATGGGGGCCTGGATCTGCGGAATGGAGTCGTCCAGGTCCAGAGTAACCGCTATCGCCGAACGAACCGGGTCGGCTTGCCATCGCTCTCTCGTCCTGCCCACCACGTCATTCAGCACGGCATTGACGTCCACCGCCTGAACCTCGATCTCCCGCAGCGGCTCCTGGATGCGCGCGATGATCTCCGAGGTATAGCGGGCGTTGCGCTCGATGATGTCGAGGATCTCGGCGATGGTTTCGTCCGCGACGTCCACGCGCTTGCGCAGGCGCGTCACGTTGGGGACGATGATGTTGAAGGTGTTGTTGATGCGGTGCCGCAGCGCCGCCATTGCGGTGCCCAGCGTCGCCAGTTGCTTGGCGGCGATGGCCTCGCCGCGCGCTTGCTCATACAGCCGGGCGTTGTCCAGGGCGATGGCAGCCTGGCTGGCCATGGAGAGTAGGACTTGCAGGTCCTGCTCATCGTAGGCATGTTCTCGCTCCCAATCCTGCATAGCGATCACGCCCAGCGCCCTCTCGCCTATGACCATAGGAACACCTAGCCAAGAACCTGACAAACGTCCAATGAACTCTTGGTGTCCGGGTTGCCCATACCACGCCTCGGCCTCCGCCGACGTGCGATGCAAGATGGGTTCCTTGGTGAGGATGATCTCTTCGGTCTTGCCCCGCCTCTCCATATCCGCCTGGCGGGATTCGTAGTGTACCCGTTCTCCCTGCTCCGTCGCCAGGCCGAAGTGGATCGTGTTCGCTTCCCCATCGTACAAGGCGATGTACATGTCCTGCGCGCCCGTCAGCCTCTTCGCCTGTTCGTAGATCAGTTCCAGGATCTCGTCTTGCTTCAGGCGAATCCCCGACGTCAATGTTCTCCCCACCTCGTTGAGCGCCGCCAAGGCCTCCACGCGACGCGCCAGCTTGCGGTTGACGTCGTAGTAGAGCTCTGCGTTGTCCAGCGCGATGGCGGCCTGGCTGGCCATGGAGGAGAAGACCTGCAAGTCTCGATCATCGTAGGCATGCTCTCGCTCCCAATCCCACAGGGCGAGCACGCCCAGTACTTTCTCACCCACCACCATCGGAACACCCAGCCAAGAGAGTGGAACTCGTCCAATGAACTCTTGGTGTCCCGGCTGCCCATACCAGGCTTCGGACTCCGCCAGGGTGCGATGCAAGATGGGTTCCCTGGTAAAGATGACCTCTTCGGTCTTGCCTCGCGTCTCCATATCCGCCGGGCGGGATTCGTATTGCACCCGTTCGCCATGCTCCGTCGCCAGGCCGAAGTGGATCTCCCCCTTTTCCTCATCGTATAAGGCGATGTACATATCCTGTGCGCCAGTCAGCCTCTTCGTCTGTTCGTAGATCAACTCCAGGATCTCGTCCTGCTTCAGGCGAATGCCGGACGTCAGTGTCTGCCCAACCCCATTAAGCACCTGCATAGCATCGCTAAACGCCTGCATAGCCCCATAGGCACGTGCGCTCTCAATGGCCACCGCGGCTGCCCCGGCAAGCGCCTCAACCAGGCGCACGTGATCCTCTGCGAATGCTCCAGCCTCCGTGCTCTCCAGGTCCAGGATCCCAATCACCCGGTCACCATAACGCAAGGGTGCCGCCAGTTCAGACTGCACCTCGGCGTACCATTCCTGGTAATACGGATCGTCCTGGACATCGCGGCAGACGTAGGTTTCTCCCGTCGCAACCACGTGCGCGCTGATGCTGTTCCCAGAGAGAGGCAGACGGGACGTGCTGCGCGTCGGTTCCTTCTCCACCGCGTTCATGGCCCCGAAGCGCAGCTCAGTGCCGTGCTCGTCCAGCAACCAGACGCCGGTGTAGGTGGCCGGGGTAAGCCGGGCCGCGTATTCCGCGATGCGCTTCAGCAAGCTTTCCAGCGGCGCCTTTCCAATGAGGGCGTATATCTCCTGGAGGACTCGAATATCGTCCACACGTTCCTGGAGCCTGGCCCGGGTCTCCTCGTACAGCTCGGTGGTGCGGAATGCCACGGCCGCTTGCGCCGCCAGGGCCTCTGCCAGGTGCTGGTCGGCCTCGCTGAAGGCGTTCAGCCGGCTGCTTTCGGCATTGAGCACGCCGACCAGCCTATCGCCCGCCAGCATCGGAACGTCCAACTCCGACCGGGTGGCCTCCACGTGACACTTGTACCGGGGATCCTGCGACACATCCGTGACGCGCACCGGCTCGCGCGTCTGGGCTGCGGTGCCGATCAATCCCTCACCCAGATCGATGCTCCTGTCGGGAGACTTGCCCATCGCGTACCTGAATTCCAGGCTTCCGGTTCCCGGATCGAACACGCTGATGGACCCAAACTCGCAATTCAGGAGTTCTAGGGACCGCTCCAACGTCCGCTGCAGCAATTTGTCTCTGTCCAGCACGGAGGTGATGTCACGTGCGATATCTTGAAGCGTCTCGCGTTGCTGGAATAGCTGAGCGTTGCGAATGGCGACCGCCGCCTGGTTGGCGAACAACTGGATCAGTTCCTGCTGTTCCGCCGGGAACCCTTGTGGTGTGCGGTAGTTGACGAACAAGATACCCACCGCCTCGTCGCCGACCAGCAACGGAATCGCGGCCGTGGAGGCGATCTGCTCCCTGAAGATGAAGCGCCGCTCCGGCATGCCCTCTCGGGCGATTTTGAAGGGGGCCGAAAGAAGCGGTTCATGCTGCGCGTCCGCAGCGAAGAGGGGGCGACTCAACGTAAGGACCTGCATCGCCACGTCGTCAGGCAGGATTTTCTTGGACGGCTTGACTTCCACCAGCATTCTTCCTCCAGAGACGTGATCAGCGACGCGATCCCGTCTGCCTGGACTGTAGCGATACAGCTCAACCAGATCAGCGCCTAACACACCCCTGGCCTGTTGTGCAATCTGCTGCAGCAGATCCTCAAGACTTTCCCCCGTCACCTCGACGGTGCTCAGACGCTGCCCCACCTTGTTCAGCGCTTCTAGCGCCTGGATCCGCCTCTGGATCTGCTCATACACGCGGGCGTTGTGGATCGCCATGGCCGCCTGGTTGGCAAGCAGTTCGATGACCCTCCGTTGATCAGGTGGAAACTCCTGGCGGGTCCGGTAGTTGACGAACATGACACCTACGGTCTCGCCAGCGGCCTTGAGCGGCACGGAAGCCGAAGACAGGACCCCCTCGCGCACGACGAAGCGCCGGTCCGGGCGCTCAGGACGCTCGACGGTGAACGAGCCGCTGAGCAAGCGATCAGCCTGGGCATCGCGCGTATAAAGCGGCTCGCCGCGCTTGACAACTTCTACCGCGATGTCGTCCCCGAAGATGTGCTCCTTGACGACATCGGGGACCCGCCGCTCCCCTTCCAGGATCGGCGGGAGGATGTACCGCTCCTCCCTTTCGACGTACTGATACACGTCAACCAGGTCGGCACCCAGCACATCCCTGGCGCTCCGCGCCACGTGCTGCAATACCCTTGGCAATCCTCTCGCCGACACCTCGGCCGATAGCAGTTCCTCCCCGATCCGATGCAACCTCTCCAGGGCCGCCGACCGGCTGGTCTCCTGCTCGATCAGCCTGGCGTTGCGCAATGCGGCCGCCGCCTGACCTGCCAGTGTCTCCAGGAGCACCTGGTCCCGTTCGTCAAAGGCCGCCAGGCCGTCCTTGTCGGCCGAGATCACCCCGACAACCTCGTCGCCCAAGGTCTTGATGGGCACCACGAGCATTGAGCGTTCAGAGGCCTGTGAAGACCAGCCACGGACAAACCGCGGGTCATGCACCGCGTCCATGACGAGCGCCGGCTCCCCATTCTGGGCTACCCAACCGGCCAATCCCTCCCCAATGGCAAAGCTCCTCTGCTCCACGCCCTCCGCGGACCGCGCCGCCATTTTGAGCACATCGGCGCTCTCATCCATCCGGAATATGCTGACGTGCTGGCAATCCAACACGCGCGCCGCAGACTGTGTGATATGCTCGAGCAGCCTGGGCAGTTTCAGGTCGGAGTTGATCCAGAGGCTCACTTCGTTCAGGACCGCCAGATCCCGTATCCATCGCTGCGCGACAGCTACCTGCGCGGCCAGACCCTGGGCCAGAGCCTGCTGAGAATCGCTGAAGTCTCTAGCCTCGTACGCATAGACGTCCATGACTCCCACGACCGTGTTTTTCACCCGTAACGGCACTACCATGGCCGACTCAAGCCCCACGGCGGATGCCTCTTCCTTGAACGCCCAGCGGGCGTCCGAGGCGATGTCTTTGACTACAATCGGGCGCCCCGTCTTGAACACCTCCGACCCGACGCTGATTTCGTCCAAAGGCAGGGCCGCCGTGCGCATATAGTCACCCGGCAGGCCCTCGGATGCAACAAGGCGCAGAGCTTGCTTGACCTCATCGAGGAGCCAGATGCCGACCGGCAACTCCAGGATCGAGCCGATTGTACCTACCAACGGTTGAAGAAACCGCTTTTCGCCAGGCCCTGTAGAGGCAGACATATGCTACTCCCCCCCAAGTTTAGCTAGACCTAGTGCAGAATCGGTGATGTTTGCGTAAACCAATTGCTAGAGCGCCAACGGGGCCGCATTGGCGTTCACTCGGCCTGGAGAAACACCCACGCTCTGGCTACAGATATCCCCCCAGGTTATACTCAAGCCCAGATCGTCTGGGCCAGAGCGGAACCCCCGGTCTTCGCACAGAACTTCAATTGCGCCGCGCTTGCCTCCAGGCATCCAATTCAGCCTGGTATTCCGCTTCTGCAAACGCCAACCCCTTTTCCCGTAGCATCATAGCTGTGAGAACGTGAGGCAGGCCCTTTCGCTTCTCCAGGAACAGGATTTGAGAACCAGTGAGCGTATGCCCACCATTATCACTCAGGAATCGGTCAAGTTGGCGTCGCCCGCGCACCACGGTTCTCATGAAACGCTGGGACTCACCCAAGAAATAGGTCATCAAGCGCTTCTCGTCCTCCGGCGTCGCCCGCAGGGAGCGATGAACCGTCCGGGAAATACAGCCCATCACTCCCGGCAGGAATTCCCCGGACTCGATGCCGAGGACAATTTGCCGCGTCACGATGCCCCGTATCAGTAGCTTGACGATTCTCTCCCGGCCGTTCTTGCCCGGGGGAGGAGCCCCGTCCGCGACCAGGGTATACAGTGCCTTGGAATAGTCCGCAATCACGTGCTCGCTGGCACGGACCAGTGATTCCGGCATGTGAGAGGCACGCACGAAACCATGGATCGTGTCCACAAGGGGCCGGTAGGCATCCGTCTCAAACACCGACGCAGCGCCCTGCGAAATCATGGCCACGCGCTCGGTGCCGATGACCGTCTCAGCGAAGGGCTCCGCCATCTGACGCAGAGACCTGCTCTGGGGATCGAGTTCGCGGGAGATGAAGAGGGAATTGGAGAACTCGACAAAGCGTCCGCACTTGCAGCCCGGCCTGCAAGCCGGCCCGCAGGCCTTTTCGGCACCCAGGTCATAGAACAACTCCGTGTTCGGCCCTGCCTTGCGGGGGGTCTCCATACCGTCAATCCCGCCGCCTTGCACCCAGTAGTTGTCATCCGGTCCCAGGCCAATGACGTGATCCCCGGGCACCCCTACCTCGATCCAGGCTCGACGTGTGACCCCGTCCCCCGGCAGATGCTCGCCCAAGACCGCCCCGCCCTCAAAATAGGAGACCCAGATGCGGCTCTGATCTATGCCGAGAACAGACGTGGCCAGTGTCCACATACGCCGAATGGTTTCGGCTTTCCCGTTTGGACCAAAGACAAATGCACCGGGCATTTCGAACAAGCTCAGGTGCGTGCCGTCAGTTCCGACCTTGTCGAGATCGAAGTGGCGAAAACACTCCTGAACGAGGACGAATTGGTCGCCGGGTCTTTCGTCCACCCGGGCCAGGGAGGTCTCTATCTGAACTAGGCCGGCACTCATCACGTAAGACATGGGAATAGATGGGTGAAGCATAGGGGCGCGGGGCAGCGGGTGAAAGCCAAGTCCTTCGTAGTAACCTACAAAGCGCCGACGGATTGCAGAAGCGTTCATACTGACCCCTCTCACAGCTACACGCGGAACAGAGGCTACAATATTGTACCACACTTATCGGGGTTATGCAACACATTCCAGTGTCCTGAGCTCAAGCGGTAACCTCGATGTGCCATTGCGCTTGCCAACGTAAACCAAGACCACCGGCACCGCGTTACCATCATCTGCCCTATGCCGGCTTCAGAAGTGCGCTCACGATACCGATATCCTGCCACGTGACCGTTTCCTCCTCAGGCACGCCACCGATCACAATTGGGGCAACGGGGGGAAACTGGATCTTTCCCGTCCCCGGATCACGGACAAACCTGCCATACTCCCACTCTTTCTGATCGACGTTCCATACCACCGCGTGCCCCGTCGCCGGTGGGACAGCACCTCGCGCCCAGGCCGCCAGGACGTAGTCCCCCTCGTTGCTGTGTGGTCCAGCCCACCGATCTCGTGGGACGCGGACTGCAAAGCTGCGAGCATCCCACGGGAGCCACAGGTTGGTGCCAAACGGCATGCCGTCTTCCGGGTGATACAAACGGTATCTCCGCTCATCGATATCGATCTCCGAGGGGATCAAGCAGCCTCTCGGCTCCGCACGCAGGAGCCCATAGCCGTTCCCTGTGACCACGGGGATATGCACGGCTGCTGCGCCATCGACCAGCGAAAGGTCATCCGCCAGACACCGGCACAGGGCGTTGATCCAACTGAGTGCGTGCTGGCACTTGTCTATCTGCTGACTGCATTCTTGTGTTCGCGATGGGTCTCTGAAGCGATTATCCTCCCAATACTTGATCGCTTCGCCAAAGGCCTTGATCGCACGCTGGTAATCGACCAGCGCCTTGGTCCTGGATCCTAGCGCACAGTGGAGCAAGCCCCGCAGGTACACGACGACAGCTTCGATATGGCGCTTGTTCTGGTAGCCAGGCAGTAAGCCAAGCGCTTTGGCAGCCTCTTGACAACAGTCCAGCGCCGGTCCCCATCGATCAGTCTCTCGATACAGGTCACCCATCCAGATACAAAGGACGCTCTCACTTGCAGAATGATGACAGGCTCGCGCGAACGCGTGGGCCTCTTCAATGCATCGAATAGCCCTATTCACGTCGCCCAGGCACCAGTACTCTGAGCATTTCATCGTGGCAGCGGAGACTACAGATGGCAGCCCATTCTCGCACACCAGTGCTCTAGGCGCCAGGTCTGGGGGCAATCCCGTGATCACAGGCATGGTTACACTCCAGTGGCTCTATGCCGGTCTGCCAGAACACCACCAATCACCGAATAGTCCTTGATCTCGCAAGCTCTTTCAGACTACACTGCAGAAGCATCTGCATACCGCAGCATGGCCGCGTAGCGGAGTAACTCAGATGCGCCGGTTGAGGCAGCAAGTTGATCGTGTCGCCTCCAGCGATCCAGGATCTCGGAGAGCGCCATCATCCTGCGCTGGTGGCAACTCTCATGCCCCTCGTATCTCTGGCAGCAGACGTCCAAGCTCGGAGCCAGCATCATCCGTGCCCGGTAGCCCATCGCCAACCAAACTATGCGTATTCGCCAGCAGTTGCTCCAATTGGCTCAGCATCCGCAGCGTCTCGGGCGGCAAGAACATACGCTTATGCGGATCGTAGGCCATCCAGCGCAAGGTCTCAGTGAAACGCATGGCCATCAGGTAGGGATGTAGTTCTTCTTCACTGCTGACAAGTGGCCGGATCGTCTCAATAAGCGTCAGCACCATCTCTGCTTGTGCCTGCACCCGCGCAGCATCCAGACGCGCTATCTCCGCCTCCCCCTCTGCCTGGTCCTCTACTGCCCTCCGTCTCCAATCGGCCTGCCAGGCTTCGACCCACTGGGCATAGATTTTCTCATCCTTTACGTCAATCTCACCCAGATCAACGTTGAGGATCCGGGCCCCCTTGTCATTGCCCACCGAGAGTTTCTCGCGCAAGCGCTTTTCAAGACGTTCCCGGATCTCCTCACGGGGATTCCCCCGGCCTGGCCAGGGCGGCTGCATCAGCCAATCGAGACGGTAGTCAGCCAAGACCATCCGCAGGATCCCCTCAACCTCGCCAATCATCACGCGCCCCGTCCATTTCCTGGTCTGTTCCGGGTGATCCGGCTCGTGGATACGGACCCATGTGCTTGTGGCTGCGTTGAAGACCGCCTCATCCGTGTGCGCCAGCGACCTCGCCGGCACCTCGCCCTGTTGGCCAGCGTCCCGGTCGTCAATCTTGAAAGTGATGTCAGCCTGGCAGGAAACAGGGATTCCCTCCTTCGTCATCGCCGTAACCGCAAGTGGCCAGTGCTGTTGTCGCAGGTCAATGACCTCCCAGACCCGCTCGTAGCGCTCAAGGAAGCAAAAAGCGGGGCCCAAGACCCGGCTCAGTCTTCCACCTCTCTCCAGAACCGCCGCGCTGTCACCGTGAACCACCACAAACCCTGGACCGCCGATGCGGTCACAAGTCGTGCCCGCCCCAAGCGTGATATGCCCTTCTTCCACGATCAGCAGCGGCTTGAGCGCATCCCCTGGCATGCCGAACATGCTCCGATGAGCGACACCTTGGGCCTCCTCCAGATCCTCCGTGTCGTAGAGGTCGCGGACAAAACGCGAGGCCAGGCGTGAGATAGCTATCAAAGCTATCAGCAATGGAACGGAACTGAAGAAGCTCCTGACAAGAAAGATGAAGCCGTAGCGGATGCAGTCCTTCACCAGTCTCAGAAGACTCCCCACGTAGGACAGATCAAACGGGGCATGGAGAAACTCGATGGCGCATCCAATGAACACCACTAATAGGATTGGCCCATGTACCGCAAACATGCGCCAGCGATGCTGACGCTTCAACCTCAGGCGCGTCGACCGCCCGCGTCCGGACAGGGCCCACCTAAGCAGATCTTCAGGCAGTGAGATCATCTCCCCCCTACCCTCCTTTGCAGCCGCCGCATGATGCTGTCCACGTCGCCTGGAAGGAAATCGCGCAGCGCCGATCGTTGAAGCAGGCTCTCCAGCGCCTCAACGAAGTATTGTAGGATAGCATCCGTATGGACAGGGGGGGCCTCGTCCCGTATCCGCTCAATGCGTTTAGCGATATCCAGTATGATTTCCACCTGGGCCTGTGCCCGCGCTTGTTCTACCCGACTTATTCGCACAGACTGTCCTTCTGCCCTCTGTATCGCGATTCTGCGTGCCCAATTGGCCCGCCAGGCCTCGATGCGTTTCTCGATCACGTCGTCGTCCATCGGCACCAGGTCGCTGATCCCCCCGCCCACGCGCTTGATGCCGAACTTGGGCAGTTCGGTGTCCAGTCTTTGCCGCAGTTCATCGGCGATCCGAGCACGCGGGTGTTTCCTCAAGTCTTCATATAGCTCAAAGGGCGCGTAGAGTTCGTCGAACTCGTAGTGAGAGATGATGTCGCGCACGATAGGCTCACCAACCAACTGGGGCAAGTCGTACCACTCGCACTTCGTGTTGTCTTCAGGGGTCTGGGCCAGGCACACCTGCATTGTTTCCGCAGTCACCGCCTTGTAGACATCGCTAGCACGATAGGGAAAGCCCTCGCCAAGCTGAGGCCTAGCATCGCCCGTGCTCATCTGGAATGGGACGAAAGTGACAACCCGGATGCCGATGCCGTCCTTGGTCCACGCATCAACGTGAAAGGCGCGTAACTGAACTCGCAGATCGATCACGTGCGTGGGCGTCTCGTACGCGTTCGTGAAGACAAGACCAGGCCCTCTGGCCCCTCTGATATCGGTGCTGGTGCATACGACGACGAGGTGATCGCAGCCGGTGAGGACGATACCCGGCCCGGCCAGGAACTCCGCAAAGACGTCTCCCTCCAACCGCTGTATCAGCCGCTCCCTCGCTTCCAACCACGTTCGTGTTCCTTCAGTGCGTTCGGTGATTCGTTCGTCTACGACAACGTGGTATGGGTAGTTTGTGCCCAACGCATACGTCACAAGGCAACGGAGAGCTGTGCGATGCTGTTCGTACCACTCTCTTCGCGCTTCCCTGTTCCGTGAGCGGCGCAACAGATCAACGAAGTCAAAAATCTCATCGCAAAAGGTAGGGATGGTGCCCGCATCCCGTGGGCTACGGCTACCTCGATACAGATCAAGCGGCGGTAAAGGCAGGAGTGAGGCAGACCTGAAGAAGAGCGTCCCCACAGGCATGAGAAGCGCTGGCAGCGTGATAAACAGCAGCCCAGACCAACCACACCGCCAGCCAATACAGACCGTGTCCCAGTAGTAGACCCACACGGCAGAAAGCATCCACCGACGGAATCTGTCATGGTTGGGTTCCAGACGGAGAGAAGGGCGAACCTGCTCAGGCGAGAAGACTACAGCGAGCAAGAAGAGGATCAATGAGCCTTCGCCGTCGAGCGCCAATGCCAGCACCAGGGCGACGAAGGCACCAAACGATGCCGGAATGAGCAAACGTCTTTCTCGCCACTTCCACGTAACCGTCTCTTTCCATCGCCATACAAGTCCCTGGGAGACCTCTACCTTGTCCCTTCTCGCGCTTTGCCTTACACAGGAAAGCCAGAAGCGGATAGGAAACAGGAGATAGGCAAGAACCAAAGCCAGCACGAGAAGGAACGCCAGGAATGCCAAGATCGCCAGTTGCGCATCGAAAGGCAGGCCGGAGGTACTCAAGAAGAGGTCGTGCAACCTTCCATGGAACCTGAAGAGGATACCAGATGCCAGCAGGAAGTACAAGAGTATGCACTTCAGGCCTGTTCGTATCCACTGAGCAGTCTGGGCTGATGCGCTTTTCCCCGAGAACCCGGCCAGCCGGAGAAACGCACAAAGTGCCATAGCGCCCGCGCCGGCAAATGCAGCAGGCACCAACAGCAGAGCGAAGTTGCCCCAAGCATCCAGAAGGGTCTCGTCCAGAACCGCCACGATCTCAGCCACAGGCTAGACACCTCGTGTCAGGTTCATCAAGCCGCGAGAACACGTGGGGCCGGGCGCGTCTCACGACTTCTCGTTGTTCAGCATCTATCGAAATGGCTAGGTTGAGGCTGCGATGAACAAACAAGCGGGACGGAATCGGGCCAGGCTGACGCCAGTGCAGAGCAGGAACTCGCAGGCCCAACTGACAATACGCACACTTGCCACTGTGTTGAGGAGCGAAGTACGGGGGCATGACGGAGCGGGCACAAGCCAGGCTCTTTGAAAGCAACTCACAAAGCGCCGCCGGATCTGCAGTGAATCCATACTGCCCTCTATCACGATCACGTGCAGAACAAAGACTGCACCATTATACCACACTCGCGCGGGTTGTGCAACAGATTCAGTGCGACCGTCACACATTGGGGACAAGCTCCTGAAAAGCCAGGCTGGGCCACTGGA